>CACJUU010000004.1 GCA_902596605.1 uncultured Alphaproteobacteria bacterium | reverse complement strand
TGTCTTGATATTTTCTATTTTTAAAAGAGCTGCTAAGCAGAGCCCATCTTCACCATTATTTCCCTTGCCTATGAAAATTGTTACTGATTTAGCTTTTCTGCTTACTAAAAATTTTTTTGCAGATGTAGCTGCTCTTAGCATCAACAGGAAGGGTGTTTCTCTATTTTTAGTAATTCTTTTATCGATCAGTTTTGATTTTGCTGATCCGAATAAGTCAAGAGAAACGTCAGTAGTCTCTAATTTATATTGCATTATTTAGTTATATAGTTCAATGAAGTGTTAACAAATATAATTTTTGTAACTAATGAAAAGATTAACAATAAAAACAGATAGAGGTGATTTTTCCGTGTGTTTCTGGAAAGGTCCAGCAAATGCCCCAATACTTCATTGGGCGCACGCTAATGGCTTTAATGGCCAAACATATAATAGACTCCTACGTAAATTAACTAGAGATTTCAATGTATATGCTTGGGACGCACCAGGTTATGGCATGACTGAAAAAGGGGCTTTTTATAATAAGCTGAACCCTGTTTTAGGAAATTCCTATGATTTGGAAGCTTTGATAATTGAATTAAACAAAAAACATAAGCGTAAAATCCTTTTAGGTGGGCATTCAATAGGAGGGTCACTAAGTCTTATGGTTAGTAAATATATTGAGGAGAAAATATCTGGATTAATATTAGCGGATCCTGTGGTAATAAATTACCATTATCAATATTTAACTAAGTATCTTGGTCCTCTTGGATATGACTCTAGTACATTAAAACTTACAAAGCAGGCTCTGAAGAAGAGAGACAGGTGGGATAGTTTCAAGACAGTATTAGACTCTTATACCGGCAGAGGGATTTTCAGTACTTGGGAAGAGGGTTTTCTGGAAGATTATCTGTTGGGTGGAACAAGAAGCGATAAGGAAGGCGTCTATTTGACATGTCGTCCAGCAATAGAGGCAGCAAGTTTTAAAAATACGGAAATCGTAGCAACGCCAAAAATAATAAAAGAAACCAGTGTGCCAATTGTTCTTTTGGTTTCAGAAATCGGAAGTACAACGGCCTCCCTATCGTCATTCAAGCGACTTTATAATTTAAAAAAATTGGAGATAATTGAAAGAGGAACACACTTTTTTCCAATGGAGCAACCTGATAAAATTATTTCCCTTATTAAAGACTTTAAATCTTATGCTTAGGGATTATACTTAAATCAGAATGGAAAGGTGGGATATAAAATGAAGAATCTACAAGTCGCTGACCAAGACCAATATCAATCAAATTACTTTAATATTGAATTGCTTGGCCATGTTGCTCACGTAAAGCTTAACAGGCCTGAGAAAAGAAATGCTATGAACTGGGATTTTTGGAGAGATCTACCAAGGATAATTGGAGACATCGATAGAAATTCCATTGCGAGATGTATTGTTCTATCGTCAACTGGCCCCATATTTTCAGCCGGTTTGGATTTAAGCCTTTTTGGTCAAGACGTTTTTTCAAGCTCTACCACAAATAAAAAGAATGAAAAGGAGCTGCAAACGCCTCAAAACTTCATGAACTTTCTGTCTTTTTTACAAGACTCTATTTCATCATTACAAAAAGCTAGAGTTCCGGTTATTTGTGCAATACAGGGTGGCTGTATAGGCGGAGGTGTGGATCTAATCTGTTCCGCGGATATACGATTAGCAACCAACGATGCTTTTTTTTCAATAAGGGAGACAAAAATTGGAATGGTAGCAGATGTGGGTACATTCCCTAGAATTGTAAAATTACTCCCTGAAGGTATTGTTAAGGAATTAGCGTTTACAGGAAGAAATTTTTCTGCTCAAGAGGCTAAAGATTATGGTTTTGTAAATAGATTATATGACAGTCATGAAGCTCTTATCGAAGGCGCATTAGAGATTGCTAAAGAAATAGCTTCTAATTCTCCGGCTGCTGTTTTTGGTTGTAAGAAAGTTATTGATTTTGCGCGTGACCATACCATTGATGAGGGATTGGATTGGATTAATATGTGGAATGCATCGATGCTGAGCCAATCTGAGTTGATGGAAGGATTTCGATCCTATAAAGATAAGACCGAAGGCAATTTTGCCGAATTACCAAAGCTCAAAGATCACTTTTCAAAAGATTAAAGAGGAAAAGTATGGGATATAACATTGCTGTTTGCGGTGCTACTGGTAACGTAGGAAGAGAAATGCTTAATATTTTGGCTGAGCGCCTGTTCCCAGTGGATCAGCTGACTGCTTTAGCCAGTAGAAGATCTTTGGGGACCGAATGTTCATTTGGAGATAAAGTTCTAAAGACTAAAGATTTAGATACTTTTGATTTTAAAGGAATTGATATCGCCCTTTTTGCAGTTGGCTCAGAAGCAACAAAAAAATATGTTAAAAAAGCGACTGAAAGTGGCTGTATAGTGATAGACAATTCATCTCTTTTTCGCTACCACCCAGATGTCCCCCTAATAGTCCCTGAGGTTAATCCTGAGGAAATACAAAATTTCGATATAAGAAATATTATTTCAAACCCTAACTGTTCAACCGCCCAATTGGTTGTAGCATTAAAACCATTACACGATAGAGCACAAATAAAAAGAGTCGTGGTAACAACTTTTCAATCAGTTTCAGGCTCAGGTAAGGAAGCAATGGACGAGCTGTGGGCTCAAACAAAAGGTTTATACGTGCCGGGTCAGGAAGTAGATCCAAAAGCTTATCCTAAACAAATCGCTTTTAATGTAATTCCTCAAATAGATGTGTTTCTCGATGACGGGCAGACAAAAGAGGAGTGGAAAATGGTTGCTGAAACAAAGAAGATTTTAGACAAGAAGATAAAATTGACAGCAACATGTGTCAGGGTGCCGGTATTTGTTGGTCACTCCGAGGCGGTAAATATAGAATTTGAAGATTTTTTAGATGAAGAAGAAGCCAGAGAAATTTTGAGGCAATCTCCAGGAATAATTGTCGTAGATAAAAGAGAAGAAGGAGGTTACACAACGCCAATAGAATGTGCAGGCGATTATGCGACTTTTATTAGTCGAATAAGACAAGATTCTACAACGGAGAATGGTCTGAATTTATGGTGTGTATCTGATAACCTTAGAAAAGGCGCTGCTCTAAATGCAATACAAATCGCCGAGTTATTAGTAAATAAAGTTCTAAAAAAAGAATAATTATTGGTTCTCTAATTTCTCCAATCAAAGGTTAAAATTGCCTACTGACAATAAAGTTAGCGATTTGGCAAAGATTTCTTGATCGATCTTTAAAACCTGAAATAGCTTCACAAGCTTCAGATACTAACTCTAAGGCTTTCTTTTTTGAATTATCAAGACCTAGTTTTGAAACAAAAGTGGCCTTATTTTTGTCCATATCTTTACCTACATTTTTTCCTAACGTTTTGGAAGAACTAGTAACATCCAAGATGTCGTCAATAATTTGAAAAGCTAAACCTATTTTAGCGGCGTATAAGGAGAAGGGCTCAGTGTTTTCTTCCGCTATAATCGGTCCAACTTCGCAGGCCCAGGATATCAACTTTCCAGTTTTATATTCTTGTATTTTCGAAATCTCGTTTATTTTTAGCTCCTTTTGGGAAGTCTCGGCGTCTATATCTAATGCTTGACCTAATACCATACCAGAAGCCCCAGAATTTTTGGCTAAACTCAAAATTAATTTATTTTTTACTTTATCAGTAACTTTAAATTTATGTCCACTCAGTGCTTCAAAACCCAAACTTTGTAGTGCATCTCCAACTAAAATGGCAGTTGCCTCATTCCATTTCTTATGGATAGTTAGTTGACCCCTTCTCAAATCATCATCGTCCATAGATGGAAGATCATCATGCACAAGAGAGTACGTATGAATGCATTCAATTGCGATAGCACAGAATATAGCCACTTCATTTGAAATATTGAAAACCTTTGACGTTTCCATACACAGCAACGGTCTCAATCTTTTTCCTTGCCCCAATATCGAATACTCAATTGGTTTTTTTAATATTCCAAAATTCTTTGTTTTTAAAAATTTTTTTAAATGTTGATTAAAATAAAGTGCATTATTTTCGAGCATTGTTTTGAAGTAAGTCTCGTCGAACTCACTATAGGGTTTATTCATTATCGTCTGCTCTTAAGTCTTCCGTTATAAACTTCTCTTTGTCAGATACTTTTAAAATTTTCAATTCTGCTGTCTTCAAAAGTTTTTCGCAATGGCTTTTCAGTTTAATCCCTATTTCGTAGTAAGAAATTGATTCCTCCAAGCTTAAATTGCCATCGTCTAGATGAGTAACCAACTCTTCTAATTTCTTCAGCCCCTCTTCAAATTTAAGGCCTTTTATCTCGTCTTCTGAAAGCATAATAAATCTAATGATATTTTTATAATGATCTATAGTATAGTCTTTTAGATCAATAGCCAGTTCATTTTTATAAATAGATTTTTGCCAGAACTTCCAGAAATAGAAACAGTTAAATTAGGTATAGAAAAGACAGTTATAGGTAGTGCCATCATCTCAACTAAAATATTTAGACGAGACCTAAGGTTCCCTATCAAGGAGAACTTTGAAAAATTTATCCTGAAAAAACGAGTTCTAGGAGTTGGTAGGCGATCAAAATACCTTCTCTTTTTTCTAAATAAGAAAACAACAATAGTCCTACATCTGGGGATGTCAGGAAGGATAAACTTAAGTACAGAAAGTAAAAATAAATATAAACCAAAGAAACACGATCATCTGATAATATCATTCGATAATCAATTCCTGCTTATATATAATGATCCTCGAAGGTTTGGTTTTATTGAAATTATAGAAGGTGACTATGCAGATTATCAAAGGTTCAAATATATAGGAATAGAACCTCTTTCCAAAAAATTTGATAAACAACATCTGTGGTCCAAAATCAAAAACTCTTCAAGATCTTTAAAAAATATTTTAATGGATCAGAAAGTTGTAGCTGGCTTGGGAAACATATATGTGAGTGAGGCTTTGTGGGATTGTCGAATCAAACCGACTAGGATTGGCAAAAAAATGTCTCTAATTGAATGTGAAAGACTAGTTGCATCAATTAAGAAAGTTCTTAATAAGGCGATTAAATTTGGTGGTACTACTTTAAAAGATTTCCGACAGGTTGGTGGAGAGGTAGGATATTTTCAAAACAAACTGCACGTTTATGGCAAAGAGGGTCAAGCATGTTTTCGGGGTAAATGTAAGGGTGCTGTTGGGAAAATTATAATTAGTGGGAGGAGTACATTTTATTGCGCAACCTGTCAGAAGTAATTCATTATTTTCTTGATAAATCTTGATAAGAAAATTAAAAGTTTGTGCAGATAAATTTTTTGGAGAATCGGATGGCTTACGAGACGCTCATCATAGAGCATGAAGAACCTATTTTAATTATAAAACTCAATAGGCCAAATGCATTGAACGCTCTAAACAGTAAGCTGTTGGAGGAACTAAATAGCGCTCTAACAGATGCAGACAATAATGATTCTGTTAGAACAATTATTTTAACTGGTTCTGAAAAGGCTTTTGCTGCTGGTGCGGACATCAAGGAGATGATATCAAAGTCTTTTGTAGATATGTTCTACAAAAACTTCTTTTCTAATGATTTAGATAGAATTCAAGCAACTAGAAAACCAATTATAGCTGCCGTAGCTGGATACGCGCTAGGAGGAGGTTGTGAGCTTGCAATGAGGTGCGACTTTATATTAGCTGCAGACAGTGCAAAATTTGGACAACCTGAAATAAATTTAGGTGTTATGGCGGGTTTTGGAGGAACGCAACTGCTATCGAAATTTGTTGGAAAATCTAAAGCAATGGAGATGCACTTAACTGGTAGAAATATGGATGCTGAAGAGGCCGAAAGGTCTGGTCTAGTCAGTAGAGTTGTTCCTGCTGAGGATCTTTTAAAGGAAGCTAAGGCTGTTGCTTATAAAATAGCAGAAAAGTCTATGTTGTCGACCATTGGAATTAAGGAATCAATAAATCGTTCATTCGAAATTGGAATGTCAGAGGGTTTATTGTTTGAAAGGCGAATATTCAATGCTCTTTTCTCAACTGAAGATAAAAAAGAAGGTATGTCCGCCTTTATAGAAAAAAGAACTCCCAAGTTCGAAGACAAATAGCAGTTCGCTTATTGACATTTATAACCGCATTGTGTAATTGATTGCGTAAGGAGTTCGATAAAGATGCCAAATAAAGCTTCAGCAAAAAAAAGATTAAGACAAACGGTTAAAAAAACCACGGAAAATAAGAATAGAAAAACTAGGATAAAAACGTTTGTCAAGAAAGTTGAGCAAGCTATAATAAATGGTGATCAAGCCTCTGCTAATGAAGTTCTTAAGGCAGCACAGTCGGAAATCATGAGAGGCGTTACAAAAGGTGTTTTTCATAAGAATTCAGCGAGCAGAAAAATATCGAGATTAAATTCAAAAGTAAAAGGTTTAAAAAAAGCAAGCTAGCGCCAGCATGGTTTTTAATTTGTTGCTATAAACCTATGGCAAGGTTACCGTATCACTAAGACACTTTTTTTAAAGTGGATTTACAAGAACGATCCTTTAGACAGGTTTGAATTTGGTTGAAAATATAAACTCAAAAGAAGCTTTTGACCTTCTAAAAGAAGATGAAAACGCCGTATTGATAGATGTAAGAACCAACAAAGAGCATTTGGAAGTTGGAATACCTGACTTAAGAGAGATCGGTAAAGATACCTTTAAAATAGAATGGAGAAACTCGATCTTACCGGGGTCACGCAAGCGCTTTTTAAATGATTTTAACAATAATTTAAGCCATCATGACGAAGGAAAGTATCTTTTTATATGTAGATCTGGAATTAGATCAAATTTCGCTGCATTAACTGTGGAAGAATCGTTTAAATCCGGTAATTATAATGGTAAGTGTTTTAACATTGAGGATGGATTCGAGGGATTTGAACAGCCTTCAGTCTATCCACAAAACCCAACCGGATGGAAGAACTTGGGCTTGCCCTGGAGTAGAGTTGATTAATGAACAAAGATGAGTGGTCAAAGGTTAAAGAGTTTGTTAAGAGCAATATAGGTGAAAGTGCTCACGCTAACTGGATACAACCCATTGAGCTAAAGGAAATTAACGGTTCAGTTGCAAAGTTTAAAGTGCCAACAAGATTCATTGGTACTTGGGTTCATAGGAACTATGGAGATCACATTATCCAAGGATTTAAGAATCAAAAACTAAGGATCGATAGACTTGAGTTTATTGCATCGTCAGATAAAACAGCAGGAAAAAAAAATGTTTCAGAGAAAAGAGCACTGAAAAGAACTAACCAAAAATCTCAAGAATCTCAGCTTGATCTACCCAGTTCACCACTTGATGCCAGGTTTACCTTCGATAAATTTGTGGTCGGAAAACCAAATGAGTTGGCACATGCAGCCGCAAAAAGAGTTTCAGATGGGGGAAAGGTAACTTTCAATCCTTTATTTTTGTATGGAGGTGTCGGTCTAGGAAAAACGCATCTAATGCACGCCATTGCTTGGTCTACCAAAGAAAAAAATAAAAGAGCGCGAATACTATACCTCTCAGCAGAACAATTTATGTACAGATTTGTTCAAGCTTTAAGATTTAAGGATATGCATGCTTTCAAGAAGTTATTTAGGTCAGTGGATGTTTTGATGGTAGATGATGTTCAGTTCATAGCGGGGAAAGATTCAACACAAGACGAATTTTTTCATACCTTTAATGCTCTCATAGAGCAAGGAAAACAAATAGTCATATCGGCTGATAGAGCTCCCGGTGAAATTGATGGTTTAGAAGAAAGGATTAAATCTCGACTTGCTTGGGGACTGGTAGTCGACGTGCACCCTACAGACTATGAGTTACGACTAGGAATTTTACAGGCAAAAGCTGAAATACAAATGGAACTGAATAGAGACGTTAAGATTGATGAAGGTATTTTAGAGTATTTAGCTCATAAAATTTCTTCAAATGTTAGGGTACTAGAGGGAGCTCTGACAAGGTTATTCGCTTTTGCATCTTTGGTCGGAAAGGAAATAACCATTGATTTAGTACAGGAATGTCTATCAGATATTCTAAGAACCTCAGAGAGAAAAGTTACTATTGAAGAGATAATCAGAAAAGTTGCTGAACACTACAATCTTAGAATGACAGACTTGATATCTGCGAGAAGAGCAAGGGTGGTTGCCAGACCTAGACAAATAGCTATGTTTTTATCTAAAAGTCTAACTTCAAAATCTTTGCCAGAGATTGGAAGAAAATTCGGTGGAAGAGATCACACCACTGTTATTCACGCGGTTAAGAAAATTGAAGAATTAAAACTTGTTGATGTTCAGGTTGCAGATGAGGTGGAAATCTTACGCAGAACACTTGAGGCATAAAAAGCTTTTTCGCTATTAATTTATTATAAAAAAGGATATCATTCACCCAATACATTTTTTGGTATGAAGCGAAAATGAAGATTAGTGTAGAAAGAAGTGATTTGCTAAGGTCAATGAGCCGAGCTCAAGCCATCGTTGAAAGAAGAACTACTATTCCCATTCTATCGAATGTTTTAATTGAAGCCAGAGAAGACCGTCTAACCCTAAGAGCCACCGATTTAGATATAGAATTATTGGACTCCATAAAAGCTGTAGTCGAAAAAGAGGGAGCTGTCACCGTTGGTGCGCACACCTTCTATGAGATTCTTAGAAAACTTCCAGATGGTTCGAGAGTTTTAATAGACCTTGATCCTTTGAATCAGAAAATAAATGTTAAAGCTGGACGTTCCACTTTTTCATTAACAACAATTTCCGTTGATGACTTTCCATTAATGGCATCGTCAGAATACGACTTTTCATTCTCTATAAAGGTTGAAGAGCTAAAGAGGCTATTCGAAAAAGTAAAGTTTGCTATGTCCATGGAAGAAACAAGATTTTATCTTAACGGTGTTTTTTTCCATGAGTTTATTGATCAAGAAACGAAGCTTATACGTACTGTTGCCACAGATGGTCATAGACTAGCAAAAATAGACTCACCACTACCTGAGAATGCTAGTGGAATGCCAGGATTGATTGTGCCACGAAAAACAGTTTCTGAATTGAGAATGATATATGAGACGACGGAAGACATAGTAAACGTTTCTGTATCAGAAACGAAAATACGTTTTTCGAACTCGACCTTATCTTTAACATCTAAAGTAGTGGATGGATCATTTCCTGACTACGATCGAGTTATACCAAAAAATAATATTAAAAAATTGGTTATTGATGCCTCAGAATTTGCTAAGTCAGTAGATAGAGTAGCAACTATTTCTTCAGAGCGTGCTCGGGCAGTTAAACTGAGTCTAAGTAAGGAAAAGCTCATATTATCTGTAAATGCTCCAGAGACAGGATTAGCAATTGAGGAAATACCTGTTGCTTATGAGGGAGAAGATATTGAAATTGGATTTAATGCTAAATATCTCCAAGAAATTTCAAATCAAGTTGAAAGTGGCGAGGCAATTTTCTTATTTAATGACGTTGGGGATCCTGCACTTATGAAGGACAATAATGACGACACTGCGGTTTATGTTGTTATGCCTATGCGTGTATAAACAATTTATATTAAAATGAGTGCTGCCGGAATAGAAAAACTCAAAGTAAGTAATTTCAGATCGTATAAAATTTTAGAACTCTCCTTTGATTCAAATCCGACCGTTATTTATGGGAAAAACGGAGTTGGAAAAACAAACCTTTTAGAAGCTATATCACTCTTATACCCAGGTAAAGGGATAAGAAGGTCTAGCTTTCATGATATGATAAATCTATCTAATAATATTTCCTGGAAAGTTGAGGCTTTAGCTCACAGAAACAATAATCTTTTTGAAATCGAGACTTCTAGTGACGGAAATGGAAGAGCTGTAAGAATAGATGGAAAAAAAGTACCACAGAATAATCTTAGTTCGAGGTTAAAAATTTTATGGTTTTTACCACCAATGGATAGGATCTGGATGGAAACCTCTAAGGACAGAAGAAAATTCTTAGATAGAATGGTATTTAGTCTCGATATTAACCACGCAAAAAGATGTACTCAATATGAAAAACTTCTTAGAGATAGGAACAGGTTATTAAAAGATCGTGTAGAAGACAGCTCTTGGTATCTTGCTATCGAAAAGAAAATGGCCACAATTGGATTTGAAATACATAAATGTAGACGATATTTCATCAGAAAGCTTAATAAATTTTTAATCGAAAAGAATAATTATTTTCCGCTGATTAAGCTTAATATGAAAGATGACATTATTGAAAGCGAAGAAGTATTCTTGAAAAATTTAATTGAACGAAGAGGACAGGACCTAGTATCTGGCAGAACAAATTTTGGCCCTCATACAGATGATCTACAAGGCTTTTACTTAGAGAAGGAAATAGATACAAAATATTCTTCTACAGGTGAGCAAAAACTTTCGATAATTTCCATTATTTTATCCAATGCGAAATTGATTAAAGAACAGCACGAAGTCTCTCCCATTATGCTTTTGGATGAGATAACAGCTCATTTAGATGAAGTGCGCAAAGAAAACTTATTTTCAGAACTGTTATCTTTGGAAAGCCAGTTTTTCATTTCAGGAACTGAGGTGGATATATTTAATTCCTTGAGAAAAAAAGCAAGATTTTTGGAATTGGGCGAAAGGAAAAAATTTGTCGCCTAGTTTTTCTCAAAAAAAGGACAATCTTTGATGATATCTCTACCAACGTCTTTTATGTCTCGTCTTCCGCACAGCGCCATTGTCATATCAAGTTCCTTATTGAGAATTTCCAGAGATTTTGTAACTCCTTCTTTTCCTCCGGCCGATAGTCCGTAAACAAAGGACCTACCAATCATTACACCTTCAGCTCCTAAGGCGATAGCCTTGAGGATATCCTGTCCAGACGAAATCCCGCCATCCATTAAGACCTCCATATTGGATACTGCTTTCTTTATTTCAGGAAGCGTGGAAATTGAGCTGTTTACCCCATCTAATTGCCGGCCACCATGATTAGAAACCACTAAAGCGTCTGCACCACACTTCTGTGCCATTTTAGCGTCATCTGGGTCCATTATACCCTTAATAATTAGTTTGCCTCCCCACCAATCTTTAATTCTTTTTACGTCGTCCCAATTAAGTCTTGTATCGAATTGATCTTGAACCCATTTGGTTAAAGAGTTTAGATTAGTGATATCTTTTACATGACCCATAACATTTCCAAACGTCCTGTTTTTTGTTCTAGCCATTTGATAGCACCAGCTAGGTTTCGACAATAAGTCGAAAAGGTTAGACAATTTTATCTTCAATGGTATTGATAAACCGTTTCTTATGTCAGCGTGCCTTTGACCTAGTATTTGTAAGTCTAAAGTAAGTACTAGCGCAGAGCATTGCGCCGCTTTTGCTCGTTCGACTAATCGCTTAGCAAAATCATGGTCTCTCATAACATAGAGCTGAAACCAGAAAGGCTTTGATGTGTTCCTTGCAACCTCTTCTATCGAACATATTGACATCGTAGAGAGAGTGAAAGGAACACCAAAGCCTTCAGCAGCCTGAGCCGCCAATATCTCACCATCGGCTCTTTGCATACCAAGTGAACCGACGGGCGCAAGAGCAATTGGCATTTTATATTCAACGCCTAATAAACTCTTTTTAGTAGTTCTATTAGATATATCGACCGCAACTCTTTGTCTAAAGGAAATCTTTTGAAAATCATTACTGTTATTTTTTAAAGTGGTTTCAGTCCAAGATCCAGATCTTACGTAGTCATGGAACGCTTTGGGTACTTTTTTCTTTGCTTTGTATTTTAAATCGTCAATTGTTAGATATTCCATGCGGTACTCTTTCTAAATTTTAAGGTCTAATCTGGGCTTCCAAAAAGGACGAAATAATTCAATTTTAGGACATCTGTTCATAATAACTTTTAAACCTGCATTTTTTGCTATCTCTGCAGCTTCGTCATCATACACTCCTATTTGACCCCAAAGTACTTTTGCTTTTATTTCAATTGCTTCTTTTGCTACCGATAAAAACTCTTCTTTTTTTCTAAATACCTGTACCATATCAACTGGCTTATCTATTTCCTTTAAACTGTGAAAGACCTTAAGACCTCTAATCTCTTTAATACTTGGGTTTGGGTTAACAGGTAACATTTTATATCCAGTTTCATGCAGCACCCTTAAAACACCATAGCTAAATTTTGTCTTATCCCCACTAGCCCCAACCATGGCAATTGTTTTTACAGATTTTAGAATGTCTTCGATATAACCTTTAGGATAATCATATATATGGTCTACATCAGCTTCAGGCATCACTTCTCTCTTTCTTTCGTTGCAATATCTTTCTTTAGTTCATGAGGCTTTAATGGATCTAAAAATGGATTTCTATAAAGCTTGTCATGACTCTCAACACCAATTTCAAGAATAAGGTTCGATAAAGGTCTTGCAACGCAAAGTATAATGTATCCATCATTTATCTGTCTATTATTAAGTGCCACCTGCCTTCTTTGATCTACTTCTCCATCAATAAGTTTTGCAGCACACGTGATACAGCCACCATACTTGCAACCATAGGGGAGATCGACACCCTGTTCCTTTAAGCTATCAAGCAATGGACGCTTATCTTCAACTTTATAGGCTTTACCGCGTCTATTTGATATTTCAACCTTAAATATTTTCACAGCCATATATCACTAGTGCAATCACCACCAGGATACCTACTTTCATGACAGCGGCTTGGGCCATTTGGTTCTTCCCCAAAATTTACCAAAAAACCAGGATTAATTTTCATCCCTCCGTTTACTGGGTCACAGTCAATCATTATCAATACGCCACCCTTTTCCCTTATATCTGGATAAAATTGATTATCCCAAGTAGAGAATAGAGAAGTTGTTACGTACAGTCTTTTCCCATCTAGGCTGAGCTGAAACATTTGTGGTCCTCCAGCAATCTTAAGACCATTAACTTCAGGAGCTCTTCCCAGTAGACCACCCATCCAAACTTGACCAGTAAGTTTTGGCTTGTGAGGGTCTGTTATATCATATTGCCTCATATCACCGTGCAACCAATTGTTGAGATATAAATATTTATCATCCATTGAAACGAGAATTGCTGACATCACACCTGGGATAGGAATTGGCCAGTCCGGGTGTGGTTGGTTTTCTACATCAATAATTTTTTCCCATTGCCATTTATCGTTTTTGTCTTTCCACCAATGTATTACGTTTGCACTTAGAGCTGCACCACAAAACCCGTGACTGCTATCTGGATTATGGTGAAACTTTACCTCTAAAGGAACGAGACCGTCTTCACCCAAATACATAGTTTCAATTGGCTTGCGTTCCTTGAAATCCCAGAAATGAAGTTGTCTTCCATACTTGAGGTGCCCAACTTCTTCTAGATCAAAGCCCGGCATAAATGTGTTGGGAGCAGCCCACTCCGATGAAACCATTATATTGTGTCTTGGTTGATACCAAAAATCATACCCAAATGGTATATCTCCCATTGAGTTTTCCCATCTTCCTATAATTTCGAAATTCTTATCCAGATGCAAATATCCCCCAGGCGCATCTCCCTTTGCATCACCCAGCATAGATATAATTATTTCTGAGCCCAGGCAATGGACGGTATGTGGGCCACTTAAGTTGGTTTTTGATTTAATATCTGTTCCTTCAATAACTTTGTGGAGAGCGGGCATTCTAGGATTGGTCGCGGTATCCACTATGTGAATATTATTTGACCTCACTCCCGGAAGTAAAAGATATTTGCGGGTCATGCTAGAGTCGTCATGGCAAGATGAACACGCATTCCATCCCATATGATGAAGTTCATCACCAATGCCCGGCATTTCCAACCTATGTATAACTTTCGAATAAGTAGGGCTATCGGGGTCAACGTCGACTGTAGCTAAATAGTCAGGCTTTTGTATTCCCGTTCCTGTATATATAGCAATTGTATATAAAAGTTTCTCCCTCGGTGCTTTTATAGCTTCTGCAGGTGACGAATATCCAGGACCACAACACTTCTCATTCATAGTTTATTCTTTCGTTTCAATAGGATTTCCAGATTTTTTCCATGCGGCAAACCCTCCCTCTAGATGAGATACGGGGCTCAGACCCATGTCTTGTGCTGCTTTGGCTGCAAGAGCAGATCGGCCAGCTGCAGCACAATAAAAAACATATTTCTTGTCTTGGTTAAAAATTTCTTTGTGGTAGGGACTATCAGGGTCTATCCAGAATTCAAGCATTCCTCTTGGGCAAGAGAACGAATTTGGAATTTTTCCTTCTCTTTGTATTTCCCTAGGGTCTCTTATATCTACAAAAACATACTTACTATCTTCGAAATATTTTGAGGCATCAACTACAGGTGTTATTTCAACCTCTTTATTTGCTTCAGCTACCATATCTTTCACATGTTTTACAATTTTTTGTGCCATTTTGTCTATTCCTTCCAATTTTAAGAGAAGTTTTTCTGAAACTGATCTAAACTTGCATCTATTTTGATTGAGGGTATTTTTTTTGATACCCAAACGTCTCCTTGAGGCTTTATCACCTCTAATTCATTTACAGTTCCTGCATGAATCCTCACTAATCCAGGTCTACCTTCATTTAAGGAGAACATCTGACAACCGCATTGCTCGCAAAACTTTTTAGTTATTTTATTGCCACTTTCTGATTTATGTATGTAGCTTTTTAAATTCCCTTGAATATACAAATCTCCTTCTTTCACAAATATATTGGTAAGATAAGGGGCACCACTACATTTTCTGCAGTCCTCACAATGACAGTTAAAAGTCCTTAACGGGGCAGTGTTACTGTTATAAGTTATAGCTCGACATAAGCAGCTTCCAGTGAATCCTTTCATCTCTAATTTTCCCTATTTATCATAACTCAACTCATTGGTTTTAAGTTCAAGAATTTATCCATCCACCATCAACATCAACAGTAGTTCCGTTAACAAAATCATTTTCAATAACAAAGATAATTCCTTTTGCAACCTCACCCGGTTTTCCAGCTCGTTTTATCGAGTGAGATGCTGTGGCTGAATTCAGAAAAATTCTTCTATCCTCACCTTCTTGTGAAAACATAGGCGTATCTATTAAGCCTGGCGCTACAGCATTTATTCTCTTTGGAGCAATTTCGTTTGCAACACCTCTGACTAAGTTCTCAACTGCGCCACCAACAGCAGAAAGAGCAATTTGTCCTGGCTTCATTCGCCTAGCAGGTGCACCACTGACCAAAACTATTGTTCCATCCGAGCTTAAATAGTGTGTGCCGTAGCGTACAACATTCGCGTAACCCCATAATTTATCAAAAGAGTTTTTAAATCCAGTCATATCCATTTCTAGGAATGGGCCAGCAGCTCTGCTTCCTCCAGTCGCAGCACTTACCAAGATTTCGAAAGGAGCATGTTTTTCAAAAATATTTTTTACTTCCTCTTCAATTCTTACATCACAGCTTTCAAAGGATAGTTTGTTGTGTTTTACACTGGTCGCTTTGCTTGGGTCTCTGCTAATAGCAATAACGTCTGCACCTTTTTCAATTAATTGCTCACATGTAGAGAGCCCAATTCCAGAAGTGCCACCAAATACGAGGGCTTTTTTATTCGCTATGTCCATTTTTTATCTATCCATAAAAAAATTTGTAATTTACTCCATTTGATATTAAAGCAAATGGAGGTTAATTGAAGTTTTTTTGGGCTATGCATGAATAATAATTATATGGGAATATTGGCAATCGTCTTGGGTACAATTTGTTTCTCAATAAATGACATATCGGTTAAGCTTTTCAGTAATGATATGCCATTACATCAGCTCATGTTTTTCCGAGCTATTTTTGCCATTTCAATTTTAATTTTTATCGTTCTACCTTTTTACGGAGGCTTAAAATACCTTAATACGAAAAACCCTACTTTTCATGTGTTTAGGGGATTAGCTGTTGTTGGGGCGAATACTTTCTTCTTCATATCCATAGCAGAGCTTTCGTTGGCAGAGGCAACAGCAATATTTTTTATAGCACCAGTTTTGATTACAATTTTTGCTGTATTTTTTTTGAAAGAGAAAGTGGGTATACGTAGAAGCTTGGCCTGCTTCATCGGATTTTTGGGCATGTTATTCATAATAAAGCCAGGTACAATTTCGTTTGAATTAATTTCATTATTTCCTTTAATTGCTGCTTTTTTTTATACAGCTCTACATATAATTACTAGAAAGTATGGGGCGCAAGAAAATCCGATAACAATGGGTTTTTATATCCAAATATGTTTTCTTGTCATAAGCGTTACATTCGCTACAGGCTTTTACATAGCTGATCTTAATGTTGGACAGAGCAATGCTTTGATGTTTTTGACGGGTTCATGGGTTTCAGTCAATACTTTTGATTTGTTACACATTTTTGTAGGTATAGCCTTCCCAATCTCGATAGGAGGTATTCTTGTCTCTTATGCATATAAGAATCATGAGGCATCTTTTTTAGCGCCATTTGAATATGGGGCTTTAGTTATTGCAATTATTTCTACCTATTTAATTTGGAACGAAATCCCAGATAGACTTTCTCTTTTAGGTATAATTTTGATAATGTGTTCTGGTATTTTTGTATCATTAAGAGAAAAGCAAGTAAGTTCAATACGTTCATCGCGAAAATTAATATATAGACGATAAAGATCTCAATAATTTATGCTAAGTAGAAAGGCTAGAAACAGAAAAAAGTCATATCTTTTGTTATGAGACTTGTGGCTTTAATTAAACCTGGAAGCCTTAGCCATTTTCAGATTAAATTAATGCGATTGCTTGTTTTATTTGCATCCTTTAGAAGAGCAAACGTAAACAATGTCGTCGTGAAAAAAATATCTTTAGATCAGCTTGAGTTATATCGGATTATACCAAATAAGATTTCTGATAAAGTAAAGATCTTATTCTTTCATGGCGGTGGGTTTTTTGTTGGTAACTTTAAAATTTATCGAAGTTATGCATCTTTTTTAGCGGAGATCCTCGGCAGAGAAATTATATTTGTTGAATATAAACTCAGTCCTGAGTCAAAGTATCCAAGCCAATTAGAAGATGCGAAAAAAGCATACTCTTTTCTTTTAGGAAAAAAAGAAAAATCCAACATTATCCTTGCTGGTGATTCAGCTGGCGGCAATTTAGCACTAGCATTATTGTTAGCACTGAAAAAAGACAAATCAAAGAAACCAAAAGGAGTATTCTGTATTTCTCCTTGGGTTTATCCAACTGCTATAATGGCAGAATATCCAGATAGTTGCTGTCAAAGTGATGTACTAATAGGACCATTTATAAAACGTGCAAAAGAAACAGGTTCTGGTCCTTTATCCTATCTCTATTGCAATACATCAGATCATAAAAACCCCTTAATTTCACCTTTATTTGGCGACTTTAAAAATTCACCACCAATTATGATCCAATATGCAGAAAATGAGGTTCTTTCAGTCCAGATTGGACAGTTTTTAAAACGACTAAAAAAGCAAAGAGTCAAAGTGGTAACAAAAATCTGGAAAGACCTATGGCATGATTTTCAGCTCGAAACAGATTTAATTGAGACTCGTAGGTCTTTCGTGCTTTTCAAGGACTTTTTGGACGAACTATGCACTTAAGCTTTATCTTCGCCTGCTTGGGCCGCGTAAATAGAAGTGTACCCTCCTGACCAGTCGGGGGGCATCTGGCATGGTCTTGGATCATGGTGTGCCCACTTTACCTGCTCTCCCCTTACAATTTTATAGGTGTTCACGGTTGGTTGTGGGTGAGGTGTATAGGCTTTAGCGTCAGCAGATGTATAACAATTAAGTAAAAGTGGTCTGGGATTTTTAGATTTCGAAGATGGTGAGAAATGAAGTGCTCGTGCGTTATGTATTGTTATAGATCCAGCATTTCCCGTAAGATAGTCAACCATCGACATATCAACAGCATCTGCGTCTTCATCGCTTAACATTCCTGTCCAATTACCATTTTTGTCGTACTGATCATATAGGTCATTTTTATGTGAACCTTTTAGCACGGCTAAAGGCCCATTATTCATGTCAGTGTCCTCTAAATAACACCCAATTGTCAAAACGTTGTAATTTGTATGAGGAAAGAATTGGATATCCTGATGCCACTTAACGGTATCACTTTCATCATACCACTTAAAGTTTAATTTTGAGTGATGAAATGTCACATTAGGACCAACAAGGTCACTAGCAACATCAGCCATAAGACCCTTTGAGAAATTCCAATACTCTTCATGATTCTCATCTGGACTCTTTAATCTTCTAAGTACTGGATTCTCGTAAGAATGTCCTGGACCGATATCAAAAACATTATTTGAATCCGTGACCTCGCGACTTTTATCAACGAACTCACTTGTAACTTTTTTGATAAGTTTTAGTGTCTCTGACGGAACTAAGTCTTTTATTCCCACGAACCCAAACTCAAAATAATGTTCTCTCTGCTCCTGAGTTAAGATTTTGGGTGGATAAGATAAAATTTTTTCCGGTGTCATATTTAAACTCTTATAAAAATGTTCTCTTAAGCTTCTTAAATTTAAGTTGCATCTTCAAAGTTAACAGCTCATATTTTAGTGTAAATATTTTTCTGGAGGTTTTAATGGCTGGTGCTTTAAAAGGTATAAGAATAATCGATTTAACCTCGATGATTTCAGGTCCAAGTGCAACGATGATACTGGGAGACCAGGATGCTGAAATCATAAAAATTGAAAATACTTCAGTTGGAGATTATACCAGGATTGTCAGCACCCAGAGATCTGGAATTTCAGCCGCTTACCTTAACAATAATAGAAATAAGAAATCTGTGTGTATTGATCTAAAAGCGGAGGAAGGAAAAAATATCCTTAAAAAGCTTATTGGAACGGCAGACGTTTTAGTACAAAATTTCAGACCAGGGGTAATGGATAGGTTAGGTTTCGGATATAGTGATGTTCGCGCGATAAGTCCAAACATTATATATGTTTCCATAAGTGGTTTTGGTTTTAGCGGCCCTTATAAGAATAAACCAGTTTACGATCCTCTTATTCAAGCTCTATCCGGTCTAACCACTGTACAAGCAGGATCAGATGAAGAGAGACCGAGGCTTATGCGAACGATACTTCCTGATAAGCTTACTGGGTTCGCTACCGCTCAGGCGATAACAGCGGCGCTGTTCCACAAGGCAAAAACAGGTGAGGGTCAGGAAGTCAAAATATCAATGCTAGATGCTGTAATTTCTTTTTTGTGGGGTTCCGATATGGGAGGGCATACCTTTGTTGGGGACGAACTTGAAAAGGAGACCGCACAGAGTTTTATTGATCTAATATATGAAACTAAAGAGGGCTTTATATCTGTTGCAGTTCAGTCCGATAAAGAATGGTTTAATATTTGCGATGCATTTAATAAGAAAGAGTGGTTAAGTGATCCGAGGTTCTTGACGGCGGAATTAAGGCATCAGAATATAAATGAAAGACTAGAATTGATACAATCTGAGCTTAAGAAAAAAACATCTGACGAATGGTTGAAATTGCTAACCGCTAAAGATGTTCCTTGCGCACCCGTTTTGACAAGAAAAGAGATGATAAAGAATGAGCAAGTAGTTGCAAATGATATAATAAAAATTTCTGAACACCCTATTGCAGGAAAGATACGGCAGTCTAAATTAGCGGCTAGCTTTTCTGTAACCAATAAAGATGAAAATTTGTCAGCTCCAACACTTGGTCAGCATACTAAGTCAGTTCTTTCAGGATTAGGCTTTACAGAATTGGAAGTTGATAGATTGCTTAGCGATAAAGTAATTAAGGGCAGTTGACTTATATTTTCAATTGTTAATTTAAATTGGTACGCGAATTGCAATTTAGGTAAAGCATGAAAATTTTTCATGTTCATACCTCCCTGTTGACTAAAGCCGAGCAAATTTTTGTTCGGCTTTTTTTTTTATAATTTTGGTGTATATTGTTAAGTAGAATATTATCAATGGAGACCAGAATGTTAAAATTAATCACAGCAATCCTAGCTCTATTTTCTTTCTCAAATTTATTTGCTGAGACTTATTATGTGACAGGTACTGTGCAATCAATTGAACCAGTTTATTCAAGTAAGAATATTTACACACCTGAGACACGTTGCAGAAATGTAAAGGTACCAGTATACGGAAAGGTTGTCAGTGGTAACGGCGCATCAGGCGCTGATGTGTTAGGAGGAATGGTGGTTGGAGCTCTTATCGGTAAAGCCTTAACAAACGATAACAATGCCGCTGGAGTTGGAGCTGTTATGGGAGGAGTCGTAGCAGCCGAACAACAAAAGAAAACAACAACAAAGGTCGTTGGTTACAATTCAGAACAGAGATGTGAGGTTGTCCAGCTGGTCAGTCAGCGAAGCGCTGTAGAAAGCTACAGAGTGATATATAGTTGGAATGGATTTACAGGTTCCAGCTTAACAGGGCGTTATTATGAGATAGGCTCTAAAATCCAAATAAAAGTAGGTCTTTCTTTGGACTAAACATTGCTGCGTGAAAACTGTAAATCACCTTTTAAAAGTCATTTAAATATTTAGAATTTAGCTTGTTAATGTCAAAATTGCCCATTTGAGCCATTGCTATTTCTATTTCTTTTTTTAGATTGTTAGTCATTTGGACTAGGCCATCAAATCCTTCAGCTGCGATAGAAAAAAGTGCATGTTTCCCAATCATTACGAAGTCTGCCCCCAAACAAAGCGCTTTAAGAATATCTTCTCCATTTCTTATCCCAGTATCATATATCAAGACTGTACTTTTATTTATAGACTCACGTATTTTCGATATTTGATGTATAGGGATTGGGCTACTATCAAATTGTCTTGAGCCATGGCCGGACACATATATGGCATCCACTCCAAGACTTTCTGCCTTTTTTGCATCTTTCGGGTTAAGGATTCCTTTGATAATTAATTTACCTTTCCAAAGTGCTCTTAAGTCTTTAAAAAACTTCCAATCGGCTGCTCCCCTCGGTTTATTTCTGTCTATCTTCAAATCTTTTTCAAAGTTTTGAGGTCTTGGAATACCATTTGTCAAAAGATCTAAACTCCATTTGGGATGTATTGCGCAATCAATAATCTGTTTGTAATTTGGTCTAAACTTTGCTGAAAAATTATGTTTTAGCTCTCTTGGTCGTCGACCTAATTCAGGTACATCAACTGTCAGTATCAATGTCTTGTAACCAGCGATTTGTGCTCTTTCGGCTAAACGTAGCCCTGATTTTAAATCATCATAAACATAGAGTTGAAACCAGCCTAAATCACCAGTGATCTTGAGAGTTTTCTCTAGTGATGTGGAAGCCATTGTAGAATAGCAAACAGGAATATTAAACTTTTTTGCTAATTTTCCAATCGCATAATCCGCTTTTGAACTCACAAGATTACACATACCCATTGGCGCTACACCAAAAGGTAGGTCATATGATTTACCTAATATTCGTTTGGAAATTTTTTTAGTGCCGCCACCAGCCAGTACATTTTGTGATAGCTTAAGTGATTTAAAGTACTCAGCATTGGAATAGTAACCGTCTGCCTCAAGTGCTACTCCATCGACATAATCAAAGATCATTGAAGGAAGTCTTTTCTTTGCTAGAAGACGAGCATCTTGCATACTATGTATAGAGCTTTTTTTCATAAAAATTTGTGTTTGTAGAAGATTTTATTTGAAATATTGACGATAAGCTACTAAACCGAAAGTGTCAAAAGCAATAAATAAAATTAATTCACAATGAACTTTTCTCTAGTCGAGCTGGCTCAAGTCATTTTAGCTGATATATTTTTATCTGGTGATAATGCAATTATTATAGGTATGGCTGCAGCTGGCCTATCAGAGAAGTTTAGAAAGAGGGTAATTTTCTGGGGGTTAGCATTAGCAGCAGGGTTCAGAATTATCTTTGCAGCTATAGCATCTTTTTTAATTCAAATACCTGGAATATTAATTTTGGGTGGACTACTTTTGGCTTTTGTTTGTTGGCGGTTTTTTAAAGAAATCCGTCATGCTGGCCAGAAAACCGATCCAGAAATTAAGTCCAATTTGTCAGAAAAGCTGACTGAAAAGCAACAATTTTCGCAAGCGTTATTCACAATTGCAGTCGCTGATATTTCCATGTCTTTAGATAATGTTGTAGCTGTTGCTGCGATAGCAAGAGAAGATACGGCATTATTAGTGTTTGGACTCGTTTTAGCTATAGTACTGATGGCGTTTTTTGCAACTATTATAATGCGTGTAATGACGAGGTTCCCATGGCTTTCGTGGGTTGGACTTATCTTCCTAGTCTATCTAACCATAAAGATGCTTGTTGATGGTTGGTTTGAGCTTTTACATATTCTCTAAGATTTATGAAGAAAAAAACATTGGATGAAAACGACTTTGACATTTTTGTTATAGGTGGCGGAGTAAATGGTGCAGGAATTTTAAGAGACGCTGCAGGCCGTGGGTATAAGTGTGGTTTGGCCGATATGGGTGATTTTGGCTCAGCAACGTCCTCCTCATCCACAAAATTATTTCATGGTGGATTGAGATACTTAGAATCTTATCAGTTTAGGCTTGTAAAAGAGTCTCTTCGTGAACGTGACTTGCTCCTTAATCTCATGCCTCATATAAGCTGGCCAGTAAAATTTATACTTCCCCACAACAAAAACCTGAGGCCCTATTGGATTTTACGGCTTGGATTATATATCTATGATCTCTTGGCGGGTTCAACGAAACTTTCAAAAAGTGTCGCTATTAATTTGCGAAATAATACATTTGGTAGTTGTTTGGACAAATCTTACACAAGAGGACTAGCATATACAGATTGCTGGGTAGAAGATTCGCGATTAGTGCTACTAAATATTTTGGATGCAGAAAAAAAAGGAGCAAAAGCATTCTCTTATTCCAGAGTAACTAACGTTCAACGAAAAAATGGTCATTGGCTTGTTTCGATTAAATCAAAGGATAGGTTATTCGAGGTAAAAACTAAGGTCTTAATAAATACTATGGGTCCTTGGGTCAATTCTCTGAGTCAACTTGAAAAAAATAAAAACAATCAAGTAATGGTAAGACTAATAAAAGGAAGTCACATAGTCGTAAAAAAGCTTTATAATCACGATAGTGCATATATATTCCAAGGAAAAGATGGAAGAATAATATTTAGCATTCCCTATGAAAACGATTTTACGCTAATTGGAACAACTGAAGTTGAGCACAAAATGGGTAACGAAGTTAAGTGTTCCGATGAAGAAAAAAATTATTTGTGTAATTTTGCTTCAGGTTATTTTCAAAAAAAAATTACAGAAAAAGATATTGTTTGGGATTACTCTGGAGTGAGGGCTTTATACGAAAACAAAAATGTAGAAGCGCGAAATGCCAGTAGAGATTATTCCTTTCAAATTGAGGAAAAGGAAGGAGCGGTACTCCTTACCGTTTATGGAGGGAAAATCACAACATATCGAAAACTGGCAGAAAAAGCTGTTTCTAAAATCACAGCATTACTAAATTTAAAAAGAAAGGAATGGACTGCCACAAAACACTTGCCAGGTGGCGATTTCAAATTGGAGGATAAAGAGAAACTTATTGTAGGCTTATTGAAAAAATACAAATTCTTAAATAGACATTGGGCAGAAAGATTATTTAAAACATTTGGCACAGATGTTGAAAAAGTTTTAGGCAGGGCTAAAGCAAAACAAGACTTAGGTAGGAATTTTGGATCTGATCTAACGGAAAGGGAAGTACTTTGGTATATTAATCAAGAGCATACCAGATGTGTTGAGGATTTGATTTGGAGAAGAAGTAAGCTTGGGTTACGATTGTCGAGTAAGCAGATAAGGGAACTTAGTTTCTACATAAAAAAATTAAATTAGAGAAAGTCTTGCTATGAGTTACGTTCTAGCTATTGACCAGGGGACAACATCAACTAGAGCTATAGTCTTCGACAAAGATTTACAAATAGTGGCATCATCTCAAAAGGAAATAGAGCAATTTTTTCCTTTTGCCGGTTGGGTAGAGCATGATCTAGAACAAATCTATGCAACTGTCATTGCTACAGTACGTAATGCTGTAAAAGGAGCGAAAATATCTTCGCAAGATATTCTAAGTATTGGGATTACCAACCAAAGAGAAACTACAGCTATATGGAGTGCTGAAACTGGTCAAGCACTTTCAAAAGCGATAGTGTGGCAGGATAGGCGTACTGCTGAATTTTGCGATGAACTAAAAAAAATTGGGAAAGAGAGAGTTTATCAACAAAAGACAGGCTTACTAATCGACCCCTATTTTTCCGCAACAAAAGTTAAGTGGCTTCTAGATAAGTATGACCCTGAAAGGACTTTGGCAAATTCTGGAAAATTACTATTTGGTACGATCGATTGCTATTTGATTTGGAGGCTTACTAATAAAAAAATTCATTCAACTGATATAACCAATGCATCCAGAACCATGTTATTTAATATCGAGAGTTTAGAATGGGACAGTGATATTCTCAGTGATCTAAATGTGCCCAAAAAAATTCTTCCAAATGTAAAAGAGTGTGCTGATGATTTTGGAGTTATGGCGTCAGAAATACTTGGTTCCCCAATACCGATTAAAGGAGTTGCTGGTGATCAACAAGCCGCGACAATAGGCCAAGCATGTCTTCAAAAGGGCATGATTAAATCCACTTATGGAACAGGATGTTTTGCGCTACTAAACACTGGAGATCAATTTGTAATTAGTAAAAATAAGCTTTTGTCAACTATAGCGTATAAAATAGATGGGAGGATTTGTTATGCTCTAGAAGGGTCAATATTCATTGCAGGCGCCGTTGTCCAATGGCTTAGAGACTCGATTAAAATTATAGATAAAGCAGACCAAGTGGGTAAGCTTGCATCGGAAGCAAAAGATCAAGATATTTATTTTGTTCCAGCTTTTACAGGGTTGGGCGCACCGTATTGGGACCCAAATGCACGTGGGGCGATTTATGGATTATTGAGAGATACAGGGAGAGAAGAGATTGCTTTGGCAGCTCTCGAGAGTGTTGGTTTTCAAACAAGAGACTTACTAGAAGCCATGATAAAAGATGTAGATGGGATGGAAAGAGGGCATATAAAGTTGCGCGTAGATGGTGGGATGACCCAATCAAGTTTAACCATGAAAATCTTGGCTAATCTTACAGGAGTAGAGATTAATATACCTGATATACAGGAGTCTACTGCAAAAGGGGTAGCATGGTTGGCAGGTATGAAAATAGGTCTATATAAACAGTTGGAAGCGTTTGAAGAAGAGTGGACTCTCAAGGAGAAATTTTCTCCCAAACTTTCTCCAGACGAACGCGATAAGAAATATGAGGGTTGGAAAAAAGCAGTAGGAAGAACGAAAATTTCAGGTTAAAGAAGTAACGATCTCAAAGTCTTTTTCGATTAAAATATCATGTAAATATTTTATATGGCTTGGTCCAATCTCACAACAACCTCCAACAACGGACGCGCCTTGATTAGCCCAATTTAATGCGTATTGAGAGTACTCTTCAGGCCCCAAATCGGTTCTAGCTGATAATACAGATACATTGCTGGCTGTCTTTAAGGGTTCTATTGATGTAAAACCATTTGCATAGCCTCCAAAGAAAGTTGTGTTTTTGCTTAGAATGTCAATTCCCTTGTTGATGACTTCAGGAAATGAGCAATTAAGTAAAAACTCTTCTTGTCCAAAAGACTGTAACGCAATTACACTGTCCAGTAATTTTTCACCTGATCTCAATTCACAATTTTCATTATCCTCAAGTGTTAATCCGCACCAAATAGGTTTTCCGCTGGTCTTTGCGGCCGAAACTGCAGCTTTCGCCTCTTTTAATGATGCCATGGTCTCGCAAATGAAAAGATCAACGTCTTCTTCCTGTTCCCTAACTATTTGTAAATACAAGTCAACACATTTTTCATAATCAGGAGCTTTATCTGGCCGATAACTCCATACTAAAGGAGGAAGACAGCCGGCAATAAGTACATTCTTTTTTGTGTGGTCAATTGCCTCTCTGGCCAAATCAATAGCTTTCTTATGGAAAAAACTGAATTTATCTGATAAACCGTTAGCTTCTAATCTCTCCGGTGTTGTCGAATAGGTATTAAGTGTGATAACGCTAGCACCTGAGTCTATAAAATCTATATGTGTTTTTTTTACAAGTTCTGGCTCCTCTGCCATAACATATGTAGACCAAAGTGTATGGGGTTTTGACTTCGAATTTTTTATAAGTTCTTGTCCCATTCCTCCATCAAGGAGTATTATTTTTTTTTGCATTTAATATCCTCTTATCTATCTTCCGGAAAAATACCTTTTGGAGCAAACCTTAAAACTAACAATAATAATAGTCCCATCATCATGTATCGCATATGCGCGGCGTTAGTTATTAGCTGAATCCTAAGAGGGTTGGTTTCACTCAATGGTGATGTAATTAATTCAACCAAATATAGGCCCAATGGCTCCGCTTCAACCCATAAAAACCAAACAAGAAATCCGCCTATCAAAGACCCATAGTTATTTCCTGTTCCTCCAATAATTACCATAACCCAGACTGTAAAAGTAAATCTTAGGGGCTGATATGTGGTTGGCGTAAACTGTCCTTCCAGAGTTGTAAGCATTGCCCCCGCAAGTCCTATAATAGCCGAGCCAAGGATAAAAATTTCCAGATGTCGAGCTTTCACATTTTTACCCATAGCTCTAGCTGAGATTTCGTTATCTCTAATTGCACGCATCATCCGCCCCCATGGAGATTTCAGTGCTACTTCAGATAAAATAAATAGCGTTAGCACTACCATCGAAAATAAAAAGCAATAGCTTAATTTCACAACTATCGAAGAGGTCTCCACTAAAGGAAAACCAAAAATTTGGCATAGCTCTATGAACCATGTACTTTCTTGTAAATCAATTTCGTAGGGAACAGGTCTTGGAAGACCATTTACATTTTTAACTCCTCTAGTAAGCCAATCTTCATTTTTCAAAATATAAATAATCACTTCTGCTATACCCAGTGTAGCAATAGCCAAGTAATCACTCCTTAAACCAAGTGTAATTTTTCCAATGAGATAAGCTACAATACCGGCTATTACACCCCCAACCATCCAAGATAAAATAATAGGCAAGCCGAACCCCCCCAGAAACCCAGATGCCGCTGGCTCAAAAGCTTCTATTCTTTCAACTGCAGGTGCACCAATTAAATTTAGACAAAGAAGAACAACAATTATTATAAGTGGAAAAAGTATTTTTTTATAAGCTTGACTAAGGTTCGATTTATAAACAATAACTCCCAATGCTGACCCTAAAATTAGGATTAGAATACATATTAAGATACCTAGCCCCCCTAAACTGATTGTTTCAGATACGGGTTTGTAGGATATTATAACGGCCGAAAGTCCGCCTAGAGCCGCAAAGCCCATAACACCGGCATTAAATATTCCAGCATAGCCAAGTTGAATATTCACGCCCAGGGCCATTGTAGCTGAAATAAGACACAGATTAAAAATTCCCAAAGCTACGTTCCAACTCTGAAGGAAACCTATAAATACAATTGCGACTGCAAATGTTGAGAAAACTAAAGACCTGCGAAATACATCATTCATATAGTCTTCCCTCTAAATATTCCTGTTGGCCTAACAATCAATACAATTACTAATATTATAAAAGAAACTGCAAATTTATAATCGGTAGATAAAAACTGCATCATTCCCGATGGTTCCATACTCTCGGGTAATAAGTAGGCTAGAACCTTTCTGTAAGCAAAAGTAACAAATAACTCTGAGAGTGCAATTACGTAACCCCCAACGACAGCTCCAATTGGGTTTCCTACACCACCTACTATCGCAGCAGAAAAAATTGGAAGCAACATTTGCAAAAATATAAACGGTTTATAAATTTTATCTAAGCCATATAAAACTCCCGCAAATGTTGCCAAACCACCTGCAATAACCCATGTCAATAAAACAACCTTATTTGGATCAATCCCCGAAAGTAGAGCCAAATCTTCATTGTCGGAAAAAGCTCTCATGGATTTTCCTGTTCTCGTTTTATTTAGAAAAACAAACAAAATTGAGCAAAGTATTATAGTCGTCAATATAGTTATAGCTTGAGATGTCTTCAGTCCAAAACCTTCCTCCAATCCTGTGAAAGCTTTAAATTCTCTCACATTAAATATAAAGCGAACACCGTCATTAAAGTTTTGATCACTAGGTCCAATAACAAACCTAATTAAACCAGCTGTAAAAAACATTACTCCAATCGACGCAATAAGAAAAATGATAGGGTCTGATTTTTTTCTGCGATAATAAGAAAAAACAAACTTTTCTATGAAGAAACAATAAAGAGCAGTAAAGCCAATTGCAATCGGCAGAAATATTAGTGCAGTTGGCAAAACGCCAAAGTTAATTCCATAGCTTTGGCCAAGCCAAGTAAACAGAATACAAATCATTGCACCAAATGACATAAGCTCTCCATGCGCAAAATTAGAAAAACGCAGTACTGCGTAAATCAACGTGACACCCAAAGCTCCAAGAGCCAACTGACTTCCATAGGTAAAGCCAGGTAATAATATATAATTTGTTATTAAAGCTAGAGCGTTTAAAAAATCCATTTATCCACCTAAAAACGCCTTTCTTACTTCTTTATTTGAAAGGAGTTTAGAACCTTTATCTGTATATTTATTTTCACCTTGTACTAAAACAAAACCATTATCTGCTATCTCTAGAGCTTGCCTAGCATTCTGTTCTACCATTAAAATGGCTATTCCTGTTCTAGCTATCGAGATTATTTTTTCAAATAGCTCTTTGACTACCAATGGTGACACGCCAGCTGTCGGTTCGTCTAACATAAGAAGTTTTGGGTTAGTCATAAGGGCTCTGCCAACAGCAACTTGCTGCCTCTGCCCTCCAGATAACTCTCCAACTAGTTGTTTTTGTTTTTCCTCTAGCACAGGGAATAACTTAAAAACTTCACTGACATTTTTTGACAAATTTTCTTGGTTCGTAAAACCCCCTATCTCTAAATTTTCCATAACAGTCATCGATGTGAAAACGTTATGTGTCTGAGGAACGAATCCCATTCCGCTTTTAACTCTTTCTTGCGGTTTTAGATCAGAGATATTTTTTCCATCAAAAATAATATTTCCTGCTCGTAAATCAAGCATTCCAAATATAGCTTTCATGGCGGTTGATTTTCCAGCCCCATTGGGGCCAACAATAACAGCAATTTCACCCTTCTTAACACATATCGAGCAATCGTTGAGAATCGTTGTCTCCCCGTATCCACCCAACATGTTTTCTGCACTAAGGAACATTTAATTCTCTTAATTTCCTAAATAAGCTTCAATAACTCTATCATCGTTTTTTATTTCGTTAACGGTACCTTGCGTCAATACTGATCCGTCAGTCATAACGATAACAGGATCACAGAGCGATGAGATAAAATCAATGTCATGTTCAATCATAAAAAATGTGTAGCCTAATTCTTTATTGAGTTTCTTTATTGATTCTCCAATTTTCTTAAGAAGTGTTTTATTCACCCCCGCTCCAACCTCATCCAGAAGTACTATTTTTGCATCAACCATCATAGTTCGACCCAATTCCAATAGTTTCTTTTGACCACCTGATAAACTTCCCGCCTTTTCACTTTCTAAATGGTCGAGATTAAGAAATTTCATAACCTTAGTGGCTTTTGTATGATTTTCTTTTTCTTGAATCTTTATTCTATTTCTAGAGATCCAAGTATGTAGAATGCTTTCTCCAATTTGGCTCCCTGGTACCATCATCAGGTTTTCTCTAACAGTTAAATTTTCAAATTCGTGAGCAATTTGAAAGGTTCTAAGGATACCTTTTTGAAAGAGCTCATCTGATCGCAGGCCACTAATATTACTTCCTTCAAACTTTATCTCACCAAAATCAGGAGTATAAAATCCAGCAATAATGTTGAAAAGCGTTGTTTTTCCTGCACCATTAGGGCCAATTAAACCAGTAATAGACCCTTCTCGTATATTCAGCGAAACATCTTCGACAGCTTTTATGCCACCAAAATGTTTAGAAACGTTTTTAAGTTCAATCATATTTCTAAAAACAATGCCCCAGCTTTTCAAAAGGCTAGGGCATTGCTCGTTGATATCAACTTATCTGTAAGCTACAGTTTCGTTTACTCCACTCTTAACCTCGATTTGAGCATAGTTTCCGGCGCTTTCACCGCCGCCAATTAACTCAACAGCAGAGGCTCCGACGTAATCGACGTCTTTTCCTTCGCTAATTAGTTTAAGAGCTTTTTTCAAATCGCCAGGAAATATTTTTTCGCCTGGAGCGTTGGCGATATCCATAATTTTTCCCTTGTAGGCTTGGCTGTCTGAAGACTTAGCAGCCTCCATTGCTAGTAGCATCAATGCAGCGGCATCATATGACTCCATTGCAAATGGGCCACTCTTGAATCCGGCAGCGGTTGCCATGTCACCAAATTTTGCAGCGCCCGGGCTATCTGTTCCAGGGACTGTGCCGATAGATCCGTTTAAACCAGAACCAATATCTTTAGGTAATGACTCTCCAATCATACCATCTGGTAGAAAGAACAGATCAAAAGCTCCAGAGTCAAGAGAGGCCTGAATAATACCTTTTCCTCCAGAGTTTAAATAACCAGCGACGATTAAAATATCTCCACCTGCCTGGGCAAGGGCGCCAACTTCAGCACTATAATCACCTTTATCATCCTCATGTGGAGCACTGATTGTTACTGTCCCCCCAGCAGCCTTGTGATTTTCTTCAATACTTGCCGCCAAACCTTTTCCATAATCGTTATTTACATAAGAAATAGCTACTTTTTTCAAGCCTTTTTCCTTCAATATGTCGGCGACAACTTGACCTTGTCTAGCATCAGAAGGAGCAGTTCTGAAGAAAAGATTATTATCTTCGACAGTTGAAAGAGCAGGAGACGTCGCTGATGGCGATATCATAACAACACCATTGGCCATCGCAACTTGCTGAAGAATAGCAGTTGTAACGCCGGAGCAGTCAGCTCCCATAATCCCATTAACTTTATCTGAAGTAATTAATCTTTCTGCAGCAGCCGTGGCAGCTGAAGAATCTATGCAGGTAGAGTCGGCTCTTACCCCAGAAACTTTCCCCATAGAAAAATTTCCGGCTTTGTTAACTTCATCTATTGCTAGCTCAGCACCAGCTGCCATGTCTGGGGTGAGACTTTCAATAGGTCCAGTGAAACCTAGTATTATGCCCAATTTGACGTCAGAGAAAGACGCTGTATTTAAAAGACATAAAGCCAGGAGTGTTGCAAAAATTTTTTTCATTTCTTTCTCCCAAGTTTGTTCTTTTTTGCTAAAAAAGAATCTCTTTTCAAAAAATGAGTATAGGCAAAATGATATGCTTTTAAAATAATAATTTTTAGTTGCTTTTCAGTGAAAAGTAAGACAGTCAAGTAACTGCAGTTAAGTTTGTTTAAGAAAGAGTTAATATTGATAGTTAAACCTTCGATCAACATCAAAGGCGAATATTTGTTAGGGTTAATTGCTGGTATCTCAGTTGTTTTTATCTGGTCATTTTGGTTGGTAGTTACAAGATCTGGCGTTAGTTCCACTTTAACTATTTACGATTTCGCGGCATTTCGTTATGGGTTGTCTTCATTAATAGCATTACCCGTTGTATTATATTTCAAACCCTGGCAAACCATGAGTTTTCTCAGAGTAATAGTAATTACTTTTTTACTTGGACCAATTTACATTCTTTGCGTTTTTAGTGGGTTTATTTACGCACCAGCGTCTCACGGAGGTATATTTATGAACGGACTCATGCCGTTCTTTACCTTGATATTTGGATTTTTTCTTCTGAAACAAAAAATATTCATTCAGCAAATGGTTGGAGCGGCAACAATTTTGTTCGGAGCCTGTCTAGCCGTTTATGATGGATTAGAACTGAATTTTTCAAACACCTGGATTGGAGATATATTTTTTATCACAGGAGCGATATTTTTTTCTATTTACGTTGTTTTAAGTAGGTTGTGGAATGTTACAATGACCCAATTGCTCTTTTGCGGATCGGTGATAAATGCAATCTTGTATCTCCCCATTTACTTCATATTTCTTCCTAAGGGTTTGGTGGAAGTACCAAACGAAATTTTAGTGCTACAAATGATATATCAAGGTTTTGTTCCTAATCTTATAGGAATATTTTTTATTACCTATGCCTCACAAAAAATTGGATCTGCCTCAATATCAGCTATATTATCTTCTGTTCCACCAATTGGGTCAGTTTTAGGGTTACTGATACTCGGCGAACTTTTAGGACTTTCTGGATGGTTGAGCTTATTCATGATCACACCTGGAATACTATTAATCGTCTTAAAAAGAGAATAAATTATTTGATGCAAAGATAAGGATAGCAAATGCTTTTTGAAAATTTAAAGATACGTGATGTCAACCTTAAAAATCGTGTGGTTGTGTCACCAATGTGCCAATATTCGGCTAAAGAAGGTTACATTCAAACGCACCATAAAACACATTACGGCCAACTCGCTATGGGTGGAGCGGGTCTCATTTTTCTTGAAGCTACAGGAGTTACTGCTCAAGGACGAATAACTAATGGGTGCTTAGGCATTTGGGATGACAAGCAAATAAAAGGATTAAAAGAAATCACTCAATCGATTAAGGTATTAGGGTCAATTCCTGCCATCCAATTAGGTCATGCAGGACAAAAAGCGAGCATGCAAAGACCGTGGCACGGCAACGGTCCACAAACAACGATCGACACTGATAGAGGTGATATTATATGGGAACCAATTGCGCCTATGGATCGGCCTTTAGATGAGGGGTGGTTGAAGCCAAGAAAAATGGAAAGAAAAGAGTTGGGTGAAGTTAGAGATGCATTTGTAAAGGCATCTGAGAGGTCGATAGAGGCAGGTTTTGAGGTTATAGAAATTCATATGGCACATGGATACCTTCTTCATAGCTTTCTGTCTCCATTATCTAATTCGAGAAATGATGAGTATGGCGGGTCAATAGAGAACAGAATGCGTTTTCCTTTGGAAGTGGTTGAAAAAGTGAGAGAAACAATAGGAGAAAAAGTTCCTCTTTTCGTTCGAATATCTGCTGAAGATGGATTAGATGGAGGATGGACTATAGAAGATAGCATTAATTTCTGCCAAATTCTAAAGGATCAGGGAGTGGATGTTGTTGACTGCTCCTCAGGTGGAAATTCCTCTAAAGGGGCTACCGCTTCTGGCCAAAAAAGAAAGTCTGGTTTTCAAGTTCCTTTTGCAGCAAAAATTAAGAAAGAGGTAGGTATTAAGACACAAGCTGTGGGGCTGATTAGAACTTTTGATTTCGCAAATACCATTTTACAAGAAGAAAAAGCAGATTTGATTGCTTTGGGAAGACAACATCTTTTTAATCCGTTTTGGACAAATCAGGCAAGAGAAATTGCAAATCAAAATAAGGATTTCAAGGAATGGCCACAGCAGTATAGCTGGTGGCTAAGTAAGTGGAAGTCAGCATTGAGCGACATTAATGAGAAGCCCTAATCTATGAACCCGCTATTCGATCAGTTGTTTGCGAAGAACCAAGGTTCAAAAATTTTTCTTAGTTTTTCTGACCTGGATAAGACACTTACATATGATGAATTCTTAAATGAAATAAAATGTACGGCAAATTGTCTAAAGAAATTTGGTTTGGAAAAGGGGGACTGTTTAGTTCTTCAAATAGAAAAATCTCATCACGTTTTTACAATTTATGGAGCCTGTGCTCAACTAGGAATAATATTTATACCTTTAAATACTAGCTATACGGGGTTTGAAGTTGAATATTTCCTAAATGATAGCGGATGTAAAATTTTTATAACCACTTCAAAAATGTTGAGAGAATTGGATTCATTAGAAAAAAAAAGACGCTTCAATATAGAAACAATAGATTCTGATTACAAAGGAAGTTTTTTTTCAAATTTTAATGAAAATGAACCTCTAGATTTTATTGAAGGACTAGATGAAGAAGATACAGCAGCAATTCTTTACACCTCAGGAACGACTGGCCAATCTAAGGGCGCTATGCTCTCTCAAAAAAACTTACTTTCAAATGCTCTAACTCTTTCAAAGGCATGGGAGTTTACTGCTTCCGATATATTGTTACATGCGCTGCCCATTTACCATACACATGGTCTATTTGTAGCAACAAATATTACCTTAGTTTCAGGCAGTCAAATTCGATTTCTTAAAAAGTTTGATGTAGATGACATTATATCAAATCTTCCCTCAACAACGGTAATGATGGGAGTTCCAACCTTCTACACCCGATTATTAACAAATAACAAATTTAATGAGGAAATAACTAAAAACATACGCCTTTTTATTTCGGGAAGTGCGCCTTTATTGACAGAAACGCATAAAGAATTTGAGTATCGTACTGGGCATAAAATTTTGGAGCGGTACGGAATGACAGAAACGAACATGATAACTTCAAATCCATATATTGGTGAAAGAAAAGCAGGAACTGTCGGTATGGTTCTTGAAGATGTTAAAATAAGAATAGTAGACTTGGAGATTGAAGACGAAGTTAAAAAAATTGGGGATATAGGCGTTGTGGAGGTAAAAGGCCCTAATGTATTCAAGGGGTACTGGAAACTACCAGAGAAAACAAAAAGCGAATTTAGAAACGACGGTTATTTTATTACTGGTGACATGGGTTTCCTAGATCAAGATAAATACCTTACAATAGTGGGACGAAATAAGGACCTTATAATAACTGGGGGTTTAAATGTTTATCCAAAAGAAATCGAGACAGTTATCGACCAGGATAGTAAGGTTGACGAGTCTGCGGTTGTTGGGGTGTCACATCCAGATTTTGGTGAAGGTATTTTAGCAATAGTAGTTGAGAAAAAAGGACATAGAATTAATATCGATATACTTAATAAAAATCTTCGAAAAAATCTAGCGGCTTTTAAATTACCAAAAAAAATACATATTATTAAACAATTACCAAGAAACTCAATGGGAAAAGTACAGAAAAATGTGCTGAGAGATATATACAGAGATGAATTCAGAGACACAAATAAGTAAATTAAAAATAATCAACAATCAAATCGCATCACAGGAAATCGAAGTGGGTCGAAAAAAAGGTTCTGTTAACCTAATTGCTGTATCCAAAACAAAGTCCATGGATCAAATAAAACCTGTTATAGATGAGGGCCATTCTCACTTTGGTGAAAATAAAGTTCAAGAAGCAGTGTTGAAGTGGCAGGAATTAAAGAAAGAAAATAAAGTCATAAATTTACATCTCTTAGGTCCATTACAGTCAAATAAAGTGAAAAAAGTGTTCGGCTTATTCGATTATATACACAGCTTAGATAGAAACTCATTAGCCGAGAAGATATCAGACGAAGCTCAAAAAAAAGGATTCTGCCCAAAAATTTTTATTCAAGTTAATACAGGTTTAGAGCAACAAAAAGCCGGGATTGAGCCTGAAAAGCTAAGTGAGTTTATGGATACAATCCAGAAGTTTATGGATCTAAATATTATAGGTTTAATGTGCATCCCACCCATTAATGAAGCACCTGAAACACATTTTAGGCTTCTGAAAAAGTTAGCAGATGAAAATGGTCTTCTGGAATTATCAATGGGCATGAGTTCAGATTACATGGCAGCAATAAATTGTGGTGCAACATTTGTACGAGTCGGCACGGCTATTTTTGGTTTAAGGCAGTAAGGTTAGAAAAGGTGTCCACTTTTTTTAGCTTTCGTTTTCAAGTAATCTTCATTATTAGGATTCATGCCTACTACCAATGGTACTCTCTCTTTGACGGTGATCCCATTATCAGTTAAAAGTTCGATTTTTTTTGGGTTATTAGTCATTAGCTTTATGTCGCTTACACCCAAATTTTTTAAAATCTTTGCAGCAATCTCTAAGTCTCTTTCGTCATCTTCAAAACCAAGTCTATGATTAGCATCGACTGTATCAAAACCAATATTTTGGAGATGATATGCTCTCATTTTGTTAGCCAAGCCAATCCCTCTACCTTCCTGGTTTAAATATAACAATATCCCATTCCCCTCATTTTTCATTTTTGACATTGAGACACTAAATTGCTCCCCACAATCACATTTTTCTGAGCCAAGTAAATCACCTGTAAAACAAGCAGAATGTACGCGTGTTAAAGCAGGTTGATTAATTTTTGGATTGCCAAATACAATCGCATAATGTTCAGTTATATCCGTTACTTCTCTGAAAACAGATAGGCTTATATTTTGTTGTCCACTGATGGGTAATTGGGCCGAGCTCAAATTCGGCAAAAACTTGGTCTCCTCATGTTTAATCTTTAAATCACCTATATCAGACTCAGATATTTGCGAAGAGACTAACTCGTCCCGTATGCTTTTTGGTATATTTACAAGTATTGATGCTGGCAAAAGTCTTGCTTTCTTACAAAGTGATAGTGATACACTGGCAACGTTGAATTTACCATTTCTCTCGCTTTGGAATGGGCCCTTTAGTGGATAATCTAGATCCTTTGAAGGATCTGCGATAGCTTGAAGGAGTTGTATAGTTACTTTTTCTCTTATCGAAATTCTAGTAACTGATTCATTATATATTCTAACGTTTAATACCTTTGCTCTTCTATTAGTTATAGCTATTTCAAAATTTTGGCTTTTCACAATCTCCATTATTTTATCTAGTTTCTCTGAATACAAGGTTTCTATCGCTGCAGTTATAAAATATGTTTTTGCATCATGTAAGATGATTGGCAGTCCTAATCGTAAATCTGATACCAACCTCGAAGATATTTCAGATGAGCTTAAAAACATTTTATTGTGTCAATTGGTTTAGAATTTCAATTTTTATGTTAAGTTGATGCTAAGGAAATTTTTTATAGATGTATATCTTATAATTTTTATTCACTTAAGGTAAAAAACGTGAACTTAGCAATTGTAACGTCAAATATGTTATTTGGAGAGAGCTTAAAGACTTTATTGGAAAATTATAAATTCAGAAATGGGAGGTCTCTTGTTGTGAAAGATTTTACTTTGGAAAACATCGAAGACCTCGATGTTTTAGTAAGTGATTATGATTTCACCAAATTCAAAGAGTTTCTATCAAATACAAAAATGCAAAAAAATAAACTTGAGGAGATAGAAAAAATATTAATTACTCAAAAGAGGTTCAAGCTATTGCCAAAAGGTAATATATACCTAAAACGGCCATTTAGGATTGTTGAGCTTGTCGAAGTATTGCAGCGAATATTCGAAAGAATGAAAACTAAAAGAGAGAACAACAAAGTTCTTGGATATATAAGCTTCATAATTTCTGAAAGAAAATTAATTTATAAAGATAAACAAGTCGTTTTGTTAACTGAAAAAGAAAGTGACATATTTGTATCTTTGCTAAACTCCGAAGATAGAGGAATAACGAAAGAGGAAGTAATGTCAAAAGTTTGGATGTTAAATCCCAATATTGAAACACATACTTTCGAAACACATCTTTACAGATTGAGGAAAAAAATCAAAGAAGGCCTAATTCTCAACGATTTTATAATTAATAAACGGGGCAGGTTTTATTTGAATCACAAACTTACAGGCGAGAAAAATTGAAGTCACTAGCAATAGCATCATGGAATATAAACTCCGTCAGACTTAGAGAAGATCTAGTATTGAGATTCTTAAAGCTGGCTTGCCCAGACATTATGTGTCTCCAAGAAACAAAATGTATTGACGAAAAGCTCCCCTTGGAGAACTTTGAAAAGTTGGGTTATAAATTCACAGCTTTTAGGGGGGAAAAGTCGTATAATGGTGTTTTAATTTTATCGAAACGTAAAATAGTGAAAATTGAGAAATTCAATTTTTGTGGTAAAGACGATGCTCGACACATTGGAATTGAGCTTGAAGACGGTGTAAAAGTCCACAATCTTTATATTCCGGCGGGTGGGGATTTACCCGATACAAAATTAAATCCTAAATTTGAGCATAAAATCAACTTCCTTTCCGAAATTAAGAATAAATTTTTTAAAGGCAAGAAAAAGAAAACTATACTTGTTGGAGACTTCAACATAGCCCCTTTACCAGATGACGTTTGGAGCCATAAAGCTCTTTTGAACGTTGTTTCACATACAAAAATAGAAACAGACCTTTTATCAGAGATAAAAGAAAGTGGAGACTGGATTGACACGTTTAGAGAAATGAAACCGTCTGGAAAATTATATAGTTGGTGGTCATATAGAGCACGAGACTGGAAGATTTCAAATCGTGGAAGACGCTTGGATCATATATGGGCAAGCAAAGATCTAAAATCTAAATTAAGCAAAGTCCAAATTTTTTCAGAAGTTAGAGACTGGGAAAGACCTTCTGATCACGTTCCTATACTTTCTATTTTTTGAATAGTTCATAATCCTTTTCAGTTTTAAAAATTTCATCCGATATGTAATTATTTTTTTGTATATCCTTAAGTCTGATTTTTATCATTTCTCCCATTTGATTTTTAAATTCCCATCCAGTTATGGATACAGGATTTTTGTTGAATTCAATGCTTAGCTGGTATTGCGGATTTCGAATTTTCAAGAAGATCAAATCATTAAGCTCAAAACTCTCAGCATTTTTACTTATTAATGAGTTCAAATCATTTTTGATTAAGAAGCCTAGAGGAGTATAAGAAAGGGGATATGTTAGAGGACCGGTACCATTGTTTTTGGGATCAAATATCAATATTGCCTGTTGTTTTGAAACAATTTGTAAGTTATCGGGAGGACCATAAGAAAAACGAATTTTTCCAGGTTTTTTTAAGAATAGGTCACCTGTCATAATTTCTCCCATATAATCAGTTTGAGAGAATCTTGCTTGAAGTGTCCTAATGTCTCCAAGATAGTCTTTAATTAGTTTTAAGGTATTGTTTTTGGGAAGGACAACATCAGTTGAAAATATAAAAATAATAGAGATACTAAAAATTATTTTGAAAAGCTTTTTTCTAAAATTCCACATTTGCATCATATGTTGTTCTCAGGAATTAACACATCACGCTTCCCAACATGGTTTGCGGGAGACACGAAACCTTTTTCTTCCAACGCTTCCACTATCTTTGCTGCTCTGTTATATCCAATGGATAATTTTCTTTGAATATATGATGTTGAGCACTTCCTATCTCTTCTCACAATTTCTAATGCGTTTTCAAGAAGATCTTCCTCATCGCTGTTACCATTAGTAGCTGATGGATCAAAAAAGCTATCGTTATTTTCAATATTTTTTGGGTTCAATATCTCTTCTCGGTACTCAGGCACGCCTTGTTCCTTTAAATGAGATACAATTTCTTCAACCTCTGCGTCGGATACGAAAGGACCGTGAACGCGAGTAACTTTACCCCCATTAGCCATATAAAGCATATCGCCCATTCCAAGGAGCTGTTCAGCGCCCATCTCTCCCAAAATTGTTCTACTATCTATTTTTGAGGTTACCTGGAAAGAAATTCTTGTGGGAAAGTTAGCTTTTATCGTTCCAGTAATAACATCTACCGAGGGCCTTTGAGTGGCCATAATAAGATGTATACCTGCTGCTCTTGCCATTTGTGCCAATCTCTGGATGCACCCTTCTATCTCTTTTCCTGCAACCATCATTAGGTCCGCCATTTCATCAACTATAATGACTATAAATGGTAATGCTTTGGGTTCTTCGCTCTGTTCTTCATAAAGTGGCTCACCTGTATTTTGATCAAATCCTACTTGAATAGTTCTTGAGAAAGTTTCTCCGTTCTTGATTGCTTCGCTTACCTTCGAGTTAAAGCTTTCTATATTTCGAACACCCATGCGTGACATCTTTTTATATCTATCTTCCATTTCTAATACCGCCCACTTGAGAGCTACAACTGCTTTCTTAGGGTCTGTGACTACCGGACTAAGCAGATGAGGTATGCCATCATAAACAGATAACTCCAACATTTTAGGATCAATCATTATCAGTCTACATTGATCTGGAGTAAGCCTGTACAAAAGGGATAGGATCATTGTATTGATCCCAACTGACTTTCCTGACCCAGTTGTTCCTGCTATCAAGAGATGGGGCATTTTTGCCAGATTTGTTATCACGGGCTCTCCGCCTATATCTTTACCCAAGGCTAGTGGTAGTTGAAAACGGCAATCTTCATAACTTTTCGACGACAAAAGTTCTTTTAAAAAAACTTTTTCTCTGCTTGAGTTTGGTAATTCAATTCCTATCACGGATCGACCTGGTATCGTAGAGACTCTGGTTGCCAAAGCAGACATTGACCTTGCTATATCTTCAGATAAAGAAATTACTCGGCTAGCTTTCAAACCCGCAGCTGGCTCTAGCTCATAAAGAGTTACTACAGGACCGGGTTTGACAGAAATAATATTACCTTTTACGCCATAATCTTCTAATACGGCTTCAAGCATTTTTGCATTTTCATTTAAAGAAACAGAGCTTACAGAGCTTACCGATTGATATGTATAATCACTAAGCAGAGCTAGAGGGGGATAACGGTATTTTTCTTTATTTTGAGTTAAGTCTAGTGATGGCTGCGCTTCGGAAGCAGCTCTGCTACTACTCTTAATTTTGTTAGATCTTGTTTTTATCCTCCCATTACCAAAAATATTAATAGGAGGCCTACTATAAATTCCATTCAAAAGATCTTTTTCATTTTCTTTAGAAGCAGAAAAATTGTTATTTGTATCTCGATAGTCGTTATTTTTTATTGCAGGGTCGTAAAGCTTTATTGAAGCATTCTTATAGTCATCTGTCTCTAAACTCTTCTTCCTGGATTGAGATATGGTTTTTAAGAGAATCTTGAGAGCTTTATATGATCCCACCAAAAAAATCTTTAAATGTCGGACTCTATTTCTTGATAAAGAGTAAATCTCATCCTTTTTAAAACCAGCAGCAAGAAAAAATAATAAAATAGAAAAGGCTAGACAGATTATTGCAATCGATTGAAGCCACTGATTTATTTCGATGGGTTGATAGATTAGTAGTTTCTTCAAAAATGTATCACCAAATATTCCACCTAGACCATACTCAAAAGACCAGTAGTTTGGGGGAGTATTTGTAGATAAGAATATTGAGAAAAAGCCAATGAACAAAGGTAGCAAAATTATTCTCTTGAAAAGATAAATTGGAGCGTTTCCAAAAAGAAATCTACTCGACCATGCAAATAGGAATATAGGTAATGTAAGCATAGTAACTCCAATTGCTACATGAAGAGAGTCTGCTAAATAGGAGCCAAATTTACCAAACAGATTTGCAATTTCTCCGTCGTTGGCATTTCGGAAGCTAGGATCATTTTTGGAGTATGTGATCACGGATAGCAATATAAAGACTGATGAAAAAAATAGTAAAATTCCAAGAGTTTTTACAAAAATGAATAGAAAAAGCTTTTTTGAATACTCCCTTACAGCTGAATCTGGATAGTCAACTTTTTCTAAAAAAGACATTTTTTCTGCTCGTTTTTTCTTGGTTACTTCAAGATATTTTTTTTTTTATATTACTTTTTTTTGTCATCTAGGTAAAGATTAGACTTTTTATTTGATTATTTTATTTTCTCGATAGCTAATCCGATATTCATTAGATCAAATTCATTGTTAGGCCGTCCCATAAGCATTAAGCCAGAAAAATCTGTGTCTGTCGGCAATGTTAAAGCACATAAATTTAATGAGTTTGCTATTCTAGTGTTTCGCAAAGCTAATAAATTCCTTTCAGTAAAGAATTTATGACTATCTAATAATTGTGCAATGCTTGGTGGTTTTATGGGTGAGGTTGGTGCCAATATAGCGTCAAAGCCACTTACTTTCTCTAAGAAACTAATCCTCAAATCAAATAAACTTTGTAGGGAATACACATAATCATGCGCTAAGATCTTTTTTCCACTACGAAATCTTTGCCGAATAGGGGCAAACATTTTTTCTGGGTTTTTTTCAATTTTATGTTGCCACATTCCATATGCTTCAGCTGGAAAAACAGTTTTGCTGATTTCAAATGCACTATCAATCTCTGAGATGTTCTTATATTCTACACGTGCACCGCTTTTAATTATCTTATCAATAGTGACATTAAAGCTATCATTTATGTCACCATCTATACTTTCAAAAAACATATTTTTTATAATTAAAAACTTAAAATTTTCAGGCCTATATTTTCTTAGTTTTTGAAGCTTTCCATTAATCATTCCGTTAAAAAGCAAATTGGTGTCTTCAACATTTCTGCAAATGGGCCCTAGGGTATCAAAGCTAGGGCAAAGTTTCAAAACACCATTTAAGTCAATTAGATTATGGGTTGTTTTCAATCCTACTAGATTATTCCAAGCTGCAGGAATTCTGACAGACCCCCCAGTATCCGAACCAATTGAAGCAAAACAATAATTTCTAGAAACAGATACTGCCGACCCCGATGAAGATCCTCCAGAAACAAGTTCCTCGTTAAATGGGTTAGTGGGGGTCGCGGTGATGGGATTTAGACCAAGGCCCGAAAAAGCAAGCTCAGTCATATGAGTCTTACCCAAAATGATTGCTCCCTGGCATTGTAAATTATCTACAAAAGTGGCGTTATTCCTCGCTGTTTCTTTATTAATTAGTGACGATCCACCGCCTGTTAGTTTTCCTTTTATATCAGCTAAGTCCTTTACTGATATTGGAATCCCATCAAGTGTCCCTCTTCTTAACCCGACTTTGGCTCTTTTTTTTGACTCTTTAGCTGAGGCTAGAGCAGATTTTTTATAGACTTCAGTAAATATCTCTTCTGACCTAGGGTCACTTGATATTTTTTGCAAATAAAAACGAGTAAGTTCCTCTGGGCATATCTGCCCGTTCCCAATTAATCCGCTGACATCGTTAATTTTTTTATTTTTTAAATTCTCAAAGTCCATTTTTTGTAGCTTGGTTTTGTTTACATTCTGGTATAATAAACTAGTTGAATTGTTTACTAAATATTTTATTTTTTAAATCCAACTGGTGACTGATTTGCTTATGAAAATTAAAAAAAAAAGACAAATTGTTATAGCAGGTGCAGGTATAATCGGAAGTACAATGGCGATAGCGCTTGCATCAAAAGGATTGGATGTGACAATTATTGATGGAACCTCAGAGGAGGATCGAAAAAAGAGAAATAAGGGACGAACCTATGCTCTATCAAGAACTTCAAAGAATTTATTAATTAATCTTGGTCTATGGGACCCAAAAAGATTAAAGGTAAGTCCTATAGAAAATATCATGCTTTCGACAAGAAAGAATTCTGGTGACACGAAACGGCATTTGGTAAAGTTTAATAAAGAACCCCACGAGTTTGGCCCTTCGAGCTACATGATCGAAGACTTTTACTTGAGAAAAGTGCTTGATTCAGAGATTAATAGAAATACAAAAATCCAATTGATTAACTCCACAGAAGTAATTGAGGATCAGACAAATAGTTTCGAAACTAAAATCATGCTTTCTGACAAGTCGTTGATCAGCACTGAAATATTTATTATTAGTGATGGTCGAGAGTCAGGCTTTGCGAAACGCCTAAATAAAACTTTCTACAAAAAAAATTATAACCAATTAGCGATAGTTGGGAACCTGTCCCATGAAAATGAGCACAAATTTGTTGCCCATCAATTGTTTTTGTCAGGTGGCCCATTAGCAATACTTCCTCTGAAAGGGAAACGGACAACATTTGTTTGGAGTTTGCCAATAGAACTTGGAGATAAAATAAGCAAATCTAACGATGAACAATTTATAAACCACTTAAAGGATAACATTGGAGATATTTTAACAAACTTTGAATTGATAGGTGAAAAAAAAATATTCCCGCTTTATCTAAGGTTTTTAAGAGACACTATTGATAATAGAAAAGTTTTTATTGGAGACTCAGCTCAAGCAATTCACCCACTTGCTGGACAGGGTCTGAATCTAGGTTTAAGAGATGTTGCCTCTTTGGTTGATATCCTTTTGAAAGGTAAAAAATTAGGTTTAGATCTTGGAAGCAATGATCTTTTAAAACAATATGAGACATGGAGATCATTCGATAGAATATCTCTAGCAACGTATACGGACTTTATAAACACACTTTTCTCGAATGATAACTTATATCTTAAAACTCTGAGAGAACTTGGTATGAACGCTCTTGATAAATCTGATCTGTTAAAGAGTTTTTTTGTGAAGGAGGCGGCAGGTGAGCATGGAAATCTTCCTGAGCTCCTAAAACAGTAAAGGTATTATCTAGGACTTCTTTTTGCTAAAATTCTTTGTAGTGTTCGTCTATGCATATTCAATCTCCTAGCAGTCTCAGAGACATTTCTATTACACAATTCAAATATTCTTTGAATATGCTCCCACTTTACCCTATCTGCTGACATCGGGTTGACTGGTGGAGGAGGCTTACTCTGACCGCTAAAAACAAGAGCATTCAAAATATCGTTTGCGTCTGCAGGCTTTGACAGGTAATCAATCGCACCTATTTTTACTGCAGCAACAGCTGTGGCTATTGCGCCATAGCCGGTTAGTACTACGATTTTCGATTTTGGGTTTACATTCCTTATACCCTCGACAGCGTCTAATCCAGTTCCATCGCTAAGCCTAAGGTCAATTATCGCATAGTTTGGGCAGGCACTTTCTAAAATTCTACTGAATTCTGCCATAGAACTGGCAGGAAAAACGTTAAAACCTCGCTTTTCCATTGCTACACTTAATCTTTTTAAGAATGGTTGATCATCGTCTAAGATGAGTAGAGAATTATTCTCGTCGATTTTATAATTAGTTTCATCCAACATCTACATATGCCCCTCTTTGTGGATAATATGTTCCAAAATTACTCGCCGTCAAACATTTTCCTCGGTATTCTTATGAAGCATTTAATGACACCAATTAATTTTACATGAATTTTAGAAAGAGTATGTTAGATATTATTTAGTATTTAATACTTCAGCTTTGAAAATGATAAATTTAATTAAAAGGCAAATCTATTTAGATGCTAGTTGGATTAAGCCTAAAACTCTAGTAAATTTACGCTGGCTAGCGATAGTTGGACAAGGTGTTGCAATAGCAGTTACTGATCTGGTACTAGGCCTAACCTTTAATGTTGAGGCATGTCTCACAATAATTTTATTTTCTTGTATCGTTAATTTTACTTGTAGCATTTACTTCAGAGCAGAAAAGCGATTATCAGCTTTGAAGACATTTTTATTTCTCTTTTTTGACTTGACTCAAATTTCGTTATTACTTTATTTTTCCGGTGGAATAAGCAATCCCTTTTCAATGCTTATAATTGTGCCAGCTATTGTATCTGCATCTTCGTTGCCAATAATCTATCTTATTGCTCTTGGTGTAATGACATTTTTATGCATATTGCTCTTGAGCTTTAAAAATTTTTCAATTCTCGACAGTTCAGGAGATGTATTAACCTCTCCAGAGATTTTATTAGTTGGTTTCTCAGCTTCGTTAATAGTTACCGTGACATTTTTAGGCAGTTATGTAAGAAGAATATTTCTGGATAATTCAAATATGAATAAAGCCCTTCAGGCCACTCAAGTTGCTTTAGAAAAAGAAAGAAAACTTACGGCCTTGACAGGTGTGGTTGCCGCTTTGGGACACGAATTGGGTTCTCCTCTCGCAACGATTAAATTGGCCTCATCGGAGCTTCTTAGCGAAATTGATAGAGATAGCCCCATCTATCAAGATGTAAAATTAATACATGAACAAATTGATAGATGTAAGACAATAATTTCGGATATGGGGTCACTTGGAAAAGATGATCAGTACGTAAAGATCATTGATTTTTTCACACTTCTTTTTGAAGCTAGTCAGCCTTATAAAAACTTTGATAAGCAAATAAGTTTTAGACTTAACGGGGTGAGTCAAAGTCATGAGGGCATTTCAATAAAAGAAAAAATGATACCTTTGGTTAAAAGAGAACCTGAACTGATACATGGTATAAGAAATATTGTCCACAATGCGCTGAAATTTTCTAAATCCCATGTGGATATAAATTTAATAACTAACTCTAGAAAAATAAATTTAGAGATAATCGATGATGGTAAAGGGTTTCCTAATGATATTACAAATATGATTGGAGAACCATTTCTGAAGAAAAGTAATTTCTATTTAATGGAGGTAAAAAATAGAACATCTGAAGAAGGAATGGGCCTTGGTTTATTCATAGCAAATATTTTATTGAAGAAAACAAATGGGCAAATGAAATTCTCAAATATTAAACAAATCGAGAGTGATGGTAAAAAACGAATAACGGGGGCAAAAGTTGAGATTTCTTGGGAAAGATCATCTATCGAAATCTTGCAATGGGACAAGAAAGCTAAAATGAAGGAGAACCCAAGAAATGTTAGCTGAGCCCATCACTATATTACATTCATTTGATTTGGGACTCCTTGATTTAGGTAAGATAGCAAAAATTTTTGCAGAAAATACAGAAAATGGTGACTTGCTACTTCTTTCCGGCAAGGTCGGTTCTGGAAAGACGGAGTTTGCTAGATTATTAATTAAAGAGAATGCAAAAAGGGAAAATATAGATATTGAAGAAGTTTCGTCGCCAACATTTTCTTTGATTCAAAGCTATGAATTTAAGTACCGTAAAATTTCACACATTGACCTTTACAGGGTTGAAAGTGAGTTGGAGCTATTCGAGTTGGGGATTCCTGATCTCTTTGATAGTCAGATTACTATTTTAGAATGGCCAGAAATTTTAGAAAAAGAAAGCCTTTCTCGCTATGCAAGCATAAAAATACTAGATACAAAAAAGCTGAAAAAATATAGAAACGTTGAAGTTGCATTTTTCGGAGATGGGTGGGATGATTTGATTGGCGCTTTGCTTGGTAGTAGATATTTTAATAACTAAAATATTTAGAATAAGAAAACATGGATTTAATTTTTTATGACTTTGAAACAACTGGTAGAGATCCACATTGGGATCAAATTCTACAGGTCGGAGCAACTAAAGTTACCAAAGAGTTCAATGAGATAGAGGCATTTGAAGATCGATGTAGATTGAAACCTGGACTAATTCCAAGCCCTTTCGCTCTCGCAGTAAACAACACCGATTACGCCAAACTAATAAAAACGGAATGTTCGCACTATGAGATGCTTAGAAAACTAGAAGAAAAGTTTATTAAATGGTCACCTTCTATATTTATTGGTTATAACAGTATAAATTTTGATGAGGAATTCTTAAGACACTCATTATTCAGGGCGCTTCTTGACCCATATTTGACAAGTAGGAATAATAACCATAGGGCTGATTTACTAGAGCTATTACGAACCGTTGATTTTTTTTTCCCGAATACTATTAATGTCCCTACTAATGAAAAAAAGAAGAAGACTTTTAAGCTAGATCAAATAGCACCAGCTAATGCAATTACTCACCTTGCCCATGACGCGTTGGGTGATGTGATGGCTACAAAACAGCTGGCACAACTTATATCCAAAAGAAAACCTTGTTTTTGGCGATCATTTTTAGATGGAGCAAATAAATCTCAGGTGTACAATACCCTTTCGGATGAGAAAATAATATTTTTATGCCAAACATTTTACGGAAAAACAACGCCGATTTCAGGAACTTTTCTGTTTACTCATCCTGTTTATAATTTCCCAGTTCTCTTTGATCTAAATTACGACCCTCAGGATTTAATTGAATTAAATTTAAAGGATTTAAGAGATATTTATATTTCCGGTCAAAAATTTCTTAAATTTGTACGACCAAACAAAGGTCCAATACTGCTAAAAAAAAAGCAAGTTGAAGATAGTTGGTTTTTCAACTCAATAAATATAAATGAGTTCCAAAAAAGATCTGAGGTCTTAGAGAATGCCTCTTTTTTTAAACAAAATTTAGCGTCAATGCTTTTGGATATTGCAGAGTATAATAAACAAGAAAAAGAATTAAGCGGATCACAAGAAGATATTATGGCAGAGGAAACATTGTATATTGGTGGATTTCCAAGCCATGAGGACCAAAAACTAAAACAACAGTTTAAGAATGAAAGCTGGTCAAATAGATATAAATTGTGCCAGGAATTTTCTGATAAACGTTTTTCTTATTTTGGGCTAAGGCTTATTTATGAGGAGTGCCCTAATACATTACCATCAAGTGTAAGAGATAAAATTGAGCGCTCGGTTGAAGATCAATTAACAAGTACTAACAAAGAAAAATGGAAAACTTGTGACGATTTTGACAAAGAGATTGAAATTATTGAAAACGACTCTAATACTAACGTTAGAGAATTTGTTTTCGAACTTAATGATATCAGAAATTATTTTAAAGAAATTTATTATCAAAAAAGGATAAAAAACTAGGAGGAAACCATGGCAACATTTAACGTAACGGATGAGACTTTTGAAGAGCAAGTGATAAAGAGCTCAGTTCCTGTAGTAATCGATTTTTGGGCGGAATGGTGCGGGCCATGTAAACAAATAGGACCAGCTTTGGAAGAGTTGTCTGAGGAATATGGAGAAAAAATTAAGATTGCAAAGATCAATGTTGATGAAAATCCAAATAGTCCAAGCAAATTAGGTGTTAGAGGCATTCCAGCACTCTTTATATTTAAAGGTGGAGAAATGATCTCATCTAAAATTGGGGCAGCACCAAAGGCAGATTTAAAAAACTGGATTGACGAAAGCACTTAGATTTCAACCCCATTTTCTTTCAAAGCTTGCCCTGCCAAGTATAAGGAACCACAGATTAAAATTGAAACTTGTGGTGCTAAACCTTTATGTTGGGAACAAATATTTTTAATAGCATCTCGAATGCTATACGCTGAATAGATTTTTTTCCAACCTACTTCTTTAGCACTTGAAACGGCCACTGTTTTAATTAGTGATGAGGGTTGATTGTCAATTTCAACAATACTCAAAGATGAGGCTACGGCAACTAAATTTCTTAGAAAAGATTTATAATCTTTTTGTTCAAGGCAACCAAAAATGATATGGAGGTTTTTTTTATTCATAAAACCCACACTCTTAGTTAGTTGAATGCTAGCTGCTTCATTATGGCCACCGTCGATCCATAATTTGTTATTAATGTCATATTTTTTTATCAATTCATATAGACTTCCGTTATTTATTTCTTGGAGCCTAGCTGGCCAGTAAGTAGATGTTAACCCTTCACATATGTGCTTTTCGGGGACCTTTAAATAAGTAAGTGTAGAAATAGCAGTCATTGCATTGCTGATTTGGTGCGTGCCAATTAAGTTAGGAAAAGGATATTCGATACTTTTCTTGCTGAGTTTTTGAATAATCGATTTCCTTGAACTAGAAACGGTGAAACTTTCCGCCGACCAGATAACATTACTATTATTTGATATGCATTTTGCATTAAGTATTCTTTTTACCGTTGGAGATTGGTTTGAGATTATAGTAGGAGTGTTTTTCTTAATTATACCAGCTTTTGCTGCAGCGATTTTTTTTATTGAACTTCCCAAATACTCCTTATGATCGAAAGATATTGGAGTAATAATCGAGGCTACAGGTTTTTGAATAACGTTAGTAGCATCAAACTCTCCACCCAATCCAACTTCCAAAAGTGTATAGTCAGCAGATGTTCTTGAAAATGCAAGAAAAGCAGCACAGGTAGTTATTTCAAAAAATGTTATTGGCTGAGAGTTATTTACCTTTTCGCACTCATTAAGAACTTCTTTTAATGCGTCTTCACTTATTCTTTTGTCCCCGATCTCAATTCTCTCATTAAACCTCACCAAATGTGGCGAAGTATAGGTATGTGTCTTAAACCCACTTCTTTGCAACCCGGATTTAATCATAGCAATAGTGGAACCTTTTCCATTAGTTCCAGCGACATGTATTACAGGAGGTATCGACTTTTCGGGATTGCCCAATTTCCTCAAAAGCCCTTCTACTCTGTCTAATTTAAGATCAATTATTTTGGGGTGAAGTAATTCTAGCCTTTTAAGAATCTCGTCCATTAGGCCCATCAGACTCTGTAATATTTCCCCTAACAGGTGGAGGTTGATTTTTTAATAGATAGATTAATTTTATCAGCTCTTCTCTCAAAAATTTTCTCGAAACCACTTTATCAAGCATGCCGTGGTCTAACAAATACTCTGATCTCTGAAATCCCTCTGGTAGTCTTTCCCTAATTGTTTGCTCTATCACTCTTGGTCCAGCAAAGCAAATAAGTGCATTTGGTTCTGCTATTTGCACGTCTCCCAGCATTGCATAAGACGCTGTAACTCCACCAGTGGTTGGGTTTGTTAATACAACTATATAGGGAAGTTTGGCATCTCTTAACATTTCAATTGCGACCGTTGTTCTGGGCATTTGGACCAGTGATAAAACACTTTCTTGCATTCTGGCACCCCCAGCAGCAGCAAATAAAATAAAGGGAGATTTATTTTTCACCGCTCTTTTTACCCCTTCTAAAATCGCGTTTCCTACAGCCATACCCATAGAACCTCCCATGAACTTAAAGTCTTGACAGGCTATTATCGTTTTCATGCCTCCTAATTGACCTTCAGAAATTGAAATTGCTTCCTTTTGACCAGTACTTCTTTGTGCATCTTTTATTCTATCAGTATATTTTTTTGTATCTTTGAAATTCAGAGGATCCTGTTCTGGAGCGTCATAATCAATCGCCGAGTATAAGCTGTCGTCAAATAATGACCTGAAGCGGTCCTTAGGAGACATGTACATATGATAGTTACAACTTGGGCACACATTGAGATTTTGGCTAAATTCTTTATGAAATATCATCGAGTTACAGCTCTCGCATTTAACCCACAATGTCTCAGAGCTACCTTTGCGTGAAAATATTGCATTGATTTTTGGCCTAACAAAGTTAGAGATCCAATTCATTTTGTATACCAGTTTTTTTTATATAATCACTATTGCTAAACTAAAAAATAACATTATACAAAATAAAAATAAACCAACTGTTTTTCCTAAGATAAATAGTGGGTAAACTCGGCTTGTTATATTGGAGATTAGGTCTTGAAAAATTTAAGCAGAATGCTAGTAGGATTTTATCTCTCGCTATTTTTGAGTGGTTGCTTATCAATTGGGTCAGGACAACTGACAAATTCTATTTCTATACCTTCAGGTCAATTTAAGGTAAAACATAAATTGCCAAGAGGTTTTTGTTTGGATCGAAGCGCTAATAACTCCACTGGGTTGCGAGAAACATTGGTGGTCACCAATTGTATAGAAGTAAATAATGGTGATAAACTCTATTTTAGTCGTAGACCAGTTGACACGATAGTTAATATCACATTCACCCAGTCGAGAGTTCCAAAAAAAAGTTCTCAAAAAAAATATTTATCGGAAATTGCTGAAAGAATCGAGTTCAAGAAATTTGCTGCTGCATTTAGTAATAAGAAGCTGATCTACGGTGAGAAGAAGTTACAAAATAAATTTTTCTATGTGAACTTTCAGATGGTTAGTGCCTCAAAACGAAAAGAGTTTGTAAGAAAATATTTTTTCTTGGTAGACAACAAAGTGGTAGTAATGACAATCGTATCTTTTCACAAGCCGAGGAAAAGTACATATTCTTCATTTGAGAGCTTTATTAAAAAAATAAGCAAACTTAGTTCTTAAATTGTTCAGTTGCCTTTACCAAGGCTGCTGTGATTCCTGGCTCAGACATTGCATGACCTGCTTTTGATACCATAACTAAATTCGAATTTGGCCATAATCTGTGAATTAACTCAGCCGTTCCAGGAGGACAGATCATGTCATACCGTCCTTGAACTATTATCGATGGTATGTCCAATATCTTATGCATATTGTCTCTAATTTGTTGTGATTTGTTTAAAAACCCAAGGTTCTTGAAATAATGGTTTTCAATCCTCGCAAAAGCTCTTGCATAATCAGTTGAGGGACTAGAACCAAATCCAGGACTTTCGAGATTAGCAAGAGCATTCTCCCAAGCTGTCCAAGCTCTTGCAAATCGACCTTGTTCTGTAGGGGAAGATCCAAACAATCTTGAGTGATAGCCTTTAATTATATTTTTCTGCTCTTTCGGAGGGAGCATGTCCCTGAAAGCTCGCCATGCTTCAGGCCAAAACATGCTTGCTCCACCCTCTTTGTAAAACCAGTCTAACTCAGATTCGGTCATAGTAAATACTCCTCTGAGGATAATTTTGCTAACCATTTCAGGATGTGTTTGAGCATAAACTAGAGACAGGGCAGCGCCCCAGCTACCTCCAAACAGAACTAATTTACTTATTCCGAGCTTTTTTCTTATCGCCTCCATATCCGATACAAGATGCCATGTGGTGTTATTCTCCACTGAAGCATAGGGTTTGGATCTTCCGCAACCCCTTTGATCAAAAAGAACAATGTAGTATGCGTCAGGATCGAAAAACCTACGCATTGTAGGGCTACAGCCACCACCTGGTCCGCCATGCACAACCAAAACAGGTATTCCGTTAGGGTTACCGCACTCTTCATAATATACCTTGTGCCTATCACTAGTATCAAGAAACCCCTTTCTAAATGGCTCTATTTCAGGAAACAAATGGGCTCTTTGTTTGTTGGGTCGGGAAATATTTTGTTCAGGCATTCTTGAGACTAAAAAAAAAAAGTATATATGTATTATGTCATGTGTATAGGAACAATTCAATGAAAAGAGCATCATCGATTAATGCGGGAGAAGTTGCAAAGTTTGAGAAATTAGCAAACGAGTGGTGGGATGCAGAGGGTAAGTTCAAACCACTTCATATGTTGAACCCATGTAGATTAGAATTTATAACAGACCACCTATCTCTTTATTTTCAAAAAGACATGGTTCTAGAAGAAAAGCCTTTGAAGGGAGTTAAAGTTTTAGACATAGGTTGTGGCGGAGGATTGTTGTGCGAACCAATGGCCAGACTAGGGGCAGAGGTCCTTGGCATTGATGTTGTGGAGAAAAATATTAAGGTTGCATCGTTGCATGCAAAAAAGATGAATCTTGACATAAAATATCGCCATATCTCTGCGGAAGACCTTTTAAGAGAGAAGACGGTATTTGATGTGATTCTCAATATGGAAGTCATTGAGCATGTGGAAAACCCAGGTTTTTTTATAGATATGTGCTCAAATCTTCTCAATAGTGGTGGCCTAATGTTTTGTTCAACAATAAATAAGAATTTTAAAAGTTACCTTTTCGCTATCCTAGGTGCTGAATATGTAATGCAGTGGCTACCAAAAGGGACGCACGATTGGAATAAATTCATCAAACCAAATGAATTAAAAAAGTTATTTTTTAATTCCGGTCTGAAAGTAAAAGACACAAAAGGGTTTGTATTCAATCCAATATCTTGGGGATGGGAATTGTCTAAAAGCGACTTTACAGTCAATTATGCAGTTTGTGCTATAAAATAATTCTCTAGTCTAGCTTAATAACTCGATTCCATAGCTCATCCAAAACATCTATTTTTTCTTGATCAAACTTAGCTAAGTGTTCCCAATATTTACCATTTTCAACAAAGTAACCTAATTTTTCTTCCCACTGGAGTGCCCTTTTTAGTAACTTTGTGTTAATCTCTCTTGGCGAGCTCTCTTTAGTTATATTTTCTAAACTACTACGCCTAAAAACTAAGTTACTGCTAGACCCTTTGGAAAGATTGAAAATTGCGCAACCCTGAGATGTAGCAATCGCCTCCAGGCGAGCAGACTTGGCCTTTAAATTTTTTAAAGTTGGGTCATCCCTAAGAGGGTCTGGCTTACCTCTTCCATAAAAATGCGTAACCTTCCCATCATAAATCATATCGCAACCTATATATGCTATTGCTTTGGGTTTGAAATACCCGAGAGCCCAATATCCGGCGGTAAAAGACATAGTTCCACCAGAATAAACAAATCCTCCATAATTGTTTTGTATTGGGACATATTGGTTAGAACTTATAAGTCTTTTGTCCTTATTTCTAGTAGGTCTTCTGTTTTTTGGAAAATCATCAGGGAATATACAAAAATCCCAGTCATTTCTAATACTCCAAGCATTATTTATTGCTACTATTGCCCCAAAAAGCTCTCTCTTTAAATTTTGGGCATCTAAAGCGTCTGGGGCGCTTCCAATTATTAGTACAAGCAAAAGTGCACCTCCTAAACTCTATTTTTTTCAATAGACTCTCGAAAGCTTCTTAAATCGCCTAATAAACTTTTCTTGGCTAAGTGCTCGGTTCTTTGAATTATCTCATTTAATATAGGCTTTATGGATTTCATTGCATAACTCCTAGCATCTATTCCACTTTGACTTATTGAAACACGTTTTTTCCTGGCATCATTCCAGTCGGGGCGAACATGAATGTATCCTAGCTTTTCTAGTTTGTTTAATGTATTTGTCATAGCTCCTTTAGTAACATGAAAACTTCTTGCCAATTGTAAGGGAGTTTTTTCTGCTCTTGAGCCAGAAAAATGGTTCAAAACAGAAAAGCTGGATATATTTAAATTCTTGGGTAGAGCATTATCAAGTTTGTTTCGAGCTAATTGTTCTATAGTGGCTATCTCACTGAGTAGAATTAATAAATTCATATCTTTATTGTTGAATTCTAGCATAAAAACACGCTAATGGTTGTTTAGAACAAGTTGATATCTTCATCATAAAATATTTTCGGATCAACAATCAATGTTATTTGATATAAATCGAGTTAAAGAGAATAAAATCAGATCAAGAGAATCAAGGTCAAGAAGCTTTCTTTTAAAGAGAGTATGCAGTGATCTTGAAAATCGTATTTTAGATTTACCTCAGGGTTGGAAGTGTGGTCTGATCGAGGGATGTAGAAAAAATGACCTTAGAGAGTTAAGCAAAATTAATAAAGTAACCATCTCGGAACTTAGCCACAATACTACTAAAACTCAATCACTTGATTTATACGCAAACCTAATGCAACTACATTGGTCTAATGATCCATATAGCGATTTTTCTGAAAAAGTTAAATTCTTAAAATCTGAAGGCCACTTTATCTGTTGCTTATTTGGATCAGAGACGCTCAGTGAACTTAGAGATTCTTTCTTTAAAGCCGAAATGAAATTATTTGGAGCAGCGAGCCCAAGAATCTCTCCATTACCTGAAATACGAGATGTAGGTAATTTAGCTACAAAGGTTGGTCTCAATAACTGTGTAGTCGATAGAGATTTAATTAAGGTAAGTTATAAGAGGATACTAGACTTGTTTTCGGATATTAAAGAAATGGGTGAAACAAACGCAATTCTTGAGCGTCGTAAAAGTTTAACGACTAAAACCCTAGTTCAGGAGGTAGAAAAATTTTACTTTAAAAATTTTACAGATAAAAAATCAAAAAAGGATACTTACACCATAAGTGCAACTTTTGAAATAATTTTCCTATATGGAAAGAAATAGCAGAATTAAGATCGAAAATGATTTGATATTTTTGAGGTATAGCTTAGTTAATTCGTATCGAAAGAAGATGAAATGAATGTAAAAAAGTCACATATTCCAAAAGAACATCCTCAGATTTTAGAACAAAAAGTGGGAGTAATAATTGGTAATCTGGGTACACCTGATGCCACAGATTATTGGTCTATGAGAAGATATCTCAAAGAATTTCTTTCTGATAGGAGAGTAATTGATTACTCTCCTTGGGTATGGAAACCAATATTAAACTTGATTTTGCTAAGAAGACCATTCTCCTCTGGTGAGGCATATAAAGAGATTTGGAATAACGAAGAAAATGAAAGCCCATTGCTGACAATTACAAAGGCCCAAACAAAAAAACTGAGAGCTAGGTTCGATAAAGCGTATGGTGATAAAGTTTTAGTAGATTTTTGTATGAGATATGGAAATCCTTCTACAGATAGCGTGGTAAAAAAAATGGTATCTAAAGGATGCACAAAAATTCTTTTTTTTCCACTCTATCCGCAGTATGCAGCTCCAACAACTGCAACTGCTAATGATCAAGTATTTAGATCACTAATGAATCTTAACTGGCAGCCCTCTATAAGAACAGTATCTCCATATTTTGATAACGCTAAGTTTATCAATGCCATTTCAGACTCCATAACGACCGCTTATAAAAAGTCGAAAATAAAGCCTGAGCATCTAGTGATATCTTACCATGGCGTTCCCGAAAGATATCTAATGAATGGAGATCCTTACCACTGTCAATGCCAAAAAACAACAAGGCTTATTAGGGAAAAGCTCAAATGGAAAGAGAGCGAATTAACAACAGCATTTCAGTCTAAATTTGGACCCGAAAAGTGGGTAGGACCAGCTACCGTCGATCTCGTGGCAGATTTAGCGAAATCTGGTAAGGAAAATATTGCAGTCATAGCTCCCTCATTTTCTTCCGATTGCGTTGAAACGTTAGAAGAGATATGTGGCGAGATTTCAGAAAGTTTTATTGAAGCTGGTGGAAAAAACTTTTTATACATCCCATGTCTTAACGATGAAAAAATCCATATTGATATGTTTTTCAACATAATCAAAAATGAGTTGCTAGGTTGGATATAGGCTAAGCTTCCTTTTCTAGTTCTTTTCCTGTGCTTTGATCTATAACTTTCATCGATAGTTTGCTTTTACCCCTGTCATCAATACCCATTAACTTAACTTTTACATTCTGTCCTTCAGTCAAAACATCTTTTGGGTGGTTTACTCTTTCTTCCGATATTTGGCTTACATGAACAAGTCCGTCTCGTTTCCCATAGAAGTTGACAAAAGCTCCGAAGTCCATCAGCTTAACAACTTTTCCTTCATAGACTTCACCAACAATAGGGTCTTCAACGATTTCACTTATCATTTTTCTAGCTGTATCTAGGCTCTCTTTATTTTGAGATGCTATCCTCACTAATCCTTCATCATTTATATCAACTTTAGCGCCCGAAACCTCGACGATTTCTTTTATCACTTTACCTCCACTTCCAATAACTTCACGAATTTTATCGCTTGGAACAGTTATTGACTCAATTTTAGGTGCATATTTCGAAAACTCTGATGGAGCCGACAAAGATTTAGCCATTTCACCTAATATATGCAAACGAGCTTCCTTTGCTTGATCTAGAGCCTTTTCCATAATTTGAGGGGTAATGCCTGCGACTTTTATATCCATTTGCAAAGACGTTATCCCAGCCTCTGTTCCAGCTACTTTAAAGTCCATGTCACCAAGATGATCTTCATCCCCCAAAATGTCTGTTAGAACGGCGAACTTTTTTCCTTCTAGAATTAATCCCATAGCGACGCCAGCTACAGGTGCTTTAAGAGGCACCCCAGCATCCATCATTGAAAGAGATGATCCACAAACGGTTGCCATTGAAGAAGATCCATTGGATTCCGTAATTTCTGATACGACTCTTACAGTGTAAGGGAACTCATCAGACGAAGGTAATACTGCTTGTAAGGCTCTCCAAGCAAGTTTTCCGTGACCAATTTCTCTCCGGCCAGGGCCAGCCATTCGACCGCATTCTCCGACCGAGTATGGTGGAAAGTTATAGTGTAGCATAAAATTCAGCCTACCTTCTTTATGTAAGGCATCAATTATCTGTTCAGAATCCCCAGCTCCCAGCGTTGTGACTACTAGTCCTTGAGTTTCACCCCTAGTAAATAGTGAAGAACCGTGTGCTCGTGGCAATAAACGAGTTTCCGTCTCTATCGATCTAACCGTTGTTAAATCTCTACCATCTATTCGAGTACCATTATCTAGAATATTGTTTCTAACAACCTCAGACTCTAGTTTTTTTATGAGTTCATTCACTTCATTACCTTCATTTTCCTCATCAGACAGGGAACTTTTGATTTTATCTACCGCTGACGCCACAGAAGCTTGTCGCTCTTTTTTTTCAGATATTTCAAAAGCTTTCTTTAGATCTTTTGCTCCTGCTTTGGATATCTTGTTAAATAATTTGTCATTAAGCTGATACTCAAAAGAAAAGGGTTCGTTTGCAGCCTCTTTTGCCAGATCAATGATCATGTCAATTACTGATGACATCTGTTCATGTCCGAACTTTACCGCTCCTAACATTTCTTTTTCCGATAATTCGTAAGCTTCGGATTCTACCATCATTACTGCATCTTTGGTTCCAGCAACTACAAGATCAAGTCTTTGCTCACTGTTCTCTTTTAAATTATCCATATCATCTACTGAAGGATTGAGAACGTAAGAGTCATTAACAAAACCTACTCTTGCAGCTCCAATGGGACCAAGAAAAGGAGCTCCTGAAAGTGTTAAGGCCGCAGAGGCTGCTATCATTGCTACTATATCGGGGTCGTTCTCCAGGTCATGACTGAGAACGGTACATGTCACTTGTACTTCGTTTTTAAACCCCTCGACAAATAACGGTCGTATCGGCCTATCGATCAAACGACTGGTCAAAGTTTCTTTTTCTGTCGGTCTAGCTTCTCTTTTGAAAAACCCTCCTGGAATTTTCCCCGCAGCATAATACTTTTCTTGATAATTAACGGTTAAGGGAAAGAAATCTTGGTCAGCCTTTGACTCCTTTGAATATACAACGGCAGCCATAACTACTGTTTCACCATATGTTGCTATCACGGTCGAGTCTGCTTGTCTGGCGATCTTGCCAGTTTCTAGTGTTAATTTATCGTGTCCCCACTCAATAGTCTTCTTTATTTCATTAAACATATCTTGCCTTTGTTTTGGTAAATTTTACGGACAAAAAACGGAATATTTTATCTTCTAATTTCCAGTCTTTTAATTAGTTCCTTATAGCGATTCTCGTCTTTCTCTCGCACATAGTCCAAAAGTTTTCGTCTTAAAGAAACCATTTTCAAAAGGCCTCTTCTAGAATGATTATCTTTTTTATGAGTTTTGAAATGCTCTGTTAAATTGACAATTCTCTTGGTCAATATAGCTACCTGAACTTCAGGTGAGCCAGTATCTCCCTTTTTTGTTGCGTAGTCTTTAATTAAAGTTTTTTTATCTTCTTGCGTAATCGACATCGTTATTCTCCATTTTTCTATCCTACCAGGATGTCGTCCAGTTAGGATTAATTGTTTGGATAGTTATTAGTGTGATTTTACAAAAAAATAAAGAAAAAAATAAATAATACTGAATTACGTGTAATATTCCTTTTTTTCATTGTAATGATTAAGTGTTAAGTTTTCTTCTTACTTTTAAAAATGAGCCATCCTTGAAAAGAATAGCTGCAACCCTTCCTTTATATTTTGCGATGAGCTCTTCTCCTTCGATTAGACTGACGCTCGTTGGACATTCTATTGGTTGACCATTTTCCAGCTGTTTTAAATCATCTATAGGACATTCAAAAATTTTTAGGTTTGGAATGCCTATCTCGATGGCCTTTAAATTTGACTCTAAACTCTCTTTAGAAAGCTCTAATAATTTGGACAGATGACATGCCTCTGTAACTTTAAAAGGACCATACTCTAGGCGACTTAAGTTTCTTACGTGTCCGAAACACCCAATGAAATCACCTATATCTCTTGCAATGGATCTCACATACCCACCTTTGCTACATTCAAAGTGAACAATGGCTTTGCCACTTTCATCGTAAGATTGTAATGAAAGCTCATATACCTTTATACTTCTTGCAGAAAGCTGGAAATCCTCGTTAGCTTTAAAACGTTTGTAAGCTCTTTTTCCCTCAACTTTTACGGCTGAGACTTTAGGGGGGATTTGAAAGATAACCTCTGAATAATAGTTAAGTGCATCCAATAGTTCATTTTTTCTTGGAACGTAGAATGAGGCTTTGAGAGCGTTTCCAGAAGCGTCATCTGTGTCAGTTTTAACACCATGCAAAAAAGTTGCTTCATACTTTTTTTTTGATTTAAGAAGATATGGAATGGCCTTAGTGGCTTCACCTAATGCTAATGGTATCAATCCTGTAGCGGCAGGATCCAAAGTTCCAGCATGACCAATCTTTGTAGGGTTCATTTTTCTTTTTAAAACTCTAACGACGTCGGCGGATGTAATCCCGGCCGGTTTATTCACTAAGAGCCATCCGTTGAATATATTCTTGTGCACTGCCTACCTAATCTTTTTCAAGAGCTCTAAAAATTTTGTCAGTTTTTTCTATTTGTTCAAAAAGTGTGTCTTCTTTAAATCTTAAATCCGGTAAATATTTCAAAGACACCTCTTTTCCAAGAGCGTGCCTGATGGCATTTTTATTTTTACTGAGAAAAGCAGTTAGGTCCTGAGCGTCTATATCATCTAAGGGAAGAACGTATACTGTTGCTATTTTGAGGTCTGCTGAGCAACGTACCTCAGTAACCGATGCTGAATAAATCTTCCTATCTTGATCGTAAAAGTTAGAGTCAATTAATATTTTCGCAATGTTTCTTTTAATTAATTCGGAGACCCTCAGTTGTCTTTGAGAAGCCTCGTCTCCAAACCTACTTTTATTTTTTCTTTTTTGCATATTAGCTTCATCCAGTATATCGATTGGTCTATACTAACTACTAAAATTAAATTGGAGATTATTCAATTATTTGTTGAGGAAAAATATGAAAAATCGTTTCAAGGTAAGTGTTTTAGGAGCTTCAGGTCGAATGGGATCTAAAATAATAAAAAAAATTACTGAATCTTCCTTTATAGACCTACACTTTGTTGTGGAGCATAAAGGGCACAGTTGGATAGGACAAGATTGTGGGGAAAAACTTCTAGGTAGACCTAATAATGTTTTGATAACGGATAATTTAAAATTGGCTTTAGAGGGTGCAGGAGCTGTTATCGATTTTAGCACTCCAGATACCTCATTGGAGTGTGTCAAGCTTTGCGCACAGACCGATACTGCCCATGTAATTGGTACAACTGGCTTTGACCTAGGACAAGAAAATGAGATCAGCGAGTATGCAGAGAGAGTAGTGATTGTTAAGGCAGGAAATATGAGTCTAGGAATAAGTGTATTAACCAGCTTGGTCGAGAAGATTTCATCTTCTCTAGACCTAGATTTTGATATAGAAATTTTGGAAATGCATCATCGAGATAAGGTTGATGCACCCTCTGGAACTGCTTTAATGTTAGGTGAAGCGGCAGCTAGAGGCAAAGGAAAAGGCCTGCCAGAATTGAGAGTAGCAGTACGTGATGGCATATCAGATGGTCGAGAAAAAGGCTCAATAGGTTTTGCTTCCCTTAGGGGTGGTGGCGTAGTTGGTGAACACGAAGTTTCATTTACATCTGACTCGGAACGAATATCTATTAGACATGAAGCATTCTCTAGAGATATTTTTGTTAATGGAGCAATTAAAGCAGCCTTGTGGTCTAAACAAAAGGATCCAGGTCTATATGACATGTTAAATGTTTTAAACTTGAGGTAGATAAATAAATGAAACCCAATCTTAAAACTTTGGTTTTTTTACTGATATTTAGCTTGCCATCAGTTGTATTGGGCAACACGTTTACTAATTGTGGAGGGGATTTTAGTGTTTTTTTAAAAGAAACAGAAAGGTATGCAACTGGTATCGGTATAAGTACTGAAGTAGTAAAAAAAACCATTAGACGAGCAAAATTTAACCCGGCCATTATTAAACTTGATAGAAAACAAAGAAGTTTCAAATTAAGCTTCCTTGATTTCTCCAAAAGAGCAATAAATGATTACAGATTGGTAAATGGGAAAAAACAATTCAAAAAATATCAAACTGTTTTTAATAAAGCCTTAGCTATATATGGAGTGCCAAAAGAAGTGATTACGGCTTTTTGGGCTATGGAGACTGATTTTGGAGCCGTTCAAGGAAATTTTAATACGCTTAATTCCTTAGCTTCCCTGGCATTTGATTGTAGAAGACCCGAGCTCTTTCAGCCTGAATTCATTGCAGCAATGCAATTGATTGAGCGTGGCGATATTGATTACGATACAACAGGAGCTTGGGCAGGAGAAATAGGACAAGTTCAGATGTTACCGCAGGATATCTTGGAATTTGGTATTGACGGTAACAAGGACGGCCAGATTTCTTTAAAGAAAACGCCTGAAGATGCCATTTTAACAGCAGCCAATTTGATAAACCATATGGGTTGGGCAAAGGGGGAGGCTTGGTTAGAAGAAGTGATATTGCCGAAAGACTTTTATTGGGAATTAGCGGGATTTGGAAGGGGAAGAGCTCTCAAAGATTGGGAAAACTTAGGCCTAAAATTAAGAGGAGAAAAATTGAAAATAGATGAAAACCTTTATTCAACGCTCTTATTGCCCCAAGGAAAGAAAGGCCCAGCATTTCTGGCATTTAAAAATTTTGAAGTTTATTTGAAATGGAATGATAGCTTCATCTATACCGTTACAGCTGCTCACTTAGCTAAAAGGCTTGGTGGAGCAAAAAAATATAAGCATAACAACCCATCTGATATTTTAGATATTGAAGCAATGATAAAATTACAAAACGTTCTAAGATCTAAAGGGTATGATGTCGGAAAAGTAGACGGAATATTAGGTGCAAAGACTAGACAGGCTGTTAGGTTAGTTCAATTAGAATTTGGACTTTCAGCAGACAGTTGGCCAACAAAAGATCTCCTAAACAAGCTCCTAATAAATTAGCTAAATGTTTTGGATAAAATATTTGAACCCAGTATCCACAATATTTTCCAATGCTTTTTTTTTGTTCATAATTACAAAGCGATGATTTCTCTCAAGGTGTTCTGTTTTTCTCATCGTTGCGGTACATCGGTAAATATGGCATATTTTATGAGCCCAAAGTTTATATTCCGGCATGTATGTAAAACGTTGGAATATTCCTTCTTTTTTAAGAACTTTAATGCCCCAACCTGTTTCCTCTATTACCTCTCGATGAAGAGCACTAATGAGGGACTCATTCTCATTCGAGCCTCCTCCAGGTAATTGAAGCTCTATACCATTCTCTTTAGTTGTTTGCTCTGTTAAAATTAAGTCATTCTTCTGCAAAATAATACCATAGGCACCAACTCTTCTCTGGTATTTAATTTTGTAATTAACTCTTTCACCAAACAGCTTCAATGCTTACTACCGAATTGTTGTTGTTTTCGCATTTAATATTAAATAAACATCAATAACCACTAAATAAAAAAGAAGTATATGAAAAACAATTTTTTAGACTCAGTTTTACCATTCCAGATTGATGATAAAAATCTAAGAGGTCGCTTTGCACGAATAGAGAAGTTAGCTTCAGATACAACAAGACATCATCGCTTCCCCGATAAAGTTTGTAAACTCCTATTCGAAGCACTACTACTTACTGTTTTAATAGGAGAGATGATTAAAATAAGATGGAGACTTTCATTACAGATAAGAGGCAATGAAAGTATAAAGTTGTTGGCAACAGATTATTATGCCCCAAAGGATCAGGGAAAGCCTGCAAATATAAGAGCATATGCAGATTATGACAAAGAAGCTACACATTTAAATCTCGATACAGGATTATTCGCAATTACTATTGATCAAGGGAAAAATATGGAGCCATATCAGGGCATAACCCCAATTATCGAAGGCAGTCTCAGTAAATCAGCCGAAAATTATTTTTTTCAGTCAGAACAAATTAAAACATTCTTTGACTTAAATATTACAAAAAAGCACAGTGCAAAGAGTGGAAGAAATTGGATTGCCTCTGGGTTTATGTTGCAAGCATTGCCAGATGAGCATGATAACAAATATATTGATGACAAAAGTTGGGATATTCTAAAGGAAAGAATAACTGAACAAATAAAAGATTCAATGAATGTAGATTTTAATCAATATCAATTTTTGGATAATATTTTCCAACACAGTGCATTAACAGTATTTAAAGAGACAAAGATAAAATTTGGATGCTCTTGTAAACGAAAAACACTACTCTACACTTTATCTAAATATCCAAAAGAGCAGCTAGAAGATATGTATGATAAGAAGGAAAAAATTTTTGCAAACTGTCAATTCTGTGGACGAAAATTTCAGTTTTCACTTAAACAAATTCTTGACTACCATGAAGGTTGATTTTTCAAAAAAAGAAGAATTAATAGAAAAAATAAGAGGTATTATCAACCCTATCGACTATCATAATGATTTTACGAGAAAAGCGGATACCACCTTTGATCTACATCTTAAGCAAAACAGAACTTATATAAATTTACACCCAGCTTCAGTCCTGGTTCCATTACAATATGAAAATTCTATGTGGCAAGTTATTTTAACCCGCCGTTCAATAAATATGAAAAAGCATTCGGGACAAATTTCTTTTCCAGGAGGCAAGTTTGATGATAAAGATAAAAGTCTTGACGTTACTGCGCTAAGAGAAGCTTTTGAAGAAATCGGTTTAAGCTCGCTAAATGTATTTCTAATAGGTTCTTTACCATCACATGAAACAATAACTGGTTTCAGGATATTTCCGTTTATTGGAATTGTAAGTGGATATGAAATTCAAATAAATAGCTCAGAGGAGGTGTCCGAAGTATTTAAAGTACCACTTGAGTTTTTATTGGATAGTAAAAAGTATTCGGAGCATTCTTTTACTTGGAATGGAGAGAAAAGATCATTTTTGGCGGTTCCTTATGGGCCGTATTATATTTGGGGTGCGACAGCAAGAATTCTTTATAATTTCTTAAAAATTTTCTCAAGCTAGAGATATAATATGAAAAAAGTGAATGTAGAAAAGGTTTTCGGTTCAGAGCTAAAGGAACTTATGCGTCTACTTAGTTCATCAGGAAAGGAATGCTATATTGTTGGAGGAGCAGTTAGGGATTTATTACTCGGGTATAAAAAATTTAAAGATGTTGACCTAACCACTTCTTTAAGCATTGAGCAACTAAAACAAATTTTTGATCAAAATCAAATAAGGTTCGATGATAGAGCACTAAAGTACGGTTGCTTGACAGTTAGAAATAAAAAAAGAAATTTCCAAATAACATCTTTTAGGAAAGACATCCGAACTTTCGGCAGGGCGGCTGATATTGAGTTTGTTGAAAATATTGAAGAGGATGCAAAACGACGTGACTTTACTATTAACGCTATTTATTGTTCCTATAGTGGGCAAATAATCGATCCATTAGGAAATTTAGAAGATTTAAATAAAATAAAGTTAGACTTTATAGGTGATCCTGAGTTTAGAATAAAAGAAGATTATTTAAGGATATTAAGATTTTTTCGGTTTGTTGCAGTCTTAGATTTAAAAGATGAGAATGTCGCTTCAAACAAGTTACCGATTATCAAAAAGCATATAAATGGAATAAGTTACTTAAGTTATGAAAGGGTGGCTTCTGAGATTAGAAAAATACTTCTTGCTAGGTCTCCATCTTTTGCTTTGAAGCTCATGAATAAAGCGGATCTGTATAAAAAATTTTTCGGAATTTACTCTCAATCCGCGCTACTTAAATTAGAGAAGTTGGAGGATAGGTTTAATTTGGAACCATCTTTGGTAAGGAGATTATTAGCTCTCGAGATGAAGAGCTCATTCCCCCTTATGATAAAAAAAGAAAAAAAATATTTTAATCAATTAAATAATTTATTGGGTCTGGACCATAATCCTAATTATTTAGGGTACAAATTGGGTGAAAAAGCCAGCATAGATTTGCTAATAATAAAAGAAGTTAAAGAAGGATTTATTATAAAGGCTAAAGATATAGAGAAAATAAAGAGAGCATCTAGAAAAATTTTTCCGATAAAGTTCTCAGATGTTCACCCTTTGACAAAAAATTTAAATACAACTAAAGAAAAAATAAATCTTATGGAAACATTTTGGATAGGTTCTGGGTTCAAAGCATCTAAGGAAAAGTTGCTGAGTTTGCTAAGCTAAACCCACTGCGCTGTTGGAGGTAAGCTCATTAATACTGCATCTATATTGTGTCCTGTCTGCAAGCCAAACTTTGTGCCTCTGTCGTAAACTAAGTTAAATTCGGCGTAAAGCCCCCTCTTTTGTTCTTGGATTTTCTTATCCTGTGGTGTCCAATCTTTCAGATAGTGTTTTTTTACTATTGGTATGTAAGCTTCAATAAATGCTTCTCCAACATCTCTGGTGAAAGAAAAATCTTTTTCCCAGTCACCAGTGCAGAGATCATCAAAAAATATTCCACCTACTCCTCTTGCAACTTTTCTATGTGGTATGAAAAAATATTCATCAGCCCATTCCTTATACTTTTTGTAGTAATTCTGATTATGCTTATCACATTTCTTTTTCAGAATTTGATGAAAGAAATTTGTGTCGTCGTCATTTTCTATCGACGGATTTAAGTCGGTACCTCCTCCAAACCACCATGCATGAGGTGTCCAAAACATTCTTGTATTAAGGTGTATAGCAGGTGTATGCGGATTTCTCATATGTGCTACAAGGCTGATGCCTGAGGCCCAAAATCTGGGGTCATCTTTGAGCTCGGGGATAGCTTTCCTAGCTGTAATACTCGTTTGTGCTTCTGGTGCAAGGTTTCCATATACTGCAGAAACATTTACGCCTACTTTCTCAAATATTCGACCACCTTTAAGCGTTGCCATGACGCCCCCACCGCCATCTTCTTTGTCGTCCGTTTCTCTTTTTGTGCTCTTTCTCTCAAACTTTTTTGCCGCCACATCACTCTTCGGAGACAATTTTAAGTGATCTTCTTCTAATATTTCAAACTCATCGCAAATTTTATCTCTCAAATCTTTGAACCATTTTTCTGCCTGATCTTTTTGTTGCTGACCTATCATCATATTCCCAATTGTTCTAATTTCTAAACACAATGCTATTAATAAGATAGCATACGAAATACTTTTAGATAAATGAAAATAAGATTAGATCAATATATTGTGGAATTGGGTCTGGCAGGATCAAGAAATAAGGCCCAGGAGCTGATAAAGGAAGGATTTGTTTTACTAAATGGAAAAATTTGTAACAAACCTGCAAGAGAAATTATAACAGGATCAAGCGTTTCTATAGTTGAACAAGAGCAGTGGGTAAGTCGAGCAGGAAAAAAATTGTTTGAAGCTCTAAAAAGTTTTGAGGTGAAGGTCGAGGGGAAAACGGCCTTGGATGTAGGCTCATCCACCGGTGGCTTTACACAAGTTCTGCTTAATGAGGGAGCAGAAAAAATTACATCAGTTGACGTTGGAACAGATCAGCTTCATTCAAGTTTAAGAAATGTCACACGGATTTCTTTATTAGAACAAACGGATATAAGAGACATTTCATCAAGACTGAAAGAGTCCTTTGACCTAGTTGTTGTAGATGTTGCCTTTATTTCATTATCAAAAATTATTAAAGATATAGAATCTGTTGCGAGAAAAGAGGGGGATATTATTTTATTATATAAACCTCAATTCGAAGTTGGAAAACAGAATATTTCAAAAAATGGTGTAGTAAAAAAGGAGACAGACACTCAGAAAATATTTGGTCATTTCCTTAAATCCTTGGAAAAGAGTAGTTTATATTTTGTAAAGTGCAGAAAAGCGTATATCACTGGGAAAAAAGGCAATCAGGAAATTTTCGTACATCTAAAAAAGTGCTGATTGCTATAGTATACTGCCAGAATTGGGCCCAATTTGGCCCCTATGTAGTAAAAAATGATCCAAAATTATACATGCTACCATAGCTTCTCCTACTGGCACTGCTCTTATTCCTACACATGGGTCATGTCTTCCTCTTGTCGACACTGTGGTTGAAGATCCTGATTTTGTAATTGACTTTCTCTCGCTTAAAATTGATGACGTCGGCTTGACAGCAAATCTTGTAACAATATCCTGACCCGACGTTATACCACCCAAAACACCTCCCGCATTATTGGATGTAAAAGAGATTTTATTGTCCTCCAAAAATATTTCATCAGCATTCTCTATTCCTTCAATCTCAGCAGCTTGCATACCAATGCCTATCTCAACACCTTTCACAGCATTTATGGACATCAGACCACTTGCTAGATCTGAATCCATCTTTGCGTATAAGGGCGCTCCCAGTCCTGCGGGTACGCCCTTAGCAATGATTTCAATCATTGCACCAACAGAATTACCACTTTTACGAAGTTCTTTTATATAATTCTCCCAATTTGGAACCATAGTTTTGTCAGGACACCAAAAGTCATTTTCTTGAATTGTAGTTTCAGAAAAATTTTCTCTATCAATTTCCAATTTTCCAATTCGGATCAGATAGCCTGTTATCTCTATGTCTGGAGCGATATCTGCTAGTATCTTTCTAGCTATTCCTCCAGCCGCTACTCTGGATGCTGTCTCTCTTGCTGAAGATCTTCCGCCTCCTCTATAGTCTCTTATTCCATATTTAAGCTGATATGTAAGGTCTGCGTGACCTGGTCTAAATGTATTTGCAATTTCACTATAGTCCTTTGATCTTTGATCTTGATTTTCGATAAATAGTTGAATTGGAGTGCCTGTGGTTACGCCTTCAAATGTTCCTGAGAGTATCTTAACCTTATCCAATTCTTTTCTTTGGGTCGTATACTTGCTTTGGCCGGGCCTTCTTCTGTCTAACCAAGGTTGTATATCGGCTTCACTAAGTTCTACACCGGGTGGGCAGCCATCAACTGTTGCTCCAATCGCACTCCCATGGCTTTCCCCCCAGGTAGTTACTTTAAATAAGTGACCAAATGAATTAATCGACATTTCTAACAATCTTTCTGTTTAGATTTTATGTCAGTAAATATATCAATGATAGATGAAAAAAGCTTGCTGCCTACTAAATTAAACTTTTTTGTACTTGTGTGGTGCCCAAAGCTTTTTATTCGTCAAATATAATAATACAGAAAGAAGCAATAGGAGTAGTACCGCCCTAAAGCCTGTTTCCTTCCTCACATTCAACTTCGGCTCTGCAGCCCACATTAAAAATGCCGCTACATCTTCAGCTTCTTGCTGGAGGGTAGCCTCAGTCCCATCCATATATTCTACATCGTCACCCCAAAGAGGCTGAGACATAGCAATCCATCCACCAGGATACAATTTGTTGCCATATAAAACAGAGCCTGCTTGCTCTTTTTCTTCTTCGGTATAACTTTTCAAAAGGGATACTATATATTCTGCTCCACCCACTCGCGCTTTAGCCATAAGACTCAGATTGGGAGCATTTTCTACCATTGACCCACCAAAGTAATCAGAGGGTACAGCACTTCTATCGTCATCAATGTCAGGATCATAAATATCGAACTGTGCAGCGTACGCTTTAACTTGCTCAGGAGGTAGTTCAGGTCCTCCCTTGTCGCCAAGATTACGATACGCGACGTGTTTTAGTCCATGACATCCAGCGCAGACCTCAGTAAAGACTTGAAGCCCACGTTGTAGTTGCTTTTTATCATATGTCCCAAAAACTCCCTCAAACGAAAAATCGACATCATCAATCTTGCCTACTGGGCCAGCAGAATAGGCCTGGCTTATAAAGATTAGCTGTGTAGCTAAAACCAGGTTGCAAATAATAGCTTTTAGGAAAGTCTTATTCTGCCGGTTCATATACACCTCCGTTAGACATACTTTCCTTTTTATCACTTTTCTTGAGTTTTTTATTCCAATCTTCTTCAATTGTTTTTGGTTGCTCCTCGGGAGTCTCTGTAACTCCCAACAATGGGAGTATCACCAAAAAGTAGGCAAACCAATAACTAGAGCCGATAAGTGATATGGTGGAATATGGTTGCTCAGCAGGTTTTGCACCTACCCATGTCAGGACAAAAAAGTCTAAAACTAACAAACCAAACCACCACTTGAATTGCGGTCTATATCTTCCGGATCGAACCGAAGATGTATCAAGCCAGGGTGCAAGAGCCATTACCGCAATAGCACCAAACATAGCGAGTACACCAAAAAATTTTGCGTCGATTATTCCCCCGGATATAAATGAAGTGAATTGAACGATCCATACATCGGCAGTGAAAGCACGAAGAATTGCATAGAAAGGTAAAAAGTACCACTCTGGAACAATGTGGGCTGGTGTTACAAGAGGGTCAGCTTCAATGTAGTTGTCAGGGTGCCCGAGATAATTCGGTATAAAGCCAACAATAGCAGCAAATATTGCCAAGATGATCGCAAGCGCCACAAGATCTTTGATAACAAAATATGGGAAAAATGGTAAGGTATCTTTTTCGGCTTCTTCCTTAGAGCCGCGTCTAACTTCAACGCCTGTAGGATTATTATTTCCGGTAGTGTGGAAAGCCCATATGTGTGTTACAACTAATCCAAGAATAACGAATGGTAGCAAATAATGTAGGCTGAAAAATCGCGTTAAAGTTGCGTTGTCTACTGCTGGACCTCCTAGCAACCAAGTCTGGAGTGACTCTCCTATAAATGGAATAGCTCCAAACAAGCCGGTAATAACTGTAGCTCCCCAAAAAGACATTTGACCCCAAGGAAGTACATAGCCCATGAAGGCTGTTGCCATCATTGCCAAATAAATTAACATTCCTATTATCCAGGTTACTTCGCGAGGTTCTTTGTAAGACCCATAATATAAGCCTCGAAAGATATGCATGTACACTGCTATGAAAAATAGAGAAGCACCATTCGCATGGATGTACCTAATGGCCCACCCACCATTCACATCACGCATTATATGCTCGACACTATCAAAGGCATGATCCACATGAGGAGTGTAATGCATTACTAAAATAATACCGGTGATTATTTGAAGAACGAGACAAAATGTAAGGACGATTCCCCATATCCACATCCAGTTCAAATTCTTTGGAGTTGGAATCATTAAGGTGTCATAAACAAGTCTTCCAATAGGAAGTCTTTTATCTAACCAAGTTTCAAACCCTTTTTTCGGTTCGTATTTATCGTGTGGTATACCGCCCATTTTCTTTCCTTTTTCTTAGCCTAATTTTAAAATACCATCGCTGGACAATGACGCTACAGGAATTGGCAGATTCGTAGGGGCTGGCCCCTTTCTTATTCTGCCAGCTGTATCGTAGTGGGATCCATGACAGGGGCAAAACCACCCCCCAAAGTCTCCTGCATCACCGAGTGGAACACATCCTAGATGTGTACATACTCCCATCATAACAAGCCATTCACCTTCTTGATCTAATGTCCTATATTCATCCGATGCATCACCTTCTTTAAGGTTTGCATTTTGTGCGCTTTTATCTGGTAAGTCCTCTAAGTTCACTTCTCGAGCAGCAGAAATCTCTTCCTCTGTACGTCTTCTTATAAAAACGGGTTTTCCCAACCACTTTACTGTTAGTTGTGAACCTGGCTCCAAATCACTGAGATCTACCTCGATAGATGATAAGGCTGCTACGTCGGCGGACGGATTCATTTGATTGACTAGAGGCCAGACAGCAGCTCCAACGGTTACCGCTCCAACAGCAGCGGTTGATATATATAAAAAGTCACGCCTGTTGCCTTTTGTGTTTTGATTATTGTCTTCCATCTAATGTCCGTCCTATTTCCCAGTGTCCTTCAGGAGCTTATATATCGTAACTTAATATTTTTCAATAGATTGTCTATTGGACTTTAAGACGCACTATATTTTAAAATTTATGTATAGTGTATATATGAGAATTTCTATTTTTCAACCAGATATACCTCAAAATTTAGGAGCACTCCTAAGAGTTTCTGCTTGTCTTAATGTGCCATTGGATATAATCGAGCCATGCGGGTTCGCTTTTTCTGAAAAGAAATTGAAGAGGACCGCAATGGACTATATTAACCAAGCAGATTTCAGGACCTTTATTGATTATAAAGCATTTAAGGATCAGCTACAAAAGGAAAGGCCAAATTCAAGAGTGATTCTTCTGACTACAAAAAGTTCAAAGAATTATTTGGATTTCAGATTTCGAAAAAATGACAGATTACTGTTAGGCAGAGAAAGTGCCGGCGTTCCTGGATATGTTCACGAATCGGTGGATGATGCTGTTACGATAGAAATGCCTGGCAAAGGACGATCTTTAAATGTTGTTGTGAGTTGTGTGATGGTTTTATCTGAAGCCATGAGACAAACTAGAGACTTGTAATATCATGTAACTTAATGGTTATATTACAGTAATGACAAATTGAAAATGGAATCGCAAAAATGTTAGATCAAACAAATCTCAGCGTTATGCTAAGAAACAAAAACCTTCTTAAAAACAAAGCATATATAAACGGTACTTGGGTAGATGCAAAAAGTGGAAAAACTTTTGAGGTGGTTAATCCCTCTGATGGAAATTTAATAGTAAATGTTCCCGATTTAGATGTTAATGATGCTAGAATTGCAATTGATGCTGCGTATGAAGCTTTTCCGAATTGGAGCAAAAAGACGGCGAAAGACAGAAGTATAATTCTAAATAAATTCTGCAAACTAATGTTAGAAAATGCCGATGATCTAGCTGCAATCCTTACCGCTGAAATGGGAAAACCATTGGCAGAAGCAAAGGGGGAAATTACCTATGGAGCTAGTTTTATTGAGTGGTTTGCCGAAGAAGGAAAAAGAGTTTACGGAGAAACCATTCCTGGACACCAAGAAGACAAAAGAATAATCGTGTTAAAGCAGCCCGTGGGCGTGGTCGCTGCTATAACGCCTTGGAATTTTCCTAATGCAATGATTACCAGAAAATTGGGCCCAGCTTTGGCAGCTGGCTGCTGTTTTGTGGCAAAAGCTCCAGAAGATACTCCATTATCCGCGCTGGCCCTTTGCGATCTTGCGGAAGAAGCAGGAATTCCGCGAGGGGTATTCTCTGTTCTAACTACTTCTGATCCCGTCGAAATAGGCAAAGAACTGTGCTCAAATGATAAAATTCGAAAACTAACCTTTACCGGATCAACAGAAGTTGGAAAAAAACTGTTAAAACAAGGGGCAGACAAAGTTTTAAAGATGTCCATGGAGTTAGGTGGTAACGCACCATTTATTGTATTTGATGATGCAGATATTGATAAGGCGGTTGAGGGGGCGATAATTTCTAAATTCAGAAATAATGGTCAAACGTGCGTGTGCGCAAATCGGATCTACGTTCAGGATGGAGTGTATGATATATTTGCGAGGAAGCTGGAAGAGTCCGTCTCGCAGATGGTAGTAGGAGACGGTTTTGCTACATCGAGTACCCTTGGTCCCTTGATCACGAACGAAGCCCTTAAAAAGGTTGAGGAGCACATTGAAGATGCCTTAAATAAAGGAGCCACAGCTCAGTGCGGCGGGAAGAGACATAGCATTGGCGGCACGTTTTTTGAACCAACTGTTCTAACTAATGTTGATAAGTCGATGCTTATTGCGGAAGAAGAAACTTTTGGGCCCGTTGCACCTTTATTCCGATTTAAAGATGAAGACGATGTTATAGAACAAGCTAATAATACAATATTCGGACTGGCCTCGTACTTTTATGCCTCAGATCTCAAGCGTGTTTGGAAAGTAGCAGAAGCTTTAGAATACGGTATGGTAGGCATAAATACGGGATTAATCTCTACAGAAGTGGCTCCCTTTGGAGGAGTTAAGCAGTCTGGACTTGGTCGGGAGGGATCGCATCATGGTATTGACGAATATTTAGAGTTGAAATACCTGTGCCTATCGCTCTAGTCGTTCGCGATAAGGCTGTCAGTACTGTAGTTATATACTTTTAGAGCATAAATTTCGCCCGTTTTTAGAGGGGTGCTCGTAGTAATTTCAGTGAAATCTTCAGCCCTCCCTTTGAATTCAGACTCCATCAGAACTGAAAGCGTCTTTTCCTTTAGTTTTGCAAAATGCTGGACTTTTTTTCGCTGAGCTAGTTCTCTTAGGGCCTTTGAGCGCTTTGATATTTCATGATTATTGACTTGTGGCATGCGACTCGCAGGGGTGTTTGGACGTCCAGAGTAAGGAAAGATGTGAAGCCAGCTTATATCGCACTCATCCACAAGTTTAATAGTATCTAAAAACATTGCATCGCTTTCTGTAGGAAAGCCTGCAATTAGGTCCGCACCGAATGTCAACTCGGGTCTGGCAGCCTTAAGGTTTCTGCAGAAATCAATTGCCTGCTCTCTGGAATGCCTTCTTTTCATTCTTTTAAGTATGAGGTTGTTACCTGATTGCAGAGAGAGGTGGAGATGTGGCATCATCCGTTTATTGGTTTTAAAAACATGTAGGAGATTGTCATCCATTTCGCTAACATCAATAGAAGAAAGCCTCAGGCGAGGTAAATTAGGTATTTCATTTAAGATATTATTTACTAAATCACCAAGCTTATAAGTTCCAGCGATATCTGATCCCCAACACGTAATGTCAACACCTGTTAAAACGATTTCTTTAAATCCTTTATTTACGAGATTACGTGTTTTTTCTAAAATCGTGTCCATGGGAACAGATTTTGAAAGACCTCTGCCTTGAGGAATAATACAAAAAGTACAAGAGTGGTTGCATCCATTTTGAATTTCCAAATAGGCTCTAGATCTTTTTGTGAAATTGGGAAGGATTTTCGTCGTTTCTTGATCTAACATGACTTTTGAATTTCCATAAAAACCTGACCGCCCACTTTTTACAATTTCTTTCCAAATTGCTTCATCGAGCTTAACATCATTTCCAACAACTACGTCAACTTCAGGCATATTTATGTAGGTTTCTTTCTCTATATGTGCATCGCATCCTGAAACAACAACTCTACTGTTTGGAGATAATTTTTTAAGTTGCCGAACATATTTTTTACTATTTTTGGCTGCTTCTTTTGTAACTGAGCAGGTATTGACGAAGGTAAAGTTCTTATAATCTAGTTTTTCTGTTATCGACTTAATCGTTTCAGTCTCAAACGTATTTAGTCTGCATCCAAGAGTTTTAAATTTCATTGTTATTTATTTTCGAATCAAATTGTAGATGCCAGAAAATACATGCTTGGTCGGCCCAGTCAACCACACACCTGTCACTTTTTTCTCTACTTCGACGGTTCCTCCATCAAGTTCAACCTTAACTCTGTTGTCAAGTAGCTCTCTTCTAATGCCTGCATCAACTGCTGCACAAGAGGAAGATCCAGATGCTAATGTGATACCTGACCCACGCTCCCACACCCTCAATTTGATATGAGTTCTATCTAAGATTTTTACAAATTGAACGTTTGTTTTTTCAGGAAACAATGCATTATTCTCAACAGTGGAACCTTTACTTTGAACATCTATTTTATTCAAATCATCAACAAAAAAAGTGCAATGAGGGTTGCCAAAGTTTGTTCCAGTTGGCTCTCCTTCAATTGGAAGATTTAAAGTTGAGACTTCCTTAGACAACGGTATTTCATCCCAAGCTATCTTTGGTTGACCAATATTAACCGATATCAACTCATTATTTGTTTTATGGCACTCTATAATTCCATTTTGAGTTTCAATATTGAGTGTTTCTGTTCTGGTCTCCGTAAAAAGAATGGTAGCTATACATCTTGTAGCATTTCCACAAGTAGCAGAAATAGAGCCATCTGAATTCCAAAAAAGAGCATAAGCGGAGACATTATTTTTATTGTTATTATTTATAACAACAAGCTGATCACATCCAATACCATAATGTCGGTCACAGAGCAGTTTAATTTCATCATTATTTAGTTCCAATTTTTGATCGCGATTATCAATAATTACAAAATCATTTCCACAACCGTGCATTTTGGTGAATTTTAGTTCCAATCACTTCCCCGTAATGTTCTAAACTATAAGTAACCTAATTTTGTTTTAACGTCATTTAATATAATTGAAGACTTGACCAAATAGTAAGTAAATAATAAAACTCAAGTGTGGGCCCGTAGCTCAGTTGGTAGAGCAACTGACTTTTAATCAGTGGGTCACAGGTTCGAACCCTGTCGGGCTCACCATCAGACTGAAGGCTCATTTTATATTGGCATAGTGTGCTGGGCCTATGTAGCTCAGGGAACAATTAGTATCATATCTATTAATTGGTAACCATTTGAAACAATATTTGGTGCCAAAGCTTTAAAGCACACAACCTCTTTGCTAAACAGATATTTTTTTCATTAACCCTCGTTGCTTCATACTGACAATATTTTCAGCTAAGTTCGGAAATATTTTTCTCCAGATTTTGAATGCAACCGCTTCAATATAACTTTCTATATTAAAATCTTTTCTATCACTTTTAGATATTGACTCCACACGATAATAAGAAGCCATCTTTCTCGAAACTTTATTCAGCATAAAACCTAGATCTGTTCCACGCGAAATTACTTCTTTTTTTCTGAGCGCAATATTATTTGGCAAATACTTTTCTGCTATTTTTCTCAAGGCTATCTTATTTCTTAGCAAATTGTCATTATCAACTTTCAACTCCATTGGTAAATTTCTTGCGTTATTGGTTACATAATTATCTTGATAAGGAACTCTAGCTTCTATGCTAGCTGCCATTGATGCGTGGTCGATTCTATTATTATGTGTTAACCATAACGTGTTAAGGTCCGAGAACATCATTTTCTTAGCATTTTCATAAGAATCTTCCATAGCTAACTGATATTTATCATATCCACCAAAAACCTCATCTGCGCCTTCTCCAAATAGTAGGACCTTAAGCCCATCTCTATAAGCTTGCTTAGATATAAAATAAGTAAAGAGCCCACCTAAAATTAACTCAGATTGAAAAGTTCCTAATGATTTTACAATCTTTGGAAATACGTTTTCGATATCAATATCAGTTACTTTTACTAATCTTAGGGGTAAGTTAAGATAACTTGACACTTCTTTTGCGGCTTCAAGATCTGGCCCTCCACCCGTATCAAGAGTATAGCAATTAAACGAATGTCCCTTTGACTTTGCAAGTGCACAAAGCAAAGAACTATCGACTCCACCACTCAAGCTACACCCCCATTTCACCTCTTTTGGAATATGGCTTGAAACTGTGTTTAAGAGAAGGGCCTCTATACTGTTGAACTCTAATACCTCAGGCTTGATCTTGTCCCTAAAAGTATTGTTTATCCAAACTTCTCCGGGAGGGAAAGCTGTAGAGTAGGGTAAAAAGGGTTCTGGAATCGCGTTTAAGGAGCTCGAGAAAATAACCATATCTTCCATATTGACCCAATATAATGGTTTTATACCTAAGCTATCTCTTGTTACTAAAAGCGACCCATCTCGTTTATCAACCAATATGATAGAAAACATCCCTCTAATGTAATTAATAAAACTTTCCCCTTGTAATTCATACAACTCAAGCAGAACAGCAGCTTCATTTTTAGATTTTACCTTTAGGGAAAAACGAGTTATAAGTTCCTCCGTATTATAAATAGCTCCATTGAACACACAATAAGTAAGTTGACTGGATGAAAATACAGGCTGTGAACCCTGTTCTAAGCTGCCGGTTATTGCTAGCCTATTTACCGATACCCCTATATCTTCGAAAGTATGTATTGCGTTTTGATCAGGTCCTCTATCCTGATGTTCAATAATACTGTTTTCAAGCCAATCCTTTACGAATGGTTTACAAGCAAAGATACCGCACATAATAAGTTTTCTTTATTAATTGTTCTTTCCTGAATTCTCCGGAATCAATGCACCAGAGTAACATCAAATCCAGAAGCTATTAAATTAAAATTTTTATGGAACTAATATAGGTGATTAAATATTAAAAAAATTTACTAGCTCTACTATCAGGCTTACCAATAATTTGAGATACTCTCGATAATTATAAAACCCTAGCATAATTTTTTACGATTATAGTAGATCAACTATTTCTCTGGGAATGCCTTTATCTCCAACAATACCCATTAACGCATTGAAAAATCCCTCTATTTGTTCTTTCTTTACATTCCTTGTAATAAAAACGAGCTTTGTTTGTCTCTCTCCGTCGGGCCATTTTTCCAACCAATGAACAGGATGAAAAATATGCTGGACACCGTGAATAACTGCTGGGCGATCTCTACCCTCAATATTAATTATTCCCTTTAACCTTAGTAAGTCTGGCCCCATTTGTGCCATTAACAAGTCCTTAAACAGACCAAATGCCATCATGTTGACGGGTTTATCACTAGTCATAGAAAACGCCTCAATATTCTCATCATGCCGATTTACATTAACATGTTGGTGGCCATGATCATGGTCGTGATGGGTGTCCAAACTCTCTGCAGCAAGCCATTCCTTTACATCTCTAGACTTGCTAAAAGGATCGTATGCGTCCAAATTAATTAAGTCTGAAATTGAAACATCACCAAAGCTACTTTTGATAATTTTTATCGAAGGATTTATCGCTCTCAATCTGGTTTCCAATGATAACTCTTTATCTTTTTCTATTAGATCAATCTTACTGATTATAATGCGTTCGGCTAGCGCCGCTTGTTTGACTGCTTCTGGCTGCAAGTCTAATGTTTTTTCTCCATTAGTGGCATCAACTACTGTGATTACACCATCAAGAGTATAAATTCGTTGCAAATCCATAGAACTAATCAAAGTGTGAATAATGGGAACTGGGTCAGCAAGTCCCGTCGTTTCTATTATGACTTTATCAAAATAAGAGATGTCTCCCTTTGTCATTTTATCTGTCAAGTCCAGCATTGTTTTCTGGAGATCGCCTTGAATAGTACAGCAAATACATCCATTTTGTAGCTCGACAATATTTTCATCGCTGTGTTCTACCAAAGCATGGTCTAGTCCAACTTCACCAAATTCATTTATTATTACAGCAACATTCTTCATTTCTTCTTTTTTAAGTAATGCAGAGAGCAAAGTTGTTTTGCCGCTTCCGAGAAAACCTGTTATTACTGTTACTGGTTTAGGTGCAAACTTATCCATTTCTCATATCTCAATTATTTTATTTTTATCCTGGGATGAAAGTGCTCTTTAAGCAAAGAAAAGGTGAGAGTAAATAGAAATATTAACGATGCTACACAGACAATTGATGGACCCGTTGGCGTATCAAAAACATAAGAAGCGTTGAAGCCTAATATTGCCGATAACGCTCCTATTAAGGAGGCAAATATAGCCATTTTCTCTGGTGTCGATCCAAGTGAACGTGAAGAAGCGGCTGGTATGATTAACAGAGAGATAATAAGAAGTACGCCGACAACCTTTATACCTACGGCTACAACCACTGCTAGGGCGATTGTCAGAACAAAGTTTTCTCTTTTGGGATATAGGCCGCTTGCAGCTGCTAAATCTTCATTTAGAGTGCACAATAAAAGCGCTGACCATCGCCAAATCAATAAAAGCAATACGAGTCCTAATCCGAACCAAATCAATAAAACGTCTGTTTTTGATACAGCCAGAATATCCCCAATCAGATAGGCCATGAGCTCTATACGTACCCCAGAGATGAAAGAAACTATTATTAAACCTAATGCCATACATGAATGACCCGCAACCCCAAGAAGAGTATCTAAAAACAGTGACCGGCCTTGACCAATTGTAACTGCTGTAGCCATAATTACGGATACAAACAACGCTCCTGCAAATACTGAAAATTCAAACATTAAAGACAATGATATACCTAAGAGAGCGGCATGGGCTGTTGCCTCACCAAAGTATGCCATTCTTCGCCATACCACAAAACAACCCAAAGGAGCGGCAGCCAGAGAAACACCAACGCCAGCAAGAGTGGCTCTAACCATGAAGTCATCAAGCATTACTGTGACTTATCCTGTTTTTGTTTTCTTTGTGGTTATGTTGGTAAAGAGCAAAAGTACCATCTATATTTGAACCAAAAAGATCTCTATATTCTGGTGATGAAGCGACCGATTGTGGTTTACCCTGGCAGCATATATGGCCATTAAGACAAATTACTCTATTTGATGCGCTCATAACTACATGTAAATCATGGCTTATCATCAGTACTGCGCAGCCAGAGGACTCTCGAACTTCCTCTATTTTTTTATAAAATTCCGCTGATCCCGGTTGATCTAATCCGCGTGTAGCCTCGTCGAGCAATAAAACGTCTGGGTCATTCAATAAAGCACGTGCTAAAAGCACGCGTTGCAATTGACCACCCGACAAGCTGCTTATCTGAGTGGATAAATAATCTTCTGAGCCCAAAATCTGTTTGGCTCTCAAGAGTCCTTGGTCATTACGATTATTCACAAGACTTAGAAATCGCTCGGCTGTCAAAGGGAGTGATCGGTCAACATTTAAAACTTGTGGAACATAGCCTACTTTTACACTCGGGCTCATAATTATTTTACCAGAGGTGATAGGCGCTGAGCCAATTATCGCCTTGAAAAGAGTCGTTTTTCCTGATCCATTTGGACCAACTATGGTAACAATTTCGCCACTGCTAACAGAAAGATTTATGTTCTCTAATACTTTTTTATTTCCATAATGTACATTTAGACTCTGAACCTCAATGAGCATTATCTAATCTCTGCATTTTCGCAAGTGCTACAAATTCCAGTCAATTCAATAGTGGTTTTTTCAATTTTGAAATTTGATATTTCGGGGCTCGGAAGATTAAGCCCACTTTTCTCTTCACTGACCTCCGCTACTTTCTCACATTTTCGACAGATAACAAAAGTAGGAAAATGCGAGTGGTTTGGGTTCGAACAGGCGATAAAGCCATTTAAACCCTGTACTTTATGAACAAATCCATGTTCAATTAAAAAGTCAAGAACCCGATAGGCTATGGGTGGAGATGATGAAAACCCTGTCTTCCCCAACTTTTCAAGAATCTCGTAAGCGCCTAGTGGCTTATGGTCCTCGATTAAAATTTCAAAAACTTTTCGACGTAAAGGAGTTAATTGTAATTTTTTCTTGATGAAATAATCCTCGATCTGTGTTATCGCATCGCCAAAGCAAACTCCATGGTCATGACCTAAAAATATCTTTGAAGAATTTTCGTTTTTTTTCTTTTTTTTCATCCGAATACGCGCTCTGTAGAATTAAACTTTACTTTGCTCAGATGTTAAGTTATATCATTACATGTTATAACATAACACACTAACTTAAATACCTCATGGAGAGCCAAATGTCTAATAAATTTCTTTCAACAACGTCAGCATTTCTATTAAGCACCAGTATGCTTGTTGCAGATGTGCCGAAGGTTACAGTAGATATTGCGCCCGTTCATTCGCTAGTCTCCAGCATAATGGAAGGTGTGGGTAAACCGGACTTGATTATTCCGGCAGGAGCGTCGCCTCACGAATACCAACTTAAACCTTCCAATGCAAAGTCATTGGAAGATGCTGATGTTATTTTTTGGATAGGAGAGGATCTTACACCGTGGCTGGAAAATGGTCTGGATAGTTTAGCGAAAAACGCTTCTATAACCTCTCTTCTAGGCGTTGATGGTATCGAACTTCTCAGTTTTCGCGAGGGAGCGTTATTTGAAGCACACGATCACGGAGACCATGATGACCATGATGACCATGATGATCACGACGATGGTAAGAAGAAGCATGATGACCATGATGACCATGATGATCACGAGGGGCATGCTCACGGAGAGCACGATCCTCATGCCTGGTTATCACCAAAAATTGCGAAGGTATGGTTGAATTCTATTGCGGCAAAACTGTCGGAGGTTGATCCTGATAATGCTGCAACTTATTTTTCAAATGCAAAATCGGCTAGAGATAATATTGACGCGTTAGTATCTGAAGTGAATTCCATTCTAGATCCAATAAGAGAGAAGAAATTTGTCGTTTTTCATGATGCTTATCAGTATTTTGAGAAAGATTTTGGTATTAGTGCTTCCGGAGCTATATCATTAGGGGATGCTTCTGATCCAAGCCCCGCTCGTCTTGCCGAGATACGCAAAAGAGTGGTAGATGAAGCTGTCGAGTGTGTGCTTGCGGAGCCCCAATACAAACAGGGCCTAGTTAAAGCGGTTGTTGAGGGGACCAATGCAAATACAGCTGTGATTGATCCACTAGGCGTTAAATTAGAAACTGGCCCAAGTCTCTATGAAAACCTCATTCGAAACTTAGCAACCAACTTGGCTAAGTGCTTTTAAAATAGGTACCAACCCTCTTTTTTAGTGGGTTGGTAAACTCCGTTTTATACCTCTTGTAGCTTAATATTGATTATAGTAATGGTCCCCGTTACTTTAAGAGACGAAAGATGAGCTGATATTAGAGCGGATCGACAGCCTTCGCGGGCGACAACCGTATGAAGACAAGAAAGCGGCAAAGTTAGGATTTGCGTCACTTTATGAGTGTTTTGAAGACAAAATTGTAAAGGAAGCAAAAGCATTAGAAGCGGATAAAGCCGATAAAACTAAATTGGTAGAAAAAACGGTCTGGTTCCTGTAGCCGTTGCTAGCATTTTTCTAAAATTAGAAGTATGAAGCGAAAAATACCCTAACTTTCTAAATATTGACCCCAGTCGAAAAACCTTTACTAAACTTAAATTAACGGAAATTGTTGCCTTTAATACTGCACATTTAATCGTTTTTAAACAAACTGGGTTTCTAATTTGGCGCCTTGTTATCTCTTATATAGATAAGAATATCACTAATAGTCGAAAAAAAAGTCTGTGTTTCGCTAGATCTTGTTAAGAAGTTGGTCAGCTAAACTTTCTAAAAGTAATTTATTATCCTCACCATACGCTGATAGCTTTGTTTTAATGACGTCAGATGAAAATGAAACAACAGTTCCAGGTGTAATGCAAACTGCTTTTGTGCTATGGGTTGTTTTACCTTTTACAAGCTCAGTGAATCCAAACATTGTATTGGGAGCTATGCCACTTATCTTCTCTTCTTTACTATTAAAAAAATGAACTGAACCTTTCTGAAGTATAAAACACTTGTCGATTTGCTGCCCTATATCAAAGATAACTTGTCCAGGAACTATCGGTTCAATTGATCCACTCATTTAAACACCCTATATTCTTTGACTTTCACTTGATATTTGTCGAACATATCCCTCCTTCTTTCATTTTTTAACAGAAGCAACATATCAAAAGAATCTTTATCTACACCGGAGGTGCTTGTTAATACGTTGGTATCAGACTGAATATTCTCTAGAAATTCCGGATTTGATGTGAATATATCCTCGCTAAAATTTACCATAAGAAGAACGTTATTTTTAAGTTGCTCATCGCTTAAATTTTCAAGAGACTCTTTTGTGACCAGGCCTGCGATGTGAAAGTCAACCCCTCTGCGCTGAAAAATATCTGCAATATTATCGGAAATAAAGCCAGAAGCACTTTCTTCTGCAATTTCAGCGAGAATTTTGGAAAGCAACAACTCAACGTCATCTTTAAGCAATGCAGCTTTCACCTTTTCCATCATCTTAGCCTCTTTCAGCTCATAATCAGCGATACGCCCCAATAATATTGCGATCTCTTTTTTATTGGGTAAAAAATTGTAAACTTGGACTAACTTGAATAAATCACCATTTGAATCAATTCCCTTTATTAACTTATCGATTGATTCCTTTACAACCTTCTCGATCTTCGTAAATTTTTCCGTGCTTTTTGAATCTCCAACTAAAGTATCAACCATCAAATTAATGTGTTTCATTGAATTAATTTGTGAATTTTTATCCCCACCTGAAAGATATGATATTGCAGACCTGAAACCTTCAAAATTTCTTGTTAATTGATTATTTAAAATTTCGACCTTTGCTGTTTCGAGTTTATTTGGATCAACTTGAAATTTGGTCAAGACACCAAATAATTCCAAGCAAAGGATCATCAACTCAGACTGGTTTGATTCATCAAGAAATTCTCCAAAATCAAAATCGGAAGACATTAATAAATACCTTGTGAAATTAGAGACTTGATTAATGCACTTAAGTTTTTATCGGTGCCTTTGAGCAATTTTTCAAGTTCTGAAAAATTTATTATTGTTAAATCAAGATCTGTTTCTGCTACTGCATTTACAACTTTTTCGTCTGGATCAATTAATTGTTTCAAACAAAAAAATTGACCTTTCTGAGCAGAAAAAGGTGTATTTTTCTTTGCTCCCATCTTTCCTGAAACTTTTCCACTATTTATAAAGAAGAAATGGTTTCCAAGAGGGATGGGATTACCTTTTTCCACCTTTATGATAGTAGAATTGAATAGATTTTTAATAAAAGTGTTATCAATTTCCATAATTTTTGCAGTTCAAATTTGAGACTAACTTATACGTAATTTAACTATCAAATCAATTTATTATTCAAACATAATATACTTTTTTGTTTTTTTTTTAGCTAACTCGAAGATAGTATTAGCTAGAACATCACTAGAAAAAAATTAAATACAATGGATCTCCTAATATTTAAAAGGTTCGATGAACTATTAGCGATTGAAAAAAGTTTTCTCTCTAGCATTCAAACTTTCAATCATGTAATCAATATACCAGACATAAAAAAGCCTGCGGTAGGTATTATTCAGTTTAAATCGCAGGTTTTTATATTAGTCGATCCTAGGCACATTGTCGGTAAAAGAAAGAGAAAAGATGATATGCCGAAATACGCTATCTTTATCGCGGATGAGAATTATGAATTTGCCATTATGGCAGATGAAATCTTGGGCTTTTGCACCCTCAAGGCGAAGACCAATTCTTTGCTTAAAAAATCACAAGTGAAAATATTTCAAATTGAAAACTTGGATGACTATGGATCGGTAAAAGTAATTGATATTAAAAACTTGGAGTTACACAATTCTCTAGAGGTACCAAGAGAGAAAAATGTCACTGTTGGTGAATTGGAGGTTGAAAAATTAAAAAAAATTACAATAGAAAAATACTTCACATTTTCAATAGATGGTAAATTTTTTGCTTTTGATCTCACCAAGGTTAGAAGAGTATATCACATGGATGCAGTGAGGTTAATAGATACAAACAGTGTCAAGGGCTTTTTTCTAGCAGACTTTAATGACCTTATTTGTCCCTTAATATCAGCGGAAAAGAGAAAAAATATATTTCAAGTTTTTGTTCCGAGCGATGACATAGGTAGTAATCAAGTTTTAGCTTTTGCGACTGAAGATGATTGCTATATTTCAGAAGTTGATACAGATGCAATAAAGAAAATTTCATTGAAAAGTTCAAGACAAAATAAGTGGGATTTTTATAAACTTGGTTCCATCTTTGAGGAGCACTCATTATATTCGTTCAACGATAACAACAATAATCAGGTAAATATTGTTGAACTCAACTTGCTGAAGAATTTCACTGAAAGTTTACCATTTTCGCCATTTAGATCCTTAAAGAGACAAAGCGGACAAAAAAATTTAGTAAAGAACATAGTAATAAAAGAAGGAGACCTTAATTTTATTTTTCCGTTGAGCCACTTACTTAAGGTCGATTTGATAAAATTTATGAAAGTTAACAAAAACAGTAAGAAAAATCTCATGTATACAGAGTTCAATAGAAAAATTTACAGCATTTTTGAATTGAATAATGTCTTAGGCTTAAATTATTCTAAGGATTCTCAACAGGTACTATTTTTTGATTATAATAATTTTCAATTTGGCCTAATGGTTTCTTCCGTGAGCGACATGCAAGTTGACTCAGCATTATTGGAGTCTGATGAATATTTTGATGCAAGGTTTAAGGGAGTTGCTGCACGTAAACTGCGCGTAAGCGGCAAATCTATGTATCTTCTTAATAAAGATAACCTTAAGCAGCGGCTTTTGGATATGTCTCAATGAAAATTGCAGTAGTTGATGACTCAAAATTTACAAGAATGATTATCAAACAGATATTAAATGATTTGTCTAACACGGATTTTTGTTGGGAAGCTGAGAATGGAAAAGTTGCTTTGGAAAAAAATATACGAGATCCTGTTGATTTAATAATTTCAGACCTGGAAATGCCAGTTTTAGATGGTCTACAACTTTTAAAAACAGTTATCGATAGAGAACCTAAAACCAAGTGTTTGCTCATAAGCGCATTTCATAAATCGAACCAGCCTAAAATTATAGATGCTCTGAAAGCGGGCGCTATAGGATTTATTGAAAAAAATTCTTTAGGAAAAGGATTCGATATAAATAGTTTAAAAAAAGAAATCGATAAATACATAAATTTTCTCACTCAAGATAATATCTTGAAAAAAGAAATTAGAGCCACACCGCGGGAAACTAAACTAAATAAACCGGTCGTTAAAAACAGAGCTGACTTTATATCTATAATAGGGTCAGCGGGTTCATTAGGCCCGATAGAGAAAATACTTGAGTTTACAGACAAGATAGAAGTTCCAATCGTTATTGGAATTCATATTCCTTTAGGTATAGAAAAAGTATTAATAAACCGGTTTAACACTGTCGTTGATGAAAAGACCAAACCTCTTACGTTTGACGGACCAATGCAAGTCGGAAAAGTTATTCTTTTGCGAGGAGGTTACAATGCTAAATTGGTTAAAAATAGAGATAATATAGATATAGAATACGAGGACCTAAGGACGGATAGAAGTTTTACTCCTAACTTAGACAATTTTCTTTTAAGTGCACATTTGATTGATCTGGTCTCCGATGTTATCGTGTTAAGTGGCTTATGTAATGATGGTATACAAGGCGTGAGGGAACATTTTAGAAGGGGTGGTTGCGTATATGTTCAGTCTCCCGAAACTTCGGTTGCGAGAACAATGCCTCTAGCTATAATTAATGAGGGGTGTCATTCTGTGGTATCTGATCCAGAAAGCATAGGTAAACTTTTGCAAGAGAAATATTTAATGGCGTTATAGGAAATGAATAAAATTAAAGATAGAAAAGTTTTAATAGTTGATGACAGCAAACTTATGCGTCTTTTGTTAAAAAATATAGTAGACGGTATGAAGTTTTTTTCCAAAATTTATGAAGCTGAGAACGGTAAAGAAGCACTAGATTTACTAGAACTTAACAAAGTTGACCTAATTCTTTTAGACATTGAAATGCCGGTTATGGATGGGGTTGAAGCGCTAAAAGAAATTAGATTAAAGCATGATGTTAAAGTAATAATTGTCTCATCGCTTGCTCAGCTTGGGAGTAGCTACTCCGTTAAAGTGAAGCAATTATCTGCTGATGGTGTTATTGACAAGCCAAGTGGCGCTGTTGATCCCTCGTTAGCCGCAAAGAGAGGAAACGAATTGAGAAATATGATAAAATCATTATTTGATTAAATTGGATGAGTTAGTGGGTTGGATAGAGATTTTTTAAACGAAATATGGTTGCAGTTTGAAACAGAGGCAATGGAGCACTGCACCTCAAGCGAAGATCTTCTACTTGATGCCAATTTAAATGCTAGCGAAGAAACTAACATAGACTCATTATTTAGAGCCTTTCATTCTCTTAAAGGTCTTTTCGGAACAGTTGGACTGGATCAGACCCTTGAACTCACCCATTTGGTTGAAGATGTTATAGATAAAATAAGATCTCGTGAAATGCTACTTAATAATCAAATTAGAGGTGTATTACTAAAGTGTGTTGATGTTTTAAAGAATGTAATATCATCATCTTCACAGGAAAGAGAAGAAATAGTCGATGAAAATTTATATATTGTAAAGCAGTTAATTGTTTCAATTAAAACAACTGATTTTCATGTAGATGATAATTTAAAAAACATTGAACGAAAAGACCTTGGAGATCCATTTTCAGTTTCCGATAAGAGTGATCGATTTGCGACCGTAGATTTGGAGTCGCTTGATTTTTTGTTTAATAAGGCAGGTCTAGTTTATTCCCATGTAAATGTTTTGAAGAGGATGACAAAACTTAATATGGAGGATGCACAATTTATTGAAAATGTAGATAAGTTAATTGACACTCTTCAAACTGAAGTAAGTTCATTAAATCAATCAATCACAGATCTGAGACTAGTTTCCGTCAATTCTTTAATCCGACGCTTGAAGAGAGATGTTTTTGAAACTTCTACAAATTTAGATAAAAATGTTGAGTTTAGTGTTACAGGAGACAATGAGAGAGCAGATCGAACAATTATTAATGCGCTGTCGTCTGCATTAATGCATCTTTTGAGAAATTCAGTTGATCATGGAATAGAAAAAAATGAAGAAAGAGGACAAAAAGGAAACGGAAAGATTTTTCTCGATTTCAGCAAGGAGAAAGATGGGCTTTTAATAAAAGTGTCGGATGACGGAAAGGGTCTTGATAGGAAAAGAATTGAAGAAAAATTACGTCAACTTGAACTGCTCTCAGATGATGATATTAGAAAGTTATCCGACACCCAGTTGTATGATTTTATCTTTCAACCTGGGTTTTCGACAAAAAGTGATGTGAGTGAAACTTCTGGAAGGGGAGTTGGATTAGATGTGGTTAAGAAAAATATTTCTTCATTGGGAGGCACGATAAATGTTGTTTCTGACCCTGGCTTAGGTACAAAGTTTTTGTTAAAGATACCAAACATAGTAAGTACAGAAGATTGTCTGGTTTTGAGTGATCTAAAGACTATCTATGCCATTCCAACAAGGTCCATATTGTGGATTAGAAGTGTTTCTCACGTTGATTTTCAAAAACATCCCACCATCCGCAGTATCGTACACGAAAAGAATATAATACCTGTACACAATGCGCATGATTTATTTGGTAATTTGGCTGAAAATGTTGATGAGTTGGAAGAGAAGATAATTTTGATTAATATGAATGAAAAAGCCTTTGCCTTAAGCTATAAAGGCAAACTTACCTATTCTGAACATGTATTTGATGAGCCTGACATCTTAGTTTCAAAACTACCATTTGTATCTGGTACTACAGTAGATCAAGATAGGAATATCATTTTTAGAGCAAACTTAGAGAAGCTATTTGAAATAAATGAAAGAGCTGCCTGAAAAGGAGAAAAGTGCCTTTATTGTAGGCTTTTGGGGCGATACTTGGATCGCCTCAGAGCTGCATAAAATCGATAAAATTAAAGAAGGAAGGTTTAAAGATAAAGATTTGGTAACGTTTTGTAAAAGCGAAAAATACAAGAACTTGAAGCCAAAGTATTCCTTATTAAGGGTCGATGGCAAGGTGATCCCGTTAGAAAACAAACCAACCCAAGAAATTGGATCGATTTTATCTAATGCAATGGGTTTCAAGCAATACCTAGAAAAAAAATACAAATTTATTAGCCTTAATAATAAAAGAGTAGCAATTTTGATTTTATGATTAAAATAATTGAATGAATTATAACCCAAAGGATCTAATAGAAAAGACTGGTCTAAATCTGGATCAAAAAAGCGTTACTTCGTTACAAAAAGAAAAAGAAGTCCAGCTGATTTCATCCTTAGATATCCATGAAGTTGCGCATCTGTTTACTAACCCTGAAAGCTATTTTTTCAGAAGTCTTTCCCACTTAGAACTTGTAAAAAAAATGTCCACCGAGAACATAAGTATTTGGTTCGCTGGATGTTCTACTGGGCAAGAGGTTTACTCAGCATCATTAATGCTATCTTCAATAAGTGATAAAACTTTAGTGGGTACCGATTTAAGTAGAAAATATATAGAGAAGGCTTTATCGGGGTCATTTTTTGTTTTCAGAAAATCTGAAATTAAGTCATTAAAAAAATACGAGCAGGTTCCTCAAAGCCAGCTACATTTAAACAATAATAAGGAAAGTTTAGACGTAAAGTTTTCATCACTAAAAAAAGAGGGTATTTCATTCGATATTCATAACCTTATGGATGGTCCCTATTATAGCGGGTTTGATATAGTCTATTGTAGAAACGTTTTATTGCACATGACAATAAAAGGAAAAAAGAAGGCACTTAGCTCATTAAAGGATGGAGTAAAAGAAGGTGGGATCCTTATATTAGGTGATACAGATCCTCATATTTTTGATGACAATTGGGAAAGAAAAAAACATAACAACGCAATATTTTGGAAAAAAAAGTGGTAAATATCCCTTATATTTAGATTTGTATTGATGTCTAATAGGCTATGAAATAACCTATTTAGTACAAAAAAAGGACCTTATAATGAGAGTTTTAGCAAAGTCGCTCCTTGATCTTATTCCACTGGCGATAGTAACAATTATAATTTCAGTCCTTGCTAGTCAAAGTCTCGATGAATTATCGGTTAACTATAATGAGATTATCACCGAGGATTTATCAGTAGTGAGCCGGTTGAATGATGCTGGTAAGGCTATAGACAACTGGAAAAGCTCGATTAATGAGGGAATTTTAAATAGCGCTGAAAACCCGGATTTAGCCACACAGAACTATGAAAAATTACTTACAGAAAAAGACAATCTTTTAAGATCTCTATCCGATGGGATTAATATTCTCGAAGGTAAAAAGGCTAAGTTCTATGAGGGAGATAGTGAAAGTATTAAACGATCAGAAAATGAATCAGAGTTATCAGAAATTGAGAAGATTATTAACCTTCAAATTGAAAGTTTGAAGTTTTTGAAAGAGAATAATTTAGCCATTTTTGAAAAGCGTTCCAAAAATATCCAGAACTTGACCCAATTCAGCGCGCTTTTTCAACGAGATTTGTTGTATTCAATGAATTCGAGTGTGCAAGCGGGTCTAACTATTTCAATGGAGGGTACCGCCAAATCACTTGAAGTTACTTACACTTTTCAAACTGATTTTGACGCAGTGACTGGTGAAGTAGAGGAGGTAAGTACTAACTTAGGTGGATTCCCAAGCATACCGGTTATTTTACTTGATATAAATTCTGTCTTCCAAGAGATAAAAAATATCCAAGACTCTCTAGCATCTAGCTTCGGAAAATATATGCAAAAAGATGATGAATTGTTAAAAGAACTTGAGCAAAAAATAGAGGAAGCAAAATCATTAACAACCTACCTTTTGAAATTGGAGCAAAGCTTTGAGAAAGAGTATATGGACAAAGATAAATTTAAGAATGTTTTTGGAGAATATTTCAATGCAAATTATGCAAAACGACTGCTTGCTCCCGTAAAAAATTATACTGATTTTTACAGTCAGTTTACAAATGCTTTGCTAGAAGACGATAAGCGACTAAGAAAACTAAAAATAGAAAAGACGATTTTGTTTTCTAGCTTATCAACGGCTTCCACTACTATTAATTCCATGATCAAGGACATACGGAAAAGTATTGATGCAAAATCTGCTCAAAATCAATCCTTATCCGATGAAAGAATAGAAACGACTTGGACGCTCTCCATATTAGGACTTATGGCCGCTTTGGTCATCGGTTTTCTAGTAGCGAGGCAGACAATTATTAATCCTATGAGAGAATTTACGTTTATAACCAATGAAATTGCAAACAGCGGAGATTTTTCGAAAAGAATTAAAAATCCTGGAAGAGATGAGATCGGGGAGGCAGGGAAAGCGGTAAATAACATGCTGGAGATAACAGAAAAAGCGTTTAAAGACATTCAGGAGATTTTCACAAGCGTTTCGTCGGGTAATCTTAGAGCGAGATTGCCAAAAGGTTATAAGGGAGATATTGAGGAATGCGCGACGCATATCGGAAAATCTTTGGAACAGTTGTCAGTAACTCTAAAAGACATATTAATTGACGTTGATCAAATAGCTACCGCTGCCTCACAAGCAGGCGATGCGGTTGGCCAAGTTGCAGATGGTGCTAAGGCACAGGTAGAAGCCACCCAAGATATTCAGGCAAAGGTAAAAGAGTCAGGTGATCTTCGAGAGTTAGTAGAGGAAAGTACAAAGAAAACTGGTGAAGCTGCTTTAGAGGCATCTAAAACTGCAAAAAAGGGTTCAGATGAAACTGAAAAGATGGTTGAGTTAGCCAATGAAGTATCAGAAAACAGCGGAAAAATAGCGGAAATTTCATCTCTTATTGAAGAAATTGCCCAGCAGACAACAATGTTAGCGCTTAATGCCTCGATTGAAGCTTCAAGAGCAGGAGAAGCGGGAAGAGGCTTTTCGGTTGTGGCGACGGAGGTAGGTAAACTCGCTGATAGATCTTCCCAGTCAGTAAAAGATATAAGTACATTAACTAACGATGCAATGCAAAAAGCGAATGATAGCGTTTCTAGAATGGACAAAGTGAAGTCAGAAATGGAGAATATCAATAGCTTAATTAAAAACATTGAGAGCATGATGATGACGGTGAATCGTCATACTGACCAACAGAAAGAAGTGGCTGTATCTGTTTCAGGTGCAATTGATAATCTAGAGAGGATCGGTGAGTCAAATGCTGTTTCCTCAGAAGAAATCACGGCTTCTATGCTTGAACTATCTAAAATCGCGGGTAACACACGCGAAAAAATAAATGTGTTCTCTTTGGATGATGAAATAATTGATGAAGAAAAAGAGGAAGCTGAAACTGACAGTACAGCCGCTGAGGCTCAGTTTGATTTAGATAAAGCACTCAATGATGCAACTGCATCTAAGTCCTAGAAGGAAGGATCCGATTGGTGATTTATATCAACTCAGATTGACCACAAAGAAATGATTACTTTGAAAGTTCGTCGAGTATCGGGCACGAGGGTCTATCATCTCCATTACAACAATTAACTAAGTAACTTAACTCGTCTCTGAGAGAATGAAATTCCTTGAGCTTTTCATCTATAGAAGCAATTTTGGCTAAAGTAAGTTTTTTTACTTCTTTGCTGGATCTATTTTTATTCTGATATAAAGAAAGAAGTTCTCTACATTCTTCAATGCTGAAATTAAAGCGTCTTGCTTTTCCAATGAAGTTTAATTTTGCCACATCATCATTAGTGTAGCTTCTATAGCCAGATCGAATATTCCTTGCTGGTTCAACCATTTTTATATCTGCATAATACCTGACTGTTTTAACAGATAGTTTTGATAATTTTGCTGCCTGACTTATATTCAAAAAAAACTCTTTACATTCCAGTTAATGGAGAGTTTATAGTGAAAATAAAGAAAGGTCAAGATGTCAGAATTAGCTCAAAGAATCGATATAAACTGGTATTGTAAGCACACTTGGAGACGGGCGTCATATAATACAATGTGGTGCTTATTAGGCTGCTCTATAGGAGATTTTGGAACAATAGCGTATTTTCAATTTACAGGTATAGCGTGGCCCGTTTTAGCGATTATGACTCTAGCTATCATTAATGGCTTAATCACATCCATTTCACTTGAAACGTTCATTTTATGTCGACAAATGCCTTTAAAGGCGGCTTTTCAAACAGCTTTAGGTATGTCCCTAATCTCGATGATATCAATGGAGGCTGCCATGAACTTAACTGATTTTATTGCCACTGGAGGCGCAAAGTTGACGTGGTGGGTAATTCCGATAATGCTGATAGTTGGTTTTATAACGCCCCTTCCATATAACTACTGGCGCCTGAAAGCTTTAGGAAAAGCATGTCATTAAAATGAGAAAGTTTGCGATGCCGATCCTATTAGTGCTTTTTGTTTTAGGGAGTGTTTTTTACTTTGTACCGAACCTATTTTTTGATGACCTGGTTAGGGCTGACATTTCTCTAAAGCCAGATGATCAAGATTTGGTAGATCTTGGCAAGTTAGTTTATAAAAATAATTGTGCTTCTTGCCACGGCGTTAATTTGGAGGGTCAAGAGCGATGGAGAGAACCAGACGCCGCCGGTTACAAGCCAGCACCTCCGCATGATGAAACTGGTCATACATGGCATCACTCAGATGAGTATCTTTTCTTAATGACCAAATACGGGTTGGAGGAAATTATTGGGCAAGAATATCCTAATAATATGCCAGCATATAAAGATGTTCTCTCAGATAAAGAAATATTAGCGTCTTTGTCTTTTATCAAAAGTACATGGAGCAGAAAAATTAGGTTGCAACACGATAAAATTAACGAAATGAATAAATAATTGAGGTATCACAATGTTTAAAACGATCTTAAAAGTAATTATATTGACAATGCTACCGGCACTGGCGTTGGCCCATTCACCTCTTAAATCGGTGGATCCAATCGATAAAGCAGTACTGACAGAAGCCCCTACGGAATATAAGATGATTTTTAAATCACCAGCTAAATTAATAAAGTTTGAAATTTTGAAGCAGGCTGAAGAAAAAGACAAAAAGCCTTCGCTCCTGAAATTAAATTATAAGCCCTCCAAGCTTTGGTACGAAAGTCACGTGGTCGAGTTACCGAAGATTAGTAACGGGTCTTACGAAGTTCGCTGGCGTGCTATGGGGGAAGATGGCCATGTTCTTAAGGGTACTTTAAACTTCAAAGTCAAAGGTGAATAAAATATTATGGAACTTTGGACTGTTTTAGTACCACTTGGGAAGTTTGTGGCTTACGCATTGTCTTTGTTAATGGTTGGCACCGGATTATTCATACTTCATTTTAAATCCATGCTTTCCCTGTCAACATTTACTTATTGTCAAAAACTAATTTTCCAATCGTCTTTGGCCGGGCTAATGGTAGCCCCATTATTATTTCTTTTGGTCGCCGGAAATTTAGGAGGCGATCTGGCCAGTGCAATTGATCCCCTGATGATAAGTATAGCTTTCTCATCAAAGGCCGGACAAGCGGTTCTTGTATTATTTTTAGGCTTTTTATTGGTTTCTTTATGGAGCTACCTCTTGCCAAAACAAATTTGGACTATTGTTATTGCTGGCTTTAGCTGTATTCTAATTTCTTTTTCCGTATACGGACACTCGACTATTAATGGGTATACCTCACAGCTTCTTATCGTTTTGCATTTACTTGCAATATCTTATTGGGCAGGCTCATTTTTTCCACTACGTTATTCTACATATAGAGATATTGAAGATGAAAAACTGTTTCAGATAGCACATAAATTCGGCATTTATGCCGTGTATTACATCTTAGTACTGTTAGTGGCTGGGGTTAGTCTAGGAACAATTTTGGTCGGTAGTTTAAACGGTCTTCTATATTCGACCTATGGGCAGGTTTTCTTATTAAAACTGTCGCTAGTTTCAATCTTGTTGGGAATTGGAGCAATGAATAAGTTCAAGTTAGTTCCTAATCTTCAATCAAACGGAAACGCTAACGCAGTTAAATTAAGAAAGTCAATTGGAAGGGAGATTATTATATTAGCTTTTATTTTAGTCATATCGAGTATAGTATCTACCTCAATTGAGCCGCCCTTATAACAGAATAAAAAAAGAAAGTTAGAATATGGCTTCCGGGGAAAATATTAAAACTTATTTCGACGGCACATGGCATGATGGAGATAAGTATATTCTACGTGCTGCTGATCATGGGGCATGGTTAGGATCAAGTGTCTTCGATGGAGCTCGCTATTTTGAAGGTGCTTCACCTGACCTACTTTTACATTGTGAGAGAGTAAATAATTCAGCAAAGGCAATGATGCTTGATCCCTCTGTTACACCTGAAGAAATGGTGGAAATAATTAAAGAGGGGCTTAGCTCTTTCGATAAATCTACATCGGTTTATATAAGGCCAATGTATTGGGCGCTTGATGGGGCCGAGTCGTTAGTGTTGCCAAAAGAAAATAGTACCGCCTTTTCAATCTGTCTTGAGCAAATTCCAATGGCTGCAGCAACCGTTTCTGCAACGCTCAGCAGAACTAAATTTAGAAGACCTGTTCTAGAGGATAATGTAGTAAATGCAAAAGCTGGGTGTTTATATCCCAATAATGCAAGAATGTTAGCCGAAGCACGGTCTAAAGGATTTACAAATGCCTTAGTTGCCGATGCTGCTGGCAATGTCGCTGAGACAGCTACAGCCAATATCTTTATGGTAAAAGACGGTGAAGTATTAACACCGATCCCAAATGGTACCTTTTTGGCTGGTATCACTAGGGCAAGACATATAAAAAATTTACGAGAATATGGCAAATCGGTTTCAGAAACTGTTCTGTCTTTCAAAGATTTTGAAGAAGCCGATGAAGTATTTATGACAGGAAATATGACTAAGATAATGCCTGTAACTGCTTTCGAAGATAAGAACTACCAAGTCGGGTCTATAGCAAAGCTAGCAAGAGAACTATATTGGGATTGGTCACGCTCTCAGACACTTTGATTATGTGACTGTACCCTTTCTCGATACCAAGTGTATATTCCTGCTCCAACAATGATAACTGCACCAATAATCAAACTCTGACTTGGGTATTCTGTGAAAAATATAATGCCAAGGCAAGCTGAGAAGACTAAATCAAAATACGAAAATGGAGCAAGGAGAGATGCTTCAGATTTTCTGAGTGCTAAAATTAGACAGTAATGACCAAAGCCACCAAGAGTACCTAATAGGGTGAAATAAATAATATCGAACAGCTCTATTTTTTGAAAATATGGAAATAAAATTAGTGTGGAAACTATAGTTCCTACTAAGCCAGTATAAAAAAAGTTTGTCCTAGGATCTTCATCTGTACCGAGGTGACGCGTGGAAACTGCATAACCTGCGTAGCATAAAGCTGATAGAAGTGGAAAAATGCTAGCGATTAAAAAGGTATCTGTTCCTGGTTGTATAATAATTAATGCCCCGACAAATCCAACAAAAACTCCTAGCCATCTCTTAAACCCAACTATTTCACCTAGAAAAATTACCGATAGAATAACAACCAATAATGGCGCGGTTTGAAAAATCGCCATAGTTGCAGCCAAAGATAAGTTAGCAAAACCGGCAAAAATAAAAATGGTCGCTCCAAAAAGTAGAGCCGATCTGAAAAGGTGAATTTTTAACCTCTGTGTTTTCACAATTGTTTTCAAACTTTTATTGAATACCAATATAGTTAGCACTGTTTGGCTGAGGTATCGCGCCCAAACCACCTCAATTATGGGATATTGAAGAGCCATTCCCTTGGCAAGGGCATTCATGCACACAAATGATAATATGGCACACAAAAAAAGAGGTATGCCTCCAAGATTTAATTTCAATGATATTCCTTCTTAGGGTTAAACCAATTGATTGGTAATTTGACTGAAAATATCAGACATCTGCTCAATATTATTCTTCATAATAGGTTTAGGCTCTGAACTCAGGCAAACAAAAGAAAGCTCTTTATCAAAATCGATCCAAATCCACTGGCCATGAATTCCGAGTCCAAAAAGAACGTTTCTTGAAGTGTAAGGCCTATACCATTTTGATCTATAAAGCCCTTCAGGAAAAATATCATAATGTCCATCAAGACTGAATTTTTTATCAGAATCTGAATTTAGTATATCTTTGATCCAGTTTTCAGGAAATACTTGCTCGCCGTGACTATTTTTTCCATAGCATCGAACCATTTCACATATACTCATTATATCGCTTGCCGATATGCATACCCCTCCAGCGGATCTTGACGTACCCATTCTGTCCAGTGTCACATAAGCATCGTCTTGCGCACCTAGTGGTCTCATAAGTTTTTCAAAAAAGTACTGTGCGAATTTTTTTCCAGTGCATTTTTCTATTATAATTCCGAGCATGTCGGTGTTTGTTGAATGATATTCAAATTTTTCACCGTGTTTGTGCGTATTTTTGTTCAAGTTAAAAAGAAATGATTTTAAATGTGATGTATCATCTATGCCTTGTGGGTTCCAACCGGTTGATTGCCGATAATCGAGAAAAATACCGGATGTTGCTTCATAGTCTTCTATGAAATTAGAAGAAACGCTCATGTCCAATAAATTGCGCACTGATGCATCTTCGAAAGCACTTCCCTTTGTCTCGGGAATAATCTGGGAGACCAAAGTTTCTTCACTTAATAACCCTTCATCTATTACGCAGCCGATAAGTAACGCGGTTAGTGACTTTGACACAGAAAAGATAATATGTGGAGTTGTGGAGGAACAATAATCAGAATGCCACGTATATATGGTTTTACCTTTATGAGATATGTGAAAAGCATCTACTGTTGTTTGACTTAAAAACTCGTCCAATAATGTTTCCTCGTTTTCTCTTATTTTTACGGTAAGCTCTTTATTTTTAAACTCACTGACTTTTTTATCTGGTCCTTTGGTCCAATTTATCGAAGCCGTAGGGATTATTTCCCTTACCTTAGAAAATGCTTCTCTATTAAATGGGGGTAGCCTCCAGTTGGCTAATGTGGGTTGAGAATCTTCCAATTTAATTCCTTTGATGATAAATAAACTCTATGATCTAATTACAGGACAATGTCTGGTACAACAAGAGATAAAATGTAATCACTGAACTCAAGAGAGGGAATTATTTACATATAATGATAACGGTCTACAGAAACTCAGTCCAATCTTGGGAAATAGATCAAATGGGCCATATGAATGTTCAATTCTATTTTGAAAAAGCACTTCAAGGATGTGTTGTGCTTTGGAACAAGTTAGGGATTAATGAGAAACCAGTCGAGTTGGGAAATGCATATCTTTCTCTCGCCCGCGCTCACATTCGTTTTCTTAAGGAACAAAAACCAGGAGCTCCATTTTTTTTTAAACTGGGAATAGTTCAAATTGGAGATACCGAATTAAAACTCTATTTGGAAATGATAGAAACGATTACACAGCAACCCTGTGCCGCCTTTAACTTCCAATTTGTATGGACAAGTAAACTTCCTGAGAAAATAAAAAAGAATTTTTCTAAAGTATTTGAGGAATTGAGAGTAGATATCCCAAGCTATGGTCAACCAAGAGGATTATCTTTACACAAGGAAGATTTAATGTCGCTCTCACAAGCCTCTCAGAAAAATATGATTGATTCATTTGAATCGGTAATTTTGCTTAGGCAATGCGATAATTTGAGTAGGATTAAGCCGTCTGCTTACATGGGTGTTGTATCGGACTCAACACCGCACTTGTTAGCATATACTGGTACAATAGATGAAAATGGTATGACCAATGTTGGAAGTGCTGCGCTAGAATATAAGTTTGATTTTTTTGAATATGTTCCTTTAGGTACGCATTTAAAAATAAAGTCAGGAATTCAATCTATGTCTAATAAGACGTTTGTATGGAAGCATTGGATATTTAATGTTAAGACAGGAAAGCCAGTTGCATTAGCTAGTGCTGTTGCCGTTACCATGGATCTCCAGGCCAGGAAGTCGATTCCGATACCAACGGAAATGGCTGAGGCCTTGACTAAACTGATATTGTGAGAGGGTTTAAAAAATGAAATTATATTACCATTCATCTAGTAGTGCCTCTTTGCGCGTTTTAATTTTTTTAAGCTGCAGGGGTGTTCCTGAAAATAAAGTTAAACTAATTGAGACTGGAATAGATTTTGATAATCGTGGAATACCTATTTGGACGATCCCCAGCGATGATGAGCAATACAAAAAGTTAAAAACCAACGACTATAAAGCTCTAAACCCTGAAGGAAGAGTGCCTCTACTTTTGCTTGAGGATGGTAAAAAAATGACTCAGACAGGAGCTATCATAGATTTGATAGATGATCTTTTGGGTGGACCCTCTCCATTAATTCCAGAGGACCCCTATTTAAAAGCTGAGATGAGAAGAATTCAGTGGATTGTCGCCGCTGACACCCAACCCTATCAAAACATCCCCTTTATTATCCAAGCGATGGGTGAGTGGGGAATGAAAAAAGCGCAGCCGATTAAGCATCCCCTGAGGAAGCATTTTATCAATCGCGAGTTTTCGGCCATAGAAGAAATTTTGAAAAATGTTTCAGGAAAATATTGTGTTGGAGATAATGTCTCTTATGCGGATTGTTTTTTAATTCCCCAAATAAGAAATGCACTTGCATCAGATATTCCTTTGGAACAAGATTTTCCAAATCTAAATAAGGTCTGGGAAAATATGCTGGCCTTGCCAAACGTTCTTGATATTTTTGAAAGGTCCGGAGGCATTATCCAACCTATAGTTGTTGATGAAAAAAAACTAAAAGAATATGTGGAGTAGGAACAATTGGAAAAAACTGAAAAGCATGTGATATGGCAGCCAAATGAAGAGATTTACAAGGCAGGCGATAACCCAGAAGGCGCGTATCTGATTAAGTCTGGATACGTTTATATTTACACATCAGGTGGACTAAAACTTAATAGGCTGGGTGTGAATGAAATATTTGGTGATGCCTCGCTTGTTTTAAAAGAGCCACGTTCGGTAACAGCAATTGCCGGTGAGCATGAAGTTCATGCCTTATTTCTTCCAGCAAGATCGATAGACAGTTTTTTACAACAAAACAAAGTTATTTCTGCGTTGATAAGAAAAACACATTTGAGACTCATTGATTCAAACGCGCAAAGTGAAGAATTATCTAAGGATTTGGATAAACTGATGGCGATGGTAAAAAGAACTGAGACAATATCCGAAGATATTACCAAACTAGTCGAGCAGATGAGGAAGAAAGTAAATAAGACTCTTTCAGAAGATTGATTTTATTTTCCGAATAAAGGGAAAAAAAAGTATAAGGTATAGGCCATTACAAAAGCTGGTATAGCCGAATAAATAGTTGCGAGTATGGCAGCCCTAGGTGCGATCGCTATAGCTGGAAACAAAGCATCACCATCGTTTGATATAGCATTCCCTAAAAGAGCACTAAAAGGTATCATTCCATTTATAAAAAGAGTGGTAACCAATATTTGGGGTCCGCATCCGGGAATAAACCCAATAACTATGGCAAGTAAAGGAATCAGCATTCCTATCGTCTTAAACATCGCGTTCAAATCCAACGGAGTTAGATAAACGAGATAATCGTAGGCTAAGTAAGCAGCTAAAACCCAGATGGCGATAAAACTTGTTTCTTCAGCTACGCGAACAAGTGGTTTGTCTCTAGGATTAGTCATGGTTTTGATTTGTGAATTAGACCATATAAAAATGCTTGTTACCATTCCAACTATTGCAATAATTTGTGGGAAGAGCCCAAATAGCTCTTCAAGATCGTACTGAAGTATTTGGAGAATCCCCAGACCGAAACCCGGTACTATCAGACAAGTAAATATGATGTCGCGCTTCCTATTTTTGCCAATTATGGGAACGTCATTTTTTAGATTAACCGCCTTTTCCTGATGTGAAAAAGTAAGAAAATTATTGGCGATATATCCCGTGATAATTCCAGCGATTAGCGTTAAAGGAAGAACTAATATTGCAATGTCCGGTCTAACCGCAATTAATAAAAATGCGGCGTCTCCCATTGTAGCGGTTAGGGTTGCTATAACCGCTCCAAATGACACATTGCCAGAAGTAAAGGCCGCAACCACAACTACGGCACCACCGCACCCTGGCGTTGCACCAAGAATAGCAGCTATTGGTATTTGAAAGGCTGAAGATTCTCGAAGAACATTCCCCACGTTAAAATTAAACTTATGCTCTGAAAAATAGAAAATAGAGAGAGTAATGGCTACGAAAGCACTTACCTGAACATATGCGTCAGTTACTAATGCCCTTGTAAGGTCGCCCAATTCCCCTGGCAAAGCTGTTAGAGCAAGTAGTAAAAGGGCAATGAAATACTTTTTTCGGATGGAATAAATCAACTTAAAACTTTCTACGCAATGTCTACTTGATAATGATTATCATTTGCAAGAAAAAAATAGCTCTTAAACTAGATAATTCCAATTTTTTTAATCATGACTTTTTTTGTCAGAATAGTTATTGACAAAGGCGAGTAAATTAGTCATCTTTAATCCTGACTGGGATCGTCGGAATTAATATTGAAGGATTATATAATGAAAAAACTTACCGTTATGATTGTTGCGGTATTTGTGGTGACAGAGGTAGCAGCACATCATTTTTATTCAACGTTTCCAATTACACTAAAGGGTTATACTGGAAACCAGACCAACTCAGTCTCTTACTCAGGGCAGATAGCGAGACATATTTTACATGATTCTCTTAAAAAACTTGCTGGGAAAGGTGATGGGGGATTGGATATTTGGATCACTTCATCACTCTGAGGATATTGATAATCTAAAATTGGGAGTTGAAGATAATGACTTCGATCCTAGGTCAATAACGGAACTGTATTTGAAACCATTGAAAGAAATTTCAGATATCACCTCAGAAAGTCTTTCTAGTCTCAAATCGCTGAATAAAATTTTTAAAATATAAAAAGGGTCTTCTAATGAATTTCTATCCTTTATCAATTATCACGTTTTTATTTCTATCGTTTACTACGGTAATTGGTGCTGAGGTTAACATATACTCTCACCGCCAACCCTTTCTCATCAATCCTTTTTTGGAAAACTTCACCGAAGAAACAGGAATAAAGACTAACGTCGTATATGCAACAAAAGGTTTGGCTCAACGATTGAAAGCAGAGGGTAAGAATAGTCCTGCTGATGTCATTTTGACGGTAGATATTGGGCGCCTATATATATATGATGATCTTGATCTCCTCACATCAGTAAATTCGGATATTTTGGATAGAAACATTCCCCAGAATTTAAAAAGTCCTGAAAACAAGTGGTTTGCCTTATCAAAAAGATCGCGCATTATAGTTACATCCAAAGACAGAGTAAAAGAGGGACAAATTACAAAAGTTGAGGACTTAGCAGACGAACAATGGAAAGGCAGGGTGTGTTCCCGACCAGGAAGCCATGTATATAATAGAGCCTTAATGGCCTCGCTTATTTTATCTTTGGGAGAGAAAGCAGCAGAGGATTGGGCAAAAAAATTCGTAGGTAATTTAGCTAGAAGGCCCCAAGGAAATGATAGAGCACAAGTAAAGGCGATCTTTGAAGGGCAGTGCGATATATCAATCATAAATAACTACTATTTCGGTAAATTAAAATATTCTGACGACCCAGTCCAAAGGGAATGGGCAAAAAGCGTTCGCTTAATTTTCCCAAACCAAGGTGCAAAGGATAGGGGAGCACATATAAATATATCAGGTGGAGGAGTCGCTAAATATTCAAAAAATAAGAAAGAGGCGGTAGCCTTGTTAGAGTTTTTATCGAAAGCGGCTTCTCAGAAAATGTATGGAGAGATTAATTTTGAATATCCCGTGAACCCAAATGTCGAAGCTACCGAAGAACTGAAAAGTTGGGGAAGTTTTAAGTCTGATAGTTTACCTATTATCTCAATTGCCGAAAAAGCTTATGAAGCTCAAAAAATTATAGATAAAGTGGGCTGGTAAAATTTTAAGTAATTCTGTAATATTTCAACCTAACTTATGGGCTATAAATAAAGGTATACTGAGAAATTCTCCCGCAGTTTTTCTATCTATCCTTTTAATTGGTCCCATATTGAGTTTAGTTCTCACAGCTTTCGAAAGTAACCAAGATCTGTGGGTCCACCTTGTAAACACTGTTTTGCCTATATACTTGGTGAATACTTCATTGCTATTCATAGGAGTACTAACTCTTGCAGCTGGTTTAGGTATTTCAACGGCCTGGATTGTTACTTATTACTCTTTTTTTGGTAAAAAAGTAATAGAGTGGGCTTTAATACTACCTCTAGCTTGTCCGGCCTATATTATTGCTTATGTCTATACCGATTTCTTAGAGTACGCAGGTCCTGTACAAGGACTTATAAGAAACATCTTTGGTTTTAACTCAGCAGCTGACTATTATTTTCCTGAAATAAGATCGGTAATGGGTGCTATTTTTGTTATGGGGTTTGTACTCTATCCTTATGTATATATCTTAGCACGAACAGGCTTCAAAAACTCTCCTAGAAGCTTGTATGAGACTGCAAGGCTTTATGGTCGAAATAAATTTTTGGCAGTTGGCCTGCCTTTATGTAGGCCATATATTGTGGCTGGTCTTGCGCTTGTTGCAATGGAAGTACTGTCAGATTTTGGAACAGTTGAATATTTCTCTGTTCAAACGCTCACTCTGGGAATGTTTAATGTTTGGATTGGGATGAACAGTATATCTGCAGCATCCCAAATAGCGATAGTTACCTTTGTTTTTATAATCATCTTGCTTTTTCTAGAAAGAAAGGCAAGATCTAGCCAAAAATATAATGATACCTCTAAGAGACTAAACAATATTTCACCAAAAGAGTTGAGTTTGAAAAAAGCACTATTCGCAATTTGCTTTTGTCTAGTGCCAATTTCATTTGGTTTTATAGTTCCAATAATTATATTGATTAATAACGTTTTTATGGGGCTAAAACCTGATACTTTTTTTGCGATTTTCCCTGTAGTGCTAAATACCATTTTTATAGGTTTTACTGCCACATTAATAATTATTTTGCTTGCTTTTTTCTCAGCTTCCAGCGCGTATTTTTCTAAAAATCGTGCCTTAGTTATTATCTATAACATTGCAGCTACGGGATATGCTCTGCCCGGAACAATGCTCGCTATAGGTGTAGTTATTTTTTTTGGGTTTTTAGATAATTTTACCGGAAATATAGTCTTTTTAGGAGGAACGATATATGGAGTTATATTCGCATTGACAGTAAGGTTTTATGCTATTCCCTATGGGGGAGTGATTTCAGGATACTCTAGAATCCCCTCAAATTTATTTGATGCGTCAAAAAGTTTGGGTTATTCCGCTATATTGACATCATATAAAATTACTCTTCCTCTTATAAGAACATCAATCATAGCCGCTTCGATTTTGACTTTTGTAGATATAGTTAAAGAGCTGCCAATGACATTGATACTAAGACCTTTTAACTTTGAAACACTCGCAACTTATACATACCAGTTCGCACATGACGAGTTAATGGTGGAAGCATCATTGCCAGCATTCTTCATTATAATTACCGGACTTATTCCAATTTTGTTACTTCAAAATCAATTAAATAGCTTCTTTCATTCAAAAAACTGAACAGCGAGATATAAGAGCGTCGAAAACATCAGAATATATAATACTATGATATTCACTTTATTATTAGAGCCAATAAACTTTAGCGTTTCTAAAGTTTGCTTATGTTCTCTGAGAGTTTGCTTAGCTTTATTCGGTTTGGGTTTTTTTAAGTCTTTACTTGCATAGTATACGTCGACTATAAATGGGTTGCCTTTTGAAATGGAGCCTACAGATCCAAAGTAATCAGGCATCTCTGAATAATTGGAGACGTCCGCTTTTTCATATAGCAGTTTGTAGGCCTGGCCATCAGTTATAAACCCATTTTCCGTATATATTCCAGTGGGTTTTTCCGCATATACACCTTTTAAATTACCTAGGTTACATCTAACAATAATAGCCTCAAACTCAGTATGATAAATCTTGCTAAGTAGATCTCTAAAGGTGTCATCGTCTAGATATACCTCTAAATAAAATTCTTCCCCAAAGTTATAATCTAGATTGTCGCTTGCTTTGCCACAAGATAGAGAAAAAAAACCGCTACCCCTCAAATCATCAAGGTTTAAATCTCCCTGAGTATAACTTCCAAGAACTGATTTTTCTTTGCTAGATATTTGTTTGCTAGCTCTTTTTAAACAATGGATGGCGACATTTATCTTATCCGAATATTCTCTTGAACCGAGTATTGAAAAGGAATCTTTATTTTTTTTGTAAATATTATTTAGAATTATACCTGTGCCAACAATTTGCTCGACTTCACTAAATCCAGCAGATTTTTTTTTGCTTATGCTATAGATATCACCATGTTTGTATGACTTAGAGTATTCTGGCGATACAATTTTAAGTTCAATAGTGCCATCTTTAACTGGAAAAAATTTTACAAGCTTTTCTATTTCATCAAAATCGTTTCTTTTTTCTACTATGTACTCTGTTTCTTCTTTTGGCAGATTAAATGAATTCTGCTGTCTTACAAAAATCACTTCATTTGGGTATGTTGAATTTGTCTTCTTCATGTTGCTGATAATAATCTAAAAAGTCGTTAAAAAACCAATATTTTTGCGAAAGGATTATAAAAAACGATTATTTGTTACGAGCACATTTATATTCCCTAGGACAAGCGCCTTTATTTTCAATCACAATAGTTACCTCGGGTGGGTCCATTCTGGACCCAGCTTTCACATAAGTACACATTCTCTGAGTTGGATCATCATCATTCCATTTCCAGCTTTTATACCTACACGTGACCGGAGCCGTGTTTGACAGCGCTGCTCTTCTACGACACTTAATTTTTTCTCTTCCCATTATTGTTTGTGGCCACTTAAGCCTCATCGTGTCCCACAGCGTACAGTGTGGTTCTTTCTTATTTTCATACATGCGACCCTCGGCTAGAGAGATAGAAGGAAACACAAAAAGGGCGAATAAAAGCATCAATTTTTTCATTATTTTTTATTACTCTCTTTAAAATATTGGTTGATATTAAATCGACACTTATATCTATTAGTTTAGAAGTTTTGAATTTTATGTACTAATAGTGTATCATAGAATTTGGAAGAGCTTAATTTTTTTGGATTATAAAAGAATTATTCAAAAAAGGGGGAAGAAATGGCTGAAGTATTTGAAGACTCCTATTCCGCAGAAGCATTAGCGAATATGGAGAATTACATTATTAGTTTTGGTACTTTAATTAAAGATGTTGGTTCTAGCGAAGGGTTTAAGAATGCGCTCTTTGGTTTGAAGGTAATGATTGAGAAAAAACCTAGACGTGTAGCTGATTTGAGCAAAATTTACGCTGGAAAAGCGCCTAGAACATTGGAACTCCTTGTATTTAGTAGAGAACATATTCCGTTGATTGTTGCTGAGATTAAAGAGCATGGATTTAAGAATGTAAAATCAGACGTGCAACAACAACTAATTACAGTTACCGTGCCAAAGCCAACTCTTGACGATCTAACAGCTATGGAAGACCAAGTAGCTGGTATGAGCCGATCTGCAATAAGCAGTTTGACTAAGATTAGAGGAAACACTTCGCAGAGACTAAAAGCAGCACTGGAAAATGAATTTATAGATGGCGTTACTATGAACAACTCGAGGAACAAGGTAGATGCTGTATACGACAAATATGTTAAGCTAGTAAAGCTCCATGCTCTCAAGAAAAGAAAAACTATTTTAGGCAGCTATTTCGAGCCAAAAAATGAGGAGGAACGACTTCTATTGCCTGAACTTAACAAATTAAAGCCGTTGCCTGAACCAAAAGAATAGTTTAGTACTGGGCTTTAATTATTTGTGGTAAAAATGCCAAAAACAGGCGGCCAATTAATCGCAGAGTGCCTTGATAGAAATCAAGTTAGGAAAGTGTTTTGTGTTCCAGGCGAAAGCTATTTGGGAGCTTTGGACGCTCTTTTTGATAAAAAGAAAAGTATAAAAGTTATTAATGCACGCCACGAAGCTGGGGCATCTAATATGGCCGAGAGCTACGGTAAACTTACCGGAGAACCAGGTGTTGCCTTGGTCACAAGAGGGCCTGGAGCCTGTCATGCCTCTGTAGGTGTACATATTGCTCATCAGGACAGTACACCAATGATATTAATAGTAGGGGATGTTGCAAGAAATGTGAGAGATAGAGAGGCATTTCAAGAAGTGGATTTCAAGAACTTTTTTGGCCCAATATCTAAGTGGGTAGGAGAAATTAATGACCCAGATAGGGTTCCGGAGTACATGAATAGGGCATTTAGTCTGGCCAATTCCGGAAGGCCCGGACCAGTGGTATTAGTTACCCCAGAAGATATGCTTTCTCAAATCTCAAAAGTTAAAATTCCTATTTTAAGTCCAGTTATTAAAAGTGAAATGCCTTCAAAGGGATTTAGTGCGTTAATTGAAAAATTTAAGAAATCAAAAAAACCTCTTTTTATAATTGGTGGCTCGGGTTGGACAAAAAAGTCGTGTTCTAAATTTCACCATTTTATAAATGAAAATAATATTCCAGTAGCAACATCTTTTCGCAGACAGGATTTATTTGACCATAAAAATGAGAATTTTGTAGGAAGCTTTGGTACATCGGTATCTCCAAAGCTTATAGACAGCACCAAAACCAGTGACCTAATTATTGTGTTAGGAGCTAGGCTAGGTGAAATGACAACTCAAGGATATAGCATTATAAATCCTCAAGATATTTCAAAAAATATAATACATATCCATGTAGACGCAAATGAGTTGAATAAAGTTTTTAACGCTAATGTATGCATAAACGTTGGAGTAAATGAGTGCTGCGATAAGCTAGAAGAACTCACTCTGGATAATTCCAATCGATGGAAACAATGGAGAAATGAGTTAAACAAAAACTACTTAGAGGATTCTAAACCACAAAAAAGTAGAAATCTTAATAATCTAAGTGAAATTTTTGAAATAGTTGAAAAGAAATTTCCCACAAATTCTATTATAACCCTTGATGCTGGAAACAACGCAGCTTGGCCACAAAGGTTTTTAAGCTTCGGAAAAAACCGAAGGCAGATAGCCTCTACCTGTGGTTCTATGGGATATGCTATTCCAGCAGCGGTCTCTTCAGCCCTGTCAAATCCAGAAAAAGCTGTCCTCTGTTGTGTTGGTGATGGAGGTTTTATGATGTCTAGCCAGGAAATCTCTACTGCAGTTCACTATAATGCAAAAATAATTATATTGCTCATAAATAACAGCAGTTATGCAACAATAAGAATGCATCAGGAGAGAGATTATCCTGGGCGAAAAATTGCTACAGATTTGAAAAACCCTGACTTTGTTAAGCTATGTAAAGCGATGGGTGCTGATGCCTATAGAGTAAAGGGAGTGGAAGATTTTTCTCAAATTTTTGTCAAGGCGCTTAAGTCCAAAAAAGTGAGTGTCATTGAAATACCAATTTCCATTAATCAATTATCCCATAGGTATAACCTTAAGTAGCCTTTAGAACTTTGTTTAGCTCAACTCTAGTCGGACTTGACTGAGCAGTACCCTTCTTTAAAACGCTAAGGCCTGCTGCAGCACAAGAAAATTCTACTGATTGCCTCAAATCTTTTCCAAAAGACAAAGCGCTTGCTAGAGCACCATTGAAACAATCGCCAGCACCTGTCGTATCAATTACTTTTCCAAACTTATTGCCAGGGCAAAACGAAATTCTTTGTCCATCAAAAAATGCTGCTCCCTTTTTTCCAAGTGTAATAATCACTTTTTCAACTCCAAGGTCTCGAATTTTATTTATAGCTCTTTCAACGTCTCTTTTTCCTTTGAGAGGGATATTTGTAATTTGTTCAGCTTCTGTTTCATTAGGAGTAATAATTTCACAAAACTGGTAAGCCTTTTTCCTAATAATTCCGAAGGGCGCTGGGTTGAAAATGGTAAGCATGCCCAATTCCCTAGCCTCTTTTAACACTGAAAATGTAGTATCAGATGATTGTTCAAATTGAGTTAAAAAGATGTCGCCTTTTTTCATTTTAGATTTTTGCGAATAAAAGTCATCTACACTCAGTTGGGCTGATGCTCCGGGATCAACAATTACACTATTTTCACCAGTTTTATTATCAATAAATATTCCTGCGATACCGGTGGGCAAATTTTTGTCAATTTTTGTACTCGTAAATAGCTTCTCTTTTCTCCAAATATCATTTGCATATCTATTAAAATTATCATTCCCTAATCGAGTAATTAATGTGGTGGGTGCTCCAAGTTTTCTTGCTGATATTGCTTGATTTGAGGCTTTGCCGCCAGGGCCTATGTTCGAACTTTTTGCAATAATGGTTTCTCCAGGTTTTACTTTCTTATCAACATAGAAAGATAAATCCACCGCGAAAATTCCAAAAACAAAAACATGTTTATTTTTTTGTGTCACTGAATTCTTTTCTCAATTGTTCATTGTGTTGATTAAATTTAGGAGCTTTTTTTTCTGAATTCTCCCAAATTAGGGGTGGAGAGGGAATAGTTAAACTGTCATCTAGTGAATTTCTTACACTTATTTTTTTCAACGCCAAATGCCTTTCTAGATCCTTAACAGTATTTAATCTTCCATACGCAATTGACGCGTCTTCAAGCCTATTTTTAAGAGTTTCATCGGAAAGCGAAGACAATATAGACTGAATTGTTTCATCTAATAGATCCCTGTTTTTTACTCTGAGTGTATTGCTAGAAAACTTATTTTCTTTTGCCAGGGAAGGTGTTTTAAGAACCTCTATACAAAATCTTTTCCACTCCAATTCGTTCTGAATTGAAATGATGAAGCTAGTATTTTCCGAGCACAGGAAAGCACCATAAGGTGCGATAGAAGGATGCTTTAGACCAATCCTTTTGGGAGCAGCCCCTCCATATTTGCTGTGAATATATGGAACTGTCATCCAGTCAGCAGCAACATCAAAAAGGGAAATCTTAACATCCTTAACTTTATTAAAACGTTCTCTCAATAATAAAGATTCTACAATGCCTGCATGTGCTGCCATTCCCGCGCCAATATCGCAAATTGAGACTCCTATCCTACCAAGTCCCTCTGGTGATCCAGAGACATCTATAAGGCCACTTTCCGCTTGAATTAGTAAATCATAGGATTTTTTTGTCATCATTTCAGGAGCCTCTCCATAACCAGATATATCGCAACAGATAAGTCTTGGGTTAATAGATTTTAAATTGGAGCTATCGATGCTCAATTTAGTTACAGTTAAGGGAGAGAAATTCTGAATAAAAATATCTGCTTTAGCAATCATATTTAAAAATATTTGTCTATCACTCTTTGTTTTTAGGTCTAGAGCAATACTTTCTTTACCTTGATTCAGCCATATGAAATATGAGCTTTCTCCTTCAGCGGCTGTGTCATAACCCCTAGCAAAATCTCCACCACCCTTTCTCTCAATCTTAATAACCCGGGCGCCTGATTGTTTAAGTCTATTAGAGCAAAAAGGTCCAGCCACAGCTTGTTCCATAGATACCACTAATATTCCATCAAGTGGTAAACTCATTTCAAAAGCTTCTTGGAAGATTTAAAACATGTTCAGCAATATAGCTAAGTATTAAGTTCCTCGATACGGGAGCCGTTTGATAAAGACGCGTTTCTCTGAACTTTCTTTCAATGTCGTATTCTTTACTAAAGCCAAAGCCACCAAATGTCTCCATAGCCGTAGTGCCTGCTTTCCAACTAGCATCAGCCGCCAACATTTTTGCCATATTAGCCTCTGCACCACATTTTTTACCCTCGTCGAAAAGCGTAGCAGCTTTATCGACCATAAGTGATGCGGCTTCGATTTGTGAGTAGCACTCCGCGATTGGAAATTGAATTCCCTGGTTCATGCCAATTTCTCTATTAAAAATTTTTCTAGTTTTGGCGTAGTTAACAGACTTTTCTATAAAATATTTACCATCTCCGATACACTCTGATGCTATAAGGATTCTTTCGGCATTCATCCCATCCATAATTGCTCGGAAGCCCTTGTCTTCTTCACCAATTATGCTCTCATCCGGAATGAAAACATCATCAAAAAATAATTCGCAGGAGTGATGGTTAATCATCGAGTCAATCTTCACTATTTTAAGGCCACTTTCCTTAGCTTGTTCAATATCAATAAGGAAAACGGAAAATCCGTCAGTCTTTTTGGGTAGAGCTCCTTGTGGTTTGGTTCGTGCAAGAAGGATCATTAGGTCAGAGTGTTCCACTCGACTAATCCAGACTTTTTGCCCATTGATAATCCAGCCATCATTAGTTTTTTTTGCCATGGTTTTGATACTAGTTGTGTCCGTTCCTGAGTTTGGCTCTGTTACGGCAAAGCTCTGAAGCCTTAGCTCACCAGACGATAATTTTGGAAGATATTCTTTTTTTTGTTTATCCGACCCATGTCTTAGAAGGGTACCCATAACGTACATCTGAGCATGACACGCACCAGCATGTGCACCTTGAAGACTAAGTTCTTCCAAAACAACACATGCTTCTTTTAATCCCAGTCCAGCGCCACCATATTCTTGTGGAATAAGTATATTTAAGAAACCACTTTTCGTCATTTCCTTAACAAAGTCTGTAGGGTATTCTTTTTTCTTATCTAAACCACGCCAATATTCTTCTCCATATGTCTGGCAAATTGTTGCTACAGATTCCCGGATTTGTTTTGTATCAATCAAACCTTATTCCCTTTTTTAAATTAACACTCTATTAATAACAGTTTCTTTTAAGTTCAGCTATCAAACTCTTCTTATATTCCTCTGAATTTATTTCCAAAAAACCCAAAGCAGGTAGACTTATTGGCCCTAAAAAATAGGTCGACAAAGCGCCACGTGCGACACTTTCACTGGGATCACTTTTTTGATCCAGTATTTTTTTCCTAATTTCTCTACATCCTGGCGTGTGATAATTTTCGTTAGTTGGGTCAAGTCTTATGATCTCACGGTTAAGATTTGAAGAACAAGAAATTAGAAAAGTAAGAAGAAAGGTAATAAAGAGGTTTTTATACATAAATTTTAAATTTTTCTCTTATTCTCCTCTCAATTTCCTTATCAAAAAGAGGTATATTATTTCTTCTGGTGAGAATTTCTTTTTTTCGTTCTATAGTTTTTTTCATTATATCCGGTTTATTGTTTTCTTGCCATTCCTTAGGACTCGTTCTATCTGCAAGATCAGGATAAATATATTCTTTTTGCATTAGGTCTAATGTTTGTTGATGCCCCAAATAATGCTCTGGTCCATCAATACAAACTGACCTTATAACATCAATATTTACGATATCATCGTTAACATCGATTCCCTTGATGCATCTTTGTACCTGTCCAAGTATATCGTTGCCCAGTATCAATGACTCTAATGAAAACCCTAAAAGGGAAGCATGCATTCCTACAGACTCATAACAAAGATTTAAGCCTGCAAGACCAGCAAGAGTGTTAGAAATACCTTGCTCCCAACCAGCCTGCATATCTGGTAACTTGGAGTCTGCTATTCCAGAGGCGGCACCTCCAGGCAAGCCAAGAAAATGATGCATTTGAGCACAGCCAGCTGTTAAAAGAGCTTGTTCACCCGACCCTCCTGACATTGCACCTGTTCGCAAATCGGAAACAAAGGGCCAAGTCCCGAAAATGCAGGGGTGTCCAGGCTTCACTGAATTTACGTAAACAATTCCAGCTAAACATTCTGCAACTGCTTGAACAATTGCTAGAGCAATAGGTGCTGGTGCCGTTGCCCCAGCTTGGCCAGCGGAAAGTAAAAGAATAGGCATCCCGCCTTCAATACATTTTTCCATTGTTTCACAACTCTCCGTTGCAAATTTCATTGGGGGAACCACAAAGCAGTTTGAATTTGAAACAAAAGGCCTTGCCCGCCATTGCCTTTCTCCACCAGCTATCATGTGTAGCAAATCCATACAGCCCTTAACATGGTGAGGTTCAGAAAAACTAGTTCCAATATGCTTTGTAGTGCCTCCGCAACAAGCGTAAAGCGTGTTGAGATCCATTTCATAGTTGTCGGTGATATCTCTTGCTACCATCACCCGTTGGAAAAAATGTATGTTATCTAATTCCTGAGTTATCTGAGCTGCGTGATATAAGTCTTGAACTGTTGAATCTCTGTATTCTTTCTTTTCCACATCGACCACATGAACAGCTGCTCCTGCAGTTCCAAAAAAAACTTTTTTCCTAGACAAGTGCATATCGAATTTTTCCTCTCGTCCAAATAGCTTCAAGTCTTTAGAGGACAAAGCAATCATGTCTTCAACAAGAGATTTAGAAAACCTAAGTCTTCCATCGTCTCCTAGTACTGCACCGGCTTTTGTCATACAATTTATTCCGCTCTTTGGCGCCAGGCCAATTCCGATTTCGGATAATGCATCAAGAGCTAAGTTGTATAATTTCTTTATATCTGAGTCACTTAAAGGCTTGTAACTGCCACCAATCAGTCCTGGCTTTATTGGATTTATTTCTTCAGATATGGGAGCCGCTCTTAGCGCTATTTTTGAGTCTCTACCTCTTCGTTCAGGTCTCTTCATTTCTGCCTCCCAGAAAAATGCCAAAAAAGTTACATTCTAATCTTCTCAGAGATTGGGTCATACAATGGTTTAGATGATATTTTTGCCTTGGCCATCGTTCCTGCTATTTCAATATGAAAGTCTGAGTTCTCGACTGATTTTATGGTCTCTTCCTTTAGTGGAATATAGCCCATGCCAATAGCTGATCCTAAAAAATGACCGTAGTTACCTGAAGTTAGGTATGAAACAAGCTCACCATCCCGATAAATCGGCTCATTATGGAACAGTAGCAACTCTGGATCTTCAAGTTGAAATTGGTAGAGATATTTTTCGAGACCCTGGTTGTTTTTTCTTATAACTGCTTCTTTACCAATAAAATCGTCCTTGTTAGTTTGTACTGCGAAACCAAGCCCAGCTTCCAATACATGATCTTCATCGGTAATATCATGGCCGAAATGGCGGTAAGCCTTCTCAATTCTGCAGCTATCTAAACTATGGAGGCCACATAGCCTAAGGTCATATTTTTTTCCTACCTCTCGGATCACTTCGAAAACGTGACAAGCCTGATCTGAGCTTACATACAATTCCCAACCCAATTCTCCAACGTAGCTAATTCGATGCGCTCTAGCCAATCCATACCCTATTTCGATCTCTTTAGCTGAGCCAAATGAATGATTATTGTTATCAAATTTATTCGGTGATATTTCTGATAATAGCTTTCTTGAATTTGGTCCCATCAATACCAAAACAGCTTCTGATGAAGTAACATCAGTCACTACGACATTAAAGTTTTCTCTATGGCGGTTTAGCCAACTTAAATCTCGAACGAGAGTAGCAGCAGGCACAACAAATAAAAAACAATTATGCTTTAAACGAGTCACAGTAAGGTCACTTTCAATACCACCACTTGAGTTTAGCATTTGGGTATATACTATTTTCCCAATATCTACGTCGACGTTATTTCCGCAAATCTTTTGGCAAAACAACAGGGCATCCGCCCCTTCAATCCTTATTTTTCCAAAACTACTCATATCAATCAGCCCAACATTATTTCTAATCGCTAAATGCTCTAGCCTATGGTTTTCAAACCAGTTTTGTTTCTTCCAATCATAGATATATTTTTTTTCCTGTTTTCCAATTGCAAACCAGTTGGCTCTTTCCCATCCTGCAAGTTCGCCGAATATGGCATTTTCCTTTTTTAGATGTTCATGTAATGGAGATCTTCTGACCCCTCGGGATGTTTCAACCTGTCTATAAGGAAAATGATCTGCATATAATAATCCTAATGACTCCTTTACCCGATCTTTCAAATAAAGGCGATTTCTCTGAAAGGGCTGGGCCCTTCTTATATCCACGTCCCACAGGTCAAACGGTGGGGAGCCTTGGTCAATCCACTGCGCTAAGGCCATTCCTGCACCACCGGAAGAGACTATGCCAATTGAATTATATCCTGCTGCAACCCAAAATCCTTTAAGTTCAGGAGCTTCCCCTAAATAATACTTGTCATCTGGTGTAAAACTCTCTGGCCCGTTGAAAAATGTTTGAATGCCGTATTTTTCTAATATGGGTATTCGTTTTATTGCCTTTTCCAATATAGGTTCAAAATGGTCTAAATCTTCTGGAAGTTGGTCGAAGCAGAAATTTTCATCAATTCCATTCATTCCCCATGGTTTTGCTTGCAGTTCGAAGGCGCCAACTAAAAATTTACCCGCATCCTCCTTATAATAGGTTTGTTCATCAGGCATTCTTAAAACGGGTAACGTACTTAGATTTTTTACTGGCTCTGTAACAATGTAAAAATGTTCACAGGCATGAAGCGGAACCGTAACATCATGGCTTTCAGCAAAATCTCTCGCCCACATGCCCGCACAATTTGCAGCATTTTCTGTTTTGATAAGCCCTTTACCATTTTCATTCTCCCAGTGAACACCACTAACAGAATTATTATGAGTGTTTAATCCAGTTACTTTTGTATCCTCAAAAATTTTTACTCCTAAATCTCGCGCCCCTTTTGCTAACGCCATGGCGATATTAGCAGGATCACCTTGACCATCTAGTGGAAGATGGACGGCGCCCTTGACACCATCAACATTTAAAAATGGATGAAACGATTTCAACTCAGAGATGGAAATCTCATTGACTTCTACATCAAACGCCTTGGCCATTGAGGCTTGTCTCAGAATTTCTTCGTGACGGTGCTCTGTAAGCGCCACCGTTAAAGATCCATTTTGTTTTACACCAGTAGAAATGCCTGTTTCTTTTTCCAGGTTCACATAAAGATCTGCTGAATATTTTGCCAAACGTGTCATATTTAAGTTTGGTCTTAGTTGCCCTATAAGCCCTGCTGCATGCCATGTGGTTCCAGAGGTCAGTTTTTTTCTTTCCAAAAGAATGATGTCTTTCCAACCTATTTTTGCAAGGTGATAGGCAAGTGAGCACCCTGATATACCGCCACCAATAATGACAATTCTTGCCTCTGCTGGTATGTTCATTGTCTAAGTCTTTTATTATCAGGATCCCAGAGAGGTTTGTTGTCCTGAACGGTTGCATCAAATCTTTCCCCATAGATCTCCACTTCAATCTGAGTTCCTGGATCACAAAGATCTGTGCGAAGCATACCTAAGGCTATAGAATGGTCTACCCTGTATCCCCATGCGCCGGAAGTGGTTTCCCCAACAATTTTGTCGTCATGCCAAAGGGTGGACATGTAAGGAGCATCAAAACCGTTCGCTTTTACCTTTAAAGTTACAAAGCTTTTTTTGCTACCTTCTTGCTTTTCCTTAAGCAGTGCTGGCTTGCCAATAAAATCAATATCTTTGTCAAACTTTACAAATCTTTCTAGCCCTCCTTCAAGGATTGAGTAATCACTGGATAGGTCTCCCTTCCAAGCTCTATACCCCTTTTCTATTCTAAGTGAATTCAATGCAAACATCCCAAAAGGCTTAGCGCCTAGAGACAGTATTTGATCATAAATAGAATTTAGATACTTGTTCTGAACGTGAACTTCCCACCCTAGTTCCCCAGCGAATGATACCCTAGCCATAACTACTGGCATTTTATTTATGAAAGCTTTTTGGTGTGACAACCAAGGAAGATAAAGATCAGCATCTACAATCTTATTAAATAAATCTCGACTTTTGGGTCCTGTCACAATTAGAGTTCCAACTTCCTGGCTTTTATCTTCAAGGGTAATGTCACTATTTGGGTCTATCGACCTCAGTAATAATTCATAGTCATGCCATTGCGCAGCTGCAGCACTTATTAAAGTAAAATGCTGATTAGAATGTTTCATGATAGACATTTCCGTGAGTATTCTTCCTCTGTGATCACTAAAGTAGGAAAGGCTAATCCTGCCTGTTGACGGTAGATTGCCTACAATCAGCCTACTTAATAAATCTTGACAATCTTTTCCTTTTAATTCAAAGCGAGAAAATCCAGGTAGATCTAAAACCCCTACGCCATCTCTTACCGCTTCGCATTCTTCTTTTACCCTTTTTTCCCATGGGCCATTTCTTTCCCATGTTTGAGCCGATGCTATAGAAGTATCATCACCTTCTTTTGCGAACCAATTGGCTCTTTCCCATCCATTATAGCAACCCATCTGACCGCCTAACGCCAGAATTTTTGCATGAATTGGAGACAAACGTCTATCAGGAGCCGCGGGCCATCGCATATGAGGAAAATGCATCCCATACTCATGACCATAAATTTCCTTGCCTTTTTCAATACAATACTCTTGGTCAGTAAAATCGGTAAAACGTCTGGGGTCACAGGACCACATATCCCATTCAGTTGTTCCCTCTGTAATCCATTCTGCCAAGACCTTGCCCGCTCCTCCACCTTGGGCAATGCCAAAAGTAAACACACAGGCTTCGAATGCATTTCTCACGCCTGGCATAGGGCCTATAAGTGGATTCCCATCTGGAGTATACGGAATTGGTCCATTTATTACTTTCGATACCCCCGCTTTAGCAAGAAGAGGGACTCTTTTCATCGCGTCTTCTACATACCATTCCAATCTCTCGAGGTCATCTGGGTATAGCTGAAAGCTGAAGTCGTCGGGAAGAGGGTCATCTTTTGTACACCAATGGGCTCGACAATTTCTTTCGTAAGGTCCAAGATTAAAACCATTTTTTTCCTGTCTTAAATAGTAAGAGGAATCTACGTCTCGTAATAAAGGCAGTTTGTGACCAGTATTTGCCGTCCATTTCTCGAGTTCTTCTACTTGTTCAGAAACTACATATTGGTGACTCATCGAAACCATGGGAATTTTTCGGCCACCGAAAGGGATGAACCATTCACTAACTCTCTGGGCATAATATCCAGCAGCGTTCACTATTATTTCTGCTGAGATGGAGCCTTTCTCAGTGATTATTTCCCACATATCATTTTCTTTTTTAATACCTTCAGCTGAGCAAAACCGAACAATTTTAACACCAAGCTGTCTTGCTCCTTTTGCTAAGGCTTGCGTCAACTGGGCAGGATCAATATCGCCATCTGCAGGATCATATAGAGCACCTTGTATTTCATGTGTTTCTATAAAAGGATACAACTTCTTGATTTCGTTATTATCCAAAATTTCTATGTTCATTCCTTGATAGAGCCCCATTCCTTTGGCTCTTTGAAATTCCTGTATTCTCTCTTTGCTATGCCCTAATCTTATCGACCCTGTGACATTATAATTCATTGGATAATCAACTTCGTCACCAAGGTTACTGTATAATTCTGTAGAATATCGTTGCATATTCATAATGGACCAGCTGGTGGAAAATGTGGGAACATTGCCGGCTGCATGCCAGGTTGAGCCAGCTGTAAGCTCATTTTTCTCAAGCAAAACACAATCGGTCCAACCAGCTTTTGCTAAATGATAGGCACAAGATACCCCTACAACGCCACCACCTATTATAACCACTCTTGCTTGTGAAGGTAATCCGTTCATTATATCCCCCTAGTAAATAAAATATTAACAAGGATATCTTATAAAAAGCAAGTGATTGAGAAAATAAATTTAAGTAATGATTAGGGGGTTTAATTTGTCATTTATATGATATCAAAATCAAGAGATATTTCTTTGTCTATTGGTTCTAATTGGCACGACAACACAAATCCTTTTTTTATTTCCCATTCTTCTAAAGAGTAGTTCTTTTTCATTCTTGCTTCACCAGAACTTACTTTGCATCTACAAGTTGCGCACATGCCGTTTTTACAAGAATAAGGCACATTAATTCCATTTTGGTTAGCTTTATCTATAAAATCGTCATTCTTGCTCATAAGAAAAGATTTTTTACTTCCGTCTATTAGGAGCTCTATTTTACTCTCCCCAGTATCTAAATTTTGGGAAATATCTTCTATATTTTTATCCGTAGCCACAAAAAATAATTCAGTCGTAATTTTTTTTTCTGCCACTCCCTTGTCTTTTAAATATGATTGCAAGGATTTAGTCATATCTAATGGTCCACAAATAAAACATTGGTCTAAATCTTCCAGATCAATAAGATTTGCGTCGCTTAAATACGCTATTTTATCTTGCGTTATTCGTCCATTCAGAAATTCTGTGCTCTGGATCTCTCTTGAAAAAAAGTTAAAAACTAATAACCTATCAAGATACTTATCTTTTAAATCCTGTATTTCTGTTTTGTACATCATATCGGCGTACGTTTTATTTGAGAATAAAAGTGTTATTCTCGATTTATTATTTCTTCTTAGTGTAGACTTTAAAATAGACATAATTGGAGTAATCCCTGACCCAGCCGCTATAAGTAGGAGATGATTTGCGTTTTCGCTATTAACAACAAAACTACCATCTGGGTTAGATATTTGGACTACATCCTCTATTTTTTTTGTTTTAAGAAATTCTGAAAACATACCATTTTTTATATGTTTGACGCCTATCTCAATAAAGTTTTTATTGGGTTCAGAACTGATGGAATAGGTTCTAGTGTGGTCGTCTTCTTTCATATTGAATCTGACACTGATATATTGGCCAGGTTTATGATTAAATTTCTCGTGCAGAGAGTTGGGTAGACTGAATTTTATTCTACTGCTGCCCGCTGTCTCTTTCTTAATTGACTCTATTTTAAGATCGTAAAATGTTTGTTTGACCATTTAAACACACTTAAAATGATCAAAGGGTTCTTTGCAATCTAAACATCTATATAGTGACTTGCATGCTGTTGAGCCAAATTCAGATACCTTTTCGGTTCTATAAGATGTACATTGTGGACACTTGACTTCTTTTAATAAGGAATCACCAATAGTCTCTGTCTTCCTAGGATGTGGGGGTGAGATTCCAAACTCCTCCATTTTTTTCCTCCCATTTTCAGAAATCCAATCTGAGCTCCATGGTGGCGAAAATGACTTTTCAATTATGGGCGATATACCTATCTTTTTTAATTCACTTGCAATTTTTTCCTCAATGACTGAAATAGCTGGGCATCCAATGTAGGTTGGAGCAATAGTAACCACGTGGTTTTTATCGTTGCGCTTGATTTCTCTGATTACTCCCAAATCGTCTAATGTTAGGAAGGGCAATTCAGGATCGGTCAAGTCTTTTAAGACATCCCATGCTTTTTCAGTGCCTTTTTCCATGTTCACCAACTTGAGTTTGGATACGCTCTTTGCATATATTGTAAGTCTGAAAGTAAGTAGCCAAATGCCTCACTGTGTTCACCTTTCCGCCCACCTCTTTTTTTTAAAATAATGTCTGGAAAATTTAAATTCCCTTTTTGTAGAATTGTCTCAACTTCATTTTTCCAACTGTCAAATATCGATGTTGGTTCGGGAAGGAAATCATTTTGTGAGCACATTTCAGTAAAATCGTCATTATTAAAAAGCTCTCCTAAGAAAGGTTCTAAGTTTGAAATAGCATTAGACATTTTTAAATTGCTTTCATCTGTGCCATCGCCTAAAGTGACAACCCATTGAGACGCATATCTCGAATGATATGAAGTTTCCAAAAATGCCTTCTCCGAGAATTCCTTTAGCTTTTTAAAGCAGCAGTTAATTTTAACTCTCTCCCAAAAATATTTCATGAAGGTTGAAAAATAGAAAAGTCTTAAGACAGTATTTCCAAAATCACCGTTTTCCTGCTCAACAAGCAATAAATTTTTATATTCATGTTCAAGTCGCAGGAACGCTAGTTGATCCTCATTTTTATATCTTGAATTTATTTCACACGCTAAGCAGTACAAGGTTTGTGCGTGTCCAATTAAGTCTAGAGCGATATTTGGAAGTGCAAGATCTTCTTCGAGCGTGGGAGCATGTCCACACCACTCTGATGTTCTGTGGCCTAATATTAAATTATCATCAGCTATTCTCAGCAGACCTTCAAAAACCATATCGGCCGTATTACTTTTCATTACATGTGACCTACATCATCTGGAACATCATAAAAAGTGGGATGGCGATAAATTTTATCATCAGAACTAAAAGTTTCTTCTTTCTCATCAGGATCAGAAGATACTATGTCGATAGACTTTACGACCCAAATTGACTGACCCTCTCCCCTACGACTGTATACGTTCCTTGCAGATAATATTGCCATTTCGCGGTCTGGAGCATGAATTGATCCACAGTGACGATGTGACAGGCCATTTTTTGGCTGTATAAATACCTCCCAGAGGATAGTTTCTTTTTCCTCACTAGCCAATTTATTCAGCAGCGTGTAAGGCAGTTTGTTTCTTTAAAGCATGTGCATGTGCTGCAGCTCTGACCCAGCTACCTTCGTTCCAAGCTTTTTGTTTGGCAGATATCCTTTCATTGTTCATCGGACCATCCCCTCTTACTACTCTCCAAAACTCGTCCCAGTTTATTTCTCCATACGCATAGCCACCTTGGCCATTATTTCTTTTTTTATCCCACTTCAAGTCTTTATCAGGAACGGTAAGGCCGATTTTTTTGGCCTGAGGAACGATAGCATCCACAAATTTCTGCCGCAACTCATCGTTTGTGTATCTTTTAATTTTCCATTTTACAGAGTTTTCAGTGTTAGGACTATCAGCATCACTGGGCCCAAACATCATAACACTTGGCCACCACCATCTGTTCAGGGCTCTCTGTGCCATTTCTTTTTGTGCTTTCGTCCCTCTAGCAAGGGTAAGCATTATTTCATAGCCTTGGCGTTGGTGGAAACTTTCTTCCTTGCATATCCTTATCATTGCTCGCGCGTACGGACCATATGAACATCGGCAAAGGGGAATTTGGTTCATTATTGCTGCACCGTCAACAAGCCACCCAATGGCACCAATGTCTGCCCATGTAGGAGTAGGGTAATTAAAGATTGATGAGTATTTTGCTTCACCGGACAAGAGTTCTTGGGTCATTTCCATTCTTGATTTTCCGAGGGTCTCGGCTGCGCAATAAAGGTATAGTCCATGACCTGCTTCGTCTTGCACCTTTGCTAAAAGGGATAACTTTCTTCTAAGTGTAGGAGCTCGAGTGATCCAGTTTCCCTCTGGGAGCATACCCACAACCTCTGAATGCGCGTGTTGCCCTATTTGTCTGATCAATGTTTTTCTGTAGGCTTCAGGCATAGAGTCTTTGGGCTCTATTTTTTCGTCTCGATCGATTTTTTCCTGAAATTCTTCCAAAGATACTATTTTTTCGTTTTGTTCTCTAGCCATTGTACTTACCTATCATTTACGTGTAATCCTTTATAGATATCTTATATGTTAAAAAAGGTTGCTCTTCAATATCTACCAAAAAATATACCAAAAAAAATTGCGGTAAGATTTTATCTAATGTTAATCTAACGGAAATCCAATTTTTTGATTTAATGGAATTGTGGTATGACGCCTTTAGAACGAGCAAAAAAATCTGCAGAGACAATGTGGAAGAAAGATAAAGCTTCTAAGGGAATTGGAATAAAAATAGAAAGCATAGCCCCTGGAAAAGCTGATTTAAGTTTAATAGTAAAGCAGAAACACCTCAATGGGCACGACATTTGCCATGGAGGATTTATTTTTACCCTTGCAGACAGTGCTTTTGCGTTTGCCTGTAACAGCTATAATCAAGCGGCAGTTGCCCAAAATAATATGATTACTTTTATAGCGCCCGCGCAAAAAGGTGAAAAGCTGATAGCAAAGGCTAGAGAGGTTAGTCGAACTGGCCGATCAGGGATTTATGATGTTTCCGTTTTTAATAACAAGAAACAGAAAATAGCCGAGTTCAGAGGACTTTCAAGAACGATCGGTGGGCAAAACTTTAAGGAATAAATGAATGAGGGATTTAACTCCAAAAAAACACGAATTGGAACCAATCGAGATTGCATCTATTGACGAAATAAAAGCCCTACAACTTGTTAGATTAAAGTGGTCTGTCGATCACGCCTATAGGAACGTTGCATTTTACAAAAAAAAATATGATGAAATCGGAATTCATCCTAGTGATTTGAAATATTTGGAGGATATAAAGCTATTCCCATTTACAACAAAAGAAGATCTTAGAAAGAACTATCCATTTAATATGTTTGCACACAAATTAAAGGATATTGCCAGAATACATGCTTCATCCGGCACCACAGGAAAACCGACAGTTGTTGCTTACACGAAAAATGATTTGGAAATGTGGGAGCACTTAATTGAGCGATGTCTACGTGCCTCGGGCATGAAAAAGGGAGATATGCTTCATAATGCATATGGTTATGGGCTGTTTACTGGTGGCTTGGGCTTGCATGGAGGGGCTGAAAAAATGGGATTAACGGTTATCCCAGTTTCTGGTGGTATGACAGCAAGACAAGTACAGCTGATCAACGATTTTATGCCTAAAGGCATAACCGTTACACCCTCTTACATTCTATCTATTTTAGATGAATTCAAAGCACAGGGTTTAGACCCTAAGAAATCTTCATTGGAAGTTGGTATTTTCGGGGCTGAGCCTTGGACAAACTCTATGCGTAGCGAGATTGAGTCGCAATTTGATATGCATGCAGTTGATATTTATGGACTATCAGAGGTACTCGGACCGGGAGTGGCTAATGAGTGTGTTGAGGCAAAAGACGGTTTACACGTTTGGGAAGATTATTTTTATCCAGAGATAATCAATGTGGAATCTGGAAATGTTTTAGAGGATGGGGAGAAAGGTGAGTTGGTTTTTTCATCTTTATGCAAAGAGGCCTTTCCTATAATTAGATACAGGACCAAGGATTTAACAAAATTGATGAAGGGTACCGCGCGCTCTATGCGCAGGATGGAAAAGATAACCGGCCGCAGCGATGATATGATGATAATTAGAGGTGTAAATATCTTTCCCACGCAAATTGAGGAACAATTATTAAAAATAGATAGTTTATCCCCTCATTTTCAAATTAAACTGATTAAGGATGGAAGGATGGACAAGATGATAGTGTATACTGAGCACTACAAGTCAGAAGATGTGGAACAATCCTATGTGGAAAATTTGTCTGCTAACCTGAAAAAACGTGTAAAGGACATCATGGGGTTAAGCATTGAGGTAAATGTTGGAAAAAAAGGCTCGGTGCCAAGGTCGGAAGGAAAGGCTGTAAGAGTAATTGACGAAAGATAATATCAAACGGAGGAAAAATTGGAAAAGCGAACAACTAAAGGAAAAAGCAAGCTTTATGAGAGCGTAACAGAAACTATAGGGGATACGCCTTGCATAAGAATAAATACTCTAGCACCCAAGCATGTAAATATGTATGTCAAAGCTGAGTTTTTTAATCCCGCCAGTTCAGTCAAGGACCGTCTAGCAATAAGTATTATAGAAAATGCTGAGCAAAAAGGCTTGCTCAAGCCAGGCCAGACAGTAGTCGAAGCAACAAGTGGCAACACGGGTATCGGATTGGCAATGGTGTGTGCGGCTAGGGGATATCCGCTTGTCGTAACTATGGCAGACAGTTTTTCGATAGAGCGAAGGAAAATTATGAGATATTTGGGTGCCAAAGTTGTTTTGACGCCTAGAGCCGAAAAGGGTTTTGGAATGTATAATAAGGCAAAAGAGCTGGCCGAAAAAAATGGATGGTTTTTTGCACAACAATTTGAAACAGAAGCAAATGCAGAAATACATCAAAATACCACAGCACAAGAGATTTTGAGTGACTTCTCGGATGTTGGATTGGATTATTGGGTTAGTGGGTATGGTACTGGAGGAACTGTTTCTGGAGTTGGACGGGTATTAAGAGAAAAAAGTCCTAGAACCAAAATAATTTTAACCGAGCCGGAAAACGCAGCTTTGATTGGGAGTGAATTGAAGCAAGATAGACATTCCGACAATACACCAGCTACAAGTCACTCTTCTTGGAATCCCCATTTGATCCAGGGGTGGACACCAGATTTTATACCATTTGTTCTGCAGGAGGCCATAGATAATAACTATTTTGACAAGTTGCTTCCCGTTTCCGGTGAGCAAGGAATTACATGGGCAAAAAGATTAGCGCGAGCGGAAGGAATTATTACAGGAATATCAGGAGGTTCAACATTTGCAATTGCTATGGAAGTTGCAAAAGATGCCCCACCTGACTCAAATATTTTGTGTATGGTGCCCGATACTGGAGAAAGGTATCTGTCTTCACCCCTTTTTGAAGAAATTCCTGAAGAAATGACTGATGACGAGAAAAAAATATCACTGTCAACACCGAATTATCAACTATTATAATAAAAGATAACTTTTATGCTTGATTCGTTTTGTCCACGACGGTGTAGAATCATGCTCAAAAAGATATTTTTAAAAAATAATCCTCACAAAAAGACATAAAAGATAAAAAAAGTGCTTTAAATCAATAACTTAGAAATTTGTTACTGATTCTCAGAGAAATTCAAAAAAAGGCTTTAATTTAACTGGTCAAGTCAATAGCTTTTTTATCAACAATTTTATCCACAGGCACTATCTCATTGAAAAATCTAAAAAATTGCTTTTTTTCTTACAGTAAATTTTCTAAGTAGTAGGATCCTTGCTAGGCTTTAGTAGACAGACGTAACGGAGGCTAACACCGTTATCAAGCCCAATTTGTTTATCACGATTCGGTTTTTTATTCAGTGATTTTGCAGCTTCAACACAGGCATTTTTTGTTAGATAGGATCGATTCAGATCACTAATAGAATGCGATACATCGAACCCAATGCCACTTACTACAGAATATAGGAATAAACCCCACATCTGGTCAACCATTAGAGAACTCCATTTATAACAATAAATACTATTAGTTGGTAATAATACTACTCGTAATTTCCTATTCATGATAGACCAATAAATGTTTTCATTAGGAGAAATAGTTGACAAAATTATATTTGGCATACGGATCGAATTTAAACCATCGACAAATGGCGGACAGGTGCCCCAATGCAAGATATCTGGGAAATACAATGCTGAAAGACTGGAGACTAATATTTAAGTCGGTCGCTACTATTGAAAAAGATTTAGGTAAACATGTACCTGTAGGAGTTTTTCAAATCACTGAGGAGTGTGAAAAAGCTCTGGATATTTATGAAGACTATCCACAGTTATACGATAAGAAGGAATTAAATGTCATATTAGATGGCACTCAGGTGACAGCAATGACCTATATTATGGTTGGAAAATATGGCATTGCTCCACCATCTAGAAAGTATTTCAATGTGATTAGCGAAGGCTACAAAAACTGCGACTTAAACTTAGATTTTTTACTGGAGGCCCATGAAAATTCTATTATAGCTGACAGTGGTAAAGGATATGAAAGTGCTCGATGGAAGCAATGATCAGCTAGTATCTAACGCATTTTTTTAAGTAATAAGGGCAGTTTTTACTACTGCCCTTATTTTTCGATTTTAGTCTTCCTCTGGTAAAACTAAATTAAGTATGACTGCGACTATAGCTGTTGGTGCGACAGCTGAAGTAGCTAACACTTTTACTACACCTGGAAGATATTGAACCGCGGAAGGTACTAAATTCAAGCCTAACCCTACAGCCAATGAAACAGCGATTATAACCATATTTCTTCTATTAAGTTTAACTTCACTTAATACATTTAGGCCGGCTGCTGCCACCATTCCGAACATAACTATAACACCGCCGCCTAATACTGGAAGTGGCATAGAGGCTATAATTGCACCTATTTTTGGAATCAGGCCACAGACAACCAAAAGTATTGCTCCAATTGTCACTACATGACGAGACATAACCCCTGTCATACCTACTATACCGACGTTTTGGCTAAATGAGGTATTTGGTAACCCTCCAAAAACTCCCGCTACAGCGCTACCCAGTCCATCGGCATATGTTGCACCTGAAATTTCTTCATCGGTTGCTTCTCTACCTGCCCCAGCCTTTGTAGTTGCTGATGTGTCTCCGACTGTCTCTATCGCAGAAACGATACAAACCAATGTAACTGCGATTACAGCACCGAGACTGAATTCAAAGCCATAAGGTAATGGTGTGAGGCCGGAAAACCAACTCGCTTTAGCTACGGGTGCAAAGTTGACCATTCCTTGCGCAAACGCAAGGATGTAACCAGCTATTATACCAATTAATACAGCCGCATTCGATATTAAGCCTTTCCCAAAAAACTTACATATCAAAGCAACAATTACAACAGCACCTGCTACACTCCAATGCATTAGAGAGCCAAAGCTTTCCGCTTCCATTTGGAATTTTGCAGCGCCTCCAGCGGCATACTTGATTGCAACTGGAATTAAATAAAGGCCAATTGCTAGGATAACTAGCCCCGTAACTAGTGGTGGAAATAGCCACCTGATGTCTTTAATTACAGCACCAAGTAGAAAGTGAATTACACCTCCTATTATACAGGATGTTAATGCAACGGATAGACCTTGGGTTGCGGCAATACCTGCTAATACGCCCACAAAAGCAAAGCTAGTTCCTTGCATGATAGGTAGCCTTGCACCCACTGGTCCAAAACCGACTGTTTGAAATAGTGTTGCTATACCGGCAAAAAGCATAGCCATTTGAATTAAATAGATCTGCTCTGCTCCTCCAAATGCCAATCCTGCAGCACCAGCCACTATTACCGATGGAGTAACATTAGAAGCAAACATAGCAAGGACATGTTGAAGTCCCAAGGTGCTAGCTTCTCCTAATGGTGGTGTCATGTTTGGATCTGCGTATTGACTATTTATATTTGAATTACTCATCAATTTCTCCTTATATTGTTGTTGATAGAGTACTAGACACAAGATATGCTAATTAAGTATCCATGGCAATATATTAACGCCTCGGTAGTTTTTCAGTGGTTAAACTGTGACAAAGTTCCTACACTACTTAAATCCAACTAATTAAAAGACACGCAAGTTGAATAATAAAATTGAAAATACTTTATTCCAGTGCAGAGCAATAAATAAGGAATTTGGAAACGTTAGGGCAAATAACGACATTTCTATAAATGTAAGATCTTCCCAAATCCATGCATTATTAGGCGAAAACGGAGCTGGAAAATCTACGCTTGTAAAAATCATCTATGGGTTGCTCCAGCCAGACAGCGGTAGTATGACATTTTTAAATGAGGAATATTCCCCAAAGAGTCCCAAGGATGCAAGAGCCTTAGGCGTCGGTATGGTATTCCAACACTTTTCTTTATTTGAACCCCTGACGGCATTTGAAAATATCTTAGTGGGATTAGATAAGGAGCTTGGTGAAAAGGAACTCCATGCGAGTGTAATAATGTTATCTGAAAGTTATGGCTTAGAAGTAAATTTATCTTCTTTTATAGGAGATTTATCAGCTGGAGAACGGCAAAGAGTTGAAATTATCCGTGCCTTGATACAAAAGCCCAAGCTTTTGATTATGGATGAACCAACATCGGTTCTCACACCATTTGAATGTGAGAGCTTATTTAAGACTTTGAAAAAATTGGCTAGCGAAGGAACTTCTATTCTTTACATATCACACAAGTTAAAGGAAATTGCCGATTTATGTGACACGGCATCTGTTCTCAGAAAAGGCGCAATAGTTGGCGAATATGATCCAAAAAAAATGACACCAAGAGAGCTTGGAGAGATAATGGTTGGCCAATCATTATTCGAACCTAAACGACCAGTGGCAGCAAATAAAAGTAACAAAGTTCTTTCTGTAAAAATAAACGAAGTTAAACCTGATACACAGTTTGGAGTGACATTAAAAAATATTGATCTTGCGGTTTATCAGTCCGAAATTCTAGGCATTGGGGGAGTTGCGGGTAATGGACAAGAAGAACTAATGCAAGTTCTCACGGGAGAGAAAAAAGATCGGAATGTTTCTATCAAATATATGGATAATGATATTGAAATGCTCAATCCTCGAGAAAGGCGAGAAATTGGGTTGGCTTTTGCTCCTGAAGAAAGACTTGGACATGCAGCCGTTGGAAATCTTAATTTATTGGAGAATAGCCTTATAACAGACCCTAAAAAACGCTTTCAAATGAAAATGGGTTTTATCGATTTTAGTGAATTAAATGAATATACGAATGAAATAATTGAGAAATTTAACGTAAAGACCACTGGTGTAAGTGCACTTGCTTCATCACTGTCTGGTGGTAATCTCCAGAAGTTTGTTGTTGGAAGAGAGATTGGGCAAAAACCTTCCTTATTCATAGTAAACCAACCTACATGGGGTGTAGATGCTCTCTCAGCGGCAAATATAAGACAGGCAATTGTTGATATAGCAAATACAGGTGCTGCTATTATTTTAATAAGCCAAGACTTGGATGAGATCCTTGAAATATCAAATAAGGTTGCTTTTTTGACAAATGGGAATCTTTCAATACCCACTAACACTATGGATATAAAAACAGACGAAATCGGTGCAATAATGGGTGGTATAAGTGATTAGAGGTATGCTTTATGTTTAAGCTAATTCCGAGAGAAAATGTTTCTCCGGTTCTTTCTTTGCTGGGCCCATTATTTTCCGTTGGGCTCACGATGATAGTTGGAGGAATACTATTTTATTTTCTAGGAGTAGATCCCTTTGCCGCTATAAAAATGATATTTTGGGATCCTTTAATGAGCGAAACATTTTCAACATACTCTATTCCACAAATTTTTATAAAAGGGGCTCCTTTGATTTTGATCGCGCTCGGCCTCTCTGTTGGCTTCAAAGCAAATGTCTGGAATATAGGAGCAGAGGGTCAGTACATTATGGGAGCCATATTTGGTGCATCATTTGCACTTTCTCTTTATCCGTTGGAAAGTATTGTTATTTTTCCTGCAATGATACTAATCGGTGTCATAGGAGGATGTTTATGGTCAATGATTCCAGCTTTTTTGAAAGTCAAGTTTCAAGTTAACGAGATACTAGTTTCTCTAATGCTAGTATATGTAGCGGAGCAAATTCTAGCTCTTGCATCATTGGGATTTTTAAGAAATCCGGATGGTGCTGGTTTTCCTGGTTCTCGTAATTTGAACCAATACACATCAGCCTCAAACGCTGAGATTATTGCGGGAACTGGAATACATCTGGGAGTGCTACTTTCTTTATTGATGGTCATTTTTTTCTACGTGCTATTATTTCGGCACAGCCTGGGGTTCAAAATAAAGCTACTTGGAAATTCCCCAAAAGCGTCAGGTTTTTC
>CACJUU010000003.1 GCA_902596605.1 uncultured Alphaproteobacteria bacterium | reverse complement strand
AAACTTAAAACGGTAGGGGCACCACATAAATACTCTACCCCATGACTAGATATTTTTTCGTATATATTCTGTCCTGTTACTCTTCTCAAGCATATATTTGTTCCAGCTCTCATCGCTATAGTCCAAGGAAAACACCATCCATTGCAGTGGAACATTGGCAAGGTCCACAAATAGGTGGGATGCATTTTCATATCCCATTCGAGAGAGTTACCCATTGCATTGAGATAAGCACCTCTATGATGATAGACAACACCTTTCGGGCTCCCAGTGGTTCCCGATGTATAATTAATGCTTATACTCTCCCATTCGTCTAATGGTTTATAATGATTAAAATCAACGTCATAACTTCCCAAAAATTCCTCATAATCCATATGGGGATATGATGTTTCAAGAGTGAATGTTTGTTCATCTTTTATTATGATTATAGTCGGTTTTTCTTTAGATAAGCTGACTGCTTCTTTCCCTAATTGTAAAAACTCTGTATCTACAAACAGCATTTTTATATTAGAATGATCGATGATGTAGGCGATTGTTTTAGAGTCTAGTCTGTAATTTATTGCATTCAATATCATACCTGCCATAGGCACGGCAAAGTGTGCTTCATATAATTCTGGAGTATTGGACGCAATAAAACCTATAACATTACCTTTAGCCAATTTTTGAGATAAAGAACTGGCAAGCTGTTTACATCTCATAAAAGTTTGTTCCCAGGTAAAATATTTATTCTCATGAATAATACTATATCGATCTGGAAATATCTTCGCTGCCTTCTCGATGAATACTATAGGCGTTAAAGGTGAATAGTTGGCGTGATTTTTTTTTAATTCATTTTGTTGCATTTTTTCTAGTCAAATTTTCTTCGTGCATTAAAAGCTGCTACAATTGTACTATCATCTAGATAATCTAGTTCTCCTCCTACTGGAACACCCTGTGCGAGTGAAGTTATCTTAATTGCATATTTGTCCAATTCTTGGAAAATGTAATTAGCCGTGGTCTGACCGGTTATAGTTGCACCCAAGGCAAGTACTATTTCTTTAACACTTCCAGAGGCTACTCTCTCGGTTAAATTTGAAATCCTTAGCTCTTCAGGACCTATCCCCTCCATGGGGGTTAAAAGTCCTCCAAGAACATGAAAGACTCCATTAAAAGCGCCAGATCGATTCATAGCCCATAAATCGGATATATCTTCCACAACACACACTAAACTGGCATCTCTAGATTTGTTCGAACAAACCTCACACACTCTATCTAGAGTAACATTACCACAAATTTCGCAATATTTTATTTTACTTTGGATATTTTCAAGCGAAGATATTAGCTGATCAAGTATGATTTCTCTTTTTTTTATTAAATGGAAAACTAGCCTTTGAGCTGATCTCGGTCCAAGGCCTGGCATCAAAAATTTTAATTAATGTTTCTAACTCAGACTGGCTCTCCTTTAATTGACTACTTAACATTTTAGAAAGGTAACTTAAAACCTTCTGGCAAGCCAAATGCCTCACCCATTCTGGCCATTTCTTTTTTAGAGGCTTCCTCGCTCTTAGCCTTGCAGTCCTTAATTGCAGCTAAAAGTAGGTCTTCTATAACTTGTTTTTCAGACGGAATTAAAATTGATTCATCTATTTCGATATTTTTAAAATTTCCTTTAGCAGTTGCAACCACCTTAACCAGACCACCTCCTGCTTCTCCTATGACCTCGACGTTATCTAGTTGGCTCTGCGCATCCAGCATTTTCTGTTGCATTTCCTGAGCCTGCTTCATTAACTTTGCCATATCGCCTAATTGACCTAGTCCTTTAAACATTTTATTCCTCTTTATTTCTTGTTGCCCTTTTGGCTCGTCATTTTTTCACTGTTGCTCCAGGAAAGATGTCTAAAATTTCTTTCACAGCACTATTTTCTAAGCTATTCTCTGATTTTTGAGTTTCAGAATTTTCGATCTTACTTTCAGATTCTTGAATTATTCCACCTTTTTCTGGTGTTTTCAAGGCTGACTTCCTTTCCAAATTATATACATCCATGATTTTATCAGATCCATTATTCAAAACACTTTTTATTAGAACGTCAGGTGGAGGCATAATTGACATGTGACATGCTCTTAGCAATAACATTTCTAAGCTGGTTATTGGTTCGGCGGCAACCCTCAGCTCATCAATACCTTTAAACAAAATTTGCCACAAACTTGTTAAAATCACCATATCGGTAACACTTGATAATTTCTCTGCAAGTTTTTTTTCCTCGAGCGAATAATCATCCCCAATCAACTCATTATCCATAAGGCTTGATACGCTTATAAAATGCAGACATTCTAATAGTTCCTGAAGTAATAAGGCCGGGCTAGTATTACCAGAGATGTATTCTCTTACTTTTTTTAATGCCTCTTTTGTTTTCCCCTCAATAATAAGTTCAATAAGATATAATGTTTCAGACTTAGAAATTTTTCCTAATAACTCATTAACCATTTGATTTTCGATTTTTGTTTCACAATTTACCAGCACTTGATCAAGAATTGACAAAGCATCTCTTACGGAACCTGCAGCTTCTCTGGAAATAGTCTGTAAAGCTTCTTCTTCAGCACTTAACCCTTCACGTTTCAAAATTTCAGAAAGATGAGAAGTTAGAACATTACTAGCTAACCTTTTTAAATCAAATCGATTAACTCTTGATAATATTGTTAGTGGAATTTTTTTAATCTCAGTTGTTGCAAAGATAAATTTTACATGCTCTGGTGGTTCCTCCAAAGTTTTTAGGAGAGCGTTGAAAGCAGAGTTAGACAACATGTGTACTTCATCGATAATATAAATTTTAAACTTTGCCGAAGCTGCTCTGTAAACCACCGTTTCAATTATCTCTCGTATATCGTTTACTCCAGTTTTGCTTGCTCCATCCATTTCAATTACATCTACGTGTCTACCCAATTGAATTGATTTACAATTAGAACAAGAATTACACGGCTCTACATCACCATCTTTTTTCTCTGTACAATTCAGAGCCTTTGCAATAAGTCTTGCAGTAGAAGTCTTTCCTACCCCTCTATCTCCGTGCAGTAAAAAAGCATGTCCAACTCTATTAGAGAGAAAAGAGTTCCTCAAGGTTTTCACTAACGTATCCTGACCGACTAATTCAGAAAATTGAGAAGGCCTATATTTTAGCGCTAATACTTTATAGGACCCTTCAAACAACTTTTTTCTTCCTTATCATCTTCTCAACTAATATAAAAATTTCTATTTGAACGAGAGATCGACAAACGACCTAAACCTATACAATTCAGCTGCTTCCTTTCGGACCTGACCGGGTGATCGATAAGGTTTACCCGAGCCGATCTCTCGCCTATAATTATATATCCAAGAACGTCTTAAACAAGGAAATTTAATATACTAAGGATTACTCAATGGATTTAGGCCCACCTCCATTATTCTCGCTAATAAATTTAAAAAGGAAGGCACATTTTCGAAACTCAAAACAAGTTATGCACATAAAAAATTGTTACCATTTACTTATTTGGAGAGGAAAGCTTCTTTTTCGCTTTAATGATGGGAAACCTTTTCCCTATCTAATAAACCAAAAAACTAAGTTTATAAAAAAACTTACCACGTATATTTTTCTTGGTGAGTTTGAAAAGAAAAATGTTTTTTTGTGGGACATGTCTGACTCACGCGACGTTTTAGGCAACACAGGACAGATTGGATCCTTTAATGATACAGACCGAAATTATCATCCAGATCTACCGAAGGGTACTTACTTTTGTGACTTACGGAATTTATTGCCAGTATTGAACTCTAAATATGCAAATTTATGCGCAACAGCAAAGGGTATGTATGAATGGCACAAAAGAGTAAAATTTTGTCAATCTTGCGGAGGAAAATTATCTTCTGAAAAAGCTGGATGGGAAAAAACATGCATAAAATGCAATTTCAAACAATTTCCCAGAATTGATCCAGTCGTGATCATGTTAATTAAAAGAGGAAATGATATTCTACTAGGGCGATCACATGGTTGGCCTGAAAAAATGTATTCTTGTTTAGCTGGCTTTATTGAGCCTGGTGAAACTATTGAAGCGGCAGCGGAAAGAGAGGCAATGGAAGAAAGTGGAATAAAACTAAAAAATGTAAGATACATAACCAGTCAACCATGGCCTTTCCCTGCATCTTTAATGATGGGATGCACTGGAGAAGCACATAATAGATCCTTAAGAATTGATAAAGATGAACTTGAAGACGCTATTTGGGTCAGCAAAGAACAGGTTTTTCGAGCTCTTAATGGTCTAGACAAATCAATTTTTATGGCTAGGAGGGGAGCTATAGCAAGATATCTTATCGAAAAGTGGGTTGCTGGATTAATTTGATTAAGATTTTAACGTTCAAAATTATCTTAATAAGCGGTATTTGATTATTATGTAAAATAATTTAATATCTTCCAAAAGAGCTGTAGACCTAGTAGATAGAAAATATGTTAAATGAAGATCAGAGCAAACAATGGGACTTTTGGATTGATCGTGGAGGGACATTCACCGATATAGTGGCGAAAGACCCTAGTGGCAAAATACATACTGATAAAATTCTTTCCGAAAATGACCAACTTTATAAAGACGCAGGGATGGCAGGGATAAAGCGTTTTCTAAAAGTACCTCATGGTGCAAAAATACCCACAGATACTATAAACTCTATAAAAATGGGAACAACAGTCGCGACTAATGCACTTCTCGAAAGAAAGGGATTTCCTGTGGTTTTATTAACCACCAAGGGATTGAAGGATCAGCTACGCATAGCATATCAAAACAGACCCAATCTTTTTGATCGAAAAATTACTTTAACTGACCCTTTATATGACGAAATAATCGAGGTTGAAGAGCGAGTGACATCTTCTGGTCAAGTATTGAAGCCAATAAATAAAGATAGACTTATTAACAATCTCAAAAAAATAAAAAATGTGAAAAAAAAATCATGTGCAATTGTTTTCATGCATAGTTGCAAATTCAATAAACATGAAAAAGAAGCAGAAAAAATAGCGAAGATCTCAGGGTTTTCACATATCTCGTTAAGTTATAGAACATCTCAAATTATGAAATATGTCATGAGGGGAGATACGACTGTTGCAGATGCATACCTAAGCCCGGTTTTAAATCGGTATATCCAATCCCTCTACTCAGAGTTTGAAGGAGATATAAGTAGCAAAATTAGCTTTATGCAATCTAACGGAGGGCTTACAAATGCAAGTCTCTTTTCTGGAAAAGATTCAATTCTGTCTGGACCTGCTGGAGGGGTAATAGGTGGGATTAAAACTAGTGCTCTGGACAAAGAGCACAAAATAATTGGCTTTGATATGGGAGGAACTTCTACTGACGTTTGGCATTATTCTGGAGAATTGGAGAGGACAGTAAATAATAAAATTGATGGAATTCGCATTTCAATTCCGATGTTAAACATTAACACCATTGCTGCAGGTGGCGGTAGCATTCTTTCAGAAAAATCAGGCAGATTAATTGTAGGGCCAGAAAGTGCAGGAGCAACGCCAGGTCCTGCTTGTTACGATAGAGGAGGACCGTTAACAATTACAGATAGTAACCTGGTTACGGGAAGAATTCATACTAACTATTTTCCAAAAACATTTGGTGATAATAGCAAAAAAAGTTTGTCGCTCCGTGCCTCTAAGATTCTTTTTAACCAATTAAGTGACAAAATGAATATTCCCATCGAAGAAATTGCAGAGGGGTTCATAAGCGTTGCAGACAATAGCATGGCTGAAGCCATTAAAAAAATATCTGTTCAAAGAGGTTATGACCTACGAGAATATTGCCTAACTGTTTTCGGAGGTGCTGCTGGTCAGCACGCTTGTTCAATAGCAGAAATTTTGGACATGAATACCTGTCTTATTCACCCCCATGCTTCCGTACTCTCAGCTTATGGTATGGGTTTAGCTGAGATAAGAACTAATAAGAGCATGATTATTGAAAAACACCTCTCAAGAGAGACACTGTTAGAAAGCGCACTTATTGCTGACAGTCTTATTACCTCAACTACGGAGACTCTTGAAAAGCAAAATATTGCGGAGAATAATATAACTCATGTAATTAAAGTATTTATCAAACTAGATGGAACAGACACCAGCCTAGATTTGGAGTTTGATACGATAACCAATTTACAATCAATATTTAGTCAAACCTATTTCCGTCTTTTCGGGTTCAAACCTGTATCAAAAAAGTTAGTCATAGAGTCCGTTTTCGTTGAAGCTGTTGGTGGAACCGACGTGGATTTAAACAACAAGCTAGCTCTTCAAAAATCAACAAGTAAAAAGGCATCGATAGTAACTGAAAAGGTTTACGTCGACGGAGAGTGGAATGATTGTAAATTTTTTCCAATAGACAAATTAAATAAAAACTCAAAGATTGTGGGACCTGCAGTACTTGTGGGCTCCCAGACTTCAATTTTACTTAAGAGAGGCTGGGAAAGCACTCTTCAAGAGAGTGGTGCAATCAAACTCAAAAGAGTGAAGACTTTTCAACCAAAGAGACACACTGAGTCCGCACAAATTGAAGTATTTAATAATTTATTTATGTCAATTGCGGAACAAATGGGTTTTGTTTTAGAAAAGACAGCTCAGTCAATAACAATTAAAGAACGGCTAGATTTTTCCTGCGCAATTTTTGATAAGAATGGTGAGTTGGTCGCCAATGCTCCACATATGCCAGTTCATTTAGGGTCTATGGACTCCACAGTAAAGTCTATAATAAAAAATAATTCTACATTATCATCTGGTGACATTTTCGCCATCAATGCGCCTTACAATGGTGGAACCCATCTCCCAGACATTACTATAGTTAACCCTATTTGGAATGCAGAAAAATCTGAAATAATTTTTTATACGGCAGCTAGAGGGCATCATACTGACATAGGTGGACTTACTCCAGGGTCAATGCCCTGCAACAGTAAAGATATTAATGAAGAAGGTATTTATATTGATAACTGGAAAATTGTAGATAAGGGTATTTTTAGAGAAAAAGAAATTAAAGAAAAACTTTTATCTGGATCATATCCAGCTAGATCTCCTTTAACCAATATTGCTGATCTGAAAGCTCAAATTGCGGCATGCAAAAAAGGAGAAGCAGAATTGCTAAAAGTAGTTGATAAATATGGCCTTAAAACCGTTTTCAGGTTTCAGGAACTTGTTTGTGAAAATGCTGAAAACGCTGTTAGGGAGTCAATTAAGACAATAAAGAGTACTAAGGTTACATACCAGATGGATAATGATTTATCAGGTGCAGTAAGAAAGATTGAAATCAAACTAACACGAAATAAAGATAATAGTTCGATAGAAGTTGACTTTAATGGAACCACTATGCAACTGGAAAGTAACTATAATGCTCCCCTACCTGTAACTAGAGCAGCTGTATTATATGCATTTAGAATACTCACCGGGGGAAATATTCCAATGAACTCTGGAATCATGAAACCCATTAAGATAAAAATTCCGAAAGCAAGTATGTTATCCCCGGAGTACCCAGCTGCAGTGATAGCGGGTAATGTCGAGACTAGTCAGGCTGTCACATCTGCACTATTAATAGGTTTTGGCCTTCAAGCTGCCGCCCAGTCAACTATGAATAACATTACCTGGGGCAATAAAAATTTCCAATATTATGAAACAATTTGTGGTGGCACGGGTGCAGGGATAGACTTTTCTGGCAATTTTTACCAAGGCACCTCTGCTGTTCATAGCCATATGACTAATAGCCGATTAACGGATCCCGAGACTCTTGAGTTTAGGTATCCTGTTATATTAGAAGAATTTTCAATACGTGAAGGCTCTGGAGGCACAGGGCAGTACCATGGGGGTGACGGTGTAGTGCGTAGAATCTCTTTTTTAGAACCAATGATAATTTCAGTTCTGTCTGGTCACAGGACCATCGGTCCACCAGGACTTTTAGGCGGAGGATCAGGTAAAGTGGGATCAACTAGTCTTGTGAGAAATAGTGGTAGTGTTGAGGTATTGAAGTATGCCGATCAGATAGAAGGCAAAAAAGGTGATATTTTAGTTGTGAAAACCCCTGGGGGTGGAGGTTTGGGCAAATCACTACAGTAGATTATGGAGTAATCTTATATACATTAATAGTTCTTCTATTATAGCCTTGTTGTCTAGCCTTGATTATCCATGATGAGAGCTTAAATCTTGATTTACTACATACCAACTCCCATCGTTCTTCTAAAAAAGAACGCTTTTTTTTTGTAGACCAATCAATCGAAAAACTGGGCTTCATATACCATCTACTCTCAACACCTATTATTTCACTTTGAAAAGAAGAAACTAACAATATTGTCGGAAGAGTTGAATCTTTTTCTTCTCTTACATTTTTGAAAGATAGGATTATTCTTCGTAGACTGGAATATTGAATTGGTTTGTGTAGTTCGCATACTAAAAGCTCACTTACACCTGATTTTAAAAATTCTTCCATTACCCATGTAGACTCTTGGTTCGTCATTGTGTCTACCAATATGATTTTGTTTATATCCACCCAAGATGTAAGTCCGTCAGGATAAAGAGAAACAGTACATTCTTTTCTTCTTATCCACGTGATGTAACTTTTTATATTTCTTGCAGTAATAAGTGCAAAAATAAATCTTGATGGTCCTGTTATTTGATGTACACCACCTCTCTTGAGAAATAATCCTGGTAAGAACTCTAGGTATTCAATATCGGAAAAATTAAAATGATCCATATAATATCTAAAAATATTTGTTCTTCTTTTGTTCTAACATTGATTGTGTTTTTTGTAAAGGCAAGTGTTAACTGATAGACACTTTTACTCGGATAGCGAATTTAAATATTCAATCAAGTTTGCCCGATCTTTATCCTTCTTAAGACCGGCAAAACTCATAGCGGTTCCAGGAGCATACTCGGACGGCTTAGTCAGATATTTATTTAGTTCCTCTATATTCCAGACACCTTCTAAGCCTGCAAGCACTTTCGAATACTTAAACCCCTCTATTGAACCAATATCCCGGTTTATAACCTTATAAAGGTGAGGCCCTACTCCGTTCTCTCCATCCTCAAGCTTATGACACGACTTACACTTACCAAAAACTTTCTTACCCTTTTCTATATCCGCACTGGCAAGCAATGTTGCAAAATCAACAAGCTCTTCACTGCTTTCTTCTTTTTCATCATCACTAACCTCGATCTCAAGATAGTAGGCCAATTTTTCTTCTCCATAGTAATCATCATGGCTGTGGTAAATTATTTCAGTACCCCAGTTCAATAATAAAAAAATGAGAAGAGCTCCGCAAAGTGCTCCACCTATTTTAGTCCACTCGAAGGTATCCATGTTTTTTGTTCCTAAATTCGAATAATATTATATGTTATATAAAAAATTGAAAAATTTTCTACAACTGATTTTAGAAATGAGCGCGACAAAATGTGCATGTCAAAGAAATTATGAAAGAAAAAACTCTGAAAATATCATTTCAAGGAGCTCTAGGTTCATATTCACACCAAGCTTCAACTAAATTTTTCAAAGACCCTTTAGTTGTGCCTTGCGAGTCCTTTGAGGAAGCGATTGAAGCTGTGAGAAAGGGTAAAGTTGACAAAGCCATTCTACCTGTAGACAACTCAACTTATGGTAGGGTCGCAGATATTCATTCTCTTCTACCAGCTTCAAAGCTTTTCATAACAGCGGAGTATTTTTTGCCTGTCGATATATGCATGTTAGGAACTAAGTCATCTAGCTTGAAAACCGTATCTTCAGCAACAAGTCACCCAGTTCTTCTAGGCCAATGTAAAAAATTCCTAAAAATGAATAAGATAAAAACAATCGCAGGCTATGATACCGCAGGGTCAGCTCGATTAATATCAGAAGAAAATGATAAGTTTAAGGGTGCATTAGCCTCAAAAATAGCTGCTAAGATTTATGGATTAAAGGTATTGCGAGCTAATGTTCAGGATAATAAAAATAATACTACCAGGTTTTTGGTAATGGAGAAAAGGCCTAAGTTTCTAATAAAGCAACAGAAAAAAGTAATCACATCTATACTTTTCCAAGTAAGAAATATTCCAGCTTCTTTGTATAAAGCAATGGGAGGATTTGCCACCAATAATATTAATATGATTAAGCTGGAGAGCTATATGTTGGGAGGCTCATTTGAGGCAACACAATTCTTCGCCGACATCCAGGGGCATCCTGAAGATCGGTCAGTAAAGAGAGCCTTGGACGAACTTGGCTATTTTACTAATCGGCTAGATGTTATAGGGGTTTATAAACAGAGTGGCTTCAGAGATAAAAACTCTTAACTTAAGAATATTCTACAATTTTAGCTTTCAGCTTATCAATCGCCTTATTCTCAATCTGGCGAACTCTTTCTCGACTTATTCCATGCTTCTCACTTAGCTGTTCAAGCGTCAAAGGAGGCTCTTTCAACCTTCTGTCTAAGATGATACTTTTTTCCCTATTGTTTAAAACAGTCAGTGACTGCATTAGGATAGTTCTTCTTTCTCTAGTCTCGTCGCTATGCACAAATTTCTCAACATGATCTTCATCTTGGTCAGCAAGCAAGGACTGCCACTCTTCTTCAGTCTCACCATCGCTTTTTATTGTAGCATTTAACGATACATCACCACCAATCATTCTCCTATTCATAGCAACAACATCACCCTCAGAAACATTTAACTGCCTAGCAATCTCCTCAACATTTTCAGGTAGCAGATCCCCGTCTTCAAACGCTCCAATTTTATTTTTTAATTTCTTCAAGTTGAAAAAAAGCTTTTTCTGTGCGCTGGTTGTCCCCATTTTAACCAGACTCCAACTTTTTAGTATATATTCCTGGATATTCGCTTTTATCCACCAGATCGCATATGTTGCCAACCTAAATCCTTTTTCTGGATCAAATCTCTTAACAGCTTGCATCAATCCAACATTTGCCTCACTAACCACCTCTGAAATAGGCAATCCGTATCCCCTGTACCCCATAGCAATCTTTGCTGCAAGTCGTAAATGTGAAGTTACAAGCTTGTGGGCTGATGATCTACATCCTTCTTCCACCCAAGCTTTTGCCAAACTATACTCTTCTTCCAAACTTAACATCGGAAATTTTTTTATATCATCTAAGTATTTCGATAATCCCGAGCCACTTACTATTAGAGATGTATTGCTATTTGCCATTGGTACAAAATTATCCTTCCTAACCTTTATATAGGTTAAATTTTCTGACTTTTCAAGTATATCAAGCATTTTTTATACCAATTTATTTAGATGGTAAGCTTCTCTTGTATTTAGCTAAATTTGACATAAGATTTGAAAAATCATTTGGCAAATTACTTCGAAAAAGTAAAGTTTTACTGCTCTCCGGGTGAACAATAGATAACTCATGCGCATGAAGCATTTGCCTCAATCTTTTGCCGTCCAATAAAGGTAAAATAGTTTTCTTTAAATCCATATCTTCTTTTCTTCTCAATTTATACAGGTTGTCTCCAACAATTGGGCACTCAATGTGCTTAGCATGCACTCGAATTTGATGAGTTCTTCCGGTTTCAATCTCACAGCTTAACAGTGACAACTTTTGATTTTTACCTAAATCATAGACAGTTTGAACAGTGAAACGTGATATAGCTAGCCTCCCATTATTAGCGCAAACCTCCATCATTTCTCTGTTAATTTTATTTCTTCTTATATTGCTTTTAATTTCCAGAATATTATCTTCAAGCATATTTATGCCAGGCTTGCCAATAATCTTGCTAAGATTTTTGAGAGGATTTCCTATGCAAAGTGCTAGATAAACTTTTTTCACCTTACGACTTTTAAACTGCTTTATTAAAGAATCTGCACTCAACTTTGTTTTTGCTACGACAATAAGGCCTGATGTATCTTTATCCAGCCTGTGGACTATCCCGGGTCTAAACCTATCATAAGTAATCGGAAGTGTGTCTTGAAATTTATAAATCAAAAAATTAACAAGTGTACCACGTTGGGCTAATTTAACTGGGTGAACCACCATATTTGATGGCTTATTAAATACTATTAGAGCATTGTCCTCAAAAACAATTGGAACATCTAAATCTTCTGGTATTAGAGTTCTTTGGAGATTTTGATCAGAATATAAAATAACTTGTATTAAGTCATCTGTTTTAGTTTTCAAAGTCAAAGCATTTTGTTTCTGAGGGTCAAAAATCATTTTCTGCTTAATTAAATCTTGAATTTTTGTTCTTGATAAACTTAAATTAGGAGGGCAATTTTCTAGGATTAGCTTGTCAAGCCTTCTCTCAGATTTTTTTGTCAAACTAATGATAAATTTTTCAGTCATGATAGATGCGAGAAATTAAAAAGAGTTCAGAGTCTGATTTGCCCTTGGTATTCTTAAAGTGGCTGGTTACGGTGCTTTCGGTAGTAATGATTTTAGGTTTTTTGTTTCTTGTAACTATACTAGGCATAAAGATATCTAACTTCAATACTACACCGCAGAACCTTTCTGAATCACCCAATCGAGAATTATTGATACCTAGTGGGATTATAGAAACTATTGATATTGAAAACGAAACGTTGACTGTAGTTGTAAAAGTGAGTACTGGCCATTTGGAAATAGTGATTATGGACTTGAAGAATGGAATATTATTAAATCAATACTCTGTTAAACAAAAAAAAAGCCTTTATAATGAGAGAAAGTAATTCACAAATTTAAATCAAATGTCTTTCTCTTCAGCCTTCTTGGATAAAATTAAAACGAGTGTAAAAATTTCAGATATTGTTTCTCGACATGTAAATTGGGATCCAAAAAAAAGTAATTTATCTAAGCAAGATTTTTGGGCGCCTTGTCCCTTTCATAAAGAAAAAACAGCTTCATTTCATGTGGATGATACCAAGGGATTTTACTATTGTTTTGGATGTCAAGCGAAGGGTAACGTATTCAGCTTCTTAAGGGAAATGGAAGGAATTTCATTTTTTGATGCGGTAAAGACACTTAGTGAAAAAACAGGGATACCTTTGGAAATTGATAATAGTTTTAAAAGCTCAACCACCTCTTCTGAGGAACAAAAACTGATCAATATAAATGAAGCAGCATGCAAATTTTTCACAAAGTATCTTTTCAGCACCGAGGGTTCGATAGCTTTAAATTATTTAAAAGATCGTGGTTTATCAATTGACACCATAAAAGAATTTAAACTCGGGCTGTCTCCCTCAAAGAGCGATGATCTTATTAATTCATTAAAATCAGAAGGATATAGTGAGCAAGATATAGAAAATGCTGGGTTGGCATATAAACCTGAAAACAAGCCATTGGTTGATAGATTCAGAAATAGAGTAATGTTTCCGATTTCCAATTTGAATGATAGGGTTATTGCCTTTGGAGGGAGATCACTAAATACTACATATGGCGCGAAATATATAAATTCACCAGAGACAAAAATATTTAAAAAAGGCTCTCTTCTTTTTAATCTTAGAAGCGCTCAAAAAAGCTCAAAAAATGATCCTTTAGTTATAGTTGAAGGTTACATGGATGTTATTTCTCTAGCTAATAATTCGATAAATAATGCAGTTGCTCCATTAGGAACTTCTTTGACAAAAGAACAGTTGCAATTGATTTGGAGAGTTTGTGAAGAACCAATTTTACTACTTGACGGAGATAATGCTGGAAGACTTGCAGCTACACGAGCGGTTGAATTGGCACTACCGTTAATTTCTTACAATCAAACTATACGAATAGCAAATTTACCCTCTAACTATGATCCAGATGACCTTATAAAACAACGAGGCAAAGATGCTCTCAAGGATATAATAGATAATTCGCTAGGTCTTTCCCACTTCATTTTTATTAATGAGAAATCACAACGAAAATTGGACAGTCCCGAGCGCATAAGGAAAATGCATATCGAACTTATGAATAAATTAAAAAAAATTAAAGATATTAACTTAAAAAAAATGTTCTTAGCCGAAATAAATGACAGAACAAGAAAACTGCAGTTTCAAAACAATACAAAGATAAAGCAAAGACAAGGATTAAATAGTGCTGAAAAAAAAATTAAACCTAAAACTCAGACGATATCCCGCATTCAGGCCGCTGAAAAAGAAATAAATAAGTTAGAAGCAGAAATTATGTTTTGCTTAATAAAAAATCCTATATTTATAAAGGTCTTCAAAGCTCAACTGACCGGATTAGATTTTAGTGATGAATTTTTTCGGAAATCGTTTTGGCAAATCCGACACGAACAGCTTTCCAGCTCTTCTGATATTTTTAATTTGATTTCTGATAAAGCCACTCAGAAAAACCCCCCATTAAAAAATCACTTAATATATAACGACAAAAATAAAGAAGAAATGTCCAGAAACCTTCTGTTGAATAGGATAACTACACTAAATTTAGCTAAAAATCGGCTTGAAAGCTTGAAAGATCTTAAAATTAAGATAAAAACTCAGAGGTCTGATTCGCAAAATAAAAGCGAATCGTTTGAAATGATTCAGAGTGAGTACCTCCGAGCGATGGGCGGCTCTGAGTTAGTTGAAGATTCGATTTTGAGAGAACGTAAGTTTGACACAGAAAGCTTGGATGTTTTTAAAAAAAGTAAGAGGAAGGCTTCCCAGAAAAACAATGGATAGAAACCAATGAATAAACAAAATACGCAACACAATGAAGAACAAGACAATGAGAAAGTTTTAGCTGATGGGCCTTCAAAAAAAAATTTAAAGAAAATAATTTCTGAGGCAAAACAAAAAGGCTATATAACTCAAGATCAACTTGAAGAATTGGTGATCACTGAGAAGCTTTCTTCGGAGCAGATTGAAGACCTGATGACAGATCTTTCTGGCATGGGGATAAATGTAACTGAGAATGAAGAAACAGAGTACTCTGAAGAAGTCCATGAACAAACAAGTTCAAAAGAGATTGTAGCAGCTAATACCGATTCAGAAACTTTAGATAAAACAGACGATCCTGTACGAATGTATTTGAGAGAAATGGGGTCGGTTGAACTGCTGTCTCGTGAGGGCGAAATAGCTATTGCTAAGAGGATAGAGGCTGGAAAAAACCTCATGATTAATGGCCTGTGTGAGAGCCCCTTGACTTTCCAGGCTATTAGCATATGGAGAAACGAATTGCTAAATGAAGAAATAATGTTGAGGGATGTTATAGATCTTGAAACCACTTTCACAGAAATCGGAGACTCCAATGAACTCGATGCAGAGATTAAAAAACTCGATATAAATGACAGCGCCGATACATCAAAATCGACAAAAAATGAACAAGAAAATCAAGGTATTTCGGCTTCAAATGAGACAAAGAATGATGAGGATGAGGAAGAAGAGGACGCAATAAACGTTTCTTTAGCTGCAATGGAACATTCATTAACACCACATATTTTGAATATATTGGCAGATATAGATAACAAATATATCAAATTAAAAGAACTTGAAAAGAAAAGGATGAAAGCAACTTTTAATACAAGTAAGAAGTTTTCAAACAAAGATGAAAATAAATACCAAAATTTTAAAACGTCGATAGCCTCACTTTTAAATTCATTGAATTTTCATAACAATCGTATTGAAGCTCTTATCGACCAACTTTACGGAATTAATAAGGCTATTACTAATGTAGATAGCGCATTCGTAAAAATATCAGATAAAGCTAGAATTAACCGAAAAGAGTTTATTCAAGAATACAAGGGTTCTGAGTTGGAAGAAGCATGGTTAGATAGAGTTTCTAAGCTTAAGTCCAGAGGTTGGGAAGTGCTAGGAAAAAATCACAGCGCTGAAGTTGAAGAGCTTAAAGCCGAAATGACAAAGATTGGTAAGATTATTAACGTAGATATCTCCGAATTCAGGAATATAGTTCGAAAGGTAAAAAAGGGAGAAAACGAAGCCAGAGGCGCAAAAAAAGAAATGGTGGAAGCAAATTTGCGATTAGTTATTTCAATAGCAAAAAAATATACCAATAGAGGACTGCAATTTCTTGACCTTATTCAGGAGGGTAACATTGGTCTGATGAAAGCTGTAGATAAATTTGAGTACCGGAGAGGTTATAAATTCTCTACGTATGCCACCTGGTGGATAAGACAGGCTATTACCAGATCTATAGCAGATCAAGCTAGAACGATTAGAATACCCGTTCACATGATTGAGACCATTAATAAGCTTGTAAGAACAGGTAGGCAAATGCTCCATGAAATTGGAAGGGAACCAACCCCAGAAGAACTTTCGTCAAAATTACAGATGCCTTTAGACAAAGTCCGAAAAGTTATGAAAATTGCGAAGGAACCAATTAGCCTAGAAACGCCAATTGGCGATGAGGAAGATAGTCAACTCGGTGACTTTATTGAGGACAAAAATGCTTTGTTGCCATTGGACAATGCTATTCAAGGTAATCTAAAAGAAACAACCACACGTGTATTAGCGAGTTTGACACCAAGAGAAGAGCGCGTTTTAAGGATGCGCTTCGGTATTGGCGTAAATACTGACCATACCCTTGAAGAGGTTGGGCAACAATTCAGCGTAACTAGGGAAAGGATAAGACAAATTGAAGCTAAGGCACTTAGAAAACTGAAACATCCAAGCAGAAGTAGAAAACTAAGATCTTTTTTAGACCAATGAAGAATATACCGATAACTAGTTGGAAATTATATCTACTAAAGATATTATTATAACAGGTTTAAGTAGATTAGAGGGAGTATAATTTGCGCTGCCCATTTTGTGGAGATCTAGACACTCAGGTAAAGGATAGTAGACCTTCAGACGATCATATATCTATAAGGAGAAGAAGACACTGTTCTAGTTGTGCTGGTCGCTTTACTACGTACGAGAGAGTACAACTAAGAGACCTATATGTACTCAAAAAGAAAAATCAAAGAGAGATATTTGATAGAGATAAACTTGAAAGATCTATTAGAATAGCACTTCAAAAAAGACCTATTCAATCTGAGCGTATTGAGCAAATGATTACAGGTATTGTCAGGAGATTGGAAAGTATCGGTGATACTGACATAAAATCTGAGATTATTGGGAAAATAGTGATGGAAACACTATCAAGGATTGATACTGTAGCCTATGTGAGATTTGCTAGCGTTTACAAAAATTTTCAAGAACTTGGAGATTTTGAGGATTTTATGTCAGACCTACACCCGAACAAACTTGAACCAAAGAAGACGGTTTAGATGATCGATACAAATATCTCGAAAGATGACAAGAAATTTCTTAAATTAGCTCTCAACTTAGCAAGACGAAATGTGGGGCTCACTGGTAAAAACCCCTCAGTTGGCTGTGTAATTACCTTTAAAGATATAATAGTCGGTAGAGGGAATACTCAACTTGGAGGAAGACCTCACGCAGAAATTATGGCCATAAAACAAGCCTCGGACCATCCTCTCCTACAAGAAAAAAGAAAAATACAAGATATTAATGTCTACATCACGTTGGAGCCATGCGCACATGAAACCACTTCTCCATCTTGCGCAAAAGCGATTGTAAATTTTGGAGCTAATCGTGTTATCTATTTGGCAACTGATCCCGATAATAGAACTAACGGAAAAGGAAAGTCAATAATGGAGAAAGCAGGTATTGAATGTATTGAAACTAGAATCTATGAAGAAGAAAATTCAGATGTTTTAAAGGGCTATTTGAAACAGAAGAAAACTGGTCTTCCATATATAACATTAAAGATAGGCTCTTCCATTAATGGTAAAATTGCCACAAAAAATGGAGAGAGCAAATGGATAACCAACTCATTATGTAGAAAGAGGGTCCAACTTCTTAGATCAGAGAACGATGGGATATTAATAGGTAAAAACAGCATAGTTGTTGATAATCCGCGTCTAAATTTAAGAGATCAATATGAGACAATCGAAAACAAGCCAATTTTTATTTTAGATACAAATTTCGAAATATCTGACTTAGGGAATCTCTCAATATTTGATAACGTAGGAAAAAAGAAAGTGCACATCATAACAAGTAAGGACCTAAAGGATAAGGTCACAGATGCTCATAAATTCTTTAGAGGAGTGAGTATAGAGAAAGTTAGTAAAGAACAACGATTTTTAAATATTCAAGAAATTCTAAAAATCGTTTCTAGGATGGGGGTAAATCGTTTGTTGGTTGAGGGCGGTGCGAGGGTATGGACATCATTTCTTAAAATCGGTTTATTTGATGAAATTGTGATATTTACCGGGAATAAAGTTATAAATGACTCCGCCACTTCCTGTTTTAATGATTTTTTGCCACTCGATGCAAGGTTGGGAGATTTTCCAAACTTGACTTTAACATCCTTACTGAGATGGAAAGACAATATCGAAGCAAAGTGGAAAGCTAATTCTTAGAAAGGGTCAAATATGTTTACGGGAATTGTTACTGACGTGGGCGAAATAGCCAAAATTGAAAAGATTAAAGATACAAGAGCTAAAATTTTCTGCACTTACAATGTATCTGAAATAGACTTAGGCGCATCAATATGCTGTGATGGTGTTTGCCTTACGGTGACAGATTCTGGTATTTCAGAGAATAAAAATTGGTTTTCAGTAGACATATCCAGTGAGACTATCTTGAAAACAATTATTGGTGATCAAGATTTTGGATGGAAGCCTGGGAGAAAAGTAAATCTTGAAAGATCCCTTAGGCTTGGTGATGAATTAGGGGGACACATTGTAACTGGCCATATAGATGGTACCGGATCAATAGAAAAAATTCTAGATGTTGAAGGAAGCACTCAGGTTACGTTTCAAACTAATAGAAACTTAGCAAAATTTATTGCGGAAAAGGGATCTATTACGTTGAACGGAACCTCTTTAACCGTAAATCAAGTAGATTCTTCTTCTTTTGATATTAACTTTATCCCCCATACGAAAGATAATACGACTTGGCAAAAAATGCGAATTGGAGAGAAAGTTAATATTGAAATAGATATTCTAGCAAGATATGTAGATCGGATATTGGGTTCAGGAAAATAAAAAGTATGAAAGAACAAGGTGTTGAAATATCTTCCACGCAATCAATAATTGATGATGCTAGAAACGGCAAAATGTTTATTCTAGTCGATCATGAAGAAAGAGAGAATGAGGGAGATCTTGTAATACCAGGTCAAATGGCGACACCAAATGCAGTGAATTTTATGGCAACATATGGCAGAGGATTAATTTGCCTAGCTCTTCCCTCTGAACAAATAGATAAGTTAAAATTGCCTTTGATGGCCGCAACCAACTCTTCTCGGCACGAAACAGCTTTTACTGTGTCTATTGAGGCACGAGAGGGCGTTACAACAGGTATATCAGCCCATGACCGTGCAAAGACAATATCAGTAGCAATAAATCCACAAGTAAGGACAGAAGAAATAGCTACACCTGGGCATGTCTTTCCTTTGAGGGCGAAGAATGGAGGCGTGCTTATAAGAGCAGGTCATACCGAAGCTGCTGTAGATATATCTAGGCTTGCAGGATTAAACCCTTCCGGAGTTATATGTGAGATTATGAATGATGATGGAAGCATGGCAAGGCTCAAAGATTTAAAGAAATTCGCATATGTACATAACCTAAAAATCGGAACGATTTCAGATCTTATTGCTTACAGAAGAAAGCATGACAACCTAATAAAAGAGGTTGAAAGCTCAGTTTTAAAATCAACTATAGGCGGCAAGTGGAAAGTGATTAAGTTTAAAGATGAAATAGAAAATTCGGAGCATATAGTCCTAAAGCTAGGAAAGATTAATACTGCAAAACCATCAATGGTTAGAATGCATAAATTGAATATTTATAGAGATTTGCTAGGTTTGGTTCCTAGCAGATATAATGAGATAGGTAGAGCAATGCAAAAGATAATCGGAAATGAAAATGGTATATTGGTGCTTCTCAATTCAGGTGATAGTAGTAGCGAAAAACCTAGCTCAGATACACTCAAAGAGTATGGAATTGGTGCCCAAATTTTATCTTTGCTAGGTGTCAAAAGAATAAAACTGCTTTCCAATTCAAAACTTCCAAAAGTAGTTGGATTGGAAGGCTATGGCTTGCAAATTGATGCAACGGAGGGCTTCTAAGTGAGGGTAGATAATTTAGGAAGAGACAATATAGCAGAGTTTAAGAAGAAACTAAAAATTTGTCTTGTTTCAGCACCCTATTATAAAGATATCACAGACAATCTAGTAAGTGGGGCTCTTAATATCCTCAGAAAAATAAAGGCTGATACTGAGATAGTTGAAGTATCAGGTGCGCTGGAAATACCTACCGCCATAAAGTTAATGGAAAATGAGTTTGATGGCTTTATTGCAATCGGTTGTGTTATTAGAGGTGAGACAACACACTACGAAATTGTGAGCACTGAAAGCTCCAGAGGGTTAGTTAATCTTGGTCTTGAAAAAATATGTATAGGTAATGCTATCTTGACCGTAGAAAACAAAACGCAGGCTGAGCAAAGAGCAGATCCTAAAATTTTTGATAAAGGTGGGGAGGCTTGCAGTGCTTTGTTAAGTATTATTAAAATAAAAGAAAGACTACATTAAAACCGTGACCTCTTCCAAATCCTATGATTAAAAAAAAAAACACAATCTCACGATTATTTGCTATTCAAGCCCTATTTCAAATGGAGGCCAACGGCAAGGATTATAGCACCATAAAGAAAGAACTTAAAGAAACATTTTATACCCAACAAATACAAGACATGGAAATTTCATCGCCTAATTATCTGTTATCTCAAAGGATAATTGAGCAAGCTGCTAAAAATCAAATAAAAATAGATACTAAAATAAACAGGGCTTTTAACAATCTGTGGAATATAAAAACAATTGACACGACGTTAAGAGCGATTCTAAGAGCGGCATCCGCCGAGTTTCTGAATAAGAAAACACCCAAGAAAGTAATTATGTCTGAGTATGTTTACATAACGGGAACATTTTATCCAGATGGTAAGGAACAAAAATTTATAAATGGATTACTTAATAAAATTATAGAAGATCTTCAAACTTAGTCATTTTTTTCCTTAATAATTTTTTAGGCAGCATTTTCCCAACTAGGCCTCTCTTACCCGTCCAGCAGCTAACATCCTCATGTTTTGTAAATAATTTTTTTAAGATAACATTATCTTTTTGATTTTGTGAAAAAATCATAGCATCCAAAAGAGTTTCTCCCTTATAACGTTGCAAGCGAACGCCTTTTCCCTTTTTTAACAAAGGCAACTCTTTAGCTGAGAAAATGAGCATTTTAAAAGAAGAACTTAAAACAATAACGTTATCACCAGTAATTTGTTTCAACCCAATCACTTTATCGCCTTCACTGAGTTCAAATATTTGTTTCCCAGTTTTTGTAGAAGATTGTAGAGAGGAAAAATCAACCAAGAACCCAAGACCCTTTTTTGAGAATATAAGACCCTTAGTTCCATGATTAAAAGGGATTATTCTTACTATAGAGGTGACATTCCCTGTTCCAATAATTAAATTCAGGGGCTCTCCGTAGCCTTTGTCTTTTTTTAGTTGATCAAGAGACAAACTAAACGACCTACCTTCTGAAGTTATAAACAGTAATTGCTGGCTTCTGGATAGTTGAGCAGCAAATTTAAGTCCGTCACCGTCTCGGAATTTAAATGAATTATTATCGAGGCTATGCCCCTTGTAAGACCTTATCCAACCGTTTTCGGATAATACCACTGTAACTGGATAGTCATCGACAGTAACATTCTGGAAAAATGCCCGAGAACCCTCCTCCTCCGGTTCCAAAAATGTCTGCCTCTCACTAAGTTCATAACCGGCAAATTTCTTCATAAGTTGCGTCAGTTGATCTTTAACATTTTTCCATTGAAGCCTTTTATCCTCTAGTAAATCCTCTAAAGTCTGCCGCTCCTTCATTAATTCCTGTTGTTCTTTTGAGAGGAGCTCTTCGTCTAGCCTTCTTAATGCTCTTAATCTTAGGTTCAAAATGGATTCCACCTGCAACTCACTAAGACCATATTCTTCAATAATAGCAGTTTTGGGATCATCTTCCTCTCTAATTATATTTATCAAGCGATCGAGATTTATATATGCCTGTAACAAGCCCTCGATAATTTCTAAACGCTTATCGATGTTCTCTAATCGGTGAGTGGATTTTCGTATCAATATTTCTCTGCGATGATCTAAAAAAGTCTGCAGTAATTCTTTGAGATTACTAACTTTTGGGGAAATACCATCAATCAAAACGTTAAGGTTTACAGCAACCTTCGTTTCTAAATCAGTAAATTGGTAAAGTGAAGTTAAGAGATTTTCTTTTTCCACATTTCGTGATCTTGGCTCTATAACAATTCTTATCTCTTCTGCACTCTCATCTCTCACGTTCTGCACTAAAGATAATTTTTTTCCAGAAATTAAATCAGCGATCTTTTCGATGAGTCTTCCCTTTTGAACTTGATAGGGTATTTCATCTACAACTAACTGCCAGTTACCGTGCTTAAGATCTTCGATGTGATGTTTGGCACGTAATCTGAAGCTTCCCTTGCCATCTGTGTATACTTTAATAATATCTTCTTTATTATCTAAAATAATGCCCCCAGTAGGGAAGTCAGGCCCTCTTACAATTTCCGATAATTGTTGGATAGTCGAATTAGGTTTATCAACTAGTAGTATGCCTGCTTTTAGTAACTCTAGTAGATTATGGGGAGGTATGCTGGTAGCCATTCCAACAGCGATCCCTGAGGCTCCATTTGCAAGGAGATGAGGAAAGTTTGCTGGAAGCACACTCGGTTCATCACCGGAGCTGTCATACGTTTCCTTAAAATCTACAGAGTTCTCATTAAGACCTTCAAGAAGCTCAATTGAGTATTTTGATAGCCTAGCCTCAGTATATCTTTGAGCTGCAGGGTTATCTCCATCGATATTTCCAAAATTACCTTGACCTTCAATAAGCGGATATCTAACACTGAATTCTTGAGCAAATCTTGCTAATGCATCGTATATAGCCTTATCTCCGTGCGGATGGTAGTTACCCATAACCTCCCCTACTATTTTCGAACACTTTCTAAAATTTGATTGAGGATATAATCTAAGCTGATTCATAGCGTAGATGATTCTTCTATGCACCGGTTTAAGACCATCTCTTGCGTCGGGAAGGGCTCTATCCATTATTGTAGATACTGCATATAAAAGATATCTTGTCTCCAACGCCGTTGTAATATCTTGTTTTTGGTCCATTTGTTGAGTATTTATTTAACTTGATAAGTGATATTTCGGTCTTGAGCTAAATTACTTGGAATAATAATTAAACTCAACATTAGAAATACACAAAAACTAAACTATGTATTTAATAAACTGCAGGGGGCTAGGAGGATATTCAGTGATATTAGAAAATGCCCATATACTTGTAATAGTAGTTTGTCTCCTAGTAGTCATAGTTCTCATGGTTGGCCTAGGTGGGTTCGCTTTCGGTGGAGAATTTAATAAAAAATACGCAAATAAAATCATGCGTTTGAGAATACTTCTCCAAGCTGTTGCAATATTATTAATTATTCTTTTCGTTTATTTTTCCAAAGGTGGGTAGTTTGATAAAATTAAATAAAATATATACAAAGACAGGGGATACTGGAGACACAGCACTTGGTGACGGGCAGAGGGTACTTAAAGATAGTCTCAGAGTAAATGCTTACGGGAACGTTGATGAACTTAACGCGAGTATTGGGGTGGTTACATTGTATGCGACGCCAGATTTAAAAAGAAAGCTAAAAAATATCCAAAATGATCTGTTTGATCTCGGAGCCGATTTATGTGTGCCGATTTCCGAAAATAATAATGGTAGGTTAAGAGTATCTTCTAGCCAAATAGAGACACTAGAAGTCGAGATAGATGAAATGAACAATATACTTAATCCTCTAAATAGCTTTATTTTGCCAGGAGGATGTAAGTCTGCCACCTTCTTACATCTGGCCAGAACTATTTGTCGTCGTGCGGAAAGAAGTATAGTAAGCTTAAGATCGAAAGAAGATATTAATGACAATACGCTTATCTACTTAAACAGGCTATCAGATTGGCTTTTTGTTGCCTCAAGAGTTGAAAACCAGGAAAATTCAACTGAGGTGCTTTGGTCGCCTGGAAAAAACAAATAAAACGTCTTGTATGAAGTGTTTAACTAGTGCATATTTTGAATTTAAAATGAAAGAAGAGATAACGACTGATGAAAATTTTAGTTCCTGTAAAAAGAGTCCTAGACTACAACGTTAAAGCTAGAGTTAAAGCAGACGGAAGTGGTATTGACTTAGCGAATGTTAAAATGTCAATGAACCCATTCGATGAGATAGCACTAGAGGAAGCAATTAGAATAAAAGAAAAGGGAAATGCAGAGGAAATAATAGCGGTTTCAATAGGGGTCCAGCAAAACCAAGAGACATTAAGAACCGCATTAGCTATGGGTGCTGATCGAGCCATTTTGGTTGTTGCAACAGATGATGTTCACAACGATATTGAACCACTCACAGTAGCAAATATTCTTGCTTCAATTGCTCTTAAAGAAGGTCCGTCTCTAATTTTATGTGGCAAACAGGCCATAGATAACGATTTTAATGCTACCGCCCAAATGCTATCAGCAAAACTTAAATGGTCTCAAGCTACATTTGCTTCAGAAATTGATGTTAAGGAAGATATTATAAGGGTAACAAGAGAAGTCGATGGCGGACTTCAGACAATAGATGCGAAAATGCCAGCGGTCGTATCAGTTGATCTTAGATTAAATGAGCCCAGATACGCTAGTCTGCCAAATATTATGAAGGCAAAAAGAAAACCGCTGGAAGAAGTCAATCCAGCCGATCTAGGAGTTGAGATAACGCAAAGGCTCAAAGTTATTAAAACAAAAGAGCCAGATAGTAGAGAAGCAGGATTGATCTTAGAAAACATAGATCAGCTAGTTGAAAAAATTCAAGAAAACGTTGGAGGATAGATTTATGAAAATATTAGTGTTGGCAGAAATTAATAATGGCGAGCTCGCCGAGGATCAGACTAGCAAAACTGTATCAGCAGCATCTACTTTGGGTAAGGTTGATGTTTTGTGTGCCTCTAACCAGTGCTCAGATGCATCAACAAATATAGCAAAAATGGAGAACGTTGAAACTGTACTGGTATTAGAAAATGAGCTTTTTGCTCAGAGCCTTGCTGAGAGCTATAGCGAGACCATGATTGATACATTAAAATCATATTCACATGTATTTGCACCCTCGAGTTCCTTCGGAAAAAACGTTCTTCCAAGGATTGGTGGAATGTTGGATGTAATGGTAATATCAGATGTATCTAAAGTTATTTCGGAGGATACTTTTGAACGTCCAGTTTATGCGGGTAATGCAATACAGACTGTGCAGTCAATTGATAAATTAAAATTGATATCAGTTAGGACCAGCAATTATAGCGCTGTACCTTCGACAGGTAGTGCGAATATAAAAAAAATAGACTGTAAAGGTAATAATCCGCTTACTACTTTCGTTGAAAATAAAATGCAAACAAGTGATAGGCCTGAACTAACGTCAGCAAAAGTGGTTGTGTCTGGAGGAAGAGGTGTTGGAAGCAAGGAAAATTTTGAAATAATTGAGGGTCTTGCCGACAAACTAGGAGCAGCCGTGGGTGCTAGCAGAGCAGCGGTGGACTCAGGTTTTGCTCCTAATGATTGGCAGGTTGGTCAAACTGGTAAGGTAGTTGCACCCGATTTATATGTTGCAGTTGGGATATCTGGTGCGATACAGCACTTGGCAGGAATGAAAGACAGTAAAGTAATTGTAGCTATAAACAAAGATGAGGAGGCTCCAATATTTCAGGTTGCTGACTTTGGACTAGTTGATGATCTATTTAAAGCTGTACCAGAAATAGAAAAGAAAATCTAATTAGAGAGGCATAATGTTTGATCAGTGATTATAAGCAAAATCACTTTTGCAAAATTGTGTGTAAAATCTTCACGTCATAACCTTTGTTTAAAAGATAATTATACAACTCCTCAGCAACAAACACAGATCTGTGTTGGCCTCCAGTACAACCAAGACCTATCGAAAGGTAGGATTTACCCTCCCTTTCGAAGGCGGGTATAACTACAGAAATCATCTGACATAAATTTTTTTTAAAGGTTGTCCAGCTCTTATCTTTATTTAGATAGTCTTTAACTGCCTCATCAGTTCCGTTCAGATCTTTTAGACCCTCTACCCAATTTGGATTCTTTAAAAACCTACAGTCGAAAATCATGTCTATTTCTTTTGGATACCCTATACTATAGGAAAAAGACTGTACCATAATTTGTATATTTCTGTTATTTGCTGACGAAAAAAGAGACCCCAATTTCAATCTTAGCTCATTGGGGCTAGTATTACTGGTGTCTAAAACAAAGTCCGCTTTTTCCCTTAGAGGAGCAATTAATTTGAGCTCTTTCTTAATTGATAGTTCAAGATTATTTTCACCAGCTACGGGGTGAGGTCTCCTAGATAAACTAAATCTTTTTATTAAAATCTCTAAACTACACTCTAAGAATAAGATAACTACCCGAGATTTTGAGAATGTCCTCCAGTTATTAATTTCTCCCATTAATTTCTGAAGAGAAAAACTCTTCGACCTTAAGTCCAAACCTATGGCTAATGGCTTATCTTCTAAGTTTGTGGAAGCTACCTGAGATATCAAATGAATAGGCACATTGTCGAGCGTATCAAAACCTTGATCGTCTAGTATATGGATAACAGTGGTCCTTCCAGCACCAGACTGCCCTATAACTAAAATTAATTCATGCTTGTTCACCAGTAGTCACCTTCCATTTCATTTTTATTTTACATTAAATAACAAGTTTAGAAAAAATTAGACAACGGTACCGAACGCGAATGTGTTTTTAATTGTTTTTTTACTCTATTTGTGATTTACAAAATAATGTAACAAAAGGTAACAGTCAAACGAGAGCGCATCTTTGTGATGCTATCGGACAGAACGGGAGTATTGTCAAATAAGTAAAGTGTACAAAAATCTAAATGAAATTGACCTAGTCGAAGAGGCCATCAAGAATAGCGAAGGCAAGCTAGGGAAAGGCGGTTCTTTAATCGTGTTTACCGGTGAAAAGACCGGGAGATCTCCTAAAGACAAACATGTGGTGAGAGAAAAAGACACGGATGAGAAGATATGGTGGGAAAACAACCGGCCAATGACAAAGGACCATTTTAGTATACTTCATGAGGATATGTTAGAACATCAAAAAGGAAAAAGGTGTTATTCACAAGATTTACAAGCTTCAATAAATACCAATGAGTTTTTCAATATTGAAGTTACAACAGAATTAGCTTGGCATAGTTTATTTATAAGACATTTGCTGAAAGTTCCATCGGAGGAGTCGCTGAATAATTTTAAGCCCGACTTCAAAATTCTAAATTGTCCTTCCTTTTTTTCAAATCCTGATCGGCATGGTTGTGTATCAGAGACAACTATTGCTATAAGTTTTGAAAAAAAGCTCGTTTTGATTTGTGGCACTGGGTACGCGGGCGAAAACAAAAAGTCCGTTTTTACACTTTTAAACTTTTTACTTCCTGAAAGATCTATAATGCCAATGCATTGCTCTGCAAACCACTCTATTTCAAACGAAAAGGACGTAGCGTTGTTCTTTGGTTTGTCGGGAACAGGGAAGACAACCCTTTCGACAGACCCAGACAGAATTTTAATTGGTGATGATGAACATGGTTGGAGTGACACCGGAGTATTCAATATTGAGGGCGGTTGTTACGCAAAAACAATTAATTTAAGCTATGAGGATGAGCCACAAATTTTTTCAACTACTGAAAAATTTTCTACAGTAATTGAGAACATGAATTACGATACAAGCGATCGATCACTTAAATTTTCAGACTCTTCTGTTACAGAGAACATGAGATGTGCCTACCCGATTTCTTACATTAAGAATTCATCAAAATCTGGATATGGTGGAGCTCCTAAAAATATAATTTTGTTAACATGCGATGCTTTCGGCGTCTTACCACCTGTTGCTAAACTTACCGCAGCCGAAGCAGTTTTCTATTTCCTCTCTGGCTTCACATCAAAGGTTGCCGGAACTGAAGAGGGAATCAAGGAACCTGTTCCCACTTTCTCAACTTGTTTTGGAGCACCATTCATGCCTCAAAAACCGGAAGTATACGGAAAACTTTTATGGAGCAAGATCCATAGCACCGAACCGGCTTGTTGGTTGCTTAATACGGGATGGAGCGGTGGCAGCTATGGAGAAGGCAAAAGAATATCAATAGACTTAACTCGAAGGATTCTAAAGTTTATTTTAAGCAACAAAAAAAACGTACAAACACGGAAAGACCAGTTTTTTAATTTTTGTGTTCCAATTGAAATAGATGGTGTTCCTAAAAACTTACTAAACCCTAGGGAGAATTGGGCAAATGCGCGTGATTATGATAGGTCAGCGACTGAATTAAAATCAATGTTTGTGAATAACTTTCAACAGTTTTCTTCAATTAATGAAAAGGTCGATAGCGTTTACAATCTCTTAAAAAATGACTAACACTATGGACCTAATTGGAGTAGACGGCACCTCTTCTGGCTGGATTGCATCAATAGGAAACTCAAGAGAAAAGCGTTTGTCTAGCATAAAATTTTCTGAAGACCTCAATAAACTTATGTCAGACTACCCTGACAGTGTAGTAGTGATAGATATGCCAATTGAACTAAATAAAAAAAATTACTTGAGAACATGTGACGTTTTGGCAAAGAAATATCTAGGTAAAGCATTCCAATCCTCAATATTTATTCCGCCGTTAAAGAGAGTTCTTAAATGCAATACTTATCAAGAAGCAAATGAGCTTAGCAAGAAAATAACGGGAAAGGGTTTATCAAAGCAATCGTGGCACTTAAAAGGTAAAATTACCGAGGTACAACAAATATCTAAGTTACCTAATAAAGTTTATGAGGGGCATCCTGAGTGCAGTTTCAAAATGCTAAAAAAAGAAGCTCTAAAGGCAAAAAAAAAGTCAGTATCAGGAATTTTTGAAAGATTAGATCTCTTAAAAAGAGTAGGTTTAGATCCTTTATCAGTTAACTTGAAGTTAGAAAATAATTCCTCAATAAAGATCGATGATGTTTTGGACTCTATGGTTCTATTTGTAACAGCGTTAAGGATAGTTGAAGGAAATTACTTGTGTCTAGAAAAAATAGAAATTACAGATAGTGATAATAACGGCAAAATTTTTATATAAATTTAATTTGAAATTATGGCCAAAACTAACATATAACATAATGTGCCTAAGGAGTAACTACAGTGAATATATCTACGCCAGTTGTCGATAAAATGAATAGTGACTTTGTGATTGATGATGGAGAGATTATCAAAAAATCACTGATGGTCGCTGAAAAATTAGATGTTTACCTAGACGAATTAAAGGTTGTAGTTAAAAATAGCTTTGGTACCTCAAAAGATGAAAACAAGTATCAAAGCAAGCTGCACGGGCTCGCGTGGGTAGCAACATACGTTGAAGCTCTAAAACAAATGTCCATATGGGCCGATAAACTCTATAAGAGCCAAAACTTTAAAAAAGCGGAACGAACAATATTAATTTTGAGCTTTAACGAATATTTAAATCAGCTTTTTGGTGGTATAATGATGTCTCAAAACGAAATTATTAGGCCTGTCGACCTTGATTACAAAAAAGTGGCGCTTGGGAAATTAGATTGTGAAGATGTTTTATTCTTTAGAGATGAAATTGATGTCGATTACCTTAGATCACAATTAATTGAACTTATTATTAGAAATGAAGGCACTCCATTTATTGGTAACGATGGTTTAAATGAAGATCAAACAATGATCAGACAGGAATTTTATAAGTTTGCAAAAGACAAAATAGAACCATTTGCACATGAGTGGCACCTTAACGATGAACTTATCCCTTTAAGTATAATTGAAGAACTCGCTGACTTGGGTGTATTTGGGTTAACCATTCCAGAAGAGTATGGAGGTACTGGTCTTGATAAAATTTCAATGTGTGTTGTTTCTGAGGAACTTTCAAGAGGTTACATCGGCGTTGGGAGCCTCGCTACTAGGACTGATATCGCATCTGAATTAATCCTTTGCGGTGGTTCTGTAAAACAGAAAGAGCATTGGTTGCCAAAAATATCTTCCGGTGAAATTATGCCAACAGCAGTTTTCACAGAACCAAATACTGGATCAGATCTAGGTAATCTACAGACACGTGCTTCTTTGGACGGGGAAGAATATAGTATTACAGGAAACAAAACGTGGATAACGCATGCATCTAGAGCCAACTTAATGACTTTATTAGCTCGCTCAGACAGGAACAAAGGTGGCTATAAAGGCTTGTCAATGTTTCTGGCACCAAAATCACCCGGCGAAGATAATGATGATTTTCCTGATCAGGGTATAAGGGGTGGAGAGATCGAAGTTCTAGGTTACAGAGGAATGAAGGAGTATGAGATAAGTTTTGACGATTTTAGGGTCGATAAAAAGAATTTACTTGGAGAGAAAGAAGGGAAAGGATTTACACAATTGATGGAAACATTCGAAAGTGCTCGTATTCAAACGGCAGCGAGAGCAATCGGTGTCGCTAAAAATGCATTTGACTTGGGCTTCAAGTATGCTGATGAAAGAACTCAATTTGGACAAAAGATAATTAAATTTCCACGGGTCAGGGATAAGTTAGTAAATATGGTTGTCGAAATAATGATCGCTAAGCAACTTACTTATTTTTCAGCAAGAGCTAAAGATGATGGGAAAAGATGTGATTTGGAAGCAGGGATGGCGAAATTGTTGGCGGCTAGGGTTGCTTGGACAGCTGCTGACAATTCCTTGCAAATCCATGGAGGAAATGGCTTTGCCCTCGAATATAGAATAAGCCGCGTGCTTTGCGATGCACGAATACTCAACATTTTTGAGGGTGCTGCAGAAATTCAAGCCCAAGTTATAGCAAAGCGCATCCTAAGTTAAAGCTTATTGAGCGACAACACCCTATTTCTTAATCTGAAAAATTGGTCTTTATGGAATCCCTTTACTGGATTTAGGTTCTTTTTTATGAAATATTCCGTTAGTTTAAAACCATTTTCTAAATCAGTTATAGATAAAACTTTTGCTGACTTTCTGTCTCCTAGAAAATCAGGGAGCACTAGCAATTTTTTTTCCCATCCAATACTTGATTTACTTGAAACAGCACAACCACTCTTTGGGGATACGAACTTTAAGTCTTTTTTTGAACCACTCACTACACACTTAGCTAAATCAAGCCCAAAGCCAAGACTTGTTAATAATTGCAACTCCCATTCTACATACCTTCTTAACTTTTCTTCGATGCTGTGTTTGCCCTCAATACACATAATTGTTTGATGATATAGATCATCAAAATCAAGTCTTTCTGGTAAAAATGTAGAGCAAAGAACACAAATCAAATTAAAAAGTTCCAGACCAAGTCGCTCCTCGCTAATTGTATGGTATCTTGATTTTATCAATTCGACTTTAAAAGTACCTAGGCTTTCTTCAATTCTTGAGTTCCAAGTTAAAAACAGTTGATTTCCAGGCTGGATAACAGATTTATTCTTTTTGCTAAATGCTCCTCTTACTAAACCCACCCTTCGACCCAAAGAAACCGCAAATACATTTATTAGAGCTGAAGTCTCACCATACCTCCTTGCGTCTAAAAGAAGTCCTTCACCTTGCCATTGCATTTGTTACAATCCTTGCTTCAGAAAAAGATCATATAAGTCAAAATCTTTTGATACCACCTCAATAAGCCAAAGGTCAGCGTCTGTATCTATTTGTAACTTGAAAAATTCTTTTATACTTGGTTCGGTATGAGTGCTAAGAAATTTAATTTTTTTTCCATCGTTATAGTCATTAACCCTATGATAGACATCATATAGGCCCTCACCTTTGTCGTGTTTTACAAAAATTGCACCAGCGTCACTATCACCTTTATGTTCAATATAGACCGGAATTCCCTTTCGTTCCAGACTCCATCGAATTGTGTCCACAATCATCTTGGCTTTTAAATTCATTTAACTCTTAACCTGATTTTTTCATCTTCAGTCGAATAAAAAGGTGTACCTTACTTTTTAAAAATTTCTGCATATCTAGTCTTGCTTGCATAGATATCATTTTTATTGACTTACCTTCTTTCCCTAAGATTATGGGCTTATAGCTTTTTTTATTAAGCCAAACAGTTTGGAATACTTTCAGTGAATTATTAGAGCTAGGTTCAATATAATCAGTTTTTATTTCCAAATTATATGGTATTTCTTCATGAATATACTCAAAGACCTTCTCTCTTGTTAGTTCCGATAGAAAATTTTTTTTACTTATATTACTTTTATAGGTCGGCTGGAACAGCCATTCGTTAGAATATGCCTGTTTTTCTACCCAGTTCAAAAATCTTTGCATACCCGACTTTTTACTCAGAGAAATAAAGAACGTTTCATCAAAACTGATAAATCCATTTATTTTTTTAGTAATCTCAAAAAGATTTACCTTCTCAATGCAGTCAATCTTATTGATTATTAGAATCTTTTTTCTAAATTTATTCTCATTGTTATTCAGCCAGTTTCTAAACTGATCATCTATAGATTGGCTTTTTTTAGTGTTATCAACCATGTAAATGAGCACATCCACATTTTCGGCAACCGTTTTGAAAGTTTCGGAAATTCGAATATTTTTTTCTATCTTATTCAATCCAGGAGTATCAAAAAATATCAGCTGGCTATTATCTTTTGTGATAACTCCAGTGGTGTTCCTCTGGGTAGTCTGCGCTTTCCGTGACACAATAGAGATTTTTTCTCCAACTAGAGAGTTCAACAAAGTACTTTTTCCAACATTAGGTTTTCCAACAATTAGTGCTTTCAGTAGCTTTTTTTGAAGATCACTCATTAATATTGCTAATCTTTTTTAAAATTAGTTCAGCTGCTTTTGTTTCTGCCATTCTTTTGGTCGAGCCATTACCAACGGCCTTTAAGCCTGATTCCAACAGGACTTCCACACAAAAATCAGGGTCATGATCTGGTCCTGTTCTAGATATTTGTCTATATATTGGTGGTTCTTGCCCCTCGGATTGTAATAATTCCTGTAATGCAGTTTTCGCATGTGCCTCTATATCTCTAACAATATCAATCTGCTTTCTCCAAACCTTGAGAACTATCTCTTTAGAGGTCTTAAAGCCTGAATCTAAGAAAATAGCGGCTATCAAGGCTTCCACTGCATTTGCTAATATCTTATTTTTTTGACGATCGCTAGTGCGCTTTACTGATTTACCTAAAGTCAATAAATTTTCTAGTCCAATTTCTTTTGCAATTAGAGCACAGGTTTCCTTCTTGACAAGATAGTTGTAGTAAGTTGCAATTTGGCCTTCAGTAGAATTAGGGTTTAGCCTCAGTAACTCTTCTGCTATAGTCAGACCGAGAACCCTATCTCCTAAGAATTCCAACCTTTCGTTGTTAGCTTTGCTTGATTTTCTAGCGGAGGAGTGGGTCAGTGCTTCCTCCAATAGTCTATTATTCTTAAACTGATAGTTTAATAGCCTACAAATTTCTTTCTGATGATGATTGATTTTCACCTAATGACCTTAAAGAAGCGATCTTTTCTCCACGTCCAAAAGTAAAATATAGAGCTACCTCTAGAAGAGAATAAGATCAGAGATGCTTTACCAATGAGATATTCTTTAGAAACCAAGCCTACCCCACCAAATTGTCTATCAAATCTGCTATCCAAGGAGTTATCTCTATTATCTCCAAGAAAAAAGTATTCATCATCTCCAATTATAAAATCTTGGGTATCATCTCCGATGTTTTGTCCCAAGTCCAGGATTTTATAGGTCTTACCATTATTCAGTTTTTCTAGGCTTTGGTATTTAAAGCAATTCTCGTTTCCAAATGGAACGGGTTCATTAACACATTGTGGAACTGTCTTCATTGACCCTTGCTCTATCTTTTTTTCTACAAAATTAGGCAATTCCTCTCTAATTAACACAGACTCATTTATGAACAATTTGCCTTTTATTAACCTAACTTTATCTCCCGGGAGACCAATAACTCTTTTTATGTAATCCTTACCGCTTTTGGGGTGCCTAAACACGACAACATCCCCTCTCTTGGGTTCGGAAAAAAATATTCTATCACTTATTGGACAGATCGAAAATGGGCAAGAATAACGCGAAAAACCATATGAAAACTTGTTGACGAATAAAAAATCGCCGACAAGTAGATTAGGCTTCATCGAACCAGTTGGAATCCAAAATGGCTGAAAAAATATTGTGCGAATGATGCCAGCTAGAACAAGTGCAATTATCAAAGTACTCATTAGTTCATAAATTGAACTTTTTTTATTTCTTGGAATTTTTTTTTGCATAGCTTTTTATATCCAATTTAGTTACTCAGTGCAATTCTACAAATATTGATCTAAGAAATTCCTTCAATAATCACGATGGCCTTCGCCCATGGGTAATCATCCGTCAAACTGACGTTTATTTTTGAGCTATAACCAACTGGGGTCATATGTTTTAGAAAGTCTTTTGCTTTTCCTTCAATTATGAGTTCTGGTTTCCCAGATCCAAGATTTACTATATGCATCTCTTTCCATGAAATACCCATTCTCAAGCCTATCCCTAGGGCCTTAGAACAGGCTTCTTTAGCGGCCCATCTTTTTGCATAGGAAGATGAAGGATCATATTTTCTTCTTGACCTTTGGATTTCTAGCTCAGAAAAAACCCGTTTCTCAAAGCGATCTCCAAAGCGATCGAGTACTTTTCTAACCCTTTCAATATTTACAATATCAGTACCAATACCTAAAATCACTCATACACCCTATATAATCTAGCCTCTTTTATTTTTTGTTTCATTATCTCAATAGCACCCCCAAGTCCCATAAAAATACTATCACTTATTATTGCATGCCCTATATTGAGCTCTCTTATTTCACGAATTTTACTAATATAGCCAACGGACCCAGTTGTCAGTCCATGCCCTGCATGAACTTCCAATCCTAATTTGTAGGCATATTTTGCCGCTTTTTCTATTGTTTTGATAACCTCAATATAATTTTTATCGTTCTTTTCATAAAGGTCACAAAAGTAGCCAGTGTGGAGTTCAATAATATCGGCACCAATACTTTTTGCAGCATCGATTTGTTTCTCACTTGGTTCGATAAATAAAGAGACCCTAATATCTTTTTGTTTGATAGGCTCTATGAAGGACCTCAAACTGGATATTTTCTTAGAAACATTTAAGCCACCCTCAGTTGTTCGTTCTTCTCTTTTTTCGGGAACTAAACAAACAGCATTTGGTAACACATCCAAAGCAATTTTTTGCATCTCATCAGTAGCAGCCATTTCAAGGTTCAGGGGTAGAACGTTTTGTTGTTTAAGCCGACTTATGTCTTGATCAACGATATGCCTTCGATCTTCTCTCAAATGTGCTGTAATCCCATCTCCTCCCGCTTCTTTTACAATTTTTGCTGCCATAAGTGGGTCAGGGTAGCTTGTACCCCTAGCATTCCTCACAGTAGCAACATGGTCAATATTTACACCTAGTCTAATTTCATTTAGTCCCATATCTTTTCCTCATCAGTTTTTTCTTAAACTTTTTCGCTTTGAGAGCACTCCTCTTTTTTTGATATGTTGCAACCAGAGGTCTTAGCAAAAAATAAGATACGACAGCTGTAAAAATTCCTAAAATTAATCCACCTAATGAATACGGTATAAAAACCCCGTTCAAGAATTCATTCATTCTTGGTACATTATTATCCCCTATTGATCCCTCAGTAAAAAAGCTTTTGTATATAATAAAAATAAAGTCTAAAAAGCCTTCAAAAATCTTCCCACCATCATCACTCGAATATTCACTACTACCTAAAATCCACTCTCCAAGCTGTAGATTAAATACTGTGATTATTGGGAAGGTTATTGGATTTCCAACGAAAGTTCCTATTAAGGATGCCAATACGTTCGCTCGCAACAAATAACTTAATAACCCAGCAATAAGAAAATGAAGACCGAAAAGCGGTGTAAACGATGCAAATATTCCACAACTCATGCCCAAAGATATTTTGTGGGGAGTGTCAGGTATTCTTTTTAATCTTATCCCAACATATTCTATTGCTCTCGAAATCCCTTTTAAAGAAAAAATTACTTCATAAAAAAACCTAAAAATCGATCTTCTTTCTCTTCTTTTAAACAATTCGTCTCTCTTTAATATATTTATTTAACGTTAATATTGTTTGTTCTATATCTAGACGCCTCGGAGACATCCATGTCTACCTGTATAGATGTGATTATGTTGTGTAAATGCTTTAAGTCTCTAACAGTTAGTTCGAATATTGTTTTGTAAAAATCAGGTTTCCGCATTACAAAGGTTAAATCAGAAATATTAGCACCCTGTTCACCAATCAAAGTACAAATTCTTCCTAAAACACCCACACTATTAACCATAGTTACTTCAATACTAGTTGAGTGAACGGGCTTATTTGAACCTGAAGGCCACCTTACCTCTAACCAAAGATTAGGTTTGGACTCAAAGGCAGCTAACAGTGCACAGTCAATAGCATGCACAACTACTCCTCTCTTTTTTTGAGCAATTCCCACTATTGGATCTCCTGGGATAGGAAGACAACAGGGCGCTGGACTTCCATTACTGTCGGGCGACAAACCGATAAAGTTAATTGAATCTTGGTCAGGTGGAAGAGGTGCACTTTTTGTATTTATTAATTCTGGGTAAAGGCTATTAACTAAATCGAAACCCGTAAATTGAACTGAACCCAATGCTGCCAAAACACTATCCTCATCCTTTAATCCAAATTTTTCAGCAGCAATTTTAATTGCATTGTCTGTAAGTTTTTTTCCTATTCTTTCTAAAGATACTCTTGCAATTTCTTTTCCTAATTTGATATTTTCACCTCTTCTTTCTTCTCTTATACTTTTTCTTATTGCAGCTTTAGCACGGCCGGTTACAACCATTTCTTCCCAACTTGCACTGGGCTTTTGACCACTTGCCGTAACAATTTTAACCGACTGCCCGTTCCTCAACCTAGTCCACAATGGAACTTTTATGCCATCTACCTCGGAGCCTACACAATTATCTCCTATGGAAGTGTGGATAGTGTATGCAAAATCTAAAGGGGTTGCACCTCTGGGCAACTTGACCACTTCTCCTTTCGGGGTAAAGCAAAATACTTTGTCTTGAAACATTTCTAGTTTCATTTGCTCTATAAAATCGTCAGAATTTTCCACCCAAATAAATTCTTCAGATATTCTTCTAAACCAGCCTGAAGGATCAACGGCAAATGGGTTCTCAAATCTCTCACCGTTTCTATAAGACCAGTGTGCTGCAACGCCAGTTTCAGCTACATCATGCATTTCTTTAGTTCTAATTTGGACCTCAACCCTTTTCCCATCTCGGCCTGAAACAGTAGTATGGATAGATCGGTAACCATTGGATTTGGGTTGGCTGATATAATCTTTAAATCGTCCCGGCACAGCGGACCAACGGCTGTGTACGGCACCCAATGCAGTATAAACATCATTTTCATTAATTGTAATTATTCTAAATCCAAAAATGTCGGACAGTTTATAAAAAGCTTGTTGCTTATCCTGAATTTTCCGCCAAATGGAATAAGGTTTTTTTTCTCGACCTGAAACTATCGCTTTGACGCCAACTGAAGCCAGTTGATTTTCAATATCATTTATGATTTTTGGAATAAGGTCATCACTTTCTTTTTTAAGCTTAAGAAATCGTCTGATTATTGAATTCCTTCCCTCTGGATTCAATATTCGAAAACTTAGATCCTCCAACTCGTCTCTAATTGACTGAATTCCCATTCTACCAGCCAAAGGAGCATATATATCCATAGTCTCGTTAGCCTTTACCAATTGCCTATCATTGGTCACTGCTCGTATGGTCCTCATATTATGTAATCGATCTGCGAGCTTAACTAACAGAACTCTTAGATCTTTACTTATAGCAACAATCAATTTTCTAAAGTTCTCGGCTTGCTTTCTTTCCAATGAAGCAACTTCGAGGTTTGAAAGCTTAGTCACACCGTCGACAAGATTAGCAATTTCACTTCCAAATAAATCAGATACATCTCTAAAAGACTTATTTGTGTCTTCTATAGTATCGTGCAATAGAGCTGTAATAATCGAAGCGTCATCTAGTTTTAGCTCGGAAAGTATTTTAGCCACCTGAACTGGGTGTGAAAAAAAGGGCTCGCCAGACTTTCTCACTTGCCCCGTATGAGCATTTAGCCCAAAGTAATATGCTTTTTCAATTAAATCGACGTTTGTGCTTGGATTATATTCCTTTATAGCATTAATAAGATCATCAGCAGATAACAAGTCGTTCACCTATTGTTAAGGTAAATAAATACTCTATTTGTCCTCTGATGTTTGAGCATCCATAAGAGCTCTTAGCAAATCTTCATTCGCTGTATCATCAGCACTATCGTCTTTACCCCTTTGACCTTCCCGGGTAAGAAGAGATAAATCCTCGTCATCTGGTTCATCAACCTCTATTTGCCGTTGGTGACTCTCAATGGTAGACTCCATTAACTCATCGAAAGTGACTGTTTCTACCGCTATTTCTCTAAGTGCAAGGACTGGGTTTTTATCATTATCTCGATCCAGGCTGGGTTCAATCCCTCCGGATATCATTCTTGCTCTATGCGCAGCAAGTAAAACTAATTCAAATCTGTTTGAAACCTTATCTATACAATCTTCTACAGTAACGCGTGCCATAAGCATTCCTTTTTATTTCTTAGAGTTTTAATTGTTGTATACTCTCTAGTTCATAGGGTGGAAGACTGTCAAGCATTTCCTTTGCTTTCACCTTTAAAAATGGATGTATCCAGTCAGGTTGAAGATCATCTAAGGGCCTTAAAAAAAATGTCCTTTCTTGCAATCTTGGGTGAGGTAAAATTAATTCATTTGGCACTAGCCTTATTTGATCTGATAAGTTCAAATTCAGCCATTTGTTAAAACATAACTTGCTGGGTAAAATTTGTTGATCGCATAGTAAAATATCGATATCGCAGGTCCTAGGTCCCCACCTTTCTTGGCGCTTTCTTCCATATTTATTCTCTAAGCCAGAAGTAAAATTCAATAGCTTTATTGGTTTAAGTTTTGTGCTGAACCTGATCCCAACATTGATATATCGAGGATCTCTCTTATTCAGAAAGCTCGCAGAAATATACCAATTGCTCTCTAATAGAGACTCTATACCCGGGTTAGATCTTATTTCATCCACACATTTTTTTAGTGTTTCAGCACTATTGCCAAATTCACTCGATAAATTAGACCCCAACACAACAATATAATTATTCATTTTCTCTCGCTTTTTAAAAAGATAGTTTTTTTATAAAAAAAAGTATACGCTTTACTCATGACGAATGCGCTAGAAACTTCAGCTGTAAAGAAGATACACCTGGCTAATCCAAGGGGTTTTTGTGCTGGTGTTGACAGAGCGATAGAGATGGTAGAGCTAGCATTAAATAAATGGGGACCACCCATTTATGTCAGACATGAAATTGTCCATAACAAACATGTTGTTCATGACCTTAAAAAGAAGGGAGCTGTCTTCGTAGAGGAGTTGAAAGATTGCCCCGTAGATCGACCTGTAGTATTTTCTGCTCATGGTGTGCCGAAAACGGTTCCTGAAGAGGCAGAAGAAAGGCAAATGCTTTTTGTAGATGCTACTTGTCCGTTAGTAACGAAAGTTCACAATGAAATCAAAAGATATTATGACAAAGGTTATAAAATAATAATGATTGGGCATCGTGGGCATCCTGAAACAATTGGTACTATGGGTCAACTGCCGGAAGGAGAGGTTTTGTTGGTTGAAAATACGGCTGACGTTGAGAAAATCGATCCATCTGAATACCCAAAGTTAGCTTACGTTACTCAAACAACCCTATCTGTAGATGATACTAAAGAGATAGCTCTAGCTCTAAACAAAAAGTTCCCATCAATAGAAAACCCAAAGAAAGAAGATATCTGCTATGCCACCACTAATAGACAAGAGGAAGTCAAGAGACTTGTAAAACACGTAGACTTAATGTTGGTTGTAGGGTCAGAGAACTCATCTAATTCTCAGAGACTGGTTGATGTAGCAAAAAATAGTGGATGTACAAAGTCATACTTAATTGAGGATTATAAAAAAATTGACTGGGTAAAGGTTAAAGAAGCCAATTCTATAGGGATTACCTCAGGAGCCTCAGCGCCAGATCATCTAGTTAAAGAGGTTATAAGCAGCATCCAAGAAAAGTTTGATACGAGTTTAATTTATGATACCACAAAAAAAGAGACTATTGAGTTTAAGGTTCCACTCGCATTGAGGTAAAATGTTTCATAAAGTACCAAAAAGCGTATTGGTCGCAAGTTTGCTCGGGCTCACTCCGATATTGGTGGGGCTGGCGTCGACCTTTAATATCGGTCTGCGCGAAAGCTTAAAAGAAGAGTTGGTAAGGGTTGCAATAATCTATAGTGGATTTATTCTTTCTTTTATGAGTGGTTGTGTGTTCTACGTCTCATCACTTGATAGAGAAAGAGTACTTTTACTTTGGTTTAGTATTGTGCCAGTCCTACTAGCACTTTTATCAGTTGCTGTACCTTTCATGCAAAGCTTTGTAATTGCTTTGGGGTTTCTCATAGTTTTAGAAATTGAAAGAAAGTTGTATAGATTTAAAACTTTACCCGAATGGTGGCTTAACTTGCGATTTCCAATGACATCTATAGTAGTATTTTTGCTAATTTTAATGGGTTTCCGAATTTAAAAGATGAAAGTAAAAGCTTACACTGATGGGGCATGTAGCGGAAACCCAGGTCCCGGGGGATGGGGTGTTTATTTAGTTGCTGAAAATAATGTAGGTGAAATCATGAAGGAAGAGGTCTTTTATGGAAAAAACAAAAAAACAACTAATCAAATAATGGAACTAACAGCCGCTATAAAAGCTTTAGAAATCTTAAAAAGAAAAAATGTTGATATTACCATTTTTACCGACAGTAAGTATGTTGTAGAGGGAATAACAAAATGGATTTTTGGATGGCTTAAAAATAATTGGAATACAGCCTCTAAAAAACCAGTTGCTAATCGTTTATTATGGGAAGAACTTTTTAATTTGACAAAAAATCAAAATGTAGAATGGGTATGGATAAAAGGTCATGCGGGAGTACTCGGAAATGAGAAAGCCGACACACTCGCTGTTAAAGGACGTGAAGAAGCATCTAATGACTTGATTGGTTAACGTTATCACCTTTTTTGAACTTAAAACCTCTAAGCAAGTCACTCACTCTCATAACAGTTTTGCCTTGCTTTTGAATTTCAAGAATCTTCAATGCTTTCTTCCCACATGCTATGGTCAAATTTTCATTTATAATTGAGCCAGCTTTTCCATTACCTTCAACTACTTCAGCGCTAAATACTTTGAAGCGCTCCTTCTTATATTCAAACCAAGCGCCTGGTGTAGGCGCTAAGCCCCTTATTCTGGCCTCTAATTCAGAGGCCTGGCTATTGAAGTCTAACTTTGCATCCAATTTTTTAATCTTGGGGGCATAACTAACAAACTTTTCATTTTGTAATACTTGCTCGTATGCATCAATATTCACGAGCGTTTCCAACAGATTTTTTGCCCCAATTTCGCTCAATACTTGATGCAACGACCCAAAGGTTTCCGTATGATCAAGCATTACTTTTTCCTGACGCAATATAGGCCCGGCATCTAGCTCTTCACTCATTTTGATTATGGATACTCCAGTGTAGGAGTCTCTATTAAAAATCGCATGATTTATAGGGGCTGCTCCCCTCCAGAAAGGCAAAAAAGAGCCATGGACGTTTATAGAAAATTCTTTTGGGATTTCTAATACTTCTCTTGGTAGAAGAAGTCCATACGCTACCACCACTAGAAAATCGGGCTTGTAACTCTTTAGGACAGTTAAAACATCAGAGTCATTAAATGTCTGCGGTTGCTCTACCTTTAAACCTAGAGAAAATGCGAACTCTGCCAGTGGAACCTCCTTATACCGCTTACCCCGACCTGCTTTTCGTGGGGGTTGGCTATATACCGCTTTCACATCATATTGCGCTCGTTCTAAAGTCCGAAGTGATGGAATTGCAAATGTCGACGATCCCATAAATACAATCTTCATTTTCTATTCCCTTTTTTCCTTTTTAAGAGATTTTTTCATTTTATTCTTCACGAGGATCTTTTTCATGGGACGAAGATGATCAATAAAGAGCTTCCCATTTAAATGATCAAATTCATGTTGAAAACACGTCGACCACAGATCTTCATATGTATTTCTTTGAAATACTCCATCAATACCTTGATACACCACCTTGATTACCTTTGGCCTTGATATTTCCTCCGTTATTCCAGGAATGGACAAGCATCCCTCCTTGTATGAGCCAAACTCCTCAGATCGGTACTTTATCTCGGGGTTAATTACAATTCTACAATCTTTTTCTTCGTCTTCTCGAGAGCAATCCATTACAAATATTCTTTTATTTATACCTATTTGTGGAGCAGCCAACCCCACACCGTCCGCATCATACATAGTATCGATTAGATCTCTAGAAAGTCTTACTAGGCTTTCATCAAATTTTTCTATTTTAGCACTTTCTTGAAGTAATAGGGGGTTTGGGTAAAGTAATATTTTTTTAACTGTCATTTTGATTTTTAAACGATTATTACTAGACTATATTTAAATAAATTCTTATACATGACCTGCTGGCCAAATGATAGTTAATTTTGATAAATACATAGATAATAGACACGCAAATCTATCAAAGTTTGACGGGTTAGAAAGTTTATACGGAACGAGCCAAGATACGTGTATATCCATGTGGGTTGCTGACATGGATTTTAATCCTCCAAAGTCTGTCATCAAAGCGCTTGAAAAAGAAGTATCGCACGGCGTTTTTGGATACTATGGCAACAACAAGTCTTTTATTAACTCAATAAAAAAATGGATGAAAAATAGGCACGATTGGGATATTTCTGAGGAATGGTGTTCAGTTGTGCACGGTGTCAACTCCGGAATTGGCATGGGCTTGCGAGCGTTCTCGGACCCGGGCGACGAAATATTACTTTTTTCCCCTATTTATTACTCTTTTTTTAATACAATTAGGAACAACGGACGAGTAGCAAAAGAAATTCCTTTGAAAATAGTCGGAGGTCAATATGAAGTAGATTTCAATGAGCTAGACAAAAACATATCCGGTAAAGAGAAAATTATTATTTTTTGTAGCCCACATAATCCTGGAGGCAAAATTTGGAGTAAGGAGACGCTATCCACTTTAGCAGAGTTTTGTAGGAACAATAAAATCCTTATCTTTATGGATGAAATTCATCATGATTTAACCTTCTCAGATAAACATCATACCACTTTTCTGAAAGCAGTCCCTGATGCAGAAGAAATAAGCCTAATATTTACAGCGGCAACCAAAACATTCAACATTGCAGGGTGTCATACTGGAACAACAATAATTCCAAATCATAAACTTCGTTCAATCTATGATAGAGAACATGCTGCCTTCGGCAAGACACCAAATAGGTTTGGGATGATAATGACAGAGGCAGCCTACAGCGAGGGAGAGGAGTGGCTAAATCAACTTATGCATTACTTAGAGAAGAATAAAAATATTTTTACTACCGCTATGAAATCGCTTAATAAGGTGAAAATATTCGATCTGGAGTCTACCTATCTTGCGTGGGTGGATTTCAGTCAACTAAACATTACTGAGTTAGAGTTAAAAAACATGCTTATAAAAGATGCTGGAGTTGCCCCCAGTTTTGGAAGTGGTTTTGGCAAAAATTCAGGCAAGTTTGCAAGGTTTAATATAGCTTGCAGGACAGAAATATTGGATTTGGCTATCAACAGATTATCTAAAACTTTTTTATAAGTTTTTTGGTTTACTTGTTAGGATATTTTTTATAGAAGAAATCTTCGAAAGCTAAATAAAAAAAGAAGGGTTTGACATGAGTTTTTTAATACAGCCACCTATTCCTGAAAGATTAAATAGATGCCAGCTATTTGGCCCAGGCTCGAGACCAGAACTTTTCGAAAAGATGGCCTCCTCTCAGGCTGATGTCATTAATCTTGATTTAGAAGATAGTGTGGCACCTCCTAGCAAGATTGAAGCGAGACAAAAGATTACAAAGGCTATAAATAATATTGACTGGGCCGACAAGACTCTGTCGGTTCGCATAAATGGATTGGATACAGAGTATTGGGTCGACGATATTTTGTCGTTAGTCGATAACTCAACTGAAAGATTAGACTGCATTATGATACCAAAGGTGGGTAATTCTAGCGATATATATACGGTAGATGCGCTTGTTACTGCTTTGGAAAAGAAAAATAAGCGAAAGAAAAATTTAAAATTCGAAATCATTATTGAAACAGCAGCTGGAATTGAAAATATTAATGAGATCGCATTGGCCAGTGACCGTTTAGTAGCGATGAGTTTTGGCGTTGCCGATTATGCGGCCTCAATGGGAATGCAAACCACTAATATTGGTGGAACTCAAGAAGGATATTATACCAACTCCAAAAACGGTGAAAAACTTTTGATGGATCCTTGGCATCATCCTATGGTTGCTATGATAGCAGCTTGCAGAGCTAATGGGATTCTGCCAGTAGATGGCCCTTTTGGCGATATTTCTGATAAAGAGAACTATATCGCTCAAGCTAAAAGGTCGGCTACTCTTGGTATGGCTGGGAAATGGGCCATTCACCCTTCACAGATTGAACTTGCAAATGAAGTATTTACTCCCTCTGAGAAAGCAATAGAGAATGCAAAAGGTATTATTAGTGCAATGGAAGATGCGGAAGCTAAAGGTGCTGGAGCAGCTGTTTTTAATGGAAAGTTAATTGATATAGCTTCAATTAAACAAGCGAAGGTACTAATCGATCAACATAATAAAATAAAAAATATAAGTTAATGACAATTTATCTGGATTTTGAAAAAGATCTTGCAGAAGTTCAAAGTAAGATTTCAGACCTTGAGGGTTTGCCAGATAGCTCGAGCAGCAAAAATATAAAGAATGAGATAAAGCTTTTAAATAGTAAAGCTGTGGATTTACTCAGCAATCTTTATGCCGAATTGAGTCCTTGGCGTAAATGTCAAGTGGCTAGACACCCTGAGAGACCACACACTACAGACTATATCAACTACATAATAAATGAATATACTCCTTTAAGCGGGGACCGAAATTTTGCTGAGGACCTTGCTATAGTCGGGGGTCTAGGTCGATTAGGAGATACCCCGGTAGTGGTAATAGGGCATGAGAAAGGTAATTCTACCGAGAGTAGATTGCAGAGAAATTTTGGGATGGCAAGACCTGAAGGATATAGAAAGGCAGCTCGTCTTATGAAATTAGCTGACAAATTCGGTCTCCCAATAATAACATTTATTGATACCCCGGGGGCATATCCTGGTAAAGGAGCCGAGGAAAGGGGGCAAGCCGAAGCAATAGCTAGGTCCACTCAAACATGCTTAGAAGTATCTGTTCCAATAATTTCAATTATTATTGGTGAGGGAGGTTCCGGTGGTGCAATAGCAATGGCGTCCGCAAATACGCTAATAATGTTGGAGCATTCTATTTATTCTGTAATTTCTCCAGAAGGGTGCGCTTCTATTCTTTGGAAAAATTCTGATAAAATGAGAGAAGCTGCAGATGCATTAAAGTTAACTGCACAACATCTTAAAAAGATAGGTGTGGTAGACAAAGTAATTAAGGAACCCTTGGGTGGTGCGCACAGGGACAAAAATAAAGCTTTAGAAGAGGTTAAAAAAACCCTCTTGGAAGAAATTATCGCTTTCCAGAAAATAGACAGACAAAAGATCAAAAAACAACGTGCAGATAAGTATATAAATATGGGTTCTTTATCTAACCTCTAAAGACCACGTCCTTATAGAGTTTTTGAGAATCTTCTTCAATCTTGCTTTTGATATAGTTCAAATTATGTTCTCCTTTTTTTGTATGATTTATCTTCTCTATAAAGTTTATCGTTGCGTTAGAATTTTCTTTAAACTCACCGCTTTTTGACCACGCTACGCCCGCGTTTGTTGAAACTAAATATAGAGGACGCTTAAGACTAGAGAATAAGACCAAAACACCCTTCTTATATTCTACCTTTTGTCCAGGTATAGTTCTTGTACCTTCGGGATAAATTATTAATTGACCCGATTGATTTCGAGCCTCCTTTGTAATTGCTTCTTTTAGAGCACGCCGACTTTTTAACTTATCGTTTCTTTTTACATTTACACACCCAATTTTTCTTGCATATATAGAAAGTATTGGAATCCAAGATAGTTCTGACTTCATTAAAAATTTTGGCTCAGGTAAGACGTTTAACAAAATCAAAACATCTAAAAACGATTGGTGTTTTGAGCACACTATTGAGGGACTATTATCTGGTACAACACCTTTTACCAATATTTCTATATTATAAACTTTTTTTAGTATCCAAAAAACTACTCGACAGTATAATTTGATTACTTTCAAACAGTTTTCTTTAGAGGTGCTGGCATAAGGTAGCAGAAATATTCCCATAGTGCCCAAAAGAGTATAAATAATCAATCCTGTACTAATATCTTTTAATTTACTCGTCATTTATTGAACTTTCTTACCTGTAAGTCAGAATTTTATTTAAAAAATTATACTTTCACTTTATTATCACAGACTGTTGACAAGAGAAAATATATTAATTAATGCACGTTTTCTGCCCTGATTGTAATGCTGAATACAAAGTAAATGAGAGATCGTCTCTAACTAAGACGGTTAAATTTGTTTGTATTGAATGTGGAAACTCCTGGGTCGACAAGTTTGAAAGCCTTGAAAGAACAAAAAGACTAGCAGCTGCCTCAGTGGCATCTAAAAGTGATAATGTAATTGAAAACACAAATACTGAATCGGAAAAAATGGAGTTAAATTCGTTAGCTCTTGAGGAAGTTCAAAATAGTTTTGGTCACCTTAAAACTAGCACAGACCCAAAAATGAAGAATACTCAGACTGACCATATTTTTCAATTTGAGACGAATGAGGAAAATAACGAGATTGGGGAAAAAGGCCCCTCTAAAACATTTCCAAAAATCAGAAGCAATCAAGAGAGCCCTGTTAATGAGGAAATTGAAGTGCGGGATATCAAAGAAATAGAGATCGAGAGAAGGCTCAAAGAGTCATCTGAACTATTGAAAAAGGCTAAGCAACCAAACCCCGAAAATAAAGAGACGATCTCGAGAGAAAACAAGCCAAAGAAGCGAAAATTTATAGTAACCTTATCAATCGTACTAATAATTAGTTTTTTTACCTATAGCCTAATTATTTTGTTTCTAGAGGATATACTTAGAGAAGTACCATTTGCGCCTGAGATTTTGTCACAAATTAGCTTTTATACTGCGATTTTAAGCGATATCATTTTAATAACTATTGACAAGATATTGGGTTTCATTCCCAATTTGGCATAGCTTCTCTGTCAAATATTTCTTCATACTTTGGTCTAGACCTAACGACTTCATAACGTTTTTTATAAATCATAATCTCCGGAACTAATGGTCTTGTATTGTACTCAGAGGACAAAACTGCCCCATATGCGCCGACATCCAAAAAAGCTAGAAAGTCTCCTGCTTCTGCTCCCTTTACAAAATAATTTTTTAGAAAAGTATCTGTTGACTCACAGACAGGTCCTACAACATCAAAGACTCCAGCCTTTCCACTCGTTTTTTTTGATAATGGTATTAACTTGTGAGCTGCACCATATAACGCAGCTCGAGAAAAGTCATTCATACCAGCGTCAGTAATAAGGAAATTTTTGTTTTGAGATGTCTTCTGATAAAGAACCTTAGTTACTAGAATACCACAATTCCCTACTATATATCTGCCTGGCTCAAAAATAATTCTACAGTTTAAATGTCCTAATATCTTCTTCACCAAGGCACTATATTCTTGCAGGTTAGGTTCTAAATCATCATCTGTATATTTGATGCCCAAGCCACCACCAATATCGATATTTTCTAAATGAATATTTAAATTTTTAAGCTCGTTAATGAGCTTTGCTAAGTGTTCAAATGTTTGACGAAATGCACTTAAGTTACTTATCTGACTTCCTATGTGTACGTCAATACCCACAATCTTTATTTTTTCAAGTTTGTTCGCATACTGGTAAACCTCTATGGCCTTGTCAATTGGAATGCCAAATTTATTATCAGCTTTACCAGTTGAAATATTTTCATGTGTGCCTGCGTCAATGTCTGGATTGACTCTAAAAGCAATTGGTGCCTGTTTATTGAGGCTAATCGCTATTTTATTGATCGACTCCAATTCAGACACACTTTCAATATTAAACTGTAACAAAGAAGATTTAAGTGCTTCAGCGATTTCAAAATCCTGTTTTCCTACTCCAGAAAATACAATTCTTTTTTGGTCGATACCGGCTCTTAATGCCCTATGGTATTCTCCGAGTGAAACAACATCAGCGCCACCACGGAGTTTGGCAATAGTTTCTAAAACCGAAAGGTTTGAATTAGCTTTTACTGAGTAACAAATTATACTATTTAAACCCTTTAATGATTTGGTAAATCGTTCAAAGTTATCCTTTATACCTGAACGTGAATAGACATAGAATGGGGTTCTAAAACTATTCGCTATCTCGCTTACAGCTACCTCTTCTACAAATAGCTGATTGAGTTTGTATGAAATATGTTTATTCATCTTTAATAAGGTTGGTTTTTTTATTCAAGAATGGTGATGATTTGACACCACAGCCCGAAACGTTAAGGCAAAATACTATTATTACAAGATAAAATATCCACTTACTCATTTAATCTTCTCTTCCAAAATCTAATTTGTCTCTTTATTTCTCTCGATGCTGTTCCACCAAAACTATTCCTGGACTCAATAGAGTTCTCTGGAGAGAGAATTTTAAAAACATTTTTGTTTATCTTTGGATCAATCTTTTTAAGATCATCCAAGCTTAATTCACTTAATTTGATATTTTTTTCCGAAGCCACTTCCACAAATTTTCCGGTCAAGGCATGCGCCTCCCTAAATGGCATACCTAAATTTCTCACAAACCAATCTGCCAAATCAGTTGCAGTAGAAAATCCTTTTGATGCTGCGTCATACATGTTTGTTTTTTTAACTTCCATATTCTCTATGAGCTCTCGGGTTATTTTTATTACAAGTATTAAGGTATCAAAAGTATCAAAAACAGTCTCTTTATCTTCTTGCATATCTTTGGCATAAGCCAAAGGAAGACCTTTCATTATTGTTAGAAGAGATAATAGCGCCGCATTAACTCGGCCGGTCTTAGCACGAATAAGTTCCGCGGCGTCGGGATTTTTCTTCTGTGGCATTATTGAAGAGCCCGTGACGAGAGAATCAGGTAGCGAAATAAAGTCAAACTCTATAGATCCCCAAAGAATAAGCTCTTCTGCTAATCTGCTAAAGTGTACCATGGTGATAGCAGCGTCAGATAAAAATTCTAAAACAAAGTCCCTATCGGAAACTGCATCCATGCTATTTCTCATTGGGGCACTGAACCCAAGCGTTTTTGCTGTATAAAACCTATCAATTGGAAAAGAAGTTCCAGCTAAAGCAGCTGCGCCCAGAGGGCACTCATTCAATCTTTCTTTAGTTTGCTTAAATCTTTCTAAATCCCTCCCGAACATTTCTAAATAGGCAAGTAAGTGATGACTGAATCTTACAGGTTGGGCAACTTGAAGATGAGTGTAACCTGGGAAAATTATTTCTATATTTTGCTCTGCCTTTTTGAGGATGCTCCTCTGAAGTTTGGATAGTTCAAACTCTATCTCTTCAATAGCTTTTCGTATCCACAGTCTAAAGTCTGTGACGACCTGATCATTTCTAGACCTTGCAGTGTGAATATGACCTGCCTCTGGGCCTATTATTTCTCCTAACCTAGATTCTATATTCATGTGAATGTCTTCTAACAAATTATCAAAGACGAAATCGCCTTCAATTAACTCCTTCTCTATTTTTTTTAACCCGTTCAATATGTTTATTTTAGTCTTTTTACTTATGATATTCATTTTAGCGAGCATTTGAACATGGGCTTGTGAACCTAAAATATCATCAAAAGCCAGTCGTTTATCAATATCTATTGAAGAGTTTATTTTTGTAAGAAGATCATTAGACTTCTCAGAAAATCTCCCTCCCCACATTTCATTTGATTTTTTCTTGTTAGACATTTTGAACTCCACCACTACATCATAGTTCATGAAAACGATGTTAATGCTAAAACTAGGGCCTTTAATACTTATCGTAAATCTTTTTTTTTCAATTTCAGCTATTGCTGAGAGTAAATATGCTGAAAACACTAAAGATATTATAAGGGGCGAGCTAAGAAAATTTATTTTCACAAAAAACGCAAAGGTGCTACCAAATCCCCTTATCTTGGATGGGAATGGAAATATGGTTGAGATTGGGTACGACGAAGATGTTTTGATAATAAACTTCTGGGCTACTTGGTGCGCGCCATGCAAAAAAGAGATGCCGTCACTTAATAGTCTTGCCCAAAATATGAAATACGAGGATATAAAAATAATAACAATAGCATCAGGAAGAAACTCCAAGGAAGCTATTGATGGTTTTTTTGATGATAATAACTTAGTTAACCTGAAAAAATATCGAGACCCAAGAGGAAGGATTGCAGTAAAATATGGCGTTACTGCCCTTCCAACAACAGTTGTAATTAATCCTTCAGGTATAGAAATTGGCCGCATTATAGGAGATATTGATTGGGATACAGCAGATGTTCGCTTATTTTTTAAAAAGTTGTTAAAAACGAGATGACACTTTTAATAAATTTTATTAACAGTAAGTTTACTCATTTAGCGTATAACTTATTAGATAACGAGTGTTTGTATTGACTAATAAAACATTTAAATTAAAACGAAATAAACTTATGAAATTTACATTAATGGGAGCTTTAATATGAGAGTCGCGCTCGTAACCGGTGGCACTAGAGGAATAGGTGCTGCCATTTCGATCAAACTTAAAGAATCTGGTTACAAGGTTGCAGCAATTTATGCAGGTAACGATGAGGTAGCTACCAAATTCTCTAAAGAAAATAAGATAGCTATATTCAAATGGTCTATCGCTAATTATGAAGAATGTGTTGCCGGAATAAAAAATGTTGAAGATGAACTGGGGGCAATAGATATTCTGGTTAATAATGCAGGTATTACCAGGGATGGTATGTTCCATAAAATGTCACAAGAGCAGTGGCGCGATGTAATCAATGTTAATCTTAACGGTCTCTTTAACATGACCCACCCTCTTTGGGATGGGATGAGAGCTAGAGGATTTGGAAGGATTGTAAATATTTCTTCAATAAACGGACAGAAGGGACAGTTAGGACAAGCAAATTATTCAGCTGCAAAAGCTGGGGAACTCGGTTTCACAAAATCACTGGCCCTTGAAGGAGCAAGGAAAGGAATTACCGTGAATGCGATATGTCCAGGATATATAAATACAGATATGGTTAAAGCAATGAGTGAGAAAGCTATTGAAGCAACTGAAAGTCAAATCCCTGTTGGACACTTAGGAGAACCTGACGATATTGCTCGTTGTGTAGAATTTCTTGTTGCTGACGGTTCTAGTTTTATTACGGGATCTACAATTTCAGCTAATGGTGGACACTATTTAATTTAATGGGAGAGGGTATCCATATCGAAGGATTTTATTAAACTCCTCTTCGTAGACCACCTTACCTGATATTCCGTGCTTTCGGTGTACTATTTTTGGTGCTAACAGTTTGAAGGCAGCACTACTATTTTTAGTTGCTTGAACGATTACCGTTTTCGGACTGGTATCATCAAAGGAACTAATCGGCTGAACGGTTACTTGACCAAAGTAACCGTTTAAGCATTTTATTATATCGGGAAGCCTCTCCACTCTTTGAATAATCGTAATTTTACCGTTTGGTTTACACCTATTCTTTGCTACTGAAAACCATGCAGATAGCGGCATACTTTCAACTTTAGCCTGATGAGAACTTAATATATTAGCCTTCTTAACTGAATTTTCTTTAAAATATGGAGGATTCATGAAAACATGATCGAACGAAACAGATTTCAACTCTTTAATGGCGCTTGCTATATTAATATTAAAAATCGTCGCTTGAAACATATTTAGATCGATATTTCGTTTACAAAGGTCGGCTGCTCTTTTATCCATTTCAACCCCAAAGACTTCTAGTCCACTAACTCTATACAATAGGCAGCACAACGCTACTCCATTTCCACAACCTAGCTCTAGTACTTTTTGACCACTTTCTGCGGCAACTGATGCTGCTATTAAAACAGAGTCCATATTCCCTCTATAGCCCTCAGAAAATTGGAGTATTTCTAATTTGTTGCCCAAAAACTTATTTTTTGTTAATTCTTCATCACTATAGTTCATAAAAAAATATTTATAATTTATCTTTTCAATTGCCAATAGTTTTTATAAACACAAATCCTAATAGTTATAATACCAACCGGAAAATTTAATTTGACCACCTCTATATCAAAACTATCCGACTTACTGTCTGAAAAAGTTAAAATTACAAACCAAGTGATTGAGGAAAATCTTAGCTCAAAAGAGACTACAATTATTGGGGATATTGCCTCTCACCTAATTAATTCTGGTGGAAAGAGAATTCGACCACTGTTAACTTTGACTGTTGCCAAACTTTTTGACTATCAGGGAGACAAGGACACCCTTTTGGCAGCCGCTATTGAGTACATACATTCAGCTACTCTGCTCCACGATGACGTCATTGATCGTAGTGAAAAAAGGAGAGGTTTAAAGACTGCAAATATAATCTGGACAAATAAGTACTCTGTTTTAGTAGGAGATTATTTATTCTCAAGGGCGTTTCAGCTAATGGTTAGAACTGGCTCTTTGAGAATCATGAAAACCTTGTCTGACGCCTCTTCTATTATTTCACAGGGCGAAATTCTACAAGTTGGTATTGAAAAAAAGCTTGATGCATCAAAAGAAGATTACTTAAAAGTAATTAAAGGTAAGACATCAGCCCTTTTTTCAGCGGCATGTCAGGCTGGAGCAGAAATATCTAACGCAAGCGACTCCGACGTAGCCGCTCTTAAGGAGTATGGGGAGTGTATTGGAACTAGTTTTCAACTCATAGATGATCTCTTAGATTACTTGGGCAATGAGAATAAAATGGGAAAAAATAAGGGGAACGATTTCTTCGAAAAAAAAATAACTCTCCCAATAATTCATGCATATGAAAATTCTTCCGAAGCCGAAAAAAAATTTATAAAAGAGCTTTTCCAAAAGCCTTTACCAAATCATCGTGATCTCACTGATCTCCTAGTAATCTTGGAAGGCAGTAAATCTCTACTTTTTACAAAAAACCAGGCTTTAAAATGGACTGAAAGATCCATTAACGCTTTACAGTTAATAGAAAACTCTGAAATTAAGACCTTAATGATAGAGCTTGCTGAAGAAATTTTGGATAGAGTATCTTAATTTATTTTAGAAAATTTTATCCACCATTTATCACTTTTTGAACTGATATAATTTGCCGCTTTTTTTGCAATATCTTGGTTTCTGTAAAGACCAAAACAAGTAGATCCAGACCCAGACATTCTAGAAAGCAAAACATCCTCCGTTTCCTCAATGGTATCGAGTACCTTGTTGATATCTGGATGTTTTTTTATAGCGATAGTTTGAAGGTCATTTCTCTGCCTCTTAAGATAGTCTATAAATCGATCCGTGCTGCTTAAATCAATAAAGGACTCTAATGGTTGATTATATTTTTCAGTAACCTCTTCAAATATGCTGCCTGTCGATACGAATATGTCTGGGTTCACTAAAACAACCCATAAATTAATTTCTGAAATATCTAAAGGTCGAACAATCTCACCAATTCCTCCTACTCTCGACGCTACACTTAATACACATGCTGGAATGTCTGCTCCAATTTCTGATAAAGCCTCAAAAGAGGGCATTGGGTGCCCGCTATTATTTGTTATGAATCTTATTACAGCTGCAGCGTCTGCTGAGCCACCACCCAAACCAGCGCCTATTGGCAGATTTTTTTCAAGATTAATAGAAAAACGATCCGTGGGTCCTTTACCAAATAGTTTTAACGCTTGTAATACTGAGTTTTCTTGAACATTTATTAATTTAGAAAATTCTCCTGACAACGTTACCACATTTTTTAATGAGCGTTTAAAAAATAGCCTGTCAAATACATCTGTGAAAACCACTATACTATCAAGAGCATGGTATCCATTTGCCTGAATTCCTGTAACATGAAGAGCGAGATTAATCTTGGCATATCCCTTTTCCTCATTAGTAATATCTTCCAACAATCCTAATCTTCTTTATCTTACGTTTAGTCCGAACTTTAATTTATCTTCTGTATTTTTTTGATCGACAGATTCAGGATTAAACGAAAGTGACTTTTTCCATTGAAATTTAGCCTCTCTTTTTCTACCCAACATCCAAAATACGTCCCCTAGATGATCGTTTACTATTGGATCTGTTGATTCAATATCCATCGCCTTTTCTAGATATAACAAGGCTTTTCTAAACTCTCCTTTTTTGTAATATGCCCACCCTAAGGAGTCAATTATATGATAGCTATCTGGGGACTTCTCGGCTGCCAATATAATCATTTTCAAAGCTTGATCTAATTTCTCTTTCCGTTCTAGTAAGCTATACCCCATATAATTGAGAATCTGTGGTTGGTCTGGGCTCAGTTCTAGAGCACTTATAAAGTCAGATTCAGCTGAAGCCCAATTCTTTGACCTTTCGAATGAAATACCCCTCAAGAATAAAATCGGCCAAATAGCCTCAGTATATGTTTCTTTTTGTGCTACTTCTATTGCTCTAGTATAGGACGTGATAGCTTCCTGAAACAAGCTCATACTCCGCTGCAGGCTACCATAAGTTTTCAACAACCTAGCATTTGCATATCCATTAATTATAAATTTCTCAATATATTCTAATGCTGACTTATTACTATCCAGTTGCTCGATAGCAAATGAATTTTCAACAATGCTATCCATAAAAAAAACATCGTCGTTTGAAAATTTATCCAAAATTTCTTTGGATAGCCCATAGTTACCAGTATCGCTAAGCGTGGTAGCGAGATTAAGTTTCAAGAATGAACTAGTTGGATCTGCAAAATTAGCAAGGGATAAGTAAAACGACTTGTTAATAATATTTTGATCTCCTCGCTGGATAGATTGTGACCATCTAAAGAATACCTCAGCTATCTGCTTGTAAGGGGTTATTTTAATAGCATCAGTTACCCCACCATTAGAAAGCTTGTTTGTGAGGGCTTGTATGTAATACGCGTTATCACTAGCAGACCGAGCCTTGCCTATTATACTTTCAGATAAGCTGCTATCTTTATATTTTTGAAAATATTGAACTAAAGCTAAAGCAGACTCGGAATCAAAAAGAAAATTACTGAATTCCATATTTTCATAGAGTGTTTTTGCTTGCTCATATTCATTAAAATACACATATGCTAATAGTTGATTGTAGTTAATAATCTGAAGTTGAGCTTCGTTGTTGATACTTATTGAATTGATCAAACGAAAAGCTTCGTCTTTTTTGCTATCGATAATCAAGATCCAAAATTCCGTAACAATTTTAAAAATCTCAGGAAAATTTTTCTTGTGGCGTTCGAACGTTCTTAATATTTCTGACTTTTCTCTCTTCTTTACAGCTTCAGCAAAAATAATTAAATTTGCGACAGGGTAATTAAGTTGAAGGTCATCAATTTTTCTCGATATTGCTGTTGCAATTTCCAAATTTCCGGCTAAAGCTGCATAGATAATACTTCTTGTAATAATTTCTCTTTCAGAGTCTCCTCTAGAAATGAGATCTATATAATAGTAGGAGGCATTTTTGAAATCTCCCTCTTTTTCAGCAAATTGCCCAGCAATATATGAGCCTGAGTTAGCTAGAACAATTGTGACCGAAAAATGCCAAAGTACAAAAAAAGCTACAATTAAAGGTTTTAGCAGTGGCATACCAATTAACCTACATATTTGGATAATTTGGACCATCTCCCCCTTGAGGTGTTTTCCACGTTATATTTTCGCTAGGATCCTTGATATCACATGTTTTACAATGCACACAGTTTTGTGAGTTTATTTGAAACGTAAAAGAATTCTTACGCTTCTCTAGTACTTCATAGACCCCTGCTGGACAATATCTTTGAGCCGGCTCAGCAAATAATGGGAGATTTTTTTTGATTGGAACATTCTTATTTTTTAAAACCAAATGACAGGGCTGGTTTTCCTCATGGTTTGTTCCAGAGAAGCTCACATTTGTTAGTCTATCAAAACTAATCTTTCCGTCAGGCTTTGGATACTCGATTTCTTTAAAGTTTTTTGCTGGCTTGGTGCTTTTTGCGTCACTTTTACCATGTTTCAAAGTGCCGAAAATATTTATCCCGCTTAAGTTTGCTATCCACATGTCTATTCCGCCAATTATCAATGACGCTAATAAGCCAAAACGAGACCAAATGGGCTTAACATTCTTTACAGGCTTTAAATCTGAACCAACTTTTCCGTCCTTTATCTCTTTATCATATTCATTTAGAGCAGTATTTTTAAAGCCTTCTTTTATAGCTTTGCACGCTATCTCTGCTGCAGTGATTCCAGATATCATTGCATTATGGTTTCCCTTTATTCGTGGAACATTTACAAGACCTGCAGAGCATCCCAGTATTAAACCACCAGGGAAAGCAAGCTTAGGTATCGACTGATATCCTCCTTCGGTTATAGCCCTTGCTCCGTAGGAAATTCTTTTCCCTCCATCAAGCATTCCTTTAATCATAGGATGATGTTTAAATTTTTGAAACTCCATATATGGAAAAACATGCGGATTCTCGTAGTTTAAGTGAACGACAAAACCAAGATAGATTTGATTGTTTTCCGCATGATAGCAGAATGATCCGCCTCCTGCATTGTCGCCTAATGGCCATCCCATGGAATGAAGCACTTTTCCCTCTTTATGAAATTTAGGGTCAATTTCCCAAATCTCTTTCATTCCCAGCCCATATTTTTGTGGTTGGCTTTGTGCATCTAATTTATATCTGTCAATAAGAATTTTAGTTAAAGAGCCTCTTACCCCTTCGCTAAGTAGAACATACTTACCTAAGATTTCCATGCCAGGCTCATATCCCTCTGTTTTATTTCCGTCTTTATCTAAGCCAAATTCGCCAGCAATAACTCCAATAACTTCTCCACTTCTACCAAAAACTAAATCGCTGCAGGCCATACCCGGAAATATATCTACGCCTAGACTCTCTGCTTGCCCTGCTAACCATCTACAAACATTGCCCATAGATACAATATAATTTCCATGATTATTCATCAGCGGGGGAAGTAAAAAATTAGGGATTCTGACCTGCCCAGCTGGGCCAAAAAGATAAAAGTGATCTTCATTAACTTTTGTACGAATGGGAATATCAGTTTCTTTCCAGTCTGGTATAAGCAAATCTATGCCTGACGTGTCCAAAACTGCTCCTGATAAAATATGTGATCCTATTTCTGATCCCTTTTCTAGAACAACAACATTAAGTTCGGGGTCAATTTGCTTAGCTTTAATTGCAGCCGACAAACCGGCTGGTCCCCCCCCAACAATAACCAAATCATAGTCAATTTTCTCTCTCATATCTTACCTTTTAACCTCAGAATACTTTCTCTATTTTATCACCTAAATAACATATAGTTTTTTCTTAATAAAGGTGTAAAAAAACAAATAAAAATGTTATAATTTTTTTTTAGCGTGAATAATATATGGAAAAAATTCCTTTAACAAAAAACGGCCACAATAGGCTTGAAGAAGAACTACGTAAACTCAAAGCGGATGATAGGCCTAATATTATTAAAGCCATATCTGAGGCCCGGGAATTAGGTGACTTATCTGAGAATGCTGAGTACCATTCGGCACGGGAAAAGCAATCGTTCATTGAGGGTAGAATAAAGGAGTTGGAATCTATAATCTCACTCGCAGAAGTCATTGATGTTTCAAAGCTTAATGGTCCTATAAAATTCGGAGCTAACATAACCCTATTTCTAGGGGAAACTGAACGAGAGATTACATATCAAATCGTGGGAGAGGCTGAAGCAGATTTAGAGAGAGGCCTGTTGAACATAAACTCACCACTTGCTAGAGCACTAATTGGGAAAGAAGAGGGAGATGAAGTGGAGGTAAATACCCCAGGAGGGCTCAAACATTATGAAATCATAAAGGTCGAATATAACTAGTTACGTACACTATGATTTTAAAAGTCCACCGACTTTTTCACTTACTTCACTAATTATATCCTTACACATTTTCTCTATCTCAGAGTCATTAAGAGTTTTCTCTAAAGGCTGAAATTTAACCCTTATTGAGAGAGACTTCTTTCTCTCTTCTCTTTCCATTTCCCCTTGGAAGACATCGACAATATATATTTTGTCGATCAGAGGATTTTTCAGAGAAATAATAGTTTTCTTTACTGCTCCATATTCTGTCTTTTCATCAATCAGGAAGGAAAAGTCCCTTTCAATAGGCTGCAAATTACTCAAAATAAGAGCATCTCTCGTAATCTTTTTTTTCTTTGGGAAGGGTATATTATCTAGATAGATAGTGAAGCAATTTATTCGTTCTCTAATAGCGTAATTTTTAGCAATGAGTGGGCTAACTTCACCAAATATTGCTACAATCTTATTTCCAAGCATAACCTTGGCTGACCTTTGTGGATGAAGGAATTCTGGTGCATCTCTTTCAAGTTTAAGGCTGTCCACTTTTAGGTTTAAATATCCTAATAATTTAAATAAATCTTTTTTTATATCGAAAATATCAAAAGGTCTAATTTCCTTGTATAGATTGAAGTTACTTTTACTGCCCGACAAGACTGCAGAAATTTGATAGGTTTCATCGCCAACTTGATTGCTCTCAAAACAATGGCCTTGTTCGAATATTGCGAGACTTTTAATACCTTTTGCCTGATTTTTCTCTACTATTTTTAGTAAGCCTGGTAGAAGCGACTGTCGCATGTGCGTCATTTCACTGCTAATTGGATTTATAAGTTTAATTTCCTTTGTTGATTTGCTACTAAATCGTTCAACTGACTTCTTGTCGATAAAGCTATATGACAAGCACTCCATATAACCTAAAGAAGTACAAACCCTCCTAGCTAGGTTTTGCCTGCTTTGGCTGTCTGTTAAAAGAGGTTTTAATACTCCCTCTTTCCTGACCATAGGAATGCTGGGCAAGTTTGCTAGTGAATTTATCCTTGCGACCTCTTCTATTATATCTACCTCACCGTGTACATCTGGTCTCCAGGTGGGAACTATTATTTCAATTTTGTTTTCCACTTCCTTTACTGAAAAACCGAGGGACTTCAGTATTTCAAATTGTCTTGCCCTATTTACTTTTATCCCTATCAATTGATTTACTTTTTTAGGATCGAAAATAATTTTTTTCTCAAAAGATGGCACTGACCCCGCCGTAATAATATCTGAAGCTTCGCCTCCACATAAATCTAAAATCATCTTTGTAGCAATATGTGATCCAGATAAAGTAAAGCTCGGATCAACTCCCCTTTCGAAACGATATCTAGCGTCTGAATTTATCTGAAGTTTTCGACCTGTTGCTGCTATTGATATTGGGTCGAAATAAGCAGCCTCTAACAACACATTTTTTGTTTCGTCCGACACAGCACTTTTCATACCTCCTATGATGCCTCCCAGAGATACGATTTCCTTTTCATCTGTTATGACAATCATTCCTTCATTTAACTCATATATTTTATCATCAAGAGCATGAAATTTCTCTCCCTCAACAGATCTTCTAACCGTTAAACTACCAGAGAGTTTATCAGCATCGAAGACGTGTAGAGGTCTTGCTCTATCAAATGTAAGATAATTTGTAATATCAACTAATGCTGAGATTGGATTTAGCCCAATACTAATCAAACGATTCTTTAGCCATTTTGGAGACTCCCTATTTTGTACATTTCGTAAATATCGGCCTACAAAAAAGGGACACTCTTTTGAAGAGACCGCTTGATCCAAATTAATATTTAAATGTGGCTTAAAAATTCCTTCAACATCGGGTATTTTACTGATATCTAATTTTCCGATACCACTAGCTGCGAGATCTCTGGCAATTCCATAAATACCTAATGCGTCAGGTCTATTTGGGGTAATTGCGATTTCGAAAATTATTTTTTCATCTCCAACTAATTCGGAAAACAGCGTCCCTACTTTAGTTTCAGATGGTAGCTCTATAATTCCATCGTGTTCATCTGAAATTTCTAATTCCTTTTCTGAACACATCATTCCTTCACTTTTTACATCTCTTATCTTTGAGGCTTTAAGTTTGATATTTAATCCAGGTATAAAATCACCTGGCTTTGCTACCACTACTTTCATGCCATTCTTAACATTTGGTGCTCCACAAACTATTTTTAATATCCCAGTGTCTGAATCAACGTCACATACTTTCAATTTGTCGGCATTTGGGTGTTTTTCAACTTTTAGTATTTCTCCAACGGACAATTGCCCCAAACGCTTTCTAGGGTCTGTAAGGGACTCAACTTCTAACCCTGTGTCGGTAAGAACGTCCCCAACTTCATCAGCAGACAAATCTGTCTCCAGGTAATCCTTAAGCCATGAAAAAGAAAACTTCATATTAAAACTTCCACTCTAATGTTTATCCACTAAGTTTATCATAGAGATTGGAACTTTTTTCTGCCGCAAAGCCATAGTGTTTTAACCATCTAATATCATTATCGAAAAACGATCTTAGATCTGGCATACCATACTTTAGCATCGCGAGCCTATCTATACCCATTCCAAATGCAAACCCCTGAAACTTTTTACTATCAACGGTAGCTGCCTCTAAGACGTTAGGGTGCACCATTCCGCTTCCTAATATTTCCATCCAGTCATCTCCTTTTCCAACAACTAAGGAGTTTTCAACCCAAGAACACCTTATATCAACTTCTGCAGATGGCTCCGTGAAGGGGAAATGACTGGCGCGAAATCTAAGTTCTATACTATCTAGCTCAAAAAAAGCCTTACAAAACTCAACCAAAACCCATTTTAAATTTGACATAGAGATATCTTCACCTATGGCTAAACCTTCAATCTGATGAAACATTGGTGTATGGGTGAGATCGTAATCCGATCTATATACCCGTCCAGGAGCAATAATTCTACAAGGTGCTCCGTGTTTTTCCATGAATCTTACTTGTACTGGGCTAGTATGCGTTCTAAGTACGTTAGGTGAACCATTTTCTTTAATGCTCTCGTCACCGGGATCGATATAAAAAGTATCAAACTCCTGACGAGCTGGATGATCAGGAGGAATATTTAGTGAATCAAAATTGTACCAGTCGCTTTCAATTTGGGGTCCTTCTGCTACAGAAAATCCCAGGTCTGAGAAAATTGATATGATTTCTTCTGTAACTCTGCTTACCGGATGCATCAGGCCTGAATTCATCTCTCTGGGGTCTTGAGAAATATCAAGCCATTCCGCATCCATTCTGCCTTCAATCTCCTTATTCAGTAAGATTTCTCTTCTCTTTTTGATAGCCTCCTCCAGAGATTGCTTGAGATTGTTATACTCTGGAGATTTTATTTGTCGCTCTTTAGCTTCCATCTGACCCAATGATCTTAACAGGTTAGAAATCTCCCCCTTTTTACCAAGAAGCTTGATCCTAACCTGTTCAAGATCATTAACCGACTGAGCATTCTTAACTAGCCCTATATACTTGCTATTTTGTAATGAAATTTCCATAGACAGATCTAAGATTTATCATAAGAACATTTTGTACCGAATAAAATCGGTCATGTTACTAGTTTAGTGCGCCTTGCGCACGAGATACTATCTGTCCAAAAGCTTTTGGGTCATGTACCGCAATGTCTGCTAGAACTTTTCTATCGAGATTGATGCCAGCTTTATCCAGCCCATGTATAAACTTCGAATAATTGAGGTTGCTGTCTATTTGCCTTACAGCCGCGTTCAATCTCTGTATCCAGAGAGCTCTAAAAACACGCTTCCGAACCTTACGATCTCTTGTCGCGTACTGCATAGCTCTGTCTACAGCTTGTTTAGCCGTTCTAAAGTTCCGACTTCTTGCGCCATAGTAGCCTTTAGCCGCCTTTACCACCTTCCGGTGCCTAGCGTGCGTTACCACTCCTGATTTAACTCTGGTCAACTATTAATCCTCCTACCTAGAATAAGGCATATAAGATTTAACAATATTTTCATCTGCCTTACACAAAGTTGTTGTGCCTCTAGCGTTTCGTATAAATTTGCTCGATCTTTTTATCATACCGTGCCTTTTCCCTGCCTGCGCGGACTTCACGCGCCCGGACGCCGTCACCTTAAACCGCTTTTTAGCACCTGATTTTGTTTTCATCTTAGGCATTTCGTTTTCTCAACACACCGCTTCAACGTGTTTATAGGGATATTCTAATAACTATACAAGCATTTCTTTATATTTTTATCAAAAATCATCAAAGTTTTCTTCTAAAGACACCACCCTCAATATGTTAGTTGATCCAGGTGTATTAAATGGCACACCTGCAATAACAATGATTAGATCTTTCCCTGAAGCAAAGTCGAATAACTTAGCTGCTTTAACAGCATTCATTACTGCCCTCTTAAATCGATCAACGGGTGTAGTAACCGCACAATGCAACCCCCAAAACAAGGTTAGTTTCCTTGCTGTTTCCGTATATGGAGTTAGTGCGATTATTGGTGCTCGAGGTCTCTCCCTAGATGCAAGCTCAGCTGTTGTTCCACCATGAGTAAAGCAACAAATAACCTTTACGTTTATGTTATCAGCTACCTCTCTCGCAGCAACAGTTATTGCATTTGAAACTCCTTCTTTCGAAACTGATCTCGAGGTTTCCAAGTTTTGGAAGTACAAAGGGTCTTTTTCAGTTTCAATGGCGATTTTATCTACTGCTTTTATAACTTTCTCTGGATGAATGCCTATTGCTGTTTCGGCGGACAGCATTACTGCATCTACGCCATCATATATTGCCTGCGCGACATCCGAAACTTCAGCTCGGGTTGGTGTAGTCGAATGAATCATACTTTCCATCATTTGTGTTGCTACGATTACAGGCTTTCCCTTTTGACGTGATTTCATTACTAGTTTTTTTTGAATAGGTGGGACCGCTTCAATTGGCAATTCAACACCAAGGTCTCCCCGTGCCACCATAATTCCATCGGCAGAATCAATAATCGAGTCAAAAACTCTTACTGCAGCAGGTTTCTCGATTTTTGCAATAATGCCTGCCCTTCCCTTTAAAAACTTTTTTACATTATCTATGTCTTTCGCTCTCTGTACAAAAGATAACCCGATCCAGTCTACTCCAAGACCACAAACAAACTCCAAGTCTTGCTTATCTTTTTCTGTTAAAGGAGCGAGGTCTAAAATACTATCTGGGCAATTAACCCCTTTTTTGTCTGAAATAATTCCATCATTCAAAACAGTGCACTCTATTTTCTTTTCTGATGCTTTATTTACTTGCATAGCAACTTTACCATCATCGATCAGTAGCTTGTCTCCCTTTTTTACTGACTGGAATATCTTAGGGTGTGGTAGACAAACTCGTTCTTTATTTCCCAGCCTTTCTATTAGATCAAAACAAAACTTTTGTCCCGCTTCTAAACTAGACTTTGCACCCTTAAAATCACCACATCTCAGCTTTGGACCCTGTAGATCGGCCAGAATACAAATTGGTCTCGAAAATTCTTTCTCTAAATCTCTTAAGATATTATGTCTCTTTTCCACAGCTGAGTGATCACCATGGGACATATTTAATCTGAAAATATCTGCCCCTGCTAAAAACATTTTTCTAATTTCAAATTTAGTGTCTGAGGCAGGACCCAGAGTAGCTACTATTTTTACTTTACGGTTTCTATGAAGTTGCTTTTTCATTTATATGCTCGATATTTTCGTTTTTTCTGTAGAATAAAGAATTATAAAGAATAGAAAACTTTTTTTTAATTGATGAGCGAGATAAATGAATATTAAAAACTTAGAAAAAATTGAAAGCCAAACTTTCAGAAGATTAATCTCTCATTTGCAGAGTAGAACTGAAGTACAAAATATAGACATAATGAACTTAACAGGGTTTTGTAGAAATTGTTTATACAAATGGATGCATGAGGCAGCTAGAGAGTCAGATGTGGCCTTATCAGTTGAGGAGGCTCAAGAGTATGTTTACGGTATGCCTTATGATGACTGGAAAAAAAAGTTCCAGAAGTGACTCGATCTGTAAAATCTAGGAAAGTTTTGCTTTAATCTGTTCTATATATATGTGCTGGATTTTTTTAACCGTATCTCCAACTAATCCATTTCCCACGCGTCTTCCATTTACTTCGATAACGGGGAGCACGAAACCAGTAGCTGATGTAAGAAAAACCTCTTGTGCATTCATCAAATCGTCAATGTTGATCTTTTGCTCCTTGATTTCAATATTATTTATCTGACAAAATTTTATTACAGAAGACCTAGTAATACCTCCGAGGATATCATTTGACAAACTTGGCGTAATAATTCTTTCGTCTTTAAAAATGAATACATTACTTGATGAGCCCTCATTTATGAAGCCACCTTGAATAAGTAGGCTATCATCCACACCTTCTTGGACCGCATGAGTTTTTGCTAATGATTGCGCAAGAAGTTGAGTGGTCTTTATATCTCTTCTTCGCCACCTATCGTCAGGCACTGTTATGATTTTTACGCCCACTTTACTAGCTTCATTCTTTAAAATTTGTTTTTCCTGTGTGAATATTACTACGGTGGGTAATAATGACTTTTTTGCAAAATTAAAGTCTCTCTCTGCAACGCCCCTTGTGACTTGAACATAACAAAGCCCTTCTTTTAGCTGATTTTCGTTTATTAATTTTCTTTGAATTTGATAAAAGTCTTCTTCTTGAAAATTATTTTCAATTTTCAAATGACCCAGTGATCTAATAAGTCTGGCAAAATGCTCTTTCCAGTCTACTAACTTGCCGTCAAGAACAGCAGTTACTTCGTAAACAGAGTCAGAGAATAAAAAACCTCTGTCAAATACTGAGATACTAGCTTCTTTTTTTGAAAAGAATTCCCCATTCACATATACCCTTTGATTGTTTTTTTCTAGCAATGTGAGCTTTAAATCCTCTCAGCCTTTACATATACCTTGCAATACGTAATCGGAGGGTTGCGTTGTCTTTGAAGGAGTGTATCTTTTATATTCATACTTGGTGATATACTCATTGCTTTCCATCATGACTAATAAACCCTGAGCAAAAAATTTATCAAGCTTGTAGATATCCACTAATCCCCGCAACTTTGGAACAATACTTGTTTCGACTTCTAAAAGATTCTCATCAAAAAAAGAAATAGGGTATTTTTTCCCTTCGAATTTGATAAAAAAATGGACTTGCTCTCTGGTTCTTACCAAGCCTTTTTTCAGAGGATAGTTGTTTATCGATTTTACTAAATAATCATCCATGTTCTTTGACCCATAATAATAGATACTAATCCGATTTTATAAATTTTGTAACTATTTCTAGAAATTTTATAGGTTTTTCAACATGAACCCAGTGCCCAGCTTTAGCTACAGGAGCAAATTCACTAAATGGGAAACTTTCTTTTATTGTATCTTTATGTTCCTTTACACCATATTCTGATAATTCACCATACAAGAAAAGAGCCTCGGTATTAGAGACACCATTTATTACTGGAAACTCACTAATGGCGACAGAATTCTTAATTAAAGATGTTAAATTAATACGCCAATAGAAACTTTTTTTTTCGTCAATCTTTAAGTTTTGCATCAGAAAAGATCTAAAACTGACTTCCCCGAAATATTCAGAAAGCTTTGTATCAATTTCAGATCTCGTGTTGAACCTGCCAAGATCAAGCGACGATAAAGCTTTTAAATAATTTTCAAAATTTGGCGCATAGGTTACTGGTGCTATATCTACTATAACTAACTTTGATATAAAACCCTGATAGAGTTTGTCTAAAACCATCGCAGCCTTGCCACCCATTGAATGCCCTATCAGGATGCTGTTAAATATTCCCTGTTCTTCAAGAAGTTTTTTAACGTCCTCTGCCAGATCGAAATAAGTATGCTTATCACTCCATTCAGACGCTCCATGGTTTCTCAGATCAATAAGCCAGACGTGGAAGCCAAGATCTGAAAGAGATTTTCCAATGCCAAACCAATTTCTTTTCGACCCTAAAAGTCCATGCAAAATAACAACGTTGCCTGCGTTACCCTCTCCAAAACGACTATATGCTAATCGCATGTAATCTTACCAAATCGAGTTATATATATCGTAAGCATCCTGCTCAGTAACCTCCCTGGGGTTATTTACCAACAACCTGGTTTGCTTCATAGCGTCTTTAGCCATAGACGCACAGGCATCTTCAGGAATTGAAACATCTCGTAATCTTTGGGGTAGTCCCAACTCTTTAGATAATACAGTCAGTTTTTCGATAAACAACGATGCATTCGTTTGGTTATTATTCCCTAACTCTTCGCTTGGAAAAAGAAAAGGATAAAGCTCTGCATATTTTTTAGCTGCCCATACGTCTACTGCATTGAACCGTAGCACTCCTGGAAGTACAAGAGCATTTGATAATCCATGGGTTATATGAAAACTCCCCCCAAGTGGATAAGCTAGAGCATGAACTGCGGCTACAGGAGAATTTGCAAAAGCCATTCCAGCTAACATTGCTCCAAGTAACATTTTTCCTCTCGCTTCTAAGTTTTTTGGATCTGAGACAGCCATTTTAATTGAGCTCCCCAATAGCACCAATGCCTCCTTTGCAAGGATGCCAGACATAGGATTGTTATTCTTATTTTTTGATGCATAGGCTTCGATTGCATGCACCATTGCATCAATTCCGGTGGCGGCAGTAGTTGCAGCCGGCAAGCCTAAGGTTAGAACAGGGTCTAATACTGCGAAGTCTGGAAGGATGATCGGCGAAGAAACCCCCCTTTTTTCATCACCATCTACGGTAATAATTGAAACAGGAGTAACCTCGGACCCAGTTCCAGCAGTGGTCGGTATTAAACATAGAGGTAATCTCGGGCCTATAGCGTTCCCTACCCCCCATGCGCTTTCTAAATTTTCTCCTGATCCTAGAACTAAAGCCGTTAGCTTGGCAACATCCATTGAAGAACCTCCACCAAATCCGATAACCCCAGTACAAGCTATTTCTCTTCCAAAATTTATTGCCTTTTCCAAAGTTTTTAATGATGGGTCCGCCTCTACGTCATCAAATACCGTTACTTTTGCATCATACTTTTCAAGATTTTTAAGCAAATCCTCATAAAGTCCCAACTTGGTTAACCCTTTATCAGTGACGAGAAGAATTCTATTACCCATTAATTTAGAAAATGAATCCGCGTCTTTTGACACGTTAGGACCGTAAACAATTCTAGGCGTGGTATTAAAATTAAATGATGAAATTTCTTCGATCATGGTAAACCTTTCTAATCTTGTTTATAATATTTTACACAATTTAAAAACTGTGTTCTAAGTTTGGATAGATAGACAAACACTGTCAATCACAGAAATTGTTGTAAGGAAAGGACTCCATACATGGCACAAAAGAAAAGAGTAGTTCTTGCTTTCTCTGGCGGGCTTGACACTTCAGTTATATTGAAGTGGCTACAAACTGAGTTAGACTATGAGGTGGTTTGTTTTACCGCTGATCTTGGTCAAGGTGAGGAACTAGATGCTGCGCGAGAAAAAGCTCTCTTACTCGGAATTAAACCAGAGCATATTTTTATTGACGATCTCACTGAGGAGTTCGTTAGGGACTATGTTTTTCCGATGTTTAGATGCAATACAGTTTACGAAGGTCAATACTTGCTGGGAACATCAATAGCGAGGCCGCTGATCTCAAAGAGGTTAATAGAGATTGCTAATATTGTCGGTGCAGACTCAATAAGTCACGGTGCTACAGGAAAAGGAAATGATCAGGTACGATTTGAATTAGGAGCATACTCTCTTAATCCAGATATAAAAATTATTGCACCCTGGAGACAATGGGACCTAAGTAGTAGGACAAAATTAATAGATTTTGCCGAAAAACACCAAATTCCTGTTGCAGCAAATAAAGTAGGGGAACCTCCTTTTTCAGTGGATGCTAATTTATTACATACATCTTCAGAAGGTTTAATTTTGGAAAATCCAGAAGATGAAGCTCCAGAGTATGTATATCAGAGGACAAATGATCCAGAAAAAGCACCTGATAAACCCGATTACATAAGAATCAGCTTTAAGAATGGAGATCCAATAGCAATTGATGACAAAGAATACTCACCTGCAAACTTACTAAAGAGACTTAATGATCTTGGTAGACTGCATGGAATAGGAAGGCTCGATTTAGTAGAGAATAGATTTGTGGGAATGAAATCGCGAGGTGTTTATGAAACACCAGGAGGAACTATACTCTTACAAGCTCACAGAGCAATTGAAAGCCTTACGCTAGATAGTGGATCTGCACATCTGAAAGACGACATAATGCCAAGATATGCTGAGTTAATTTATAATGGTCTTTGGTTTACCCCCGAAAGAGATCTCTTACAGACCCTTATTGATAAAAGCCAGGATAGTGTTGAAGGAACTGTAAAAATGAAATTGTACAAGGGAACCGCTCACGTTGTAAGCAGATCATCATCAAAGAGTTTATACTCCAAACAATTAGTAACATTTGAGGACGACGAAGGTTACTATAATCAAGGTGATGCAGAAGGATTCATAAAGCTTAAAGCCCTTCGCCTGCGCGAACTGGCGCGAAGGAATAAAAAAGACTAATAGAAGTTTCCAATGTTATTTCTTATAACTATCTGTAGTGCCAAAATGGCTATAAAAACAATCAAAGGAGCAAAGTCAATGGCACCAGTGTAGGGCATGCGGCGTCTTATCGGACCATACAATGGCTCTAACACTTGGTTTATGCCACGCCAAATCTGATTAATAAGTGGCTGATGAATGTTAAGAATATTGAAGTTTATAAGCCAACTTAAAACAATTTGAGCTATAATGATGTACTTCAACACATCGAGTAACATGTGAACAATTTGAAGTAACGATACCAAAAATAAACTCCCATAAAAATTGTATTACATTGTAAAGATAGTAAATAATTAATAAAATAAAAGCACAAAAATATAAACGAATTGCAGGCCATAAATGAAAAATAAGCTAAAGGTATACTCATGGATGCTGTACGATTGGGCCTGCCAACCTATACATACTTTGATTGCCACTTTTATATTTGGTCCATATTTTGTGCAAGCGGTGGCAGAAAACCCTGTTGAGGGCCAAGCATTAATTGGGATGGCCGTGACAGTTTCTGGAATAGTTGTTGCTATCTTTTCGCCGATTTTAGGAGCGCTGGCGGATCAAACTCAGAAAAGAAAACCTTGGATACTTTTATTTTCTGTCTTTTTTGTAATTTCCACTTTTTCTTTGTGGTTTGCCGAGCCAAACCTTGAGAATACATTCTGGGTTTTATTTGCATATACTGTTGGTTTTATTGCGGCCGATTTTTCGACAGTTTTCACTAATGCTATGATGCCAAGTCTTGAGAAACCGGATAAGCTTGGTAAGCTTTCAGGAGCGGGATGGGGACTAGGTTACTTAGGTGGATTAGTATCTCTTATCATAATGTTGGGCCTATTCGTTGAACAAGAAAGTGGGTTGACATTACTAGGTAGTAATCCAGCACTGGGATTAGACGCTGCTGACAGAGAGGGTACGAGAATTGTGGGGCCACTAACGGCCTTTTGGTATATTTTATTCATGATTCCATTTTTTGTTTTCGTACCCGACGTACGGATGACAACACCATCTCAACTAAATGTAAAAAAAGCTATTAAAGACCTATTTTTCAATATTATTAACTTAAGAAATCAACCTTCTTTAGGTTGGTTTTTAGTGGCTTCAATGTTCTACAGAGATGCTATGAATGGAATTTTTTTCTTCGGTGGAATCTATGCGGCGGGCGTATTAGAGATGAATACTGTGCAACTCGGTATTTTTGGAATTTTGGCAGCAGCAACTGGCACAATTGGAGCGTATTGGGGCGGTACTTTGGACAGCAAGTACGGCTCTAAATTTTGTATTAGTATTATGCTTGGAGGACTTCTAATTGTCACACTTGTGATATTTGGGTTAAATAGATCAGAATTCTACGGATTACCTTTGGACCCCAAGTCGAATACACCAGATATAATATTTTATGTAGCCGGAGGCTTACTTGGGTTTGTGAGTGGACCTATCCAATCTGCGTCCCGCACTTTATTAATTTTCTTGGTTGACGAAAAGCAGATAACCGAAACCTTTGGACTCTACGCGCTTGTAGGGAGAGCAACAGCATTTTTAGCTCCGGCTCTAATTACTTGGTTCACTTTAGCTAGTGGGTCACAGCAAATCGGTTTAGTGCCGATTATTGTTTTATTGTTTATAGGGTGGTGTTTACTTCGGTTTGTAAATGTTAAAAATTTAGTGTAATGAAAAACGTTGTTTTTATCCTAATAATTCTTTTTGGGTCGATACCCATACTTAAAGCTGATGTTAAGAAATGGAAGTTAGAACAAGTTGGTTTTTTGAATATTGATAGAAACGAAAAAGATTATGGTGGTTTTTCTGGCCTCATAATTAGAAATGCAGGGACCGAGGCTTTAATTGTCACCGATAAGTCATTTTTTTTTGTTCTGGAATTGCGTCGTGACGATAATGACATTTTAACCGGATATTCAGTAATCAAAAAAGGCCGAATATTGTCTAGCAAGGGCGAACATTTAAATGGTCGTAATACAGACAGCGAGTCAATCGTTATGGATGCAAACAATAATTATTATATTTCTTTTGAGTCAAATCACAGAATAATGATGCATACAGAAGTTGAGGGAAAAGGTATCTTTGTTCCTAAGCATCCAATGTTTAGAAAACTATCTGTGAATAAGGGTATAGAGGCTCTAGCAGTTGATGATGAAAATCGCTTGATAGCCATACCAGAAAAACCTCCCTTAGGCATTTCCGATATCCCGATTTTCAGATTACAAAATAATAAATGGGAAATTATCAAATATGTAAAAATAGAGGACAACTTTTTGGTTACCGATGCAGAGATTTTACCTATGGGTCTTTTATTGATACTGGAACGCAAATTCTCATGGACCCAAGGCTTTAAAACAAGATTTAGGTTAATTTCTTTAGATAAGTTTGATAATACAGAGCCAATAATTGTTTTTACCTCAACGGCTAATCAGTTTGATAATTTGGAGGGTATGACTTTTTGGAAAGATAAAAAAGGTAAGATGCGTATTTTAACGGTATCTGATGATAATTTTCATCCTTTGCAGCGAAATGAAATGAGAGAATTTTTTTTAAAATATGAATAATAATTGAAGGGAATACTATGGTGAATAAAGAACTAGAAAACGTAATCGAGACCTCATGGGAGAGCAGAGACGAAATAAATGAAAAAACAGTTGGGAAAACTAAAGAGGCCGTTGAACAAACTTTAAATCTACTAGGGAACGGTACTTTAAGAGTGGCAGAAAAAAAGGCCTCAGGTGAATGGGTGGTAAATCAATGGACTAAAAAAGCAGTTCTATTAAGTTTTAGGCTTAGAGAATTGGAATTACAAACAGGTGGGCCACAAAAATCAACTTGGTGGGATAAAGTGGATAGCAAGTTTAAAGACTGGGGTGAAACTGAGTGGAAAAATAAAAACTTCCGAGCCGTTCCTAATACTGTAGTTAGAGAATCAGCCTTCATTGGCGAAAACGTTGTTCTAATGCCCTCATTTGTAAATCTTGGTGCATATGTTGATAGTGGAACAATGGTCGATACTTGGGCAACAGTTGGATCTTGTGCTCAGATAGGCAAAAATGTGCACCTTTCAGGTGGAGTAGGAATAGGAGGTGTATTAGAGCCTATGCAAGCATCGCCTACTATTATCGAAGATAATTGCTTTATTGGAGCAAGGTCGGAAATTGTAGAAGGCTGCATTGTCAGAGAGGGAGCTGTAGTAGGCATGGGTGTGTTTATTGGAAAATCTACAAAAATATTTAATAGAGAAACTGGTGAAACAACATATGGAGAAATACCTCCTTACTCCGTGGTTGTCTCAGGTTCTATGCCATCCAAAGGAGGGGTAAACCTTTATTGCGCTGTAATAGTCAAACAGGTCGATGAAAAAACAAGAAGTAAAACTTCTATAAATGATTTATTACGAGACTAATCATGACTAAATTGATAGACGATCCAATATTATTGACAAAAAAACTTATTGGTTTTAGGTCAATTACTCCAGACGACGGCGGATCTCTAGAATTTATTTCTTCATTTGTTGAGCAATTAGGTTTCCAAACAAAAGTTTTCTCCACTCAAGGTGTAAAAAACCTTTTTGCACGGTGGTCTCCAAAGTCGGGTTTCAAGAAAACCCTTGCCTTTAATGGTCACGTAGATGTAGTACCACCAGGGGAGGTAAGTTTATGGGATAGCGATCCATTCAGTGGTGATATTAGGAACGGTAGAATTTTTGGTAGAGGCTCAGTAGATATGAAATCTTCTGTTGCAGCGTTCCTTATTGCACTTAAAGAAATCATTGAGGAAGAGAAGCTTAGTTGCTCTTTCGTGCTATTAATCACGAGTGATGAGGAAGGTCACGCTGAACACGGTACAAAAGAACTTTTGAAGTGGGCTGTTGAAAATAACGAAGCTTTTGACCACTGTCTTGTTGGTGAGCCTACCTCCTCCAAGTTGGTAGGCGATACTATAAAAATTGGTAGACGTGGTTCGTTAAGCGGATTTATAGTTTGTAAAGGAAAGCAAGGTCATATAGCTTATCCTGACAAAGCAGTTAACCCGGTCGAAGCAATAATTCACTTTCTCAAAGAATTAAAATCCCTTAAGCTAGATGAAGGCAGCGATTTTTTTGAGCCCTCTAGCTTGAACATCTCAACGATAGATACAAAAAATGAAGCATTGAATATTATACCAGAGAATTCTTATGCCAACTTTAACGTGCGTTTTAATGATCAGCATTCATGCTTATCGCTAACAAAAAAATTAGACTCGCTTGTCACCAAGCATAATGAAGAAACTAATGCGACTCTGGAAATTGAGTATAAATGTTCTGGTGAAAGCTTTTTGACTGAGCCAGGTCAACTTTCAGACCTATTAACAACTTCAATAAAAGAAATATCAGGTGTAGATTGTAAAATTTCCACTGGAGGCGGCACATCAGATGCTCGATTTATGCGGGAATACTGCCCAGTTGTAGAGTTTGGTTTAGTTGGCGATACTATGCACCAAATTAATGAAAACACTAAGCTCGATGATATTGTTTTGCTAAAAGATATCTATAAAAATTTTTTGAAAAACTATAATAAGAAAGTGTGAAAATGATTGGAAAACTAAACCACATCGCTATAGCAACACCCAAATTAGATGAGGCTGTAAAAACCTATAAAAATATGCTGGGAGTAAAAATAAGTTCTCCCATCGATCAAATAGATCATGGCGTTAAGGTAGTATTTATTGAATTACCAAATACCAAGATAGAATTGCTAGAACCACTGGGAGAAAAAAGCCCAATAGAAAACTTTCTGGAGAAAAATAAAAAAGGTGGGATACACCATGTTTGTTTTGAAGTAGAGGACATAAATAGTGCTATTTTGAGTTTAGAAAAAGATGGAGCAACTGTATTAGGCGATGGAGAAGCTAAAATTGGTGCGCATGGTAATCCAGTAATTTTTCTGCACCCAAAGGATTTTAATGGCACTCTCATCGAGTTAGAGGAAGTCAAACAATGACAATAACATCTGCAATAGTACTATTATCAGTTTACTGGTTTATTATTTTATTTATCATTTTACCTATAAATGTTACCACCCAAAATGATGAGAGAAATATCATTGAAGGGACCGCACCTTCATCTCCAATAAATCCTAATCTCAAACGCAAGTTTTCTATTACCACGATAGTATCTATTATTCTTTGGATACCGACTTGTTTAGTAATCAATCTATTCTATTAAATGAATTTATAGATCGTTATCGATTGTTTTTAATTTAAGTTCATCTAACTGTTCTACGGTTGGACTCCTGGGGGATCCAAGCATAGGGTCCTCTGCTTTTTGGTTCATAGGAAACATAATAACTTCCCTTATATTATCTTCCTTAGCCAAAAGCATTACTATCCTATCGATACCAGCAGCACATCCTCCATGAGGTGGAGCACCATATTTTAAAGCATTTACTAAACCTGAAAACTGGCTCTCAACCTCCTCTTTTGTATAGCCCGCAATTTCAAACGCCTTAAACAAGTTCTCTAGTTTATGATTTCTAATTGCGCCAGACAAAATCTCATACCCATTACACGATAAATCATACTGCATCCCCAATACACTCAAAGGATCAATATCTTTACTCAATAAATCGGTCTTTGGCATCGAAAAAGGGTTATGTGAAAACTCAATTTTTCCTGTCTCTGTATCTCTTTCATACATTGGAAAATCAGTGATCCAACAAAACTCAAAAGAATTTGAATTTGTAATGTCTAGTTCGATACCAACGATGTCCCTAGCCTTGCTGGCAATATCATTAAAATGGGCAGGTACACCACCCAAGAAAAAGGCTGCATCTCCTTTATCAAGACCGAGAAAATTTCTTAATTTTTCTGTCTTTTCCTCGCCTAAGTTTTTTGCTATTGGTCCTGCTGCTTCTAAATTACCACTATCATCTGACCGCCAAAAGATATAGCCCATACCTGGTAGTCCTTGCTCTTGCGCAAACTTGTTCATTCTGTCACAAAATTTCCTACTGCCTCCACTTTTTGCTGGTATTGCTTTGATCTGTGTTCCAGCTTTCGTCAAAATATCAGCAAAGATTTTAAACCCTGAAGAAACAAAAAACTCGGAAACATCCATCATTTTTATTGGATTTCTTAAATCTGGTTTATCAGTACCGTACCACTCCATAGATTGGGCAAAGCTAATAATAGGAAAGTTATTATTAACTGCATAGGAGTCCGAAAAGTTTTCAAAGAGTTTGACAAACACTTTTTCTACCAATTTAAATACATCATGTTCCTCGACAAAAGACATCTCTATATCTAGCTGATAAAAGTCAGTTGGAGATCTATCCGATCTAGGATCTTCATCTCTAAAGCATGGTGCAATCTGGAAATATTTATCAAAGCCACCAACCATTATCAGCTGCTTGTAGATTTGAGGAGCTTGCGGTAGCGCATAAAACTTTCCAGGATGTAATCGTGAGGGAATTAAAAAATCTCGCGCTCCTTCCGGAGAAGATGATGATATTATTGGCGTTTGAAATTCGTTGAAACCGTTTTCCCACATCTCTTTTCGTATAAACTCGATTATTTTTGATCTTAATATAATATTCTGGTGCATTCTGTCTCTCCTTAAATCCAGGAAACGATACTTTAGTCTTGTTTCTTCTGGATATGGAAGATCTCCAAAAACAGGTAAAGGAAGTTCCTCCGAAGCCCCTAAAATATTTATTTTTGCTATGAAAACCTCAATCTCCCCTGTGGGCAATTTTTCATTTATTAAAGAACTATCTCTCTTTCTCACAGTTCCTTCTATTGATATGCACCACTCTGCTCTCACATTTTCTACATTTTTAAAAACGGGACTATCAGGATCTGCTAAAACTTGGGTAAGACCAAAATGATCTCTTAGGTCAATGAAAAGCACGCCTCCATGATCACGTACTCTATGTACCCAACCAGAGAGCTTTACGAGCTCCCCATCGTTTCCTGCTCGTAATTCATTACAGTTATGTGATCTGTACAAATGCATCTATTCTACCTATTCACTAACCAAAAACTTATTGATTTTATTAGTGACAGTTTTAAAAAGGGTTATGTTTATAAATTCTTGTACACTTATAGTTTCACGAATTAAAGAAAAAATTTAAATGCCAAAACTAATTGATATTAAGTCAGTTTTAATTATCGGTGCAGGACCCATAGTTATAGGACAGGCTTGCGAGTTTGATTACAGCGGTGCTCAAGCATGTAAGGCACTCAAAGAAGAAGGTCTTAGAGTAATACTAGTTAATTCAAATCCCGCCACAATTATGACAGATCCAGAACTTGCCGATGTTACCTACATAGAACCAATAAATTCAGAAGTAATAGAGAAAATTATTAAGATAGAAAAACCAGATGCTATTTTACCAACTATGGGTGGACAAACGGCACTTAATATTGCGATCGAGTTGGATAAGGCAGGGACGCTAAAGGATTATAATGTTGCGCTTATCGGAGCTAATAGGGATGCAATAGAGAAAGCGGAAGATCGAAAACTCTTCAAACAGTCAATGGAAAGTATTGGAATAAAGAGCCCAAAATCTGAAATTGCTAATTCATTGGACGAAGCTGTAAAAGCATTAGATATAATTGGCTTGCCCGCAGTTATTCGGCCCGGTTTTACTTTGGGAGGCAAAGGTGGCGGAGTTGCCTATAACGAAAATGACTTCAGAGAAATTTGTATGAATGGTTTAGACGCATCGCCAGCTAATCAAATTCTTATCGATCAAAGCCTCCTAGGTTGGAAAGAATTTGAGATGGAAGTAATAAGAGATAAAAATGACAATGCCATTATAGTTTGCTCTATTGAAAACTTTGACCCTATGGGAGTCCATACAGGTGATAGCATAACCATAGCACCGGCGATGACACTTACCGATAAAGAGTTTCAGAAAATGCGTAACAACTCTTTAGAAGTTTTGAAAGAGATAGGTGTTGAAACTGGCGGATCAAATGTTCAATGGGCAGTGAATCCGCAAAATGGAGAAATGCTAATTATTGAAATGAACCCCCGTGTGTCTAGATCATCTGCCCTTGCATCGAAAGCAACAGGATTCCCAATAGCTAAAGTTGCCGCGAAACTAGCCATAGGCTACACACTTGATGAGTTGCAGAATGATATAACAAAAACTACCCCCGCGAGCTTCGAGCCAACGATCGATTATGTTGTTACAAAAATACCTCGTTTCGCATTTGAAAAATTTCCGTCGATATCAAACGAGCTTGGTACTTCAATGAAATCGGTTGGAGAGGTTATGGCCATTGGGGCAACATTCCAAGAAAGTCTGCAAAAAGCTTTGAACTCTCTTGAAAATAAAACTTCTGGGCTTGCAATTATTCATACCAATATGGATAAACCCGCGCTTTACAAAAAATTATCCAAAAATACTCCTGAGAAAATATTTCTTATTGGGCAAGCTTTTAGAATTGGTTTCACTACTGACGAAATATACGAAATAACAAGAATAGACAAATGGTTTTTAAATCAAATAGAGGAACTTATTCTATTTGAAAAAAGTATTTCAAGCTCGGGCCCAGATATAAATCAGGAGGTCTTGGGCGAGGCAAAGTCTAGAGGGTTTAGTGATGAAAGAATAGCTAAATTGTTGTCTACTCCTTTGGATAATATTCAAGATAAGAGACGAAAGTACGGTATACTTCCAGTATATAAGCGAATTGATACCTGTGGTGGCGAATTTCAGTCCGAGGCCGCATATCTATACTCTACCTATGACGTATCCACTTTTACTACCCAAATATGTGAAGCTCAACCCTCAAATAAAGACAAAGTAATAATTCTTGGCAGTGGTCCCAACAGAATCGGTCAAGGCATTGAGTTCGATTACTGTTGCTGTCATGCTTGTTTCTCGCTTAGTGAAGAAGGCGTTGAAACTATAATGATTAATTGTAATCCCGAAACTGTCTCTACCGACTTTGATACCTCTGACAAACTTTACTTTGAGCCTTTAAACTTTGAGTCAGTAATGAACATAATTGAAAAAGAAAAGAAAAAGGGCAATTTGATTGGGGTAATTGTGCAGTTTGGAGGGCAGACGCCGCTCAAACTAGCCGATGATCTTGATAGAAGGGGTGTTAAAATTTTAGGAACAACACCCAAATCCATAAATATTTCAGAAGATCGAAAACTCTTCAAAGAGGTCATTGAAAAGTTAAAACTGAAACAACCTGAAAATACGACGGTTGGTAAAAAATCAAATGCCATAAAGGCTGCTGAATCCCTCAGTTATCCAATAATTGCTAGACCCTCTTTTGTCTTAGGGGGTAGCTCAATGGAAATAATTCATGACCCAATGCAATTAAATAAATATTTAGAGTCAAACATAGAAATTAGCAGTAAAACTCCGCTTTTGTTAGATAGCTATTTGGGTGCTGCGATAGAGGTTGATGTAGACTTAATCAGCGATGGAGAAGATTGTTTTGTTGCAGGGATTTTGGAGCATATCGAAGAGGCAGGTATTCATTCAGGAGATAGTGCCTGCTCTCTACCACCACACTCTCTTGGAAAGGACATAATTGAGAAAATAAAATATCAATCTTCTCTTCTTGCCAAAGAATTGGACGTAATAGGGTTAATGAATATTCAATTTGCCGTAAAAGAAAGTGATATATTTGTATTGGAGGTAAATCCACGGGCAAGCAGAACAATTCCATTTATATCTAAAACGACTGGAATACCGCTAGCTAATCTAGCAGCAAAATTGATGATAGGTTTAAGACTATCCAGTTTATCTTTCCATAGAAAAGATTTGAATTATGTGGCTGTCAAAGAAGCTGTGTTACCCTTTGATAGACTACCCGGTAGCGATACCGTTTTAACCCCCGAAATGCGTTCAACTGGAGAAGTCATGGGTATTGCGGACAGCTTCGAGGGAGCTTTTTTCAAATCACAGATTGCTGCAGGCATGCAGTTTCCTAAATCTGGGACGGTATTTTTATCAATTAGAAATGAAGATAAAACTAAAGAGATGGGTGACGCATGTAAAATTCTTGAGAAGATCGGTTTTAAAATTATTGCAACAAAGGGAACTAAATCCTTTTTAGATAGGGAGGGAGTTGATAGCTCACCTGTAAAGAAAGTCTATGAAGGACGACCAAATATCTCGGATTTACTGAAAGATAAAAAGATAGATATTGTTATGAACACTACTGAGGGCAAACAATCGCTGGAAGATAGCAAAGACATTCGATATTTAGCATTAAATAATAAGATCCCTTACTATACTACATCTCGTGGAATTATTGCTACAATTAACAGCCTTAAAGAAAATAGCGGGGGCAAGATGTCGGTAAGGGCTATACAAAAATATCATTCACATCTTATAACTGGTTGACAACCTTTTTTTCATTAAAAAATGCAATTAAATTTTCAACTGCCAGCATTCCCATTTGTGTTCTTGTTTCATGTGTGGCCGATCCTATATGAGGGTACAAAGTAACATTTGATAAGCGTCTGAGTCTGAGAGGAACCTTTGGCTCATTAAGAAAGACATCCAAACCAGCACCGGCAAGTTTTTTCTTTTCCAGTAAATCTATAAGTGCCATTTGATCAATAACATCTCCCCTTGATGTATTAATTAGAAATGACGAGGGCCTTATTTTCTTCATTCTGCTTTTTGAAATAAAGTTCTTATTTCCCTTGTCGCTTGACAGATGCAAAGAAATTACATCACTTTCTTCCAGCAATGCATCTAAGTCAAAACGAACACTTGCCTCAAATTTAAGATCCGTAACCGGGGAACGATTATAGTAAAGGACTTTCATTCCAAATACCTCATGTGCACGCTTTCCAAAAGCTTTACCAATTCTTCCCATTCCTACAAGTCCAAGAGTTTTTCCGCGAACACCGACTCCCAGGTTCTCTGTTAAAGAAAAACCTTTCCATTCACCCAGTCGCAACATTGTTTCCATTAGAAATGCATTTCGTGTAACAGACAAAAGTAAAAGTGTAGCTATATCAACAGTAGCCTCTGTTAATACGTCAGGAGTATTTGTGATGATAACATTATTTTGTTTGGCTGATTGTAAATCTATATGATCTACGCCCACACCAATATTTGCAATGATTTTCACTTTCTTGTTGGGAAGAGTAAGAAGCTTATCTGTAATATTATCTGTTACAGTACAAACTATTCCATCGGCATTTTCCATTGCTTTTTCTAATATATCGTTACTAAATACTCTATCTTCGCGATTAAATGAAACTCGAAAATACTGTTTTAACTTTAACTCTACTTCATAAGGTATATCTCTAGTGACGATTATTTTTGGTTTCATTTAATTGGTCCCTCTTAATGAACCCTATTACCAATAATAGCTTTATATTCAGGTGCTATTAAAATAATATCACCAACATTTTTGCCATCGACACCAAGTACAAGGACCTCCGAAATAAATGGTCCAACTTTCTTAGGCTCCAGATTTGTTACAGCTATTACCAACTTTCCTACAAGCATTTGAGTTGTATAGAGAGCCGTAATCTGAGCAGACGAAGTCTTAATCCCAATTTCTTCCCCAAAATTTATCCATAGTTTGTATGCTGGTTTTTTAGCTTCCCTAAAAATTTCAGCTTTAACGATCTCTCCCACTCTTAATTCTGTATCAAAAAAATCTGGCATTTCTAAAAGTATCAAAATTTCAGATTTAAAGCATTAATTAAAAGCTTAAACTTTACTTAGCTCTTTTGATCTTTGTGCTGCAGCTTTTATTGCTGCTGAGAAAATCTTTGGCAGACCATTGTCCTTGTTCATCAATATGGCCAACGCTTCATGGGTCGTTCCACCAGGACTGGTTACGTTTTCCCTCAATTTTTGGGGCTGCAACGATGAGTTCACTATTAAGCTTCCAGCACCATCGATTGTATGCTTTACCAATTTAAAAGCTTCATCATAAGAAAGACCCAAATTAATACCAACTTCTGTCATCAACTCAGCAATTAGAAAAATGTAGGCTGGGCCAGAACCTGAAATTGCCGTGACAGCATCAAATTTTTTCTCTTCAACAAATTTTACTGTTTCCCCAAAGGCCTCTAATAATAAAGCCAAATTCTTTGACTGTTTTGGTTCAACCCATTTATTCTCTTTAACTGCTGTAACGCCTTTTAGTATCTCTGCAGGTAAGTTAGGCATTATCCTTACAATCGACTCATCTTTTCCAATTATATCCTCAAGTCTATTTATTCTAATCCCAGCAAGCATTGAAACAAAAGTAACGTTTTTTTTGGAAAGCCCTCTTAGCTTTAGTTTAATCTCATCTAGAGACTGTGGTTTTACTCCTATAAAGCAATAATCAAATGATACATCTGCTTTTGTATTTATATTCAGCCCATGTTTCTTTTTTTCAAGTAGCCACTCAGAGGGCTTCGGATCATCCACATAAATATCTTGGGGCGATATTGATTTTTTTAACCACGCATCTAGGATTGCAGACGCCATCTTGCCACAACCAATAATTTTAATTCGTTGATTAATTTTCTTTTCTGCAGTCACTTATATTTACCTAAGCGTAACCCGCTATCTTTCCAAAAGCTGCCGACATAGCATCTTTTGGCATTACATCTCCCCAACAGCTCTTTTGGAAGGTCGGATAAAATTTTTCCGCTGTTTCAACAGAAGATTTTATCCAATCTCTTAGCTCTGTATTTGAGATAATTAATTCGTCCGAAAATAATATGTTAGTAGTGTAATTCATTAATTGTTCTACATTATCATAGGTGAAGCTACCATCAACATCACTGCCATTCACTAAATTGATAGTTTCATAGAGCTTTACCAGTTTTTTTCTTGGTGGGATCATTTCAAATGTACAAATCGTTTTAAAGAGGTTTCGCGATACATTCCAGCTAGCACTGATAGTATACTTTTTCCAACCTCCGTCTATCCTAACGATTATCTCATTATCATCATCTCTAGCGAATTCCCAGCTTTCTTCATGCGCTATTAGTTCCAAGGCATCTATTGGATGCGTTTCATCTAAAAAAATAATTGACGTTGCTCGTGTCATGGGGTTACTGCTCCTCTTTTTCTATCAGTATACCCACAAAATTTTGAAATCTCTACTACAATTAGGTATTCTAGCCTCATCTCCACTATATCTTGTAAATATTAGCTTTTTAAATTTTTCTTTCTTTTTGTAGACGGCTTACTTTTATTCCTTAATTCTTCCACACTTAGCTTAAGTGCTTCAAACTCTTCTCTTGTAACAAAGTCCCTGTCCGCTAACCAACCATCTAACCAGGTCTTGAAAACATTCTCTGCTTCGTTTTTGGCCGAATGTGCTGCTCCAAAGGCATCGGCCATAACTTTAGAAAGATTATCAATAAATGGGTTTTTAAATTGCATCGATTCTCCTTTAAATTTTTATATTTTAACGTTAAACAAAAATATAATTGGAATTTTATTTTTTTGGAGGAAAAAATTTTTCAATATCCAAATATAAGTGAGACCGCTTTTACTTTAAATTTATTTGGGTTGCATCTCAATGTACAATGGTATGGTTTATCGTATATAGCCGGTATACTTTTAGCTTGGTTTTTTATGGCAAAGCTTGTGCAAAATAAAGACCTGTGGTTTTCCAATACGAGTATTATTGAAAGATCTGAAGTAGATGATTTAATAACCTACATGATTTTGGGCATCATTGTAGGGGGTCGGTTGGGGTATTGTCTCTTTTACGCACCGGCATACTATTTTGATAATCCCATTAGAACTTTGTATATATGGGAAGGTGGGATGTCATTTCACGGAGGCTTTTTAGGAGTGTTAATAGCTGGCATTCTATTTGGCATGAGGAAAAAAATTAGCTTGTTGTCTTTAGGTGATTTGATCGCATTTGCATCCCCTCCTGGATTATTTTTTGGCAGAATTGCAAATTTTATTAATGGCGAGCTCTGGGGTAAACCAACAACCTCAACATTTGGTATCCAGTTTACAAAAGGTCAGGGGAAATTTTGTCCAAGCTCAAATGAAATACCCTGTTTCAGACATCCATCGCAATTGTATGAAGCTTTTTTTGAAGGTATCGTTTTGATGCTTATTTTTTATTATCTTGTTTTTTTCTATAAAGCGCTTAAAAAACCAGGCATCATTTTTGGCTCTTTTTTACTAGGATACGGTGTTATAAGGTTTTCAATTGAATTTCTAAGAGAACCTGACGCTTTTTTTATAACCAATGAAAATCCCTATGGATATGTAGTCGAGCTTTTCCCAGGTGTAGGAATATCAATGGGACAACTTCTCACAATTCCGATGATTATTTTTGGACTTTTAATGATTTTTTTGATCACCAAGCGAAATCTTGATGCAAATTGAAAAAAAGATAAAAGATTTAATAAAAAAAAGTGGTCCAATAAGCATATCACAATATATGGAAATATGCTTGTGGGATGATAAAAATGGATATTACACATCCAATCAAGTATTAGGGGGAGATGGTGACTTCATTACATCTCCAGAGATCTCTCAAACATTTGGTGAGCTTATAGGGCTATGGGCATTGAATTTTTACCAAGAATTCATAAATAAAAAACGTCTATCTATAACAGAGCTCGGGTCTGGTAGAGGAACACTTCTAAAGGACGCCATTAGAACTATTTATAAGGTTACCAATAATAAAATAAGCCTTGAGATAACAATTTTGGAAAAATCCGAGAGACTGATAACTTTGCAAAAAGAAAATCTCAAAAATGAAAAAGTTAAGTGGATATCAGATATCAAAGGCTTGAGTTTAGAACCACAAATAATTATTGCGAATGAATTTTTTGATGCCCTTCCTATAAACCAATATGTGAGAAGTAACGAAGGCTGGCACGAAAAAAAAATAGCAATAAAAAATGATAAACTTTGTTTCACTTTAGATAATAAGATCTGGGTGCCTGGTGACAGTATTTTTTCAGATTTTAAAATAGGAGATACGCTTGAATATTCTGAACGGACTATCTCGATTTTTTCAAATATTTGTAATCATTTAATCAAATATGATGGTGTTTTGCTTTTGGTAGATTATGGAAACATTTCAGGTATTGGGGATACCCTTCAAGCCGTAAACAACCATAAATTTAGAGGTGTTTTGGAAAAACCAGGGCAAAGTGATTTAAGTTCGCACGTTAATTTCAGGCTCCTTAAAGAAATAGCTATTAAAAAAAATTTGTATGTTTCGCCGGTTAAAGAACAACGAAACTTTCTGCTCGAACTTGGAATAGAGGAACGCTTCAAAAGCTTAACCAAAAATGTCAGCTCAGCCTTAGCAAAAACAATCGAGTCCGAAATAAAGAGACTCATTGATCCCGATGAAATGGGTTCTCTTTTTAAAGTTATTGCGATAACAAAAACTAAAAGACATCTAGAAGGCCTGAACTGATATGGTAAAAATGTTCAAAAGCAAAAACTTGCAATCTGTAAAGCATGGTTTTTTTGGTAGGTCCGGTGGAGTTTCCACCGGCATATATTCTAGTTTGAATCTGTCAGAAAATACAACCGATTGCAAAGGCAATATTTATGCAAATAGGGCGTTGGTCTTGGATGCGCTTGATATTTCAAGTCAAAAAGTTTTTTTTCCAAACCAGCAACACACAAACAAGGTGGTATTTATTGATAAAAAAGCTGACTTTGACAAATTAAGTTACGAGCCAGTAGATGCTGTCATAACCAATCTAAAGGGTATTGGGATTGGAATACTAACCGCCGATTGCTCTCCTATCTTGGCTCATGAAAGTGAAAGTGGATTCATCTTGGCTATTCACGCAGGTTGGAAAGGTGCTCTTGCCGGGGTCTGTGAAAATGCACTAAATTCTCTAAAAGATCTTGGCGTCGATATGAAGAAAGTTTCCGTTGCAATTGGTCCAACTATTTCTAAAAAATGCTATGAGGTAAAATTAGATTTTGTTGAGAGCTTTATAAAGGCTGATCCATGTTTCGAAAAATTTTTTATCAAAGAGGATGGTAATTATTTCTTTGATCTTACTTTATTTATTGAAAGTAGATTTAATCTGCTTGGAGTTTATGATATACATAATCTTGGTTTGTGTACTTACGAAAATTCTGAATTATTTTTTTCAAATAGAAGGGCCTATCATAAATCTGAGAGAGACTTTGGCCGCATGGCTTCAATAATTTGTTTGTAACCTATGAAAAAATTTGAGGATAATATGTCTCCAAAAAAAACTAAACTTTTAATAATTGGTTCAGGTCCAGCAGGCTATACAGCTGCTGTATATGCTTCACGCGCTATGTTATCACCAATCCTCTTTCAAGGAATACAGCCAGGTGGACAGCTCACGATAACTACCGAGGTTGAGAATTGGCCTGGAGAGAAAGAAATACTTGGACCAGACTTAATGAAAAATATGGAAGATCATGCCCGTAATCTGGGATGCGAAATTATTTCCGAACATGTTTCAAAAGTAAATCTTACTGAACGACCTTTCTTTGTTGAAACAGATAGTGGTTCACAATATTTGACAGAGTCAGTAATTTTAGCGACAGGAGCGCAAGCAAATTGGCTAGGACTCGATAATGAAGAAAAATATAAAGGTTTTGGGGTTTCGGCGTGCGCAACATGTGACGGTTTTTTCTATAGAGACAAGATAGTTGCGGTAATAGGGGGAGGAAATATGGCTGTTGAAGAGGCAATTTTCTTAACAAAATTTGCTTCTAAAGTTTATTTGATCCATAGAAGAGATGAGTTACGAGCCGAGAAAATCTTACAAAAACGTCTTTTTGAGAATGAAAAAATTGAAATCATATGGAATAAGGAAGTAACTGACATATTAGGGGAAGATAATCCTCTAGGCGTAACTGGAATTCAGATAAAAGATACTTTGAGCAACAAATTATCTGAAATCACTTGCTCAGGGGTCTTTGTAGCAATAGGACATTCCCCTGCTTCAAATCTTATTAAAGATCAGCTCAAAACTTTTGATAGTGGCTATGTGTCTACTGTTCCAGGAACTACAAAAACTTCTATTCCTGGAGTTTTTGCCGCTGGGGATTTAGTGGATAATATTTATAGGCAAGCAGTAACGTCCGCTGCTATGGGATGCATGGCTGCTTTAGATGCAGAGAAATATTTAAGCGAGATCAATAATGGGAATTGAAAAAAATATACAAGTATCCGTTGTAATGGGGAGTCAATCAGATTGGGAAATCATGCAAGAGGCATGCGATTTATTGGAAAAGCTTAATGTTTCTTATGAAAAAAAAATTGTATCTGCACATAGAACTCCAGACAGGTTGTACGAGTACGCTAATTCGCTAAGGAGGCGAAAAATAAAAGTTGTGATCGCTGGTGCGGGAGGCGCAGCACATTTACCGGGAATGATTGCTTCAAAAACTGATATCCCAGTAATTGGAGTACCTATTAACGCAACCGATCTAAGAGGAGTTGACAGTCTTTATTCAATAGTACAAATGCCGAAAGGTTACCCTGTTGCAACCATGGCAATTGGTTCTCCAGGTGCTTTCAATGCCGCTATCTTTGCGATACAGGTTTTAGCAGTTACCGATGAGGTTATTGGTCAGAAAATCCGAGATTGGCGCGCTGATACAACAAACCGAGTAAAAAATGAGCCTGAATAAGACCATCGGAATTCTTGGTGGAGGGCAATTAGCAAAAATGCTTGCTACTGCTGCAGCTGACTTAGGTTTTAATGTAAATATATATTGCCCTGATACAGACTGTCCTGCGGCACAAGTGGCTAACAAAATAGTATTTGGAAACTATGATGACAATGAGAACCTAGTCGCTTTTGCAAAAAATGTAGACGTTCTAACTTATGAATTTGAAAACATAGACACAAAAGCATTAGAGGAATTAGATCTCTTTGTGAACATGAGGCCTTCTGTAAAAGCCCTTAAAATCTCTCAGGACCGCTTAACTGAAAAAAGTTATCTTAATTCGTTGGGTATTAAAACTGTGCAATTTTATAGAATTGATGAAGTTTCTGAAATTGAAAAGCTATTTACTAGACTAAAGAAACCAATTCTTATTAAGACACGTAGGCTAGGTTATGACGGAAAGGGACAAATATTAGTCAAAACACTAGATGATATCAACGATCATTTTCTTGGGGAAAAACTTTGTCCATCTATAGCTGAGGAAGTAATTAGTTTTGATAGGGAATTATCCGTAATAATAGTCCGGGATAAAGATGGAAATATTAAGACTTTTGAACCAGGAGAAAATGTACATAAAAAAGGGATTCTCGTAACTACAACTTTACCCTCGTCAACAAGTGAAGTCCTTAAAAATGGCGCTATCACCATTGCAAGAAAAATAGTGGCCAATCTAGACTATATCGGAGTTATGGGAGTAGAATTTTTTTTAAAAGAAAATGAACTTTATGTTAACGAAATTGCTCCAAGAGTACATAATTCTGGGCACTGGACAATGGACGGGAGCTACTCTAGTCAGTTCCAGCAACACATCAGAGCAATTATGGACTTGCCTCTGCTATCAACCGAGAGGCATTCCGACATTATAATGTATAACTTAATTGGAAAGGTGACTAGTAATCTAGTAAACAATGAGTTAGCAAAAGTCTATGTTTATGGAAAGAAAGACTCTCGTCCTGGAAGAAAAATGGGTCATATAAATTTGATAAAAAAAAAGGGGAGCTAACCTCCCCTTTAATTAGTAATTAACCTGGACACTTAAAGACTTACATCATGCCGCCCATACCGCCCATGCCGCCCATGCCGCCCATATCGGGCATAGCTGGGGCTGCTGACTTAGGCTCTGGTTTATCGGCAACCATTGCCTCAGTTGTTATAAGCAATCCGGCTACTGATGAAGCGTCTTCGAGCGCGGTACGCACTACCTTTGCAGGGTCAATTACTCCAAATTTGAACATGTCACCATACTCTTCAGTTTGCGCATTGAAGCCATGTGTCACATCAGAGGACTCTCGAATCTTCCCAGCAACGACTGAACCATCTACACCTGCGTTTTCGGCAATTTGTCGTAACGGTGCTTCTAAGGCTCTAGCTACTATCTTTACACCAGCTTCCTGATCTGGATTCTCAGTCTTGACTTTATCAAGCTTCTTTGCAGCTTGAACTAAAGCGGTACCCCCACCGACAATTACGCCCTCTTGTACGGCAGCTCTGGTTGCGTTGAGAGCGTCATCTACTCTATCTTTTCTCTCTTTCACTTCAACCTCGGTAGCACCTCCTACCCTGATAACTGCCACTCCACCTGCTAGCTTTGCAAGTCTTTCTTGCAGCTTTTCTTTGTCATAGTCAGATGTCGTTTCCTCTATCTGGGCTTTAATTTGAGCGACCCTTGCTTCTATCTCAGACTTATCGCCAGCGCCATCCACTATAGTAGTATCGTCCTTGTTGATTGAGATTTTTTTGGCTGTACCAAGCATATCCATGGTTACATTTTCCAACTTCATCCCTAGATCCTCTGATATCAACTGGCCACCTGTCAATATTGCGATGTCTTGAAGCATAGCTTTTCTTCTGTCACCAAAACCTGGAGCCTTCACGGCGGCAATTTTCAAACCGCCTCTAAGCTTATTTACAACCAGAGTTGCTAATGCTTCACCCTCTACGTCCTCAGCGATAATGAGTAAAGGCTTTCCTGACTGTATTACAGTCTCAAGAAGCGGAACCATTGGTTGAAGAGAAGACAACTTTTTCTCGTGTAGTAAAACCAAGCAATCTTCCAACTCAGTGATCATTTTGTCAGCATTTGTTATGAAGTACGGTGAGAGGTAGCCTCTGTCGAACTGCATCCCTTCAACTACGTCTGTCTCGGTTTCAAGACCCTTGTTCTCTTCGACAGTTATAACGCCTTCATTTCCGACCTTTTGCATAGCATCCGCAATTTGCTTTCCGATTTCAGCTTCACCGTTAGCTGAAATAGTACCAACTTGTGCAACCTCGGCTGAGTCTTTTACAGGTCTTGACATACCTTTAATTTCTTCCACTACTTTGGTCACGGCTGCATCAATACCCCTTTTTAAATCCATAGGATTCATACCCGCGGCAACCGATTTAAGACCTTCTCTAACGATAGCTTGAGATAGTATTGTTGCAGTGGTTGTCCCATCACCAGCAGTATCATTGGTTTTTGAAGCTACCTCTTTCACCATTTGAGCTCCCATATTTTCAAACTTATCTTCAAGTTCAATTTCCTTAGCGACGGTAACGCCATCTTTTGTAATTCTTGGTGCCCCAAAGGACTTGTCTATTACAACATTTCTTCCCTTTGGCCCAAGTGTTACCTTCACTGCATTAGCTAATATGTCTACTCCTTTTAACATTCTTGTGCGTGCATCTATTTCAAATTTTACTTCTTTTGCTGCCATTTTTTTGGCTCCTCAATTAGTGTTGTTAAAAAATTCTTAGGAAATTATACCCAATATATCACTTTCTTTCATGATGAGTAGTTCCTCACCATCGATTTTCACTTCAGTTCCAGACCATTTCCCGAACAAGATTTTGTCGCCTGATTTTAATTCCATCGGAATCAACTTTCCAGAATCATCTCTTGCACCAGTTCCAACTGAAACAACTTCGCCTTCTGCTGGTTTCTCTTGTGCTGAGTCAGGAATTATCAGTCCACCAGATGTTTTATCTTCACTATCAACTCTACGAACCACAACACGGTCGTGCAAAGGTTTAAAAGCCATTAAGAATCTCCTCATATAAAAATATAAATCAAAGGTAATGGTCTCTTTCGGAGAGACATAACTACCTAGCGTTTCTATTTATGCAAGAATTTTTGCTTGTCAATATCTCTCATCAATTTTTTTCGATTTTTTTTAAAAATTTTATATAATTGAGGTTATTGCATTTTTTCTTTTTATATTTTATCACCTCGAAAGACAAAACTAGAAAAAATTATTTGGATATTTAGTTCTTTTGACAAACGTAATTGCAAACTTTTCCGAGATATCAGACAAATACAACGCCGTTATTTGCGACTTGTGGGGATGTTTACACAATGGTGTAGAAAGTTTTCCAGAAGCTCTTAGGGCTCTTGAGCAATTTAGAGCCTCAAAAGGCAAGGTAGTATTGGTAACGAATGCCCCCAGGCCAATTGCAAACGTCGAAGCCCAAATAGCTAAACTTGGTATCAAAGAAATTCACTATGATATGCTTTTAACGTCTGGAGAGCTTACCTCTAATTACATAAACAATATTTCAGCAAATCAGTTGAAAATTTTCCACATAGGAGGAAAACGGCATCATAGTATTTATAAAAATATGATCCATGAAAAAAAAATCTCAATTGATATAGATAACATTGCACAAGCGGATTTAATTGTTTGCACCGAGCCATTTGATCCATCAAAAGACCAACTCTCTGACTATGGCAATACACTTAAGATCGCGATAGATAAAGACTTAACCCTATTATGTGCAAATCCTGATTTGGTAGTCGATGTCGGTGATAAAAGAGAAATGTGTGCTGGCTCAATCGCCTCAATGTATGAGGGAATGGGCGGGAAGGTGATTTATTTCGGTAAACCACATAAAAACATTTATCAAGAGGTCTATTCTTTTTTGAACAAATTTAGCGAATCCAGACGATGGTCAATCCTGTGTATAGGAGATGGACTCACAACAGATATTAGAGGTGCTAACAATGAAAAGCATCACTCACTCCTTGTAATTGGAGGGCTATTGAAAAAAAAGCATTTGATTGAAGGAAAAAATAACACCATCCTTGACGAAAGAAAATTAAATCGAACCATAGAACATAACAATGTACACGTAGACTATGCCATTAAATTTTTTCGATAAAAAAGCACGTCTAAGTTTTTTAATCATATAGCCCACCTCTCGCCAACTAAACCATGAAAAACAGTATACAAAAAGGAACAATATGTGTAGAGGATTTGGAAATAGGAATGAGCAGAATGCTTGAACGTAAAATAACGCAGAATGATATCCTACTATTTTCAAAAGTCTCTGGTGATCAAAATCCTGTGCATTTAGATGAAGAATATGCTCAGCAAACAATATTTGGAAGACGAATTGCACACGGTATGCTCACTGCAAGCTTGATTTCGGCCGTAATTGCAGAACAGTTGCCTGGACACGGAACCGTCTATTTGAGTCAAACACTGAAATTCATCAGACCGGTACTCCCTGGTCAATTAATCACAACCACGGTATTAGTAACTCATATAGAATACTCAAATCGACGTGTTACATTAGACTGTAAGTGTAAAGTAGGTGAGAAAATAGTGTTATCAGGAGAAGCACTTGTCTTAGCCCCGAGTAGAAAATTTGACTAGGAAGCATTATGTTGGTTTTTAAAAGCATAGAAAACATTCCAAAAGAGAAGAGGGGCTACTCTGTTGCTATAGGTAACTTTGACGGTATGCATTTGGGCCACCAGTCCGTTATTGAGATTGCAAGGGAGAGAAGTAATAATTCTTTTGTAGGCGTGGTTACATTTGAACCTCACCCCAGACAATATTTTCAAAAAAATCGGCCTATATTTAGGCTAATGAAATCAGAAACACGTGAAAGATTTTTGGACTCTTTTGGCATAGATGCTCTTTTTGAACTGCCTTTCGACTCTTCGTTAGCAAATTTATCTCCAAGGGATTTCATAGAGACTGTGCTTCTAGAAAAATTAAATGTAAAAACTATTGTGGTCGGTCCAGATTTTAGGTTTGGAAAGAATAGAGAGGGTTCCGTAAAGTTATTAAAGATCTACCAGGAAAAGAACGAGCTCGGTTTGCATATCGCTAATCCATTTATGATTGGAGGTAAAGTTGTGTCTTCAAGCGCATTACGGGAAAAACTAGCCAAAGGTTCCGTTAATGAAGTCACTAAAATGCTGTCTCGCTATTATGAAATTGAGGGAGTAGTAGAAAAGGGGTTTCAGAGAGGCCGACAACTCGGGTTTCCAACAATAAATATTGGTTTAAGAAATACAATTGTCCCCAAACATGGTGTCTATGCAGTATTCATTAAAATTTTATCCAAAGATAATAAAAGAAGTTTTAAGGGAGCAGCATCAATAGGATCAAGGCCAACCTATGGAGATTATGAGCCAAATATTGAGGTTTTCATCTTTGACTTTGATGAAGATTTATATGGAGAAAATGTTTCTATTTCACTAGTCAAATTTATAAGACCTGAGCTTAAGTTTAACTCAGAAAAAGAGTTGATTTTACAGATGAAATCTGATTGTGAAATTATAGAAAGTGTTTTAGCTGATGACTAAGCTAAGAAAATTTTTCTGGGAAAAATATACTCTCGATCAGTTAAGTCAAGATGAATGGGAAGCCTTATGTGATGGCTGCGCTAAGTGCTGTCTATTGAAAATAGTTAATAAAAAGAAAATTTTTATCACCAACATTTCATGCTCAAAGCTTGAAATTGAGAGCTGTAGGTGTAGTGATTACTCGAATAGAGAAAAAAATGTTAAAGCCTGCTTAAAACTCACTAAAGACAATTTACACAAAAATTTTAAATTCCTCCCTTCTAGTTGTAGTTATAGATTAATAAGTGAAGGAAACCCTTTGCCCGAATGGCACCATTTATTAAGTAAAGACCAAGAGAGTGTGCATAGGAGTAATCAATCAATTCAAAAATACAGTGTTTCAGAAACATCAGTTAATATTGAAAATTATGAAGATCATATCGTGGCAGAAATTACTGGAAAATGAAGATAAATAAACTTTGAAAAGTTAATAAAAAAGACGAAAGTAAAGTTATCCTTTTTCTTTTATAAATATGAAAAACGTATAGGATTAATTCAAAAAAAAAGAGTTGCACATAATGATCTCAAACGGAAAGCTAAAAATTGTATCTGGGAATTCAAATCTCTCACTAGCAAAAAGTATTTGTAAGAGAATTGGTTTGTTGTTTGGCACAAAAGTAAAACCGGTAAAAGCTCGTGTAGAACGGTTTAGCGACCAAGAAGTCTTTGTAGAAGTTTTCGAGAATGTTCGTGGCGAGGATATGTTCATAGTTCAGTCAACTTCAAATCCAGCAAATGATAATCTCATGGAACTACTAATAATTGCCGATGCGCTTAAGAGATCGAGTGCAAGTAGAGTTACAGCAATAATCCCATATTTTGGTTACGCGAGACAAGATAGAAGGACAAAAGCCAGAACCCCAATTAGCGCAAAACTGGTGGCTAATTTGCTTGCACAAGCAGGTATAAATAGAATACTGACATTAGATCTTCATGCCGCCCAAATCCAAGGCTTCTTCGATATTCCAGTGGATAATCTATATGCATCACCTATATTCGCGATTGATATACGACACAACTTCGCAAAAAATAAAAATATCACAATAGTTTCACCTGATGTTGGAGGAGTATCGCGAGCAAGAGAACTTGCTGAAAAAATTGACGTGGATTTAGCAGTGGTGGATAAGAGAAGAAGTGCTCCTGGAGAAATTAACTCCATGACTATTATTGGGGACGTATCAGACAAAACCTGCATTCTAGTTGATGATATTTGTGATACAGCTGGGACTTTGATTAAATCAACTGAACTTCTTCTGGAAAAGGGCGCTAAAGAAGTGCATGCGTATATAACTCACGGTGTTCTTTCTGGAGAAGCAATAAACAGAATTTCTAACTCCAGCCTTAGCTCAATGGTTATCACTGATACTATCGAACCAACTGAAATTGTATCGAGGTGCCCCAAAATCCGTCTAATTACTGCTGCGCCTCTATTGGCTCATGCTATGTTAAATATATCTAACGAAAGCTCTGTCTCGTCGCTATTTAGTGAAGAGTCTTTAAAACCTATCTATGAAGGTCTATATTCAAACTAAGTCAAAACATTTAAGCTAAAAATCGCTTTATTAAGATCAGAGAAGCAAAAAATAAACATCCAGCAAATAAAAATGGCGCGCCTGGACTATAAATGAGTGATCCCTTTGAAGCTCCTATGCTAAAGATGTAGCTCATGGAAATTGGTCCAATAACCGAAGTAAACCCAATTATACTATTCAAAACGCCTTGTAGAATACCTTGATCTTTTTCAGATATTTCATTTGACATAAATGCTTTTAAAGTTGGATTAACCATTTCAGATAAAGCTGCAATGGGTATTATGGCAAAAACTAGGATTTCCACTCGTACAAAACCAAATGAAACGAGCGCTACAATTCCGCAGGTTAAAGAAAAAAGTGTTAAGTTTTTTGTTGAAAGCTTATCAAAAAACTTTAATCGAATTACAAATGCTTGAACTATAAAAAGTAAAAAGCCGTAGCACGCTAAAGTGAACCCAATCATCCCTGAAGACCATCCGAAAACTTCTCTTCCCCAAAAACTCCATATTGCAGGATAAACTGTGTTGGCGAGAGCAATAAGAAAGAAGCAAAAAAATAATCCTTTAAATAGAGGTATTTTAAATACATAAGACAAATTAAAGAACGGGTTTAACTTTTTTATTCTGGATTTATTATTTATTCCTACCTTAACGGTTTCTGGAAGTAGGAATAAACATAAAAAAAAGTTGAAAAAAGATAAGAGCCCTGATAAGAAAAATGGAGCTCTTACGCTAATCTCACCCATTAATCCTCCTATAATTGGTCCTAATATAAAACCCAGTCCGAAGGCCGCTCCTATGATAGCGAAGTTCTTTTTTTTGTCTTTGGTATCTGAGATATCTGCAAGGTAAGCAGTACCTGTAGCTATAGTTCCTCCAGCCAGGCCACCAATGATTCTACCAATAAACAGGATCAAAATATTTTCAGCAAATCCCATCAGCAAATAATCGATTCCTAACAGTATTGATGCCGTAAGTAATACCGGACGTCTACCAAAAATATCGGATAATGTTCCAATTGTTGGTGAAAAAACAAATTGCATAAAAGCATAGGATGAGGACAAAAGACCTCCCCAAAAAGCAGCACTAGCAGTCTTATCTATACCGACTTCTTTTAATAGATCCGGTATGATAGGAAATATTACTCCAATGCCTATAATATCCAGTAATACGACACTGAAAATGAGCGCAATTCGTATATCTTTAAACAAGTATAGTTCTCATTTTCATTATAATGAGTTTTAAAATTTAAGCTTGTTTCAATGCTTCTTCCAGGTCATTTTTTCTCAATCCCAAATCATCCTTATTTACCGTATCTTCGGAAGATAATCTGTCATCAACTTCAGAGATAAGATTAGATATATCTTCCTTAACAACTTTATCACCTGAAACAGCAGAATCTACTAATACTGACACCATATTATTATTGACCTCTATTATGCCTCCAGAAACAAAATATCTTTGCTTATCGCTTGTTCCCTCAGAAAATTCCAAAAAACCGGGACGTATGCTACTAATGCAAGGGGCATGATTTGACAAAACTAAAAAGTCACCAACCATCCCCGGCACTAAAATGTTTTCGACTTTGCCTTCGAAAACTTTACTTTCCGCCGATATTATACTGAGCTCGAATTTATTTGTCATTCCAATTACTTTAAGGCGACTATGCTACATCAGCAGCTGTCTTCTCCGCCTTCTCTATCACTTCATCTATACCGCCAACCATATAAAATGCAGATTCTGGTAGGTGATCAAATTCTCCAGCAACAACTCTCTTAAAGCTGTCAATGGTAACATCCAGTGGAACTTGTTTACCATCAGAGCCGGTAAATACCTTTGCAACATCAAAGGGCTGCGACAAAAATCTTTGTATTTTTCGTGCTCTAGCGACAGTTAACTTATCATCTTCAGACAATTCATCCATACCCAATATTGCTATAATATCTTGTAACGATTTGTACCTTTGAAGAATACCCTGTACATCTCTAGCAACATTATAATGATCTTCACCTACTATTTGGGGGTCTAATATCCTACTTGTTGAATCAAGCGGGTCTACAGCTGGATAAATTCCAATTTCAGAAATTGCTCTGCTCAAAACTGTTGTCGCATCTAAATGAGAAAAGGATGTCGCGGGGGCGGGGTCCGTTAGATCGTCAGCTGGGACATAAATAGCCTGAACTGAAGTAATGGACCCTGATTTAGTCGATGTTATTCTTTCTTGTAGTGCTCCCATATCAGTTGCTAATGTAGGCTGATAACCCACAGCAGACGGTATTCTGCCTAAAAGAGCGGAGACCTCTGAACCCGCTTGAGTAAAGCGGAAGATGTTATCCACGAAAAACAAGACATCGGTTCCTGACTGATCCCTGAATTGCTCGGCTAGTGTAAGACCAGTCAGTCCAACCCGTGCTCTAGCTCCTGGAGGTTCGTTCATCTGCCCATAAACTAGTGCCACCTTAGATTCATCGAGCTTTTCAGGATTTATAACACCAGACTCAATCATTTCGTGATACAGATCATTGCCTTCCCGAGTCCTTTCTCCGACCCCGGCAAAAACTGAGAACCCAGAGTGTACTTTTGCTATGTTATTGATTAATTCCATAATCAAAACGGTTTTTCCTACACCAGCTCCACCAAAGAGACCTATTTTACCGCCTTTAGAATATGGGCAGAGCAGATCAATAACTTTAATACCTGTAACTAAAATCTCTGTTTCAGTTGCTTGGGCAGAGAACTCTGGTGCATCTTGGTGTATTGGCCTTGTTTCCTTCTGACTAACTTTCCCTCTCTCGTCGACTGGATCTCCAACAACATTCAAAATTCTGCCAAGAGTTGCATTACCGACGGGTACACTTATAGGGCTACCTGTATCTGAAACTGTTGTACCTCTAACGAGACCCTCAGTACTATCCATAGCTATGGTCCTGACTGAATTTTCACCTAAGTGCTGAGCAACCTCTAAAATCAATCTTGAACCATTATTGTCGGCCTCAAGAGCATTTAAAATTGCGGGCAGATGGCTTTCAAACTTTACGTCTACTACAGCTCCTATAACCTGAGTTATAACTCCTAATTCCTTTGACATCTTCAACTCCTGTTTTTTTAATTTAAAGTGCTTCAGCACCAGAAATGATTTCAATTAATTCGTTTGTAATAGCCGCTTGTCTCGATCGGTTAAAATCTATGGTTAGCTTGTCGATCATTTCACCTGCATTTCGGGTCGCATTATCCATGGCTGCCATCCTTGATCCCTGTTCTGAGGCTGCATTTTCTTGAAGTACAGAGAAAATTGAAGTCGCGATGCTTTTGGGTATTATTTCGTTCAGTATCTCATCCTCGTCGGGCTCAAAATTAAAGCTAACATTACTTGCATCAGATTCTTTTTCATTAATGGAAACGGGTAATAATTTATACGAACTAGGTATTTGAGAGATAACAGAAGCAAACTTATTATAAAAAATCTCCGCAACTTCATATTCACCATTTTCAAACCTTGAAATGATGTCCATTGATATCTTTCTAGCCGTATCTATTGTGATATTTCTTTCGTTACTTAGATCCACGTGGCTAATAAAAAGACTCTCAAATTCTCTGTTAAGCTGCTCTCTTCCCTTCTTACCTATTGTAAGTATTTTTACCTCTTTGTTCTGGCTTTTAAGCTCGGCTATTCTGGACTTAGCTAACTTTACAATTGAAGAATTAAATCCACCGCATAGACCTCTCTCGGCGGTTGCTACAATCAGTAGAAACTTGTTACAATCATTACCATCTCCCAAAAACTTATTGTCCCCAGCAACGTTTTTAACACTTGATGCTAGGTTGGACACAATGTCTCGCATTTTTTCAGCATATGGCCTGCCTCTTTCAGCTGACTCCTGCGCTTTTCTAAGTTTTGCTGCTGCAACCATCTGCATAGCTTTGGTGATTTTTCTAGTGGACTTTACACTATCAATTCGTATTTTTAGGTCTTTTAAGCTGGGCATTTTAAATTAATTTACTATATCTGTGTCTTTAAAAAACTGTCTAGAAGTGATTTGATTTTGTTTTCAATTTCACCTTCTACTTTTTGGTCGTTAATTGTCAGCTCATCTACCACAGCTTTTCCCTCAGACCTTAGATAATTCACAAGATTTTTCTCGAAACTTGTGACTTCACTAACAGGCGTTTTATCTAAATAGCCTTTTGTCCCTGCATATATTACAATAACTTGCTCTGCGTTAGTTAAGGGAGAGTATTGAGGCTGCTTTAGTAGTTCTGTTAGCCTCGCCCCTCTATTAAGTAGCGCCTGCGTGCTTGCGTCTAAATCTGACCCAAATTGAGCGAAGGCTGCCATCTCTCTATACTGTGCTAGCTCGAGTTTGATAGAGCCAGCTACTGATTTCATCGACTTGGTTTGCGCTGAAGATCCAACTCTAGAGACCGATAGCCCTGTATTAACAGCGGGGCGGATACCTTGATAAAATAATTCTGTTTCTAAAAATATTTGACCGTCTGTGATTGAAATAACATTTGTAGGAATGAATGCGGACACATCTCCTCCTTGGGTCTCAATTATTGGTAAAGCCGTTAATGATCCTGATCCATTATCTTCGTTCAGTTTTGCGGATCTTTCAAGTAAACGAGAGTGTAAGTAGAATACGTCTCCAGGATAAGCTTCTCTCCCAGGTGGTCTTCTAAGAAGGAGCGACATTTGTCTGTATGCAACAGCTTGTTTTGAAAGATCGTCATATATAATCAGAGCATGTTTGCCATTATCTCGAAAATACTCTGCCATAGCTGTCGCCGAGTAAGGCGCTAAAAATTGCATTGGAGCTGGGTCGGAAGCTGTCGCTGCGACCACGATCGAATACTCGATAGCCCCTGTTTCTTCTAATTTTTTTACCAGTTGCGCGACAGTCGATCGTTTTTGCCCTATTGCCACATAAACGCAATACAGTTTTTTGCTCTCATCAGAACCTGCAGCATCATTGTAGCTTTTTTGGTTAAGTATGGTGTCGATCGCAACTGCGGTTTTACCGGTCTGTCTGTCCCCAATTATTAATTCTCTCTGCCCTCTACCTATAGGGATCAAAGAGTCAACAGACTTAAGCCCAGTTGCCATGGGTTCATGCACAGATTTTCGTGGAATGATTCCCGGCGCCTTTACGTCGGCAACTGATCTTTTTTTCGATTTTATTGAACCTTTCCCGTCGACTGGATTACCTAGCCCGTCAACAACTCTCCCTAACAATTCCATCCCTACAGGAACATCTACAATCGAGCTAGTTCTCTTTACAAGATCCCCTTCTTTTATATCTCTGTCTGAGCCAAATATCACCACGCCTACATTATCTATCTCTAAATTTAGAGCCATTCCCATTGTTCCTCCAGGGAACTCAACCATCTCACCAGCTTGCACTTTGTCTAAACCGTATACACGCGCTATCCCATCCCCAACAGATAAAACTTTTCCAACCTCTGCTACTTCTGTATCGTCACCAAAATTTTTTATCTGTTCTTTCAAGATCTTTGAGATCTCAGCTGCTTGAATGTTCATAGTAATCAACCTCTTTTCAAAATATTTTTCATACTTTCAAGTTTTGAATTAATACTTGAGTTAAACAAAAATGATCCAACTTTAAGTTCAATTCCAGCGATTATATTGGGATCGTTTTCTGACTCAAGCCTTACAATACGTTTTGTAATCTTTTCTATAGATTTTTTTAATGCTCCCATTTTTACATCACTTACTTTTTTTGCAGTTCTGATATGGACTGTAAGTTCATTTTTACTGGCTGAACAGAGTTTTAAGAAATCCTCACTAAAATTTACTAGGTCATAACCCCTCCCTTTTCTTATCATTAGACAAACTGTATTGTGAAGGTGCAGAGGTAATTTTATTTTTCTACTTACAGTTCCAAATACACTTTCCTGATCACTTGAGGAAAAAGTTGGATTTCTTAAAAAAGAATTCAATCCGTTATCTGATTTCAATATCTCCAGAAGATTAAGCACGTGTTTTTCTATCTCATTATTAGTCTTGTCTTCTTGGCACAAAGAAAATAAAGCTAGAGCATACCTTGCTGATGGCTTTGAGTTTATCACGCTAATTTCTTGCAAACATATCACCTTTAATTGGGCTTTACACGCTGAATACTGTAAAACGACTGCAATTCTTAAATAACAGACCAGTCCAACTATGACAAGTTGTTGGTTGCTCTTTTTTTATTTTTTTTTATATTTTTCAAATTAAGCTCGAGTTATTGTAGCAACAGGTACCTCAACTGAGGTGAAATATCTCCCTGACTTCGCCGACTTTACATTCTTCACCGCGAAAGTATTTTTCTTTGCCTCTACAACAAGAAGACCTCCCAAGAAGAAACTATTTAGCTTTTTACCCACTTTTTCCCATAGCAATAAAGACTTAAGCCAGTAGCCTTTTTTTGCAGGAAACCCATATAAACTGGGCGTTATACTATCAATTTGAAACTGGTTTTTTTGGAGTAGTGTAGTTAGTTGCGAAATCGAATATGGCTTCCCATACCCGAAGGGAGTACTATCAGACCTTGCCCAAAAGCCTGTTCTATTTGGCACTATAATAACTAGTTTACCGGTGTCTTTTAATACACGAAGTACCTCTTGTAGCAAAAGATCTTGATTATCACTAACCTCTAAACCATGTGATATTAAAATTAAATCTGCTGCAGACGTAGTTATTGGCCAAGACACTTCATCAACCAGAGCCGTTACACTTTTAGACTTTTCGGGCCATGGGATAACACCTTGCTCACTTGGCATCAACAAAAGAAAATTCTTATTTTTGCTATGTTTCATTTTGTTCTCGAGAAATGGGCACGCGAAACCAAAGCCAATTGTCAAAGAGCCACTTTCGGTATCAACTTTCGTTTCTAAAACTCTGTTTATTAATTGTTTTGTCGTTCTTCCAAGTTCGGTGCCTCTGTAAAACTCTTTCAATTGAATAACATCCAATCTCATTGTTAATTTTCCAATATTGCTAAATCTGTCAAATTGTTGCTAGTATAAAGCTCTGATGATAAAAAAGGATCCGCTAAACATGTCTTTGATTGAAATTATTCCCTGCCTTTCAGATAATTATGCTTATCTTATAAGAGATGAGAAAACAAACAAGAATATTTTGGTTGATGCGCCTGAGCATGGGCCCATAGAAACGTATCTAGATAAAAAAGCCTTGAGCCTAGACGCTATACTTATTACTCATCATCATAATGACCACATAGATGGCATAAATTACTTAAAAATTAAATATTCACCAAAAGTTATTGGGGCTAAGAGGGATAAACACAGGCTTCCACCTCTAGACGTTGAAGTAGAAGAAGGGAAAGAATTAAAAATCGGGTCAAAAACATTTGAAATTTATGATGTTGATGGGCACACGATAGGACACATTGCTTACGGTTTAATGGAGGACAAAGCATTATTTAGTGGTGATTCATTGATGGTAATGGGCTGTGGAAGATTATTCGAAGGAACACCGGAAGACATGTGGAAAAGCCTACAAAAACTAAAACAACTTCCCGACGATATTATGATTTATTCAGGACATGAGTATACAAAATCAAACATAGAGTTTGCCTTATCAGTGGATCCACAAAATGAGAAATTAAAAGATAGAAGAATCAGAACATTGGACAGTATTGCAAAAGGCATTCCCACAGTTCCTTCTACATTAGAAGAGGAATTAGAAACCAATCCATTTCTTAGAGAAAGTGAGGCATCAATTCTAGATAATATCGAGACAGTAGGGTCTGACCCAGTCTCTAGATTTGCAAAAATAAGGGCTTTAAAAGACACCTTTTAATAATTTTTTAGAATTTTTGTTTTAATAGTTATATATATAGTCTAAGACTTCAATTAGAAAGGATTAAGATGCCATCATTTTCAAGCTCACTCGAGAAAAGCATTCATAGTGCACTAAAGCTAGCAAATGAAAGGAATCATGAGCTGGCTACATTGGAGCATTTATTACTTGCGCTTCTCGATGAAAGGGACGCAGCGAATGTTTTGAATGCATGCAACGTAAATATAGACTTACTAAGAAATAATATAGAAAACTTTCTCAATAATGAATTAGGGAGCTTAGTTACTGAAGTCGAGGGTAGTGAAGCCGTCCCAACGACGGGCTTTCAGCGAGTAATACAAAGAGCGGCGATTCATGTGCAAAGTTCAGGAAGAAATGAAGTAACTGGAGCTAACGTTTTGGTCGCAATATTTGCAGAAAGGGAAAGTCACGCTGCATTTTTTCTTCAAGAGCAAGAAATGACAAGGTATGATGCGGTAAATTTTATAGCGCATGGAGTGTCAAAAAACCCAAACTATGAAGAAAAAAAGGAACTTGACGAAGGAGATCAAAAGGAAAGTTCTGAAAACACCAACAGTAACCCTGAAAAGGAAACAGCCCTTTCTAAATATTGCGTAAACCTTAACGAAAAATCTAAAAACGGTGATATTGACCCACTAATCGGGAGAAATTTAGAGGTTGAAAGATGTATCCAAATTTTATGTAGAAGAAGAAAAAACAACCCCATACTTGTCGGGGACCCAGGTGTTGGTAAAACGGCTATAGCAGAGGGTTTAGCACGGAAAGTAATTTCTGATCAAACTCCAGACATTTTAAAAGGATCAACTATATATTCGCTAGATATGGGAGCTCTCCTTGCTGGCACACGTTATAGAGGTGATTTTGAAGAACGCTTAAAGCAAGTTATGAAGGAATTAGAAAAAGACCCTAAGGCAGTCTTGTTTATAGATGAAATTCACACTGTTATTGGTGCAGGTGCGACCTCGGGCGGCGCTATGGATGCATCAAATCTATTAAAGCCATCACTTCAAAGAGGCACACTGAAATGTATGGGATCGACAACTTATAAAGAGTATAGAAACCACTTTGAAAAAGACAGAGCTCTAGCCAGGCGCTTTCAAAAAATCGACGTGGTTGAACCATCTACTGAGGATAGTATAAAAATATTGAATGGGCTCAAACAATATTTCGAAGAACACCATAAAATAAAGTACTCGAATGAATGCCTTAAAACTGCCGTCGAACTTGCAAATAAATACATTCACGATAGGAAACTTCCTGATAAAGCTATTGATGTTATTGATGAGGCTGGCGCAGCTCAAAGCCTATTGCCAGATAATAAAAAGAAAAAAGTAATAGGTGTTAAAGAGATTGAAGAAATAATTTCAAAAATTGCGCGAATACCTTCCAAACGCATTTCAAAAAACGACTCCGAAGTACTTAAAGATTTGGAAAAATCACTTAAAAGAGTTGTTTTTGGGCAAGATATCGCAATAGAAATGCTTGCTTCATCGATTAAGCTATCCAGAGCAGGTCTACGAGAGCCAGAGAAACCAATTGGATGCTATTTGTTTGCTGGGCCTACAGGCGTGGGAAAAACGGAAGTATGTAAGCAATTAGCTGATGTCTTGGGTATCTCTATGCTTAGATTCGATATGTCAGAGTACATGGAAAAGCATTCTGTTTCTCGTCTCATAGGAGCTCCCCCGGGCTACGTAGGCTTTGACCAAGGAGGGTTACTGACTGATGGTGTTGATCAGCAACCATATTGTGTATTATTACTAGACGAGATTGAAAAAGCTCACCCAGATGTATTTAACATTTTACTCCAGGTAATGGATCATGGAAAACTTACAGACCATAATGGCAAATCAGTTGACTTTAGAAACGTTATTCTCGTTATGACATCAAATGCAGGCGCGAGTGAGCAGGCGAAAGAGGCAATCGGATTTAATCGAACCAAAAGAGAGGGGGAAGCAGACGCAGCAATTGTAAAGATGTTCACACCTGAGTTTAGGAATAGGTTGGACTCAGTGATAACCTTTAATTCTCTTTCTCTTGATATAATTATGCAAGTTGTGGAAAAGTTTATTTTGCAACTAGAAGGCCAACTTATAGATAGAAATGTTACCATCGAGTTCTCTGATGATACATTAAAATGGTTGGCTGACGAAGGCTACGATGAAAAAATGGGAGCAAGACCTATATCTAGAAAGATTCAGGAGCATATTAAAAAGCCATTATCCGAAGCATTGCTTTTTGGAGAGTTGAAGAAGGGCGGTATAGTAAAGTTATCTATTAATAAAAACAAGATTGATTTAGCTTTTAAACCTTTAAGCGAAAGACAATCGAAAAAAATCAAAACTAATATTCTCTCATAATTATCGCTCTGTTAACTTGAATTCTATCCGCCTGTTTTTAGCGAGATCCTCTTTTAAGTCGGAAGATGAAATTGGCTGATGCTCCCCGAACCCTGCCGCATACATTCTTTTGGGATCTATTTCGTGGTTGTCGATCATATACTTAACTACAGACAGCGACCTAGCCTGGCTCAATTCCCAATTATCCTTAAAAATGCTGTTCTCACTAACCGGTGTTTTATCAGTATGTCCGTCTACTCTAAGAATCCAGTTTATATCTTCGGGAATCTTTTGCGAGATATCTTTAAGTACATTTGATATAGTATCCAGCTGAAGTTTACCCTCCAACCCGATATCAGCAGAACCTCTATCAAATAAAACTTCGGAAGAAAAAACAAATCTATCACCAACGACATCGATGCCCTCAATGTCTCCAAGGATTTTTTTTAATCTCCCAAAAAAGACAGACCTATATTCTCGAAGGTTCTTCGTTTCATTTTCTAATCTCTTTCGCTCCTTTTCTTCTAGCTCAGCTCTTATTTTTTGTTCAGATGCAACTTTTGCTAGGGCAGCATTTAATTTTGCTCCTAATGATTTAATTTCTACATTATTGGAAAAGTCCTTTTCGATAGTTGCATCTAATATCCCTGTTAATTCCTTAAGTCTCTCTTTAAGTGAATTTGTTTGAAGTGTTAGACTAGCTACCTCTTGTATTGAAGCTTTGGCCTTTTCCTCCTGAACACTCAATCTCAGCCTTGCTTCCCTCAAAGCTAAATCCTTCTCCTTGAGGATGGTATCATTTCCAGACAATTTTTTCTCAAATTTATCAGCACGTTCTTTTAAAATCCTTTGCGCTTCTCTTGAAGCGGCTAATAGTTTTAGTGTTTCCAGCGCTTTTTTTCTTTCTTCCTCAATAGTAAGGGTTATTAGGGCTAACTCTTCCTTCTTCTCTATTAGACTTTCTTGTAAATTTCTTATCGCATACTGTTCCAGTACTCGCTGTTTTTCTGCATCAGTCAAATCCCTATTAATCGATTCCATCTTATCTTTGACCCTACTGAGCTCAATCTCCTTTTCCTCCGTTAAGTTTTCCAGTGCTTTATTTTCAAATTTTAATTTTTTTACTAATTGCTCTAATGCTTCATTAGATGCTGCCATCATTTTTTCTTGAGAAATTTTTTGACTAATGGTATCTCTCGCAGCAGCTAAAGCCATCTCCGCAGCTTCTCTGTTTGAAATCTCTCTAGATGTTTTTTCCATCTCAAGTTTTAGATTTTCATTAAGCTCAAGACGTTTAGCTATTAAAGACGCAACTTGCGATTTAAAGTCTGTTATTTTCGCTTCTGCAATTGTCATATCATTTCGTAATTTTGTAAGTAGATTTATTTTTTCTTGTAACTGAGCCTCTTGTCTAGTCAGTTTGGCCTTTTGCTCGCTTGATAAAATTTGCAAATTTGACTTCTCAGTTTTTAACATCCCCAATTGGTTTCTTAAATCCTCAAGGTTATTCCCTAATTGTGAAAGCTCTGTTTCCTGCTCATCGAGCTCAATTTTTTGAGAGGAGATTGTATCACGTAAAACAGATTGAACTATCATAAATATTGATAGAATAAACATCAAGATCAACAATATGGCAGTCATCGCATCCACAAATCCAGGCCATATATTAGTAGTAAATCGTTCTCCACTCCTCCTGGTAAGCATAGTTAATCCTTGCCGCTATTCCTTGCCAAATCAATTATTGCTTTACTAAGTTGAGCTAGATCTGATCTTAGTTCTGAAAGAGCATCGTGACGCGCATTAGCCAATTCATCAACCAATCTTGACAGTTGCACTTCAATATTCCTAAGACGGGTCAAGTTCTCTAAATCTCGGGTGCTTCTCTCCCCAAACTGTCCTTTTATTAATGTATTCAGGTCTTGTTGAGAAGAAACCAACTTTTCAATAGAGGTTTTATCAAATCCATCAGTACTAGTTACTGTTTTTGAGCCTATAATCTTTGAACCTGCAAGCTCTTCTATAGCCTGAGATAAGCTATTTATTTGTTCATTTGTTTTAGCGCTATTGTCGATCGATTTTTCAAACATTTGTCCTAGCTCAGATATTTGCGCCCCCACTGCTGATATAATTGGACTTAGTTTACCCTCATTGGTTGTCTCATCGACATTTTCAGTATCTCCAAAAATACCTATGCTAGTGAAAGATGAAAGCCATTCTTCTAATTGCATATAGAATCTGTTTTGGCCGTGGTTTGCAAATAGCTCCAAAAGACCAACTACTAAACTACCAGCCAAACCCAAAAGAGATGAGGCAAATGCAGTGCCCATACCACCAAGTTGGCCTTCTAAACCCGCCATTAAATTATCAAAAACCTCTATTCCCGTTTGCCCTTCTTTTGGCACTAAACTTTTTATAGTGTTGACAACCTCTGGAACGGTAATTGCGAGACCATAAAAGGTCCCTAAGAGACCTAAAAAAATGAGTAGATTAATAACATATCGTGTTAAATCTCTTGCCTCATTCAATCTTGTTGCCACCGAGTCTAGTATCGAGTTTAAAGAACTCGAAGTTAGGATAGTTTTTGATTTTTTTCCTTTCAATAAAGATGCCAAAGGTATCAACAATCTGGGAGGATCTGAGAACTCATGACCTGGCGTATCCAGAGCAAAGTTTTCAACCCAGTTTACAGCTGCAATTATTACAAATATTTGCCAAAAACAACACAGAATCCCAAAAAAGAAAACTGTTAAAATGACCCCATTTAAATATGGTGAAGACAAGAAAATAGGTGCAACGGAGGGGAACATAAAATAACTGCCCACCATTACTAGCAATAACGAAATAAGCATTAATACTACTTGTTGTATAGGCTGGCTGAACCCTTGTGTTTCAGCTTTTACTAATTTGAGTGAGTATTTTTTCTTCTTTGCCAATGTCTATCCAAAAATTTATTAAAGTCATATTAATTGTTCTTAGCCACTTGAAAAAGTATTACCATTGATAAATCCAAATCAAAGTCACATATACCAAATTTTCATGAAAAAAAAAATATATACCTTTTCCTTAATTCTACTTACTTTTTTATTTGCATTGTACTTTGTATGGGCACTAGCTGCAAATATTCAAAAAGAAGCGCTTAAACAGCATTTAAGTAATCAATGGGCAGTAACCTTAAGCGATGAAAAAATTACAACTGATGGCTTTCCTTTTAAATTTGGAATAAAAGTGTCGAATTTTCAATCCCAGTTAAATTATACTCCTATAAAATTGGAATTCCTAAAATTAGAAATCATAAGATTAATTTATAATTATTCTGATTTTATTCTATTTTTAGAGAAACCCATGGTCACCAGTATGGACTATCCAAAATTCAAAAGCTCATCAGATAACTTGAAGGCCAGCATATCTGACAGACCTTTTTCTGGTAAATTTAAATTAATTACTGAGCAAGAAAATTGGCAACTATCCGACGAAAGAAACACTAAAATACTAGAAGCTAAGGAAGTGATTATAGCGCTAAAGGATGCAGATCAAATTAATTTAGATTTTTATTTCAAAGCGGATAATTTAGGGGTTAGCATTTTGGACAAAATTTATAAAAAAGATCCTGAAAAGCCAAATAAGTTAATCCTTAAAGGTTCAATAATAAATAGTGTTATAAGTAGCCGAGAAGCACCTTATAAGCCAATAAAACTCGAAAACATAGTGTTAGAAAAGCTCGATATGAATATTGGATTTTTTAAACTAAGTTGCAATGATAAGGTTGCTGTAAACTTTTTTAAACTGACTACTAAGGAAGATGTTGCTTGTCTTTTAAAACTTAGCCCAAAGAACATCTCAAAAATAAAAACAGATAATGAATTTATTCAAAGCATTGTAGATATTGTCAAATTGCTTTTAATCATCAACAATCCAACAAGGACTGCTGAACTACAAGCAATTCCCATTAAGCTTAGCTTAAATAAAGGGTTATTTTATATAAACGCTATTCCTATTTACCAGTTTCCAACACAATACTAATCTCTCCCAAAGTTTGGTGTACCTGTGTCTTGACCGGCAGCTACTATACCTTTTCTTATGCTTCTAGTTCTTTCAAAATATTTTAACAAATATTCACCGTCTTTTTTTCGTATGGCGCGCTGCAATGAAAATAGTTCCTCCGTAAATCGACCTAAAACTTCCAAATGTGCATCTTGATTATTTAAAAAAATATCTCGCCACATAACTGGGTCAGACGCCGCTATTCTTGTGAAGTCTCTGAAACCTGCTGCTGAGTAATTGATTATTTCCGATTTTGTAACTGTCTCAAGGTCATCAACAACCCCTACCATAGTGTATGCAATTAGATGAGGTGCATGAGATGTGACCGCAAGAACTAGATCATGATGCTCAGGTGTCATTATTTTAGTTTGCATACCTAGAAACTTCCAAAAGGTCTCAAGACTATTCAATGCTTTCTTATTAGTTTTTTTTGTGGGTGTCAGTATGCACCAGCGGCCTTCAAACAGTCCGGCGTAACCTGCGTCAGGCCCAGATCTTTCAGTTCCGGCAATGGGATGAGAGGGAACATACTTACCTCCAACGCTCTCTATGTTAAATTCTATTTCTTCAATAATTGACAGTTTTACTGATCCAACATCTGTAATTGTTGTCCCGGGCTCAATAATTTTTTTTAATCTCTGTGTTACAGCTTGCATTTGGCCAACGGGTACACAGAGTATTATAAGCTGAGAACCGCTCACCGCGTCATCTAAATTACTTTCAACTTTGCATAAACCGATCTTTTTCGCTCTATTTCTTACCACTTTATCCTTATCGTATCCTACCAATTTAATTGTGGGATCTTTTTGTCTTAAAGTCAGACATATCGAAGACGCAATTAAACCTAAGCCGATAACGGATATTTTTCTGAACTCATTCATTTTTTTCAAAATACTCTGCTAGGGTCAAATATAGCTTTTCGCATATTTCTTTGCTACCAATTGAAAGTCTGAGGCATTTTGGAAGGCCATAAGAGCCCACCTTTCTTAAAATAAACCCTTTTCCCTTTAAGAATATATCAATTGTATTGGCTTGCTCTTCGCTCAGAAATCTTAGGAGCAAAAAGTTTGCAAACGATTGATCTATTTTCAATCCAAGACCAAGCAATTTATTTCGAAGTGCTTCTCTATTTACTCTGTTGAGCTCTCTTTGCTCGTTAACGAACTTTACATCTGCAACACTTAATTCGGCCATTTTCAAACCCAAAGACGATACGTTAAAAGGTGATCGAACGGAATTCAAAACATCTGTTATATCTCTTGCACCATAGCCCCACCCGACGCGCAATCCACCAAGTCCGAATATTTTAGAAAAGGTTCTAGTCACAAATAAATTTCCATATTTATTTGCTAGTGAAATTCCTCCATCACAAGTATCCACATATTCTGAGTAAGCGCCATCCAAGACAAGTAAAATGTTGTCAGGTATTTTATTCAGTAGCTCCTCTACTTCAGTTTCTGAAATCATAGTTCCTGTTGGATTATTTGGGTTCGCCAAAAAAATCATCTTTGTTTTGGCTGTAATAGCTGCACAAATATTCTCTACAGATGCAGTGCGATTTCTTTCTTTAACCTCTATAGGCTTCGCTCCGGCGGCTAAAGCAGACAACTTATACATTAAAAAGCCATGCTCCGTGTAAATAACCTCATCATTTTTCTCACAGAAACAGCGACATAATAATTGGATGATCTCATCAGATCCAGCTCCACAAATTATTCTATTAGGATCTACATCATGAATCTCGCCGATTTTACGTCGTAGAGCAAAATGATTACTATCTGGATACTCGAAAATGTTTCTAGAGTAATATGCAAACTGATTGAGCACCTCATTACATGGGCCATTCATGTTCTCGTTCGCACTCAACTTTACCACATTCTCTTTGCCTCTAATAACACTTTCTCCGCTTTCATACAAAGGCATATTGTAAAAGTGGGATAAGGGCCTTATGTTAGTATCAGAATTTTTCATTAATCTTTTTAAATAATAAGTCTTCTGAACTAATAGAAATTATACGGATCAATGTCCACACTAAAGTAAATATTATTTGGAACTGTAATATTTTTCAGCCAGTCTCGCACTTCGATCTGCGATATTTTTGTTATTTTATTCGACTTTATAAGTAACCTTACTCTCGTTTTATTTTTTATTCTTGAAATTGGTGCGACAGCAGGGCCAAAAATCTCAAAGTCCTGTAATTTTAGCGAATAAAATTGATTTTTTAATTCCTTACCAAAATCTATAAGTGTGCTTTCCTTTCTTCCTGACAATATCAACGATATAAATTTTCCATGAGGCGGAACATTTGCTTCTATTCTTTGTTCTAACTCAGTGTTAAGAAATATTTCTCCATGATCCTTTAGTAACGCTTGTAAAACAGGATGTCGAGGCATCCAAGTTTGAATTAACGCTCGCCCGTCAGAGGCATACCGTCCTGCTCGCCCTATAACTTGTTTAATTACCTGATAGCTTTTCTCCATTACCCTATGATCACCAGCATTTAGACCCATGTCTGCATCAATTACTGCTACAAGCTTTAAATGAGGAAAATTATATCCTTTGGCTACCAATTGAGTGCCTATAATGATATTAATTTCCCCTGACTTTATTTTATCCATATCTTCTAAATGTTTTTCTCCCTTTGAAAAACTATCTGAAGAAAAAAGCTGTGACGAAGCATCGGGAAACAATCTGGAAATCTCATCTCTAATTCTTTCAACACCTGGCCCAATAGGTATAAAATTATCATTCGACTTACACTTAACACATTTCGTTTTTTCTGAAACTTTATATCCACATAGATGGCACAGGTAACAGTTTTTTGTCTTATGATACACTAGTTTTGTGCTGCAATTTTTACAATTCAAAGAAATTCTGCATGCTGTACAAAATGCTATTGGCGCATAACCCCTTCTATTCAGAAAAATTAGAATTTGCTCTTTTTTTTCCAAACTTATCTTTATCTGATCAATTATTGGAACAGATATCCAACTATTTTTTGGGGTTTCTGCAACATTCATATCAATTAAAGTCACTCTCGGTTCATAAACCTCGCCAAAACGTTTGGGAAGGTCAACTTTATGATACTTACCCAATCTACAATTATGCCATGTCTCGATACTGGGAGTAGCTGAAGATAGAATGATTCGTGATTTCAAAGTCGAAGCTCTTAAAACAGCGAGATCTCTTGCATTATATATTGGGGCTTCTTCTTGCTTATAAGAGGAATCATGCTCTTCGTCCACAATGATAAGTTTTAAGTTTTTAAATGGCAAAAAAAGTGCTGATCTGGCTCCTATCAAAAGCTTTAAATGACCGCTTACTACATTTTTAAACACTTTACGTCTTTCGTTTAAAGATAGTTGTGAATGCCATTCACCTGCAAGCGGTCCGTATCTTTTCATAATACGTTGTTTAAAATCGACAGTTAAAGAAATTTCAGGTAATAAGATGAGAACTTGTTCTCCTTTTTCTATGCGCTCACTTGCTAGCTTCAAATAAACCTCGGTTTTACCTGAACCAGTAACACCAAATAATAGCCATGACTGAAACTCATTCTTTACATACTTTTCTCTAATTTTTGCAACTGCTTGTCTCTGTTGAGAAGATAATGTAATCGGTTCATTAAAAATTTTTTCTTGTTTATATTTATTTTCAGTTACTTTCGATAACACTCCTTTATTTTCCAAACTTCTTACAACTGAAGAACTTACACCTAGATCTCTTTTTATTTGTTTAAATTGAGCGATTCTCTGGGGTTGCTCTTTGAAATAGCTAATAAGTTCCTTTTGACGCTTTGTGATTTGGGAGTAGTTAGAGCTATTAAGCGAATAGGCAATGGGCATTTTTTGATCTTTATGAAACTTTAAGTTTTGAACGGCCATTTTTAAGAAAGATTGGATGGGAGATAGCGTGTAAGCGTGTGTCTTTTTCAAGAAATCAATAAAATCAGGCTCCAGTTTTATATTGTTAACATTGCCAATAATCTTCTTAAGTCGACTATGATCGAATTTAGTATCTCCCTCACTCCAAACAATGCCAACGACCACTTTGGAACCTAAGGGCACCTCCACTAAACTGCCAATTTCAATATTGTTATCTAAGGTACTGTAGTCCAAAACTGGAAGCTTTGGGTTTGTGAAGATAACTCCAAACTGTCTTTCAAATGCCATTTATCTGAGTTTACACTTTTTCTCTTCCTTTGAAATAAATCACCATATAGACTAAAGTCCAAGAAAATATATTAAATTGGATAAGATTTCATGCAGCTTTTTTTGGATGGTTCAGACATTAATAAGATTCGCAAGTACTGTGAACTCGGTCTAATAGACGGCGTAACGACCAACCCATCGATTATATTAAAGTCAGGTAAAAACATGATCGAGGTGATATCTGAATTAGCAGGAATAGTTTCTGGCTCTGTAAGTGCTGAGGTATCAGCGCTAGATTCAGATACAATGGTACAAGAAGGTATAAAGCTTGCTGAGATAGCAGAGAACGTTACTGTTAAACTTCCGATCACTTGGGATGGATTGAAGGCGTGTAAAACTTTATCCAACAAAGGTATAAGTGTGAATATGACTCTTTGTTTTTCTTCTTCGCAAGCTCTTTTAGCTGCAAAAGCTGGTGCTGAGTATGTAAGTCCCTTTATCGGTCGTTTAGATGATTTAAACTTAGAAGGAATAGATTTGATATCAGATATAAAGTTAATTTATTCAAATTATAAATTTTCGACTAAAATTCTGGCTGCATCTATACGGACAGTCAATCATGTAAAACAATGCGCATGCTTTGGAGCAGATGTTGCAACAATTCCCTTAGATATTTTTGAAAAGCTTGTAAAACATCCCTTAACTGACTCTGGTTTAAGCCAATTTACGGCTGACTGGGAAAAAACTGGCCAATCTATTATTTAAAAAATATATGAATAAAATTGAAATAGTTCCCGAAGAGCGACAAAAAATATTAGAAAATCCAGACCTAATTTTACTGGACAAGGAATTATTGCTTGCACTTCTAAAGGACTCCGATTTCCCTGATGAAGAAAATCTGATCGATATCAGAAATGTGTTTCTAAAAAAACTTGGAGAGAAAGTAGAAAAGTTAAAAAGTACCAACAGTCAAATAATTCAACATGCTTACGAAAATCAATTGGGAATTAAGAAAATTCATAAGTGTTGCTTAAAAACTATTGAAACAAGGGATATAGGCGCTCTTTTTAAATTTTTATGTTTAAAAGCCACAGAAATATTACGAGTAGATGTAATAAAAATAGTTGTAAGCGACAATACATTCTCTAATTCCAACATTCAAAACTGTATTTTGAAATCCAATGAGGAGATAATCAAATTTGCACAGAAAATAGGAATAACAAAAGGAAAAACCGTTCGCCTCACAAATGTAGTTAACAACAAAAAAAAAGAGCCTGAGCAATTTATTGCTAGAGAAGAGAGCACAAAATCGGAAGCAATTATTTCTCTTTTAGTTAATAGCGAGTTCAAAGGATTTCTTTTTTTTGAATCAGTCGATGAATCAACTTTTTCCGTTGATCAGTCAACAGATTATTTAGAGTTTTTTGCTCAGGTAATATCCAAGCACTTGGAAAGCTTGTTATACAAATGAAGATAGAGTTAAATGCCTTAATAAAAGAGTGGGCATCATATAACATAAATTTGAGAAACCTTTCTGAAAACTCTGTTAAAGCATATTCATTGGATTTGAAAGATTTTCTTCATTTTTCATTTCAAGAATCCCAACCTGTTTTAAAATCTGATCTATCAAATATAAGTTCTCATAAAATTAGGTTATGGATTTTAAGCCTTAGAAATAGGTCTGTAAAAGCTTCTTCACTTTCTAGAAAAATATCTAGCTTAAAAAACTTTTTCCAATGGTTAGAAAACTCCCATAATATTTTCAACGCAGCTATTTCGAATTTAGATTCTCCAAAAAAAGATAAAAAACTTCCAAGACCGATAACGATCAACGAGATAAAAAAACTATTCAGAGCCTTCGAAAACAAAAAAGAGAAACAATGGATAATATCCAGAAACCAAGCCATCTTTCTATTATTATATACCTGTGGTCTAAGAATTTCGGAAGCACTAGATTTAAAAACAGATACGCTACCTTTAAATACAACTGTCTTGATAAAGGGCAAAGGAAAAAAAGAGCGAATGGTACCAATAATTGATATTGCTAACCAAGCAATTGAAAATTATAAAAAACATTGCCCATATCCTATTTCTAACAGTGAATATGTTTTTCTTGGAATAAGAGGAAAAAGAATGTCTCCTAGATCTTTTCAGAAGGCATTAGAAAGAGCAAGAGGGTTAATTGGTCTTCCTTCGTCGACCACACCTCACTCATTGAGACATTCATACGCCACCCACTTATTAAATGCGGGAACAGACTTACGAAGCATCCAAAAGCTTCTCGGTCACTCTGCATTGAGCAGCACACAAATATATACTCAGATAGAACAAAAAAGATTACTACAAGTCTATAAATCTACTCATCCTAGAGAGAGAGTAAATTAATAATTCCGTTTTAATTTAATTGATCGCGTGCTTGCAACGATCACATAAGTCGTCGCCCTCGCTTTTATCTATGGGCAAATTGAGAGTCCAGCATCGTTGGCACTTTTTCCCTTGGGCAGTTTTACAAATTACTCCGACATCGGGAACATCATCGAGCGCAAAACACGCATCAGCGATGCTAGTCGGGGAAAATTCGACATTTATACTCGATGTAATACACACTTCGCTCATATCTACAGACTTTATTATGTCAAAAAGCGCTTTGTCTTTTATATAGATAATCGGGTAAGCTTCTAAACTTGAACCTATTACCTTGTTTTGTCTCAACACTTCTATAGCCCCAGTTACGACGCGCCTCACGTTTCTAATTTTATCCCAGTGATTTACATGTTTAGGATTATACCAGTCTTTTTCGTTACTAGGAATATCCAGTAAGTGTACTGAATTTCCATCCTCAGGAAATCTCTCTAAATACACTTCTTCCATAGTAAATGGTAAAATTGGAGAAAACCATGTTGTCAATCTAAAAAACAAGATATCAAGAACTTTAAGTGTGGCTCTTCTTTTTAAACTATTCTCTGGATCGCAATATAAAACATCCTTTCGAATATCAAAATAGAACGAAGAAAGATCTTGGGTACAGAATTGGAAATAAGTTTGAAACACCGATTGAAAAGAATAATCTTGGTAAGAGGATCTTATTTTCTCATCAACTTCACAGACTCTATGAAGAATATACTTTTCAAGATTAGGTAATTCATTATAAGCTATATCTTCTTGATCGGAATACGTACCTAAGTTTCCCAGTAAAAATCTTACAGTGTTCCTTAATTTTCGATAACTATCAGTCACCCCTTTTAGAATTTCATTTCCTATCCTTAAGTCTACTGTATAGTCACTTTGGGCAACCCAAAGTCTCAGTATATCAGCTCCAAACTGCTTGATTACCTGCTGAGGGCTTACTGTATTACCAAGTGATTTCGACATCTTGAAACCCTTCTCATCCAAAATGAATCCATGAGTTAATACACCTTGGTAGGGGGCTTGTCCTTGAGTGCCACATGATTGCAGGAGAGAGGAATGGAAAAAACCTCTATGCTGATCTGTCCCTTCCAGATATAGATCAGCCGGCCACTTTCCGTCTGCTCTGTCTCGGAGAACATAAGCATGGGTCGAACCTGAGTCAAACCAGACATCAAGGATATCCATTACTTGTTCATAGTCATCTGGCGAATATAATCCCTCTAAAAATCGTTCCTTTGCGCCTTCTTGAAACCAAGCGTCTGCTCCTTCTTTTTGGAGTATATCAGCCATTCTTTCATTAAGCTTTTCATCCTTGAGAATGAAATCCTCATGATCAGGGCCCAAACCCTTTTTTATGAAACATGTTAATGGGACACCCCATGCTCTCTGTCTAGATAAAACCCAATCTGGTCTTGTCGATACCATGCTATGAAGCCTATTCCTACCACTTTTTGGAACCCACTCTACCAATTTATCTATCGAATGAAGTGCTCTTTCCCGTATAGTTTTACCAAATTCATCTTTACCATCCTTTAGATCCTTATCTATATTTACAAACCATTGAGGAGTATTTCTAAAAATCACCGGAGCTCTAGATCGCCAGCTATGAGGATATGAGTGTTCCAAAATACCTCTAGCAATCAGCTTATTTGCTTCTATTAATTTTTGGATTACAGCTCTATTCGCTTCGCCTTCTTTTCCCTTCTTGTTAAATATTTGCAAGCCTTTAAAAAATGGGACGGCTGTTGAAAAGCTGCTATCATCCTCGACATTATTTGTCATACGAGATAACCATCCACGCTTAAGGAAAACTTCAAAGTCTTCAGCTCCATGACTTGGAGCGATATGTACAAAACCAGTCCCCGCATCATCGGTAACGTGATCCGCTTCGACTAAGGGCACAGCATAATCCCAAAAGCTTTCAGCACCTTCAAGCTTTGAAAATGGATGGGTCAAAGTAATCTCGTTGAAATCATCCAAACTCAACTCTCGTATTTTTTTATACTTTGTAACCCTGGATTTTTCCATCGTCTGTTCAGCAAGCTTATCAGCAATTATGATAGTGTTTTTTGGTTTGGCCCAGCTTTCATCTTGAACCTCTTCTATTGCATAGAGTCCATATTTGATGGATTTGTTAAAAGCTACCGCTTTATTTGAAGGTATGGTCCAAGGTGTTGTAGTCCATATTACAATATCGGAACCCTTTAAATCACCATCGGCTATACTGAACCTAACCCAGATAGTAGTACTGCGGTGATCTCTATACTCTATCTCCGCCTCAGCAAGAGCCGTTTTCTCGACAGGGGACCACATGACTGGTTTGGAACCTCTATACACAACACCTTTCATAACCAGTTTTACAAACTCGTCTGCAATTACTGCTTCACTATTATAGTCCATGGTAGAGTATGGATTATCCCAATCACCAGTTACTCCCAGCCTTTTAAATTCTTCTTTTTGAATTTCTATCCAATGGCTCGCAAACTCTCTACAGTCTTCACGAAGCTTATTTATCGGTACGTCTTCTTTTGATCTCCCTTTCTCTCTATATTTCTCTTCAATTTTCCATTCGATAGGTAATCCATGACAATCCCACCCAGGTACATAAATACTGTCATTACCCAAAACTTGTTGACTCCTTACTACAAAATCTTTCAGAATTTTATTTAACGCATGCCCAATATGTAGGTTTCCATTTGCATACGGCGGGCCGTCATGGAGAACAAATACTTTCCTTTTACTTATGTCTTCTCTAAGTTTCTTATAGATCTTCAATTTTTCCCAACGGGCTAACCACTCTGTTTCCCTTTGAGGTAGATTGGCTCTCATTGGAAAATTTGTGTTAGGTAAGAATAAGGTTTCTTTATAATCTTTATCGTTTGATGACATTTTATTTATTGAGTTTTTTTAATAGTTGTTTAGTAGAAAATCGGTTTATATACAATTAAATATTTTTTTCGCAATTTAAACATTTTTATAAATTTAAGATATGTATAGGTATGCTCTAACAATAGAATACGATGGTTCGCCATTTCATGGCTGGCAGGTACAAAATAGTATAACCACCGTACAAGGAGTTGTTTTTGATGCAATAAAAAAACTTGATATGAATTGTGAAAATTTAGTTGGGGCGGGAAGAACGGATGCCGGGGTGCATGCTATCGGGCAGGTTGCTCATGTTGACTTAGCAACTAAACGTGATTGTGAAACTGTACAAAAGGCAATTAATTATTACCTTAACAAATATCCAGTTTCGATATTAAATGCTAGACTTGTTAACAATCAATTTCACGCACGCTTTTCTGCTATAAAGCGGCATTACATATATAAAATTTTTTACAGGGAAACAGATTTAACTTTCGAGAAAAACCAATATTGGCACGTAAGGCATAGCTTAAACAAATCAAATATGCAGCTAGCTGCAAATTGCCTCACAGGTAGGCATGATTTTTCAGCATTTCGATCCTCAATTTGTCAAGCATCTAGTCCAATAAAAACAATAGATAAAATTAGCATCCAGTCTGAAGAGATAAGAGACGGAGTTGTTTATCAATTAAATTTTTCAGCAAGATCTTTTCTGCACCATCAGGTTCGAAGTATTGTTGGTTGTTTAGAGAAAGTTGGCTGCGGAAAGTGGGGAAGCAAAAAGATACAGGAAATACTATTGTCTAAAGATCGAAGTCGATGTGCTGCATTAGCTCCATCTAGTGGCCTATACTTAGCAAGAATTGATTATTAAAATTTATGAACTGAATAGAAAGTTCATAATATCACCATCGTTAACTAAGTAGTCTTTCCCTTCACTTCTTACGTTTCCTAGTTCTTTCGCTTTTAACCAACCACCAGCTGATATGAAATCGGAATAGCTCACTGTTTCCGCTCTTATAAAACCTTTTTTGAAGTCGGTATGTATTTTTCCAGCAGCTTCTGGGGCAAAAGTAGAATTGGTGATCGTCCAGGCTCTTGTTTCCTTAGGGCCAGAAGTAAAATAAGTACACAATCCTAGAAGATCGTATCCGGTCTTTATTAATTTTTCAAGTCCGGTAGATTCCATTCCCATTTCAAACAAAAACTCTTTTAGCTCATTTTCATCAGATATTTCGCTCAGCTCTTGCTCAATCGAAACTGAAATATTTAAAGTTGAGGCCTCTAACGTCTTTGATAAAGCCTCCACTCTTTTTGAGTATTCGTTTCCCTCTGTTACACTGCTTTCGTCCACATTACAGATAAACAATATAGGTTTTGAGGTTAAAAATTGAGATAAATGCAACATTTTTAACTCATCGTCAAAAAATTTTCCTTGTCTTACTGGTATTCCGTCTTCTAAAAGTTTTAGAACTTTCTCCAGGAATACTAAGGTAAGCACTTCATCATTTTTCTTACCACCTCTTTTTTTATAGTTCTCTATTCGCTTTGTTACGCTTTCTAAATCAGCTAATAGGAGCTCAGTATTAATAATATCGATATCAGCTTCTGGATCTATAGCGTTGTTAACATGAGCTATGTTTTCATCCTCAAAGCATCTTGTGACATGAGCGAGCGCATCACATTCTCTAATATTTGCTAAGAACTTATTGCCCAAACCCTCGCCTTTTGAAGCCCCCTTTACCAAACCGGCAATATCGATAAATGTCATTTTGGTAGGTATTGTTTCATTAGATTTAGAAATATTTGAAAGCTTTAGAAGTCTTTCGTCTGGAACTATTACCTCACCAATATTTGGGTCTATTGTACAGAATGGAAAATTTGCCGCTTGTGCGGTTTTGGATTTTGTTAAAGCATTGAACAAAGTTGACTTTCCCACATTCGGAAGACCAATAATTCCTGTCTTAAAACCCATTTTATTTATTCCCTTATCCAGTTAATTACTATATAAGACTTTAATCAATTTTATGTTGTAGTCTAAAAAGAACAAGTGTTGTGAATAATTTAAATAGAGTTTCCATGTCAAGGCTTAATAAAAAATTCCACCAATTGACTGCTGAAGATAAAAAAGCGTTCATTCCGTTTATAATGGCAGGATTCCCAAACATCAAATATTCAAGTAACTTACTTCAAAAATTACCAAGTCTGGGGGCCGATATTATAGAAATAGGAATGCCATTTACTGATCCAATGGCAGATGGAAAAATCATTCAAGATGCAGGTCATGAGGCATTAGAATCTGGGTTCAAGATGGAAAACTTATATCAAATGATTGAGAGTTTTAGAAAGAATGATCAAGATACTCCTATAATTTTGATGGGTTACTACAACCCTATACATAAATTTGGATCAGAAAATTTCGTGGAAAAAGTTAAGAACCTTGGGGTCGATGGACTTATAGTCGTTGATTTGCCCCCTGAAGAGGATAGCGAATTATGTATTTTTTGCTTAAATCACAAACTCCATTTTATTAGGTTACTTACACCTACAAGTGATAACCAGAGGTTGCCAACACTTTTAGATAATTCAAGTGGCTTTCTTTATTATGTATCGGTCGCCGGTGTTACAGGATCTAAGGTCCCTGTTAAGCAGGTTGTTGCTGATGAGATAAGTAGAATAAAAAAATATACTGATTTACCTATTTGTGTTGGTTTTGGAATAAAATCACCCGAAGATGCAAAATCTATTTCTCTTTCAGCTGATGGGGTTGTGGTCGGTTCGGCTATTATAGAAACAGTTCAAAAGGGCGCATCAGAGAGCGAAGTTTCAGACTTTATAAGTAGCCTATCAAAATCCGTTCATTCAAATTAAAAAAATTTTGACCTTCAGACCGAAGTAATATATTAACTCTCTAGAACTTTTTATTAAGGATAACCAAGATGGCAGATAATTTGTCTTTAACGGCAACGGTAAGAGAAGGCGTTGGAAAAGGGGCTGCAAGAGAGGCGAGGAGAAATGACTTAGTTCCTGGCATTGTTTATGGAGGATCAGAAGATCCATTAAATATAAACGTAAAGTTTAATGAGTTATTAAAAAAGCTAAATGCAGGTAAGTTTATGTCGACATTGATTAACCTTTCGGTAGAAGGAAAGACTATACAGGTAATCTGTAGAGACATTCAAAAACATATTGTGAAAGATCTGCCCACTCACCTTGATTTTATGCGGTTGTCAAAAACTGCTAGAATTAAATTATTCATACCTGTTGTTTTTAATAACCAAGACATATGCAAGGGCATAAAGCGAGGAGGCGTTCTGACAGTTGTCAGACCAGAAGTGGAATTGATCGTGAATGCTATGGAAATCCCATCAATGCTGGAAGTAGATATAAAAGACTTTGAGGTTGGTGATACCATTACAATATCAAATATCGTGCTTCCCGCTGGAACTGAAACTACAATAAAAGGAAGAGATTTTGTTGTGGCCAATATACAAGCTCCAAGCGGATTGAAGTCAAGTGAAAATGAGAGTACAGATTCTGATGATACGGCTACCGATACTATCGAAGAAGGAAAAGAAGAAACTGCTCAAGAGTAGATTGGGTGGCCTTAGATAGTGAAGTTAATTGTTGGCCTTGGAAACCCCGGTTCAGAGCACCTAAATAATAGACACAATTTGGGGTTTATGGCATTAGACCATTTATCCGCACACTGCCAATTTGAAGACTGGAAAATAAAATTTGACGGAATGTTCGCGGCTAAACTGTTCGGTTATGAAAAAATTATTTTAGTAAAGCCTCAGACTTATATGAATCTTTCCGGCTCTTGTGTGGCAAAGTTTAAGCTGTTTTTCAAAGTTAGTGAAGACGATATATTTGTTATTTATGATGATATCGATTTGGCCTTAGGACATATAAAGTTTAAACAGGGTGGAGGAGATGCGGGGCACAAGGGTGTTAGATCTATATCTCAGCACCTAGGAACCAAAGACTTTAACAGGCTTCGTTTGGGCATAGGACGTCCTCGTGCAAAAGAAGAAGTATCGTCTTTTGTGCTATCAAATTTCTCTAAAGCTGAAAAAGACAAAATCGTAACTTCAATTCAAAAGCTCTGTGAGGATTTTGAAGAAATAATTCAGAAAAGGCTTACTTAACTCACCAGAGAGACATCTAATCTTTCTGCAACGGTGAAAATATCTTTGTCACCCCTCCCGCACATATTCAAAAGAATAAGTTCATCCATAGGCAATGTAGGAGCAATCTTCATAACGTGAGCTAATGCATGACTAGGTTCCAAAGCTGGGATGATCCCCTCTAACTTGCAGCATAGCTTAAATGCATCGAGCGCCTCAGAGTCAGTTACAGAAACATATTTTACTCGACCGAGATCATTAAGCCATGCGTGTTCAGGGCCAATACCTGGATAGTCAAGACCTGCAGATATAGAATGACCCTCAATTATTTGTCCCTCAGAATCTTGTAATAAATACGTTTTGTTTCCATGAAGCACACCAGGAGAACCTCCCGTCAATGAAGCTGCATGCTTCATTCTACTATCTATACCTTCTCCACCGGCCTCAACTCCAATTATATCAATCTCCTCATCATCCAAAAATTCATGAAAAAGTCCAATGGCGTTTGACCCACCTCCAATACAGGCTACAATGGTATCAGGCTTTCTTCCTTCCATCTTTTCAAGTTGCAGCCTAGCTTCTCGCCCAATTATCGATTGAAAATCTCTGACCATTTTTGGATAGGGGTGCGGGCCAGCAACTGTTCCGATACAATAGAAAGTATTATCCACATTTGAAACCCAATCTCTTAAAGCTTCATTCATAGCGTCTTTAAGTGTTCCTCTCCCAGATGTTACTGACCTTATCTCCGCGCCTAATAATTTCATCCTAAAAACATTTGTAGCTTGCCTCTTAACATCGGTTTCACCCATAAAAACTATACATTCTAAGCCAAATCTGGCGCAAACTGTTGCTGTTGCTACACCATGTTGACCAGCACCTGTTTCGGCGATGATCCTTTTTTTTCCCATCCTTTTCGCTAATAAAATTTGTCCAATAACATTGTTAATTTTGTGTGCTCCGGTATGATTCAATTCATCTCGCTTAAAATAGATCTTTGGACCATTCAGATACGAAGTCAGTCTCTCGGCAAAGTACATTGGGCTTGGTCTGCCAACGTAGTTATTTAATAAATCCTCATATTCTTTCCAGAAGCTGTCATCTTTTTTAAGCTCTTGATAACTTTTTTCTAATTCAATAATTAGTGGCATAAGGGTCTCCGAAACGAACCGACCCCCATAATCTCCAAATCGGCCCTTATCATCAGGTCCATTACGAAAACTATTTGATCCCGTGTCTTTAAATAAATTCTCCATTAACCCTTCCAATAAATTCTCTCATTTTATCATAACTTTTTTCCCCTGGTTTAGCTTCGACACCAGTTGAGACATCTAACATTTTAGCCCCTGTTATCTTAACTGCATCTATAACATTATTTGTATTAAGTCCTCCAGCTAAAAACCAAGGCTTTTTAAAATTAAACCCTCTGATAATGTTCCAATTGAAGCTAATTCCTCTTCCTCCCTTTAAATGTCCATTTTCTTTCGCTTTTGAGTCCAGCAATATGTACTCCACAGAACTCTCATAATTCCTAATATTAAGAAGATCACTCTTCTTTTCAACTCCAATTGCTTTTATTAAAGGAATATTAGTTATCCTAGCAATCTCGTCAACCCTCTCCGGCGATTCTTCACCATGAAGCTGTATGTAATCCACTCTGGCACTTAAAAGTACTTTTTCTAGAAAATCATCTGAAGGATCAACCAACAAAGCAACTGATTTTAAAGGTTTACTAACCATCATGGCAAGTGACTCTAATTTTTTTAAGTCAATAAATCTCTTTGACTTTTCTACAAGAACAAACCCAACAAAATTAGCTCCAAGTTTCCGAGCGGCCTTAATTTCTTTCTCAGAAGTAATACCACAGATTTTAATTAAATATTTCATCGATTAATCTAAAAGGTTAAATATCTTTTCCTCTTCTGTTAAAAACTTTTCTTTATTCTTCTGTAGTTCTTTTTCAATCTTCAACAGCTTCTTGTTATTTTCATTAAATGCTTTTCGTAAATTAGAATTCCTCAAATATTCAATCAATACTCCGATGATCACTCCAATAAATATTGCTAATGAAGTAAGCAAATAGATTGGTAAATATATACTTTTACCAGAAACTATTCCCAGTATGTTAGGTAAGCTTACCATTACCATATCATCGTTGGCTAAAGCAAACAAAGTGCATAAAGTTAATAAAAAAACACCAAAAATATAGCGCCAAAGCTTCATAAATTAAGCTTCGTTAAGTTTCTGCCTTAGACCCTTACCACACTTAAAAAAAGGAACCGTTTTTTGATTTACATCTACATCAGAACCGGTCTTTGGATTTCTTGCTCTTCTGGCTTTTCTATCTTTGGTTGAAAATGCACCAAAGCCTCGCAATTCTACCCTATTTCCATTTTCTAACGCAATTATTATTTCATCAAAAATAGTGCCTACAATTTTTTCTACATCTCTGTAGTATAAGTGAGGGTTGTCTTCTGCCAGCTTTTTTATCAAATCTGATTTGATCATATTCTACCTATTACACTCTTACGTTAGTATACAGAAATTATATTGATCAGGAAAGAATTGAATATAATCTGAAGCCACTATTTGATAGAAAGGTTTTTCCTAAGTTAGATATATCACCTTGTCTAAAGATTAGATCAAATAATGATGAACTTGCTGTACTAGTAGTCCAATCAACCAGTGGAAGTCCTCTAGTATCGACTTTTTCTTCTAAATATTTGACTGCTTCCCTCTCACCTCCAATTAGATCAACTAAACCTAATTTTTTAGCTTTTCTGCCTGTAAAGACTCCCCCTTGCGATACTTCCTCTAAATTAATATCTGATAGTTTCCTTTTATCAGCAACTATTCCCTTGAACCATAAAAAAGTCTCATCTATGACTTGTTGATGTTTTTCAATGGCTTTAGCCGTTGGTTGCTCAAATAAATTGGTAGATGCCTTTAGATCCGACGATCTGATGGTATTTACATCAATTCCAATATTTTTCAAAAGCTTTGATAAATTTGGGTATTGAAGTATTACTCCTATAGACCCCGTTAGGGTATTTGACCGTGATATTATTTTGTCCGTCGCTGCCGCTATTAAATATCCGCCAGAGGTGGCTGTTTCACCCAGTACAGACACAGATGGTTTATCTCTACTCAACTCTGACAAAGCTACAAATATTGACTCTGCACCAACAACTGAACCACCCGGGCTATTTATATGAACAATCAAAGCCTTTACATTTGGATTAAGCTCCAGCTCGTAAATTAATCTATTAAGGTTTATATCATCGAAAATTGGGCCGTCTATTTTTATCCTTGCTATATGTGGGCCTTTTCTTTCAAACTCTAAAAAACTATTGAGAATTATTACTGTAATCAAGATTAACAAAACTAAAAGAAGCGCAAATAAAAAACCTCTTCTCCTTGCCCTTTTTTTTGCTTGCTCGAAAACTTCTGCTTCGATGGACATCTCTTAACTTTTTTGGTCTTGATCTTTAAGCGCTGCACCAAGAATATCGCCAAGAGAGGCGCCAGAATCTGTAGAACCATACTGTTCAACAGCTTCCTTCTCTTCTGCTAACTCTAATGCCTTTATTGAAAGATTGAATTTTCTTGACGCTTTATCCAAATTCACTACTTTCGCATCAACTTTGTCGCCTTCAGAAAACCTTTCTGGCCTCTGTTCATTCCTATCTCTTGATAGATCGGAACGCTTTATAAAACCTTTAACTCCATCGCAATCAACTTCAATTCCTGCTTCATCCACCTTTGACACTACTGCAGTTAGATTACTCCCTTTCCTAATAGTTTTTGAAACCTCGTCGAATGGATCCCTTTCCAGTGCCTTTATCGATAATGAAATGCGTTCTTTTTCAACATCTATATCGGTCACTTTCGCTTTTATAACATCTCCTTTTTTATGATCCTTGAGTGCTTCTTCTCCTGTTTTTTCCCAATCCAAATCTGAAAGATGTATCATTCCGTCTATATCATTGCCCAACCCAACGAATAAGCCAAACTCAGTTATATTCTTTATCTCAACCTCAAGGATGGCTCCTAATGTGTTAGATTGGGCGAAATTTTGCCAAGGATTTCCTTGGATTTGTTTAAGCCCTAAACTGACTCTTCTCTTCTCCTTATCGAGTTCAAGAACCATGACCTCCACTTCCTGGCTAGTCGACAATATCTTTCCTGGATGAACATTTTTCTTTGTCCAAGACATTTCCGATACATGTACGAGGCCCTCTACACCCGCTTCTAATTCAATAAAGGCACCATAATCTGTTATATTCGTTACAATACCCTTTTGGTTTGATCCAATCGGGAATCTCGCTTCAACATCCGCCCATGGATCTGCCTCCAGCTGTTTCATTCCAAGACTTATTCTGTTCGTTTCTTTATTGACTTTTATGATCTGGACCTTAATGGAGTCTCCTAAGTTCAACACCTCAGATGGATGATTAATTCTCTTCCATGCAATATCTGTAACATGAAGAAGACCATCCAACCCTCCTAGATCCACGAAAGCACCATAGTCTGTTATGTTCTTAACTATACCATCAACGGTATTACCTTCTGCTAAATTTCCTACAAGTTCCGCTCTTTGTTCTGCACGAGATTCCTCTAATACTGCTCGCCTAGATACCACTATGTTTCCACGCTTTCTATCCATCTTTAAAACTTGAAATGGTTGAGGTACATTCATTAAAGGATTTGTATCTTTTATGGGACGGACATCAACTTGACTGCCGGGTAAAAACGCAATTGCCCCGTCTAAATCAACTGTAAAACCACCTTTTACCTTGCCAAAAATTATACCGTCGACCCTCTCCTCAGTTTTTGCGGCCTTTTCTAATTTATCCCAGGCTTCTTCGCGTCTAGCCTTTTCCCTGCTTACAACAGCCTCGCCCTTGGCATTTTCCACTCGTTCTAAGTAAACTTCTACTTTATCACCAATTTTTAATTCACCATCTTTACTCGCAGAACTTGTGAATTCTCTAACATCAACGCGACCTTCCATTTTATAACCAATATCAATAATGGCCTGGCCCGCTTCAATAGCGATGATTGTGCCATTCACAACAGTATTTTCTTTCGGTGTCCCGCTCTCAAAACTCTCCTCAAGCAGAGCTTCAAATTCAGCCAATTTGTTAGCTGTTTCCATTAACTATCTCCTTAAAAAAGTCTAGGTCGTTCAACTCTTTTTCTTAATATTCATACCAAGATTTAGACTTTTATACTTTTTTTCTACAATTTCAATAATTTCTTTATTCAATCTTTCAAAGGAGATTTTGGAATTATCAAAAACAATTGCATCTGGCATGCAAATCAGAGGTGAGACCTTTCGGTTTTTGTCTCTTTTATCTCTTTCCTTGAGTTTCTCGTTCAGATCTCTGAGGGAATACTCATGTCCCATTTTTTTATAGTCTTCTTGACGTCGCTGTGCTCTTACTTCAAGATCTGCAGTAACAAAAAGCTTAATTTTAGCATTAGGGAAAACAACGCTACCTATATCCCTACCATCTAAAACTGCACCAACTTTTTTCTTAGGAAAATCTCTTTGAAAAGAAATTAGTTCCTCTCTAATTCTATCACTTTCTGCAAGCTTACTAGCCAAATTACCACAACTCTCAAGCCTTAGCTCTGGAATATCAAGGTCTTGGGGCTTTATATTTTTTGCAAAATGAATTGCATTATCAGTTGAGAAGCTAATTTTTGATTCTAAAAATTTGTATGCCACTGCACGATACAGAAGACCAGTATCGAGATAATGAAAATTGAAATATTTAGCGATTATCTTTCCAATAGTACCTTTTCCTGAAGCTGAAAGACCGTCTACTGCAATAATTATTGGTTCGTTTGAGTCGATAAGTTTGCTCCAATTTTGTTAAAATTCTCAATGAATCCAGGAAAGCTTGTATCAATCGATAAGGACTCACTAATTTCAATAGGCTGTTGGGTTACTTGACCTAGGCAAATGAATGACATTGCTATTCTATGATCGTTGAATGTATTTATTAGCTGCCCTCCCCTTACTTCCCTCATTCCTTCAACAGTCATATAGTCATTTCCAAAAAAAACATCAACTCCACACTCTCTCAAGCCCTTGGACATTGAAAGAATCCTGTCGCTCTCTTTTACTTTAAGCTCCCCTATCCCCTTCATTTCAGTTTTACCTTCTGCTAAAGATGCCAAGACAGCTAAAATGGGAAACTCATCAATCATTGAAGCGACAAGATTTTTTGGCACCTCAACACCCCTGAGCCTTGAGAACTTTACCCTTAAATCTGCTACAGGCTCACCACACATGGTACTTTTGTTTTTAACCTCAATATTGGCTCCCATCTTTTTTATAACTTTAAGAAACCCTATTCTTGTTTCGTTCATACAGATATTCTTTATTGTAATATCTGAGCCCTCTACCATTAAAGCTGCAGCTATAAAAAAAGATGCAGATGATGGATCTGAAGGCACCGTAACTTCTTGTGGTTTAAGTTCTTGTAGTCCTTGTAGGTAATGAGCATACCCATTTTCGATTTTCTCGGTTTTTATCTTGCCTCCAAAAAACAATAACATTCTTTCAGTATGGTCACGCGTCAAAGTTCTCTCGACATATTTTGTTGTACCACGACTATTAAGGCCCGCTAACAATACCGCAGATTTTACCTGCGCAGAATCAATCTTTGCCTCAAGCTCACTAGGCATTGCGCTCGATACCCCTTCTAGACTTATTGGTAAAAAAGAGCCTTCCCTAGCAGAAAATTTAACACCTATTTCACTTAATGGCTCTATCACTCTATCCATCGGCCTTTGAGACAAACTCTTATCACCAACAAATATTGCTGATATAGGAGTTGTCGAAATAGCTCCCATAAGCAACCTGCAAGTTGTACCTGAGTTCCCACAATCAATTACATTTTCAGGACTCGAAAAGCCCCCAACCCCAAAACCTAGAACCTCCCATTTATCATTTTTTTTATCAACCTTTGCCCCTAGCTGTCTTACAGCTTCAATAGTTCTTTGAACGTCTTCAGACTCTAGGAGTCCCTTTATTGTTGTCTTCCCAACACAAAGAGAACCAAAAATGATAGCCCTATGTGATATAGATTTGTCACCCGGTATTAAAATTTGTCCAGACAGCGCTTTCGATCTGTGTACTGTTATCATTGGCTTAGAACTCAAAATTCTCTGACTGTTAGCAGTGTTAGACCTTTTTGTAAACAAGATAAGAAGGAGATAATCCTTTGTTAATTGCTTTCTGCTCATATTTCGTTTTAACATCTAAAAAAAAATTTAAGTTTTTCTCTTTGGGCGAGTCGTGTATCCTTTTAAATTGATCTAAATTAGAAAAAGTATCTTCAATTTCTATGCTATAGTCTTCCGCATCAGTTGCTATACAAATGTAACCCTCTGATTTCAAAGTTTTTGAAAAATATCCGACGTTGGAAGATGAGAGCAGTCTTCTTGATTTATGCCTCTTTTTTATCCAAGGATCTGGGAACAAAATGTAAAATCTCTCAACAGTTTTATGTTTAAATAAGTTCAACACGTTTCTTACGTCTCCATGGAAAATTTTCGCGTTCTGTATTTTATTTTGAAAAAGTGAAAAACATGCAGTAGCAACTCCATTTTCATAGACCTCACTTCCTACAATAAGTTTATCATAGTTTTTTTTTGCTAGCTCTATTAGGTGCTGTCCATTCCCAAAACCGACTTCAAGCCAAATTTTTTTCTCTGTTTCTTTAAAGAAATTGTACATTTGCTTATGTAATGCCAAGCCTAATTTTTGGTTATTTGAAAGAGGTCTCCCTTTTAACCGCCCAAATGTCTTTATCAACCTAAGGTTTGTATAGTTATCTAAGTCTGACAAAAACTTTCTCTGATTAAAGATGTTTTGTCAAAAGATCTATAAGATCCGTTTTTTCCCAGGAAAAACCACCATCAATTTCAGGTGTTCTTCCAAAATGTCCGTAGGCCGCAGTTTTTTCGTAAATAGGTCTTCTTAAATCCAGTTTTTCAATTATACCCTTTGGGGACAAATCTACTATTTTTGGCAATATGTCCTCTAATTTTTTTTCATATTTAGTCGCCGTGCCATAAGTATCTATATAAATTGATAGTGGCTCTGGAACCCCGATCGCATAAGAAAGTTGAATAAGACACTTCGGTGCCAGCCCAGCAGCAACTATATTTTTAGCTAGATACCTGGAAATATAAGCTGCCGATCTATCCACTTTAGTTGGGTCCTTGCCAGAAAATGCACCACCTCCATGGGGTGCTGCCCCGCCATAAGTGTCCACAATTATCTTTCTTCCCGTCAAGCCTGCATCACCATCTGGCCCTCCAATTACAAACTTTCCAGTTGGATTTATATGCCAAATGGTGTCCTTAGAGATCCATTTATCTGGGATTACTTCCAAAATATATGGCTCTACTATTTCTTTTACATCCTGCGATGAAAGCGATGGGTCAAGATGCTGAGTAGATAAAACTATTGACTCCACGCTTACCGGACCACCATTTTCATACTTCACTGTAAGTTGGGATTTAGAGTCTGGTCCCAAACTGGTGGCCATTTTATTACGCCTAGCATCCGCCAAAGATTTTAAAATTAAATGAGAGTATTGAATTGGAGCAGGCATTAAATCCTCCGTTTCATTGACTGCATACCCAAACATTATACCCTGATCACCAGCTCCATCTTTATCAACTCCTTGAGAGATATCACTAGATTGTTGGTGTATAAAATTTGATACATTTAAGTTATTCCAGTGAAATCCTTCCTGCTCATACCCAATCTCCTTTACTACATTAACGACAAGTGGCTTTATCTCGGAGGCAAGCGAATTAGAATGAGACCCAGACTGAAACCCCACTTCACCTCCCACTACAACGGTGTTAGTTGTCGCGAAAGTTTCACATGCTACCCTGGCGAAAGTATCCTTTTTTAAACAGAAGTCTAAAACTGCATCAGAAATTCGGTCACATATTTTGTCGGGATGCCCCTCTGAAACAGACTCAGAAGTGAACATGTAATCTTTTCTAGCCAATTTACCCTCTCTTTTTTCTATTTTTTAATATTGAATAATATAAAATAGGAAGTAATAAAAGCACTAAATGGAAATATGATGAGATGTTTCTACCAATAGTTGTGTAATATGTGCTTTGTCTTTCAATGTTCAAACCAAGCTCAACATCTAAAAACTTTCTTTTGTTTAATGCGATATGTTTTTCAATTTTTCCATTATTTGAAATCTTGGCAGAAATACCATTATTTGAAACTCTTATAAGAGGGATATTATTTTCCAAAGCTCTCATTCTTGCAATCTTTAAGTGTTGTTTTGGACCGCCCCCATCCCCAAACCAAGCATCATTTGTTATGTTTAATATCCACCGTGCCTCTTTAACTACTCCTAAAATTTCATTTGAAAATAATGCTTCATAACAAATAAGTGGGAGAAATATTGGGAATCCTGAGTTCTTTATTAACTTCAAACCCGTGCCACTACTAAAGCCATCAACCGAACGATAGCTGTTATTAAATATATTAAAGTATTTCAGAAATCCCCCTAGAGGCATATATTCTCCAAACGGAACCAAAAATGTTTTGTCATAAATGCTTAGAATTTTTCCTTCACTATCAATCAAGAAAATTGCATTAAATAATTTTTTAGTATCTCTATTGAACCGTAATGCTCCAAATATCAATGGAGATTTCACCTGTTCAGCTATAACTTTAAGTTTCTCTGGATTTTCTTCTGGAAGCCAGTAAACAGCAGTTTCTGGCCATACAATTAGATCAGGTTTTGGACTTGAATTGCTCAAGTCAATTAATATTTCCATATGATTTAATTCATTCTCCTTTTTCCACTTATCTTTCTGTTTGATATTAGGTTGGACCAACCTTACGGTTAAATATTCATTAGCTTCATTGAAGTCACTATATAAAAATTTATTCTGTAAGCCCAAAAGCGCGGCAAAGAGAAAAATGGCTTTAAAGGTACTAGTCACTGGTGAAGAATATAATAAGTTAAAGCCTGTAATAATGATTATCGAATTAAAAATATAAGGCCCAAGCCACGTTACAAATACAGATACCGGAGTATCCAACCAAGCGTAAGATAGTATTGCCCATGGGAACCCTGAAAATAGGTAACATCGGAATAACTCAGCTGTTGCAAAAACGATTGACAAACAAAATACTTTTTTATGGTTTTGCTGTTCATTCTTCATCAAATAGCCGGAAATATAAAATGCGAGAGCCCAAAAAAGGGAAAGTAATGAGACAAAAAAAGTATAAGCAAAGGGCACCAGCCAAATATTCTTTTGAGGGTCAACCAAGAATGGGTTAATTATCCAAATGAACGTTAAACCGAAATAACCGAGACCGAAAGCAAACCCACTTGATAAACAATGTTTAGGAGTTTTAAGAAATCTTATCACTAAAAAGGAAGCTAAAGGTAACACCAAAAATGTACAATAGGGTAAGTTAAATGGTTCTTGTGAAAAGGCTAACGCTACGCCTAATAAAAAAAAGCTTAAAAAAACAGACTTTGAGAGTGTTATTATTCTAGATATCACAAATCAACTTCTTAAATTAAGCCTCAATCTTTTTATACTTCGCGGGTCTGCCTCTAATACTGAGAATTCATTCCCTGAGGAATCTGTAACTACCTCACCTCGAGAAGGTATTCGGTTGGTGATATTAAATACCAAGCCTCCAATGGTATCATATTCTTCACCATTCCTTCTTTTTGTTAAGTCAACTCCAGCCTGAGATTTAAAATCCTCTAAGTTTAGCCTAGCATTAACTATGAAAACATTTTCTTTTTCTCTGCTCCACAAAAGATCTTCTTTAAGCTCATGTTCATCATTGATCTCGCCAACTATCTGCTCTAAGAGATCTTCAATTGTTAACAGCCCCTCTACCCCTCCATATTCGTCAATAACCAGTGACATGTGGATTCGCTCAGCTTGCATTTTCTGTAATAGAGTTCCCAATGTCATAGAGGGAGGAACATATATTAAAGGTCTAATTAAATCTTTAATATTAAATTTTTTCTGCTTACCGAAACCATTTCTAAGAGCCAGATCTTTTAAATGCACAAAACCAATTGGATTATCAAGGGTATTTTTAAATATAGGCACCCTAGTTAAGTTTGATTCCCTAAATATTTTTGTGAGTTCCGATAAAGTTATCTTGTCAGGTGCGGCCACAATATCTGCCTTTGGTATGGCGATATCATCGACTCTTTGATTATGTAGATTAAAAGATCTTTCTTTTTGTACAATGTGTTTGTCCGATGGCTCTATTATTTTCTTCTCACCCAAATTTTTCGGCCTTTTTTTAAGAGGCAATCCGTCTAAAAATTTTCTCACGAATAACTTAAACATGAAATTTAAACTCTAATTAGATGTTAAATAACTTTGGTCTGTTTGTCAGGACAGAATTTAAAACCCTGGTTTCCATTAACTGCATTCTCTTAGTACTCACAGATACATCATGTTCATAACCCAATAAATGGAGTATTGCATGAACTAACAATTTACAGCAATGTTTGTTGAATTGAATATTCTGGACTGATGCTTCTCTCAAACATCTTTCATAAGATATTGCTATATCTCCTAAAAACAAATAATTATTTTTATCGGGAGACTGATAGTTTTGATCATAATTAAAAAAACTATGGATAGCTGGCCACGCTAAAACGTTTGTTGCTTTATTTTTTTTTCTATATTGCCTATTTAGCTCTTTGATCATAACGTCACTGCAAGCCAAAACTGACAGAGAAAAATCATTTAACTTAATCTGATGAATCTGAACAACTTTAGATACTAATAAGCTTACATATCTGGTTAAATCGAAGCGTTTCCATCTTAGATCATTATAATTTACTGATACTCTAACTGTCATTTTTTTAGTTTTCAAAGTTTACGCTTTGTATTGAGTTTTTTTTCGTAAGCTCTAGCTATTTTTCTTACTAAAGAATGTCTTACGATATCAACATCATTGAATTTAATAAAATCAATTTCTTTCATTTTCGACAATACTTCTGATGCATCAACCAATCCACTTTTAAATCCTTTGGGCAAATCAATTTGAGTTATATCACCTGTAACAACCATTCTTGAACCTATCCCAAGTCTAGTTAAAAACATTTTCATCTGTGAAGGTGATGCATTTTGGCCCTCATCTAAAACAATAAACGAATCTTTTAGCGTTCTCCCTCTCATAAAAGCCAACGGAGCTATTTCTATTGAGCCCCTCTCGTACATTTTTGATACAACTTTACCAGGTAAAAAATCATTCAGCGCATCGTATAGGGGTTGCATGTAGGGATCTACCTTTTCTTTCATGTCGCCAGGCAAAAAACCTAATCTTTCTCCTGCCTCGACAGCTGGTCTGGTTAAAACAATTTTTTCAACCAAACCTTGAGAAAACAAAAAAACTCCGACAGCAATAGCTAGATATGTTTTTCCGGTCCCAGCTGGGCCAATCCCAAAGACCAGTTCCTTACTTAGAATTGAGTTAATAAAAGAATTTTGATTCGTTGATTTTGCCTGTACTAATTTTTTTTGAGTTTTAATCTCTAGGTAGCTTGCCTTTTTATTCACAACTTCATCACTCACATATTTGCTTTTAATTTGTTTGACTTTTTCGTCTTCAATTTGTTGAAAATAAATGTCCAACTCACGCTCATCTAAAGTTTTTCCATGCTCCAGATCTGAGTATAAGTCACTTATTAACTTTCTTGTAATATCACAATCTTCCTTAGCGCCGTAGATTGACAAGGCATTTCCACGACGCACTATCTGAACGCCAGCCCAGCTTTCAATCTTAGAAAGATTTATATCTAGCTGGCCACAGAGTTCTATCAGTAACTTGTTAGAACTGAAACGGAGAGTATTTGAGCTTTCTATGAAACCCATGTTATTTATATAATGACATCATTTCTTTTATCTTATTATCATAAGAAAAATATTCAATATTCCGGTAAAAATTTATTTTAGAACACCCTTCAAGGAGTGAGACATAACTGAATTAATTTTTACCATTCGTATCTCTCCTACCAAGTTTTCTTTACTCACCACAGTAACTGGAGAAAACTGCTCAGTTCTACCCACAAACTCATTAATTCCCCTGCCAACTTTTTCAAACAACACTTCATGTATTCTGTTTTTCTGTTCGTTGAGAAAGGTTGTTTGCTGCTTATTTAATAAATCTTGTAAGACATGCAATCTTGTCTTTTTTAAGTTCTCGTCCAGCTCTTCTTTTCTTGAGGCTGGTGTTCCAGGTCGCGACGAGTAGTTGAAACTGTAAGCCTGTGCAAACTGAACTTGTTTACATAAATCAATGGTTTTCTGAAAATCTTCGTCGGTTTCTCCTGGATATCCCACTATGAAATCACTTGAAAAACAAATATCTTTTCTTATCAGTCTTAGTTTTTTAATTATTCCTTCATATTCTTCAACTACATGACCTCTGTTCATTGACTTCAGAATCCTATTGCTTCCTGATTGAACTGGAAGATGTAAAAAAGGCATTAATTTAGGAATTGCGCCAAAGGCATTTATCAATTCATCGGTCATATCCCTAGGGTGAGAAGTCATGAATCGAATTCTCTTAATCTCATCTATTTCTGCTATCGAATAAATCAATGATGAAAAACTTATGCCCTCAAAATTATATGAATTAACATTTTGTCCTAAAAGAATTACTTCTTTCACACCTTTTTTTGCACTTTCTTTTATCTCGTTTAAAATATCGTTTCGACTTCTAGATACCTCTTTTCCCCTTGTGTAGGGAACGACACAAAAAGTACAGAATTTGTCGCAGCCTTCTTGAATTGTCACAAAAGCCGATGGTTTAGGTGTCCCTGTCAAGGAAGCAATACTATTAAATTTGTCTGAAGCTTCGAAGCTCGTTTCAGTTATATTTCTCTTACCATCTTCCAACTTAGAGATAATTTCTGGAAATTTATGGTATGATTGCGGGCCGACAATAAAGTCTACCGCTGGCTGCCTATCAAATATTTCAAAAGATTCTGCTTGTGCTACGCATCCAGTAACACCGATTTTTAAATCAGTATTGCGGTCCTTAAATTTTTTTATTCTACCCAGCTCCGAATAAACTTTCTCTGCAGCTTTCTCCCTAATGTTGCAAGTATTAAGCAACACCATGTCAGCTTCTTGAATGTCCCCTGTCTGTTCATAGTGATTTTTTTCGAGATCTAAAACCACCTTTTCGCTGTCATAGTGGTTCATTTGACAGCCATATGTTTTTATAAAAACTTTCTTTTTGTTAGACATATATAATACCTAGTCTAAAATATTATGAGATTACTAAGTACGCTTTATTATACCTTTTTTTGAAAAAAGGAAAGAATTTTGGGGGGAACATGAAGACTAATTATCAAGCTATTGTCGTTGGTGGTGGTGTTGTGGGAGTGAGTATTGCATACCATCTTGCGCTAAAGGGTTTGACAGACGTCTTACTTTTAGAAAGAGACGAGCTTACCTCAGGTTCAACATGGCACGCGGCCGGTCTTCTTCCACTATTCAATATGTCCTACGCCACCTCACACATACATGACTATTCTCTTAAGTTATATCCATCATTAGAGAAACAAACTGGGATGTCTGTCGGGTTCTCGCAGGTTGGCAACCTACGAATGGCTCAGACGAATGAAAGAATGGATGAATATAAACTGTATGCGTCAACAGCAGAAACAGTTGGAATTCCATATGAGTGGCTAACACCCCAAGAAATTAATGAGAGGTGGCCTCTTATTAAAACATCTGATCTTGTTGGAGCGATATTTCATCCGACAGATGGTTATATCAATCCAGCAGACGTAACTCAAGTTATGGCAAAAGCAGCACGAGATTTAGGCGTGCAAATTGTAAGAAAAATTGAAGCAAAAAGTTTTAATTATGAAAAAGATATTTGGAAAATATCCTGTGATTATATGGAAGAGAAAGGAGGAAACCTTGTTCCAAATGGGGAAAAAATTTCTTTTGCGTGCGAACATTTAATTACCGCTACAGGAAACCATTCTCAAGCTACAGCAAAGAAGTTAGGAGTAAAAATCCCTGCAATTCCGGTGGAGCATCAATATATTGTTACAGAAAAAGATCCTGAGCTTCAAAAATATAGAGAAAAAAACGGGGAGCATCCTGTTATTCGAGATGCTGACGCAAAGTGGTATGTAAGAGAGGAACGAACAGGGTGGATATTAGGCCCATATGAAAAAAATGCACCAGCAAAATTCGAATTCACGGTACCAAAAAATTTTCGATCTGATTTATTCCCTCTTGATCTAGAGAGAATAGAAAAAGAATACATGTCTTTTATCCATAGAATTCCATCGAGCGAAAACCTCGGAATAAAAGATGACTATAATGGCCCCATTTGTTACACGCCAGATGGAAATCCATTACTAGGACCAGTTCCAGGGTTAAGAAATGCATGGATCGCCGAAGGTTTTTCATTTGGTATAACTGCTGCTGGTGGAGCAGGTTACTATTTAGCACAATTGATTATTGATGGAGAAGCAGAGATAGATATGGGATCTCTCGACCCAAGACGATACGGCAATTGGATGACAACTCAATACGCAATGAGAAAGAATGAAGAAGCTTATGAACACGTTTTTATCTTGCATCACCCTGATGAAGAGAGAGAAGCATGCCGACCTTTAAGAACGGCACCATCTTACAGTAGGTTTAAGGAATTAGGGGCGCAATTCGGTCAGGTTAATGGATGGGAACGACCCAACTATTTTGCTAAAAATGACTTTGATGATAAGAAATCTAGAAGCTTCAGAAGAGGTGGATGGTGGGAATATTCTAAAAATGAAGCAGAGGCAATTCGATCAGGTTTAGGCCTAATTGACTCAACTGCTTTCACAAAACACCTTGTTAATGGAAAAAATGCAAGAAAGTTTCTAGATTGGTTTACTTGTAATAAGTTACCTAGTGAGGGAAGAATTAATCTTACCTATGCTTTATCTATTTTAGGGACTATTCGGACTGAATATACAATAGTTTGTCTCTCGGAGGAGAGCTACTATTTGATTTCAGCCGGAGCTTGGAGTGATTATGATTCCGATTATTTACACAAGTCCTTGGGTGAAAGCAAATTCGATGGAGTAAGCATTTATGACTGTACCAGCCAATGGGGTGTATTTTCAATCGCTGGACCAAAATCCAGAAATTTTTTAAAAAAATTAGTTGTAAGTGAAGATCCTGATAAAACTCTGTCAAATAAACAGTTTCCTTGGCTTTCATACAGAGATATTGAAATTGGTATGTGTCCAGTTAGAGCTCTTAGAGTTGCTTACACAGGTGAACTCGGCTGGGAGCTCCATCATCCTATTGAGATGCAAAATTACTTACTAGATATATTATTGAGTTCAGGGAAGGAGTTTAACTTGAAATTGGTTGGTGCTAGAGCGCAAAATTGGCTGAGGCAAGAAAAATCTTACAAAGCATTTGGGGCAGATCTTGGAAGAGACGCTGGGCCATTCGAGTCTAATCTCAGTAGATTTGTGGATATTAGCAAAAACTTTTTAGGAAAAGATGAGCTCCTGAAAAGGAAACCCGAGGTTTCTTGTGTAACACTGCTTATAGATGGTCCAAAGGATATAGATCCTTGGGGAAGAGAAGCATTATATAATGAAACGGAAGATTCAATGCTCGGTAGATTAACTTCAGCGGGATATTCAGTACATTTTAAAAGGAGTATTGGTATAGGTTATGTAAAGTCTTCATTTTCTGACGTAGGTACAAAGCTCAAGATAAAAATCGATGATGCGTTTTGGGACGCAGAGATAGTTCGAGATAGTCCATATGATCCTCAAAACGAAAGGATTATAGACAGAGTTCAATAAATCATAGAAACCGCTTAAATGATTTAAATACCCGTATGACATGCGTTAATAGTGTTAGGGTGAAAAAAATGTACGCAGCGTTAGAGTAGACATTTGGAAAAAGACAAATAAATAAAAAGAAACATATAGTTTCAAAACCCTCAATCAATCCAAAAGAGTAAAAAAACCCCTTATCCGCTTGGTCAATTTTAATATTATATTTTTCTATTATTGCCTCGGCTAAAAAGCTTGATCCATTCACATAAAAAGCCGCTAGTAAAAAAGCTGTAGGCAATGCGTTTTCATGCGGAGAAACCACCGCGAAACCCAAAGGGATTAAAGCATAAAATGCAAAGTCTGATGTAACATCAAAAAAAGCGCCAAACTTTCTCGGTGTGCCTAGTCGCGCTAAACTGCCGTCTAAACCATCTAAAAATCGATTAATTAGGATTAA
>CACJUU010000002.1 GCA_902596605.1 uncultured Alphaproteobacteria bacterium | reverse complement strand
TTGACAGAGTGCTGTGTTGGTTTTGTTTTTAGTTCTCCTGGTGACGCTAGAAAAGGCAGCAGCGTTAAATGTACAAAAATGCAGGAATTGGTTTTCTTTTCCTGGGAAAATTGACGGATAGCCTCAAAAAAAGGCAAGCCTTCAATATCTCCTATCGTTCCACCTATTTCACAAAGCATGAAGTCGACTTCGTCTTCATGTAGAGCAAGGAATTTTTTTATTTCATTTGTTACGTGAGGGATTACTTGTATAGTTTCTCCCAGATAGTCCCCTTTCCTTTCGCGCTCTAGGACCGTAGAGTATATACGACCAGAGGAAACAGAGTCAGTACTTTGAGCTGCTACTCCTGTAAATCTCTCGTAATGTCCCAGATCTAGGTCTGTTTCAGCGCCATCATCAGTAACAAATACTTCTCCGTGCTCAAAAGGTGACATCGTACCAGGATCAACGTTTAAGTATGGATCGAGTTTCCTTAGACGTACTGAAAAGCCTCTCGCTTGTAAAAGAGCGCCTAATGACGCTGATGTAAGTCCTTTGCCTAAAGAAGACACAACTCCACCTGTGATAAAAATAAAATTCGCCAAAATAAATCTTCCAAAAAGAGCTTTCGACCAAGTTTATTTTAGAATAACAAAACTCACAAGGTGATAGTTCATTTTTATTCCGTAGGAGGCGTTAAAACACCATCGGTACCTTTAAACTTCTTTAAGTCTGGTAACTCTGGTGTTAATTCTTTTTTGTTAGTGTCCTCGGTCCCTTCCAATTCCTCGAAAACTGACTTATTTGAACCACTATTTATAGAAAGAATGGTAAGCAAAATAGCTATTAAAAAAAACAAGGCTGTCAGAAACCAAGTTAACTTCGATAAGGGATTCGCTGATTTTGCTCCAGTTCCAAAGCCTTGATTGTCAGAGCCCATGCCCAAACCTCCACCTTCTGATCTTTGAAATAGAACAACAAGTATCAGAAAAACTGTAACTATTAAATGGCTTATTAATAAAACGTTTGACATATTCTAGTTCTTATCCTTGTCTACCATTTTACCCTTTTGTATCCAAGGCATCATTGCTCTTAACTGTTCCCCAACTCTTTCTATTTGGTGAGAGTCATTATTTCTTCTGGTAGCTTTGAAAAATGGTTGACCAACCGAATTCTCCTGCATAAAGTCTCGCACAAATTTCCCTGACTGAATATCCTCGAGGATACCCTTCATTCTCTTTTTCGTTTCATCATAAGGGAGAACCCTTTTCCCGGAAACATACTCTCCATATTCTGCTGTATTCGAAATCGAATAATTCATATTTGCTATACCCCCTTCGTAAATGAGGTCAACTATAAGTTTAACTTCATGAAGGCATTCGAAATAAGCCATTTCCGGGTCATATCCTGCTTCAACAAGTGTTTCAAATCCAGCCCTAATCAATTCTACCAACCCACCACAAAGTACGGCCTGTTCTCCGAACAGGTCTGTTTCACATTCTTGCCTGAAATCCGTTTCTATAATTCCTGATCGACCCCCTCCAATTGCTGAACAGTAGGCTAATCCGATATCCATTGCCTTACCGGATGCATTATTGTTAACTGCAACTAAGCAAGGCACTCCTCCTCCTTTTACATACTCTCCTCTAACAGTATGGCCAGGGCCCTTCGGTGCCATCATTATGACGTCGATTGTTGGTTTTGGTTCTATTAACCCAAAGTGAATATTTAGGCCATGTGCAAACGCAACAGCTGCGCCATCTTTAAGATTATCTTTCACATAATTTCTATATGTTTCAGCTTGTAGTTCATCAGGCATAGTGAACATTATTAAATCTGCCCATTTAGATGCATCCTGGATGTTCATGACTTTAAAACCTTGAGCTTCTGCTTTATTTATTGAGCTAGAACCATCTCTTAGTGCAACCACTATGTTGCTTATCCCGGAGTCTCTTAAATTCAATGCGTGAGCATGGCCTTGGCTGCCGTAGCCAAGAATTACAATGTTCATTTTTTTTAGAAGATTAACATCACAGTCGTGATCATAGTATACCTTCATGATAAGTTCCTTTCCTTGGATTGTTTTAAACTATTTTTATTTTTTCACCAGAACAAAATATACTTTTCTTCCAATTTATTTCCCTAAGCCAGCTTTAATTAGAGTCTTTTTAAGGAATGGGCTTTGATTTAAATACAATAAAAAATTCTTTCTCGCAATTTTAAGGAAACCATTTTCTGTCATTGAAATTTTGTTTAGTAGGTGGATACCAAAAACTTTGCTTCCAGTCAGAGGAAATCTTTTAAAGTTATATTGTCTCAACACTCTATTTGCTCCTATATCTTCATTATTTTTTAGGGCCTTTTTGCATAGATTGTGAAGAGCAATAATATCTTCAATCGAAGTATTAAGGCCTTGGGCGCCAGTTGGAGGCATTACATGTGCGCTTTCAGCAATGAGAACAGTTCTTTTACTTATTAGAGTTTTTGATAATTGCGAGGATACCGGCCATTTCTGCCTTTTACCTACAAGCTTTATGTTACCCCTAACACCCAAGCTTTTTTTTGAAATAATAGAGTTAAATTCTGCATTCTCTAAACTATAAGCTTCATCGATAACATCGGAATTATCCATCCAAACAACAGTTGACTTTGATTGTTTTGAAGAGTCTCGAAGTGGAATTATTGTAAAAGGTCCACCAACATCCAATATTTCAGTAGTTCTGTCTTTGTGTTTCTTTGAGTGAGCAACTTGAAAGACCATCGCCAACTGGCTGTAAGAGGTTTTAATGGTATTTATTTCCTCTCTTTTCCTTATTGCACTTTCTTTCCCTTCACAAGATATCAATAGTTTACCATTTAGCTCTTTGCCTTTTGCAGTCCTTACAAAAATACTGTCATCAAAGGCATAATGTTTAACTATTGAGTCCCTAATGTTTAAAACAAAATTTTTGTTCTTTTTTAGCCACCCCAACAGCTCCAATCGCAAGATGCTATTGGGAACGTTATAACCAAAATTTTCAATATTGACTTCTTTTGGTTCAAATACCACGCTAGCTAGTCCTACTTTTTTTTGACTGCTAGCATCAATTATTTCCATCTCCTTAAGCGGTTGAGAGAAGGGTTCTATTTTGTCCCAAATACCTATCTCTTTAAAAACCCCTATCGCGGGGTTTAGAAAAGCAGTAGTTCTTTGGTCTGCACGAAATTTGGATATGTTAATTGGCTCAAAGCACTCAACTTTAATTTTTTCTTTACATAGCAAAGAAGCAGTAATCAAACCAGATATTCCAAGTCCTGATATTATAACACTAGGATGTTTTTCTTCATTCATTATTTTTATATTTCATTACCATTTTAACGAATTTACTGAATAGATAGAGGCTGTCGTGTGGGCCTGGACTTGCCTCGGGGTGATATTGGACAGAAAATATATTCTTATCTTTATGCTCTATTCCACAGTTCGATCCGTCAAAGAGAGATACGTGGCTTTCAAAAATATTTTTTGGTAAACTTTCAGTGTTGATCGCAAATCCATGGTTCATTGACGTGATTTCAACTTTACCAGTTCTTAGATCTAATACCGGATGATTTGCCCCATGATGGCCATGGTTCATTTTTTCTGTTTTTGCACCCAAAGCTAGGCCTAGCAGCTGGTGGCCCAAGCAAATTCCAAAGATAGGAATAGAGGTATCTCTAACCAGTTTTTTGAGTACTTTATTAGTAAATCTGTTGGTAGCAGCAGGGTCTCCAGGTCCATTTGAAAGCAATATCCCATGTGGTTTTGATGCTATTATTTCGTCAAAAGTTGAATGACCTGATATTGTTTCAACTTCTATTTTGTGATTTTTAAGAGAGTTCACTATATTTAATTTTGTTCCAAAATCAAAAACCAGTACTTTTGCTGAGTTATTACTTATATTTGTTTTGTTTTTCTTTTTTAGTTCATTAATTAAATTAACTTTACTGGTGAGATCTCTTCCTTGTATTCCAGGCCAATTAGCTAACTCCTGTCTAAGGAATTCCACGTTGTGGTCACCATTTTTGTTAAAATGTATTAGGGCCTTAGGAGCTCCCAATTCTCTTATCCTTCTAGTCAAAGCCCGAGTATCAATCCCATAAATTCCAGTTATATTATTGCCATCAAGCCAAAGATCAAAAGAGAGTTCGTTTCTCCAGTTTGACGGCTCAGTAGGTTTTGCACGTGTAATTATACCTGTTGCCATCGGTTTCAGAGACTCGTTGTCATCACTATTTGTGCCTACATTTCCAATGTGTGGAAATGTAAAAGTAATTATTTGTTCAGCATAAGATGGGTCTGAAATTATTTCTTGATAACCAGTCATAGAGGTATTGAAACATAATTCACCTATGCCAAAGCCCTCGCTACCAAAGCCAATTGCTTCCCAAGTTGTACCATCTTCCAATAATAATAAACCAGAAAATTTTTTCATATCTTATTAGTAGAATTATTAATAATTTTTACAAACTATGAGTAATTCTTTTTCATTGCAAATAAAAGATTAAATTGCTAAACAAACGATCTTATAATTTTGAAGTAAGATAGTGACCCGAATTTAGAGAGGTAATTATGAGATCGGAATTAGATGCAAACTTAAAAGAAGCAATTAAATCCCAGGAAAAACAGCGAATAGCTACTTTGAGGCTGATAAACGCAGCTATAAAGGACAGAGATATTGCAGTTAGGTCAGAAGAGAATACTGAAGGCGTAAGTGATGCCGAAATCATATTGATACTATCAAATATGGTTAAACAGAGAAAACAAAGTATTATTCAGTATGAGGAAGGTGGCAGAATTGAGCTTGCTGAGCGAGAGAGAGAAGAGATTAAAATTATTCAAGAATTTTTACCTAATCAACTTACCGACGAGGAAATTCATATAGAAATTTCAAAATTAATTGATGCTCAAGAACAATTGACTATAAAGGATATGGGTAAGATTATGAGCGAGTTGAAAGAGAAATTCAGCGGTAGAATGGATTTTGGTAAAGCATCCGGGATTGTTAAGGCCCTACTTAAATAGTAAAGCCTTAACATTATATTTTATACGAGTAATGGGGCAATAACCAAGCTAACGATAGCCATCACATTTATCAAAATATTCATTGAAGGTCCTGAAGTATCTTTTAAAGGATCACCTACCGTGTCACCAACCACTGCAGCTTTGTGTACCTCAGAGCCTTTCCCACCGAAGTTGCCTTTTTCAACATATTTTTTTGCATTATCCCAAGCACCTCCAGCATTAGCCATCATCAGGGCCATCATTACACAACATATAAGTGCTCCTCCAAGCATTCCTCCCAATGCTTTAGGGCCTAAAATTGTTCCCACCACAACTGGGGCTAAAACCGCTAATGCACCAGGAGCTATCATTTTTCTTAGTGCTGCTTTTGTTGCGATGTCTACGCATTTAGCAGTATCTGGCTTTGCTTTCCCTTCAAGAAGGCCAGGAATTTCTTTAAATTGACGCCTGATCTCTTTTATCATATCAAAGGCTGCATCACCAACTGCAGTCATTGTCATTGAACTAACCAGAAATGGGAAAATACCGCCAAGGAACATACCTGCTAAAACTAAAGGATCATTAATAGCTAGCACAAAACTGCTGTCGCTTCCGCTGATTTTCTCTATGTATGCACTTATCAATGCCAAAGCGGCAAGAGCTGCAGCACTTATGGCAAAGCCTTTTCCAATCGCAGCAGTTGTATTCCCGACTTCATCCAATGAGTCAGTTATCTCCCGCGTTTCGTTTCCCATCTCTGACATTTCCGCTATACCGCCCGCGTTATCCGCTACAGGCCCGTAAGCATCAATAGCCATTGTAATTCCAACCGTACTTAACATACCGACAGCTGCCATTCCAACGCCATAGAGACCTGCGAAAGAGTTAGCAGTAAAAATGATTACAACTATCGCAAGCACTGGTATTGCCACGGATTGCATGCCAACAGCCAATCCTGTTATCATTATAGTAGCAGCACCAGTTTCTCCGCCTTCAGCAATTTTTCGAACTGGCTTTCCTCCTGTATAGTATTCTGTTACCAGTCCAACCACAATGCCACCAATTGCACCTATAAGAACTGCTATCCATACATTTGCCGATACTCCAACTGACGTGATGGTGAAATACGCAGCTACAATAAAAAGTATTGCAGAACCAATAGTGCCGTACCTTAGAGCCATCTCTGGACTACTATTAGAAAACATTCTTACTGTCAGGATACCGAGGATAGAGCAAATCAGACCAACGGAAGCAAGAACCAAAGGCATTCCAATCAACGCATTCACATCTCCACCAAGCAAAGAAACTGAGGAGGCCGACATAGTGGTAGCTAAAATAATAGATGCAATTATTGATCCGCAATAAGACTCGAAAATATCAGAACCCATTCCTGCAACATCGCCTACATTATCCCCCACGTTATCTGCAATAACACCAGGGTTTCTAGGATCATCTTCTGGAATTCCAGCCTCGACTTTTCCAACTAAATCTGCGCCAACGTCAGCACTTTTTGTAAAAATTCCGCCTCCAACGCGAGAAAAAAGAGCGACAGACGAAGCTCCCATTGCAAAGCCCTCAATAGCATGTATTTGCTTTAGATCCCCACCGAAATTATAGAAAAGAATTCCTATACCAACCAATCCCATCGCGGCTACAGTAAGACCCATAATGGAACCGCCAAAAAATGCTATATTAAGCGCTGAAGCAGCACCACCCTCACTAGCTGCCACGGCAGTTCTTACATTAGCCTTAGTCGCGGTGTACATACCAATGTATCCTGCAGATCCTGAACATAAAGCCCCAAGAAAAAAAGCAAGAGCTGTTTCCCAGCCTAAAAAATAATAGAGTGCAGCTAAACAGATGACACAGAACATGCTAAGGATTTTATATTCAGCGGCCATGAATACCATTGCACCGAGATGGATTTCGTCACCGATTTCTTTAATTCTACCAGTACCTTCGTTAGCACTCTTGACCTGCAAGTAGACTATAAAAGCGCATAAAAGTCCAAAAAGACCGAAAAATATGGGCATTAATGGATTAAGTAACATAGACATTTCCTTTTTTTATAAAAATTCAATTGTCGGAGATATCTAAAATTTTTATGTTTGTAAAGCAAAGATATGCTTTAAAAGAAAATAGTTATCCGTCAACGCTATCTTTAAGAACGTGTTTCCGGATAATTTCATCTAATCTGGTAAAATTTGTATTTTGTTCCACGAAGTCAATAGTCTTTAAATAGCTTCGTTTTTGTAGCATCTTTCTAGTCATACTGAAAAAAGGGCAGTTCCGTATTTTTCGTCCTCCAATAAGTTGATACCACCTGCCTGCAGGGTCCAGGTTACAACTGCCCGTATCATCAGTAAACACCTCTCTAAGTGAAATTACTTCAGTCTTTATGCCATATCTGTTAAATAACTGAACAATAAGATCTGTGTTTAACGCAGCGAATGTTTCTAAATTTCCATTGTCGTCAAGCATTATTGCAGAAAAACTCTCTGATACGCCGGAAAAGCTTTTTGGCTTTATAAAAAAAACATCTTTAGGTGTATTCTCTATTTCACCACCCTTGGAAATAAAAGTAAGTAGAGCAGCTTCAGATAAATTAGCGACGGGTATGATTTTCCCAGGAAAATATCTATCAATCATTTTTTCCGGCATTAAGTTTGTCAGTACCTCCGGATCAAATGAATAATCATTTTTGAGCATATTTTGAACGTAGCTAAAGTCTAATGGCGTTATGCTTATTTTATTTGCAGCAAAAAATGTAAAAGAATTTAAATTTGCATCATTTGCCATTTTTGAAATAAGTTGAACCGTGTTAAAATCTGTTGTGATTTTTTCAATAGGGGAACCTCTGTAAAGAGAGATGATCTGGCAATCTGGCAATATAATTTTGATCCGAGTTTCAAAATCACTTAGGGCTTCCGGAACTTCTTTTGAAAGTGAAGCATAAGTAGCTAAAGAAATCTTAACTGGTTCGACCTTCTTAATTTGATTAAAGAAGTGCTTTGATTTCATCACAAATAACTCTTCCTGTGACATCGATATGTTTCCTTCCTCGTCAAGTGGAGGTTCAAAAGGTAAATAATTTCCATAAATCAGGTCATAAAGCGTCGCGATATCGTCTTCAGGACAGTTATTCTGTTTGTTATGGCTATCACCAAAAATAGAAAAAGGTAAAAGAAATATCGTGAAAATAACAAAGGTTCTAAATAAAATGATCATTATATTTTTCCATTACGCAAGTCTAACTCAAATCTAATGCAAAATTTACGCCATCGCTTCATATTTTTCGTAATTTAGAGTGATTTGCAATCCATAAACAAACTAGGGAGATTAAGGCAAATATTACTAAGGGAGTAGCTGTTAAATTAACAACCTCCCAACCTAACTGCGAGGAGTTCGAACTGCAATTCATTAGCCAACCCGAGGTTACCGATGATAGAGCAACAAAACCAAAAACAAAAAAATCATTTATTCCTTGCACCTTTCCCTTTTCGGACGGGTAATGGTTTTTTGTTAGCAGGCTTGTTGACCCGATGAAGCTAAAATTCCAGCCGATACCAATTAATATTAATGATATGTAGAAGTTGGAAATATCTACACCTTGATAAGCAATAAGGACTGCAAGCAAGAATAAAATCATTCCCGTAGATATTATTGACTTTTCCCCATATTTTTCCACCAATTTCCCTGTTACGAACGAGGGAGCAAACATGGCAAGCGCATGGGCTGAAACAACATTGGCTGCTTGGTTAGTTCCAAACCCACATCCCACTATCGCGATAGGTGAAGAAGTCATAATTAGGTTCATTACGCCATAAGCAATCATTGAACAGATTGTCGAGACAAAGATCACGGGGCTTTTGAAAATAGTCGCGAGCGGTCTGTTCAAGTTAGTCCTATTTGACTTATCATTATCATTTAAGTTTCCCATAGAAGATTTTGATGGGGGAATAGGTTTGACATAAGACAATATGAATGGACCTAAGCAGTTGAGGATTACTATAGCTAAATACGAATATAGAAATGGTACAGAACTATTTAAATTTAAAGATATTTTTACTATAAAGGGACCTAAAATGGCTGCAATCAAGCCACCCGAAAGAACAGTTGAGATAGCTCGTGCTTTGAACCGGTCTTCACAATCATCTGTGGCTGTAAACCTATAAAATGCCTGGGAAGCCATATACGCACCTGAAACAAAAGAGCCCAATAAAAAAAGCTCGAATGATCTAAGAAATATCCCTAAGAAAGAAGTCAGTGATCCAATTAACCCTGCTAAATTCCCAACAACCAATCCAAGCCTTCTTGTAGTCGATTGCATTAGATTAGATAGAATAGGAGAGCTTACCATTGAACCAACAATTAAAAGGGATATAGGTATGGTCGCATAGCAAACATTGCTAGCAAGAGATTGTCCCACAAGACCTCCCAAGATAATATACATAGGCATTTGGGAGCCTAAAATAGCTTGTGCCGTAGCCAATGCTAAAATATTTCTTTGGTTTTCTGGCTTCAATTTATATAATTTTATTTGAAACTATCTCTTTCGTTTAAGAGTAGCTTTCGTTTGGTTTCAATTCCCCCAGCGCCACTGTAACCCCCTAAAGACCCATCAGATCTTATTACTCTATGGCAGGGTATCGGGCCAGGATAAGGATTCTTGCCACAAGCATTTGCTACCGCTCTGGCAGATTTGGGTTTGCCAAGTATATTTGCTAATTCTGAGTATGTTTTAGTCTTTCCAGGTATTATTTTTGCGACCTCTTTCCAGACAGCAAGTTGAAATTTAGTTCCATAACACTTTCTTCCGTTTATAACATTTATGAATTTTTTTTCTTGCATTCAGTATAACAATACTTCTTTAAGAACACCCATCGCCCATGTTTCCTTCTTAATTAGATCACCTGATTTATCAAATATCTCCAAAACTCCGTCTCTAACGCCCTTTTTTTGGTATCCGCTTTCAATCAATTCTCCTGTTTCAAGATAGAATCTCCAAACCCCCTCCAGATTGTTATCTTTATATTCCTCTTCTGTCCGAATATTGCCGCTTCGATAGTAAAACTTCCAAACCCCTGTTTTAACGCCATCTGCATATACTTCTTGTGATCGCATGTTTCCATTATTAAAGAAAGTTAACCAATTTCCATTCTTTTTGCCTTTTATATAGGAACCTTTCGCTCGCAATTTTCCGTTATCATGAAAATATTCCCAACCTTCTTCTTTAAAGCCGTTTAATAGCGTTCCGGTATTTTCTACATAACCATTGTTCCAAAAAGTTTTGACTGGTCCACTAACGGGGTCCTTACTCTCTTTAAAGTAATAGACACGGTTTTCTCTTAAAAGATCATTCAAAGATATAAAGTTCTCTAACAGGCCTAAGTTTACTAAAAATAAAAAAGTCGCAAAAGCGAAGACAAAACGAAATTGTTTCATAATCAAAATTTATTTAACATTCTTAATTACACAATATTTCTCTGAATATATTAAGTTTAGAGATCATTTAGCGCATTTCAACATTTAATGACTTGAGCCCATGAAAGTGATAAATATTTGCATACTCAGGCTTTTGAAGTATCTTAATATATCTTTTTTTATCAAACAGGTTTTTGAGCGCCAAATTTATTTCTAAGCGCGCTAACGGGGCGCCAAGACAAAAGTGTGCACCTGCACCAAAAGAATTATGAGTTAAAGGACGTCTATTCGATTTGAACTCAGAGGGCTTATCCCATCGGCTTTCATCGTGGCCAGATGCACCTATTACCAAGCTTATTTTTTCTCCACGAGCAATGTGAACATTATCAACTGTTAAATTTTCGTATGCAAACCTTGTAAATATATGAAGTGGTGGATCATATCTTAGGATTTCTTCTACAATACTATGCCATTCATTCTCTTTTAAAAAACGACAATCAACTTTGTTCAGAAGTAATGCTTTTATTCCATTGCCGATAGTATGGACTGTCGCTTCATGTCCTGCATTTAATAATAAAATGCAAGTTGAAACTAACTCATCAAAATTAAGCTTTTGATTATCTTCTTCAGCGTTTATCAAATGAGTGATTAAATCATCTGCTGGCTTAGAGCGACGCTCAGCTACGTATTTTTTAATATATTCAAAGAATTCTTTTGAGGATTGATTTGCTAAGTCTTTGCCCTCTTCTGAAATGTTTGCTTGGTATACAGCAACCATTGAATTAGACCATTTTAACAATTGATCTGACATTTCTTCTGGTATTCCTAAAAGGCGAGCAATAGTAATTACAGGGACTTGTTTTGCGTAGCTTTCTATTAAATCTGTTTCATTCTCATTGATGTTATCCAATAACTTAGTACAGAGTGTGTGAATATCTTTAGATATTTTTTGTATATTTTTAGTAGTGAATGCGCGTAATACCAACCCTCTTAATCGAGTGTGTCTTTTCCCCTCCAATTCAAGCATTGAGTTACTCTCAATTCTATAAAACTCACTAAGGTTTTTCTCATTAGGTTGTTTAAAGTCTGGCGGCAACTCTCTACCAAATCTCTTGTCTTTAAAAATTTGATTTATAGTGTTGAAGTTAAAAAATGCCTTCTGATTGTAATTTTTCCAGAAACAAACACCGCCTCTTTTTAAGATATCACGATAGAAAGCATAGGGGTTTTGAACAAAATTTTTATCAGCTGGTGGTTGATCAACAATTATCATTGTTATCTCGCCTTTCAAAAGCTCTTTCCAAATTTAGCAAGCATGATACTATATCTTTTAATCGATTTAAGCTCAAAAACATAAACTAAAGGTTACTTTGCCAGTAATAAATAGGATATCAGATTACTTTGACGAGATGCAAGGATGGAGACATCAAATGCACTCTAATCCAGAATTGGGATTTGAATGTTTTGAGACGGCAAAGTTTGTAAAATCTAAACTAGAAGAATTTGGTGTAGATGAAATTCATTCTGGAATAGCAAAAACCGGGATTGTTGCGATAATTAATGGTAAATCTAACGGAAAAACAATTGGGCTCAGAGCAGATATGGATGCATTGCCATTAAAAGAAATGACTAATAAAAAATATAAATCAAAAAGAACTGGAATAATGCACGCATGTGGGCATGACGGACACACCACTATGCTTTTAGGAGCTGCTAAATACTTGTGTGAAACAAGGAGTTTTGCTGGGAATGTTGCCCTGATTTTCCAACCTGCAGAGGAAGGAGGAGGAGGAGCAAAAGTCATGTGTGACGAAGGCATAATGGAGAAGTTTCAGATCGATGAGGTTTATGGGATCCATAACGATCCCGGGTCTCCTTTAGGTGTATTTAAGACTTGTATAGGCCCAAACATGGCAGCAGCAGATGATTTTACGATTAAAATTGTTGGTCAGGGTGGTCATGCAGCGGAGCCTGATGAAACAATTGATCCACTCATTACTGGGGCACAGCTTGTACAAGCTATACAAACTATTTCATCTAGAAACTTATCGGCTTTGGAAAAAGTAGTGATTTCTATTACGCAGTTTCATGCTGGTACGACCCATAATATTATTCCCAACGATGCATTTATCAATGGAACTGTTCGAACTCTTTCCAAAGAAGCGCAGTTGCTGATCGTAAAACGGCTAAAAGAATTATGCAAGGGTTACAGCAGAGGTTTTGGAGGGAAAATAAAGTTGGACTACAACTATGGTTATCCCCCTACAGTAAATCACCAAAGAGAAACAAAATTTGCAGCTGAAGTGGCTAAAGAGATAGTTGGTTTACAAAACGTTGACATAAACGCTGAACCAATAATGGCGTCTGAGGATTTTTCATATATGATAGAGAAGCGTCCAGGATGTTATTTCCATGTAGGACAGGGTGTTGGTGCAGCTGTCCACAATCCGCAATACGATTTTAATGATGAACTATCACCTATAGGAGCAAGCTTTTTTGTGAAATTGGTTGAGAAGGCAAACCCTTTTTAAATAGTTGCACTAGACATTGAGGCACTAGAAAGAGGATCCAGAACTTTTTAAAAATTCAATTTCCGATGCTGTCGATGTTCTTCCTAAGATAGCGTTTCTATGTGGAGACCTGCCAAATCTCGCAATTATATTTTTGTGTTTTAATGCATATCGGTAGACTTTATCAGAAGTGTGCGATCGAAATAATGGCAAAGACATTTCTTGAATTCTTAAATTCTCACAATGCATTAATGGTATTAAAATAAAGTGGGCTTTTTCTCTATTTTATTGGCAGATATCGAAGGTATTTAAGCAAATTAAACAAGTGTCTAGTGCAGGAGTGTATCCTGAAAAGGGCCCAGGTCTTCCTCTGAAAAAATTTCTAGTAAATTGGTCAGTTAATATGATAAGTGCTAGCAAGCTTTCTAAAGATTTTACCCAATGATTATAATATTAAGCACCGCCTTTTCTATTTAATCACCAAAATTGTTTTAATTTGATTATCAAAATACTCATCTTGTTTAACCAATCTTTTGCATTACAGTCTTTGAACCAAAAATTTAAAATCCTGTTTATTTCTTTTTTTTTCATATTTTTATGGAAAAAAACAAAAGTAATTTCCCTTCCTTTTAATTTTTACTGTTCTCAATTTAGGGGTACTAATTATTTAACACCCGCTCAGGAATAATATGTTTTCCTTCATCGTCTATGAAAATTCTGTATACTTTGGAAACCATATTTAATGGCAGTGGACTATATAAATGTGGGAACAACTGATTATTTCTACTTATCTCCCAAACTAGTTCTACGTGATCTGTATTTACTTCCAGCAAATACAAAGGGCTATTCGACTTGAAATATCTTTCTAAGGTTTCTTCCAATTGTTCTGAAGTGGAAAAGTGAATAAAACCATCGTTTCGATCGGCTTTTGACCCTAGAAAAAAATCTTCGTTTTTTGTGCTCTCCCAGTCATCCTCTTCACATACTTTAAAAACTTTACCCATTGCTCTTTTATTTGACCTTTTCCTTTAAAAAAGGAACCATAGAGCTCCATACAAAATCGTGTTGGGTTCGATGATATATTGCCGCCAAAATGTGAATGGAAATCAACCATAATATGGTGGCAAAGAGTAGTTCGTGAACCCAAATTATGGTTTCAATCAATAGGCCATCTTTATAACCCAGCCAGAAAAGGATCCCAATTCCCAAGCCGGAGATTGCAATTCCAGTGAGAACAAAATACATCGACGTATGGACAACTTTTGCTGCTATAAGTTGTATTTTTGATGTTTCTGAAGGAAGCGCAGTTTTGTATCTTTTCATATAAATGAACCGGAACGTTATAAATAACAAAAAAGCCAACGCAAAAAACATTTCTGATATAAGAAGCCCTAAATCATTTAATTGTTCTTTATTTTCAATCTGCTTGAATACCCCGTACCCGAATAAAAGAACGAAAAACCAATGTAAAGATTTCCCTAATAAACTATGCTGTACTCTTTCTTGTTTCATGTTATTTATAATTCATGATCAATAATATTTAATTGTAAAATATTGATTTTATTGTATTTATCATAAGTTTGAAACTACTTTGAAATAATTCAAGCATATTTCATATTATAATAGTTCTCTCTATCTGCTTTCACCATTTCCGTTGTTAATTCCATAAAATTATTTCTATCATCTCTTGTCTTAAATACTCATATGCAATCTGTATTACCGCTAAGATATATTGCTCTAAGTTCGTCGTCTATTTTCGTATATTTCTACTGGTATATCTATTTTTTTAAAGTACATACGATATTGCCTTTTTTCTTAAAGTTATGGATTTTATTAAATTTTTAAACACTCCCACTCAATAAACCCCATGTTTATAGGGGTTTGCAGGGGGAAAAATTCATATAATGTAGTCCTCTAATGAGTTAATAGCCGCCCTCAACCAAAGTATGGCAGAAAAGAACAACCGGTTGACCTAAATCATAGTTACGACTTAAAGCTATTTTTGTTTGTCCAGCAAGAATAATTTTTTGGAGTGTTTGCGGTAGCGAACATTTAAACTATTATTTAAGTCAAGTAGCCGCAAGTTTATAAAAATTAAAAATTAGAAAATAATGGGTTTCACGGACTTTATCTATTAATGTGACTACTTAAATGCCAATATCCGTCTTTTTCCGTGCGAAGAACAAAACCAACTCTTTCAAATGATTTCCTACTATGCAGATTTACAGTTTTTATTTCAGCAATTAGCTCTAAAACAAGTGGATAATGTTTTTCAAAGTAACCAATTGCCACTGACAAGCACATTGAAGAAAGCCCTCTGCCACGCTCTAGAGGTGAAAGGTTTATTGATATTTCTGCCAATATATTTTTTACATCAAAGCGAACAACAGCAATTGGTTTTTTTGGCTGGGCCTCACACAATAAAAGGCAGCGATTGGGATTTCTTAGGGTTTCGTATAACCAATCACTATGTCGTTTCCAATCAACATGCTCCGAGGCACGAGACATTTTCCGCGTATAAATATCATTTCTCCATTCAAAAATGATCCTACTATCTTCTTCAACAACTCGCCTTACCGCAATCATAGATGGACTACCCTTTATTTACCAATAATTTATAAATGCCTACGAAAACAGTCCATTAAATTATCTTGTCTAAAATTATGGTTATCAATTTTGTGAGCGCTCTTTTAATATAAATTATACAACAAAGTTTTTATTTTATATCATATCTACCATAGCAATTCTCTCATTACTATTGTTTGGAGCAATATAATAGAATTACGCTCTAAATTTTTATTTATTTTAATATTCTGAATTAAACCATCACCCCCGTCAGAAATAATATGGTTTTTATATTGTTTAATATTAACAAATTTTAGCCACCTAGTAGCATGTTTGTAATGAGTGTATAAGTAATCAATCACTTCATCGTCAGGCGTGTAGATGTATTCATCAATTGTTGTTTGTATTCGCTTGACTTTAAAGGGGGTAAGAAAGCCATCCTGTATTCCCTCTTTCAAACTGTATATAAAAACTGGTTCACCAAAGTACGCATATGTATCTGTGTTATCTTTGCGCTTGGGCGTAGCTGTAAGGCCCAAATGCACAGCACCTGAAAAGTAATTGAGGATATTACGCCAATTGCTTTCATCATTGGCACCACCTCTATGACACTCATCAATAATGACTAAATCAAAGAAGTCTGGCTCATACTTTCCAAAATAAGGCTCACCATCTTTACCGCTCATAAAGCTCTGAAAGATAGTGAAGAAGACACTACCATTTTTGGGAACTTCACCTCGTTTGGCTATATCGCTCGGTTTAATACGAACAAGTGCTGCATCATCAAATGCGCCAAAATCCAAATAAGCTTGGTTGGCAAGGATGTTTCTATCTGCAAGAAATAAGATACGAGGCTGGCGTTTACTGTCACGCTGCAATGTCCAACGGCTTTTAAAAAACTTCCAAGCAATTTGAAATGCGATGAAAGTTTTGCCAGTGCCTGTTGCAAGGGTAAGCAAAACTCGTTGTTTTTCTTCTGCAATTGCTTGAACAGCATTGCTGACAGCAAGTTGTTGATAATAGAGTGGTTGCCTTGTTACATTAAAATCTTCAAAAGGCACATTGCTGAACTTGTCAAGCCACTCATTGCCACTACCATAAACACGCTTCCACAATTTCTCTGGTGAAGGGAAAGCATCTACTTCACCTTCAGTGCCAATGGCATGATTGATTTCGTAAGTAGCTTTACCGTTAGCAGCAAAGCTGGTTTTTAAGCGTAGCTTTTCTGCATAGAGCTTGGCTTGTGCCACAGCCTCAGACACATCCAGCTTATTGCTTTTGGCTTCTATAACAGCGAGCTTTGTGTTTTTGTATTCAAGTATGTAGTCAGCTTTGAGCTGTCCTTTGCGAATACCACTGGACCGGATTTCACCCGCATTAATGTTATATTCCCGCCTTACCCTAACACCATTTTCAGCACTAGTTATCTAGCCAGCGGCTTCCAGCTGTTTGTCAATATATTCTGCACGTGTATCAGCTTCGTTCATATCGCCTAGCTTTGCATTGCTTGTGAGAGTATAGCTGATTTGAGAGTTTTTAAGTTTTCAAGCTTATCTTTTAAAATTTCGCAATATTTTAAGTACGCTTCATCAATATTGGAAACTTTTGAAACAATTTTTTGTTGATGGCTAAGTTCATTTGGAAATGAAATTTCAACCTCTCTAATTTCTCTCAAGTGCAAATTTGGAACACCTATCCCTTTTGTCCTTTTTGAAAATTGCTGCCTCGCTACTTTTGAATTCACAAAGTTTAGCAGATATTCAGGCGTGACATTTCCCTTGCTCCGTAGCCAAGCAAGACTGACATAAATATTGAAGATGACGTCTTTATCAACCATAGCAGCAACACCTGTAGTACCATTTTTTGCGAGAAGAACATCTCCAACTTTTGGGCTCAAGCGTTTCTGCATCTCTACATGCTGGTTCTCATCAACGTATTTCACATTTTCCCAATCAATCTTGCGGGAAGTAACATTTTTTGATGATAAGAATATGTAGCCTTCTTCATAATACTTAGGTGTTTGATGCGTACCATCTGTAATTTTCTCACAGATATCTTGCAGTGTTTTGCGCTCATAGCCATCTTTATACGAGAATTGTTCAGCTATAATGTTTTCAAAAAGGTTATGAGCTTGACTTGTTTGCGATTGAGTAACTGAAATCGCCTCATCAATCTCCGTAAAGGCGGCATCAAGTTTTTCTACGATGCGTTGCTGCTCTGCTAGAGGAATGACGGGGAAATCCAAAGTAGCTATATCTTTTGCATATACATGTGGTTGTGCTGCGCCAGAACGAAAGTTTTCATAAATATATTGCTGTTGGGACTGCATAAAATAATACACAAATCGCTGCAAAATCTGCTTGTTTTTTATTTCAATGGTAGAACAATCAGAAGCAAAAATTGGAATGTCCCAATAAGTTACAAAGCCTGCGCTTGCACCTGAGCCACTAACAGTAATGCAACCGGATTCCCTATTTGCCTCGTTGTGAAAATAAGTTGGTTTGGTTCCCCCACCAATTACTGGAACTGCACCCTCAACGGTATTCTTTTTTGTTATTGTTGTGCCACGTTGTACATTACAGATTTCACCAAGCTTTACCATCTTCCACATCACAGTAACTCCTTAATCGCTTGCAGTGCTTGTACTGCTTGAGCGTCTAATTCTTCAATCTCTGCAATTATTTCTGCTGGAGTGCGGTTATCCACTTCCTCAACAAAATTCGGGTTGTTCACTGCCAAATCCCATGTATTTGTGTTTATGTCAGCGACATCCACCAGCCAGCTGTTCTCACTCAGCTCCTGCGCTTTAGACATTTCTACAAACTCAGCCAAATCCTTTTCGTTAAGTGGATTTGTTTTGCCCATGTTCCTACCAGCATCCAGCTGGTAATACCAAATCTTGTCTGTTGGTTTGCCCTTCTCAAAAAATAGGACAACAGTTTTAACACCTGTGCCAATAAAGGCACCACCTGGTAAATCCAGCACTGCGAATAGATTACATTCCTCCAACAATTGCTTACGAAGGGCAGTGCTGGCATTGTCTGTGTTGCTAAGAAATGTGTTTTTAATAACCACACCACAACGTCCACTACTCTTCAAAATTTTAATGAAATGCTGTAAGAACAAATAAGCTGTTTCACTAGTTTTGATGGGAAAGTTCTGCTGAATTTCTGCACGTTCTTTTCCACCAAATGGGGGATTGGCAAGCACGACATCAACTCTGTCTTTTTGCTGTATATCAGTAATATTCTCAGCCAATGTGTTGCTGTGAACGATATTGGGTGCCTCAACACCGTGCAGTATCATGTTCATAATACCAATCACATAGGCTAGCGATTTTTTCTCTTTGCCAATAAAAGTGTTGTTTTGCAGTTGCTCATAGTCAGCAGCACTCAACTCGCCGTGTCCATGCATCCATGCGTATGCCTCACAAAGAAAGCCTGCACTACCCACCGCACCGTCATAGACTGTTTCGCCGATCTTTGGGTTGGTTACTTTGACAATGCTTTTGATGAGGGGGCGTGGAGTATAATATTCACCGCCATTACGTCCCGCATTACCCATGTTTTTGATTTTGTCTTCATACAAGCTGCTCAGTTCATGTTTATCCTCATTGCTAAGGAATTTAAGTTCGTCCACCTTATTTATGACATCACGCAAAGCATAGCCACTCTGAAGCTTGTTGCGGACTTCACCAAAAATCTCTCCAATTTTATAGTTTAGGCTACGAGGGTTTTCAGCAGTTTGTTTGAATCTTGCTAAGTGTGGGAACAGCTTAAAGTTCACAAAATCCCTTAAATCATCGCCAGTCATTGCAGAATTATAATCTAATGTACCGTCAGCTCTCTTTGGTACTGCCCACTCAGCCCAACGAAACTCCCCGTCAATGATACGGCTGTATGTTTCACCATTTAGAAGAGCTGCTGTTTCCTTATCAGATTCAAAATCATCTAAATATTTGAGGAACAATATCCAGCTTGTCTGTTCAATGTAATCAAGCTCACTGCTGCAACCAGCATCTTTCCATAAGGTATCATCAATATTTTTAAATGTTGTTTCGTACATATGCCACCAATTCAATATGTTTGGTTATTATTACTAATAATTTGAATTCAGACAAATCTATTGTTTTCAATAGCTTTAGGTTATTTCCACATTTTGGCTTTTAAGGACGGATTATTCTTTTAATGTTAGATACGCATATTTACTTATTTACCTTTCTTTTAATTTGTTACAAAAATAATATAACTTAATTTGTTACGTGAATAAGTATTGGTTGGTAGTTACTATGAGGATATGTAACACAAAAAAGAGCATGCATTTTTTTACGCAAAGCAATAGTTGCGTAAGTTTGTAAAAGTCTGTGCTATATGTTTTGAAAGGTGTAATTAAAACAATGTAGTAGTTTTACTTTGCAACTATTTTGCAAAAATAAAATTTATTTTTCAATAAGATATATCTTTTCCTCACTCCCACTCAATAATACTTTCCTTGTAAGTTATTGATTCTATTGGGTTTTTTATTACTTTGAAACTACTTTGAATTTCATTTTTATTCATAATAATCAACTACTTACCTAATCCCTATACAATACAATCATTTCCTAATCTATAAACACACTCTTCACCTTCCACATATATTTTAATTAAAGTTTTAGTATGAGAACTCTAATTATCATTCCAGTTCTGCTCTTCTCTCTTTTTTTGGGAACACCTTCTTATTCAGCAGATTTTAATAAACGATTGACTGCTGCTCAGAATGGAGACTTTGCAACGGCATTCAAAAATTCAATAAACCATATTTGAAAATTAGTGTTTAACAATGAAAATAAACCATTGAACCATAAACATCTCTTTCAAAAGTATTGGGTTTTCTAAAAAATTGTAAATGTGAACCTATTTCAGCATTATTCCAATGAGCATACCTTGGTCCCATAAGTAATCTTTTTAATAGTCTAATATCAGTTTCATACCTAACATATTGTTTAGATTTTTGGTTAATTTCATCTGATTTAATAACTGATAAGTTTTTATCTTTACCTAACATTAAACTCTTTCCATTAACTTTAACAAAAATATCTGATTTTAAACTTACATTATTAATCAACATTTTATCTAAAAACCTCTGATGTGCTTTTTTTGATAATTCATAAATTTCATCAAAACTTGGAATTTCATCTTTTTCATAAGTAAGTAATTTATTACTTAACTCTAAATCAATATATGATTGATATTCATCATAATTTATTTTTTGATAATCTTTATCATATTCCTTAATGTTTAAATCAAATGTGGTGCCAGTATTTAATTTTAAAGGTTTAATACTATCTGAAAGATTTTTTGATGAATAATAGTTTTCAAAAAAATTATAAGCATCATCCATATTTGATACCCCCCTTAAACTTTGAAGTTTGGAAAGTTTACCTGCCAATGTGTATGTGCCAGCAAAAGGCATATAAAAGTCTGGTTTAATTGCATCAATATAGTCAACTGCCTGGTTCAGAAATTGTTTTTCTTTTGATTGAGCGGCAATTATTTTTTCTTCTAAATTAAGATTTTCAAAACATTGAGGATAAGGACCTGCTCCACCGTAACCTGTAAGTAAAACATTTATTTTCTCATATTGTTTTTTTATGTCTTTGAATGTTGATTGTGCTAATTCAATGGGGCAATCATTTACATTCATCAATACATTTTTTCCATCATCAATTATAGAAAGTGTATCTATTTGTTGAGAAGTACCTTCCTTAGCAGTAAAATCGGCACAACCAGCAAATTTAAAACATAGTTCAGGGTTACAATTATCAGCAGCAAAAATATTTATATAAGCATTTTTATCTAGTTTTGTTCTTTTATTATTTTCAAGTTCAATTACTTTAAAACCAAATCTTTCTAATTTAAATTTTAAAAATTTTGAATGATATGAGTGAATATAAATTGGAATTTCTTTACTTATTTTTTTTAAAGTATCATCAGAACAATGGTCTGGATGAATATGACTTATGTAAATGGCATTATAAGAATTTATTTCATTAATATTTTTATCTAAATCATAATAAGGATAATGACACCAAGAACCATAATATTCTCCATCTGTTAACCAAGGATCCATTAGTATTCTATAACCATTTAAATCTAATCCAACTGTGGAAGACCTATATAACTTTATTTTCATTGAAAAATTTTCTCCCTACTAACAATAATTCTGATATGCACATATATATTTTTTTTAATTAATCAAATTGTTATCACTTTTTTTCTAATGTTCAACTGTGTTTTTTTTGGTAAAAAAAACTACCCCCATTGAATCTTTTTGTTAGGGAACTTCTTATCTATAACAACTCAATCTACTCAACTTAAAAATGTCATTACGATAAAATCACATCACTAAACGCATCATCTCGTTCTACATCTTGCGTTATGTAATCCATCATATTCTCAACTCTTGCACTATCGTAATGCTGTTCTATGAAACGAACAGAACAACCCATTACCTTACCCAGAGTTCTTATATCTACTTTTCCATATTGCAGTCTGTAAGTCGCAAATGTGTGTCGCAGACAATAGTAAGAATAGTCGTTTGGACTTTCACCCAAACCACTCTCTTTCATTATCAAATCCCAATACTTGTATAGAAGTTTCCTACCAAACATTTCTCCAGTATTTAAATCTGCAAAAATGTAATCTTGTGGGTGCGTATGTTTGGAATAGGTTTTTATTCTGTTGAAGAAATCACCACGCATACCAATCGCAGTTCTATCTTTTCCAACTTTTGAGATTGCTGCTGGAACTCTAATCTGCACATTTGGGTATTTGTTTTTACCTTTTACAACTTGAATAAAGTTCCACTTCAACTGCCTACATTCACCAAATCTTAAACCAGTATTGGATAGGATAAGGATAAAATCTCTCAACAACTGCCGATTATAGAGTTCTCGTTCATCACTAATCTTTTTGGTGTAGTTTCGCAGATAGGTATAGAGAGTTTTATAATCATCTCTGGTGAATGAAGTTCTGCTATTCACATTTACTCGTTTGAGTTCCTGCCAAAGAGGTAATCTATCTTGCGTTATGAAACCTTTTTCTAATGCAAACTTATACATATGACCCAAATTTGCCCTCTCGTTTATAAGAGTCACATCTTGGACTTGGGGTGCAATCTTTCGTCTGTAAATATAGTAGTCTTTGTATTTCTCTCTTTTTATAGTATCCAACTTCCTATCATCACCAATGAAACCAAGAAAATGATTTAGTTGAGTTCTAATAGTAGTCCATCTGCCTTTGGTAATGAAACCACCCTCAACTCTATCAAGTTGATAGTCCAAGTATTTCTCAACTAACTCTTTCGCAGTAATGGTGAATAGTTTTTGTCCTGCCGAAACCTTACCCATCATAGTGTAGTAAAGTTCTCTACCTTTGGTTTTTGCAGAATCTAAATCTTTTGTTCGTAATGATTTTTTTATGTATTTCTTCTCTGCGTGAATCCAACAACGCATCTGCCAAACATCACCAGATTGTTTTGTTCTAATGAGTTTTACTGCACCATCACATATATCAACTTCTGCTGTGTAGAACTTACTGGTTAGTCCATTTGCGTGAGTAGAACGAGGTGGATTCGCACCAAGTTTTAGGTTTTCGTGCATTTCTCGTTTTTTAGAACTCACTTTATTCAATAATCCATTTAGTTTGAAACTTACTTTGAAAGTTTTATCACAAAATGTAATAAAATCAACACTCTTTGAAAGTAGTTTGAAACTATATTATTTTATAAAAGTGTAATAAAACCAATGGGTTAGTTAGTTATGGTTAGGTATGGATTACTCCCACTCAATTGTCCCCGGCGGTTTAGAGGTAATATCAAACAATACTCTATTTATTCCTTTAACCTCGTTAATAATTTTATTGCTTGTTTCTGAAAGGAATTCTCTTTTGAAGTAAGAGAAGTCAGCGGTCATCCCATCGGTGCTACTTACTGCTCTTAGGACACAGCTATACTCGTGTGTCCGAGCATCACCCATCACGCCTACGCTTTTAACAGGCAGTAAGATTACTAATGCTTGCCATACATTATTGTATAATTTGTGTTTTCTTAGTTGTTCAAGGAAAATATTGTCTGCTTCTCTCAAAAGGCTCAGTTTTTTTGCAGTTATTTCACCGGGGCATCTTATAGCTAAACCTGGTCCGGGGAACGGGTGCCTGTCTAGAAACGTTTTATTGAGTTTCAACTCATAACCAATTTTTCTAACCTCATCCTTAAAAAGTGCTTTTAATGGTTCTACTAACTTTAGATTCATTTTTTTGGGCAACCCACCAACGTTATGATGACTTTTTATAGTTGCTGCCGATTTTCCATGCACTGACGTCGACTCAATTACATCAGGATAGAGAGTTCCTTGTGCCAGATAGCTTATATTTTTAAGCTTTTTTGCTTCTCTTTCGAAAACATTTATAAAAAGTTTTCCTATAATTTTTCTCTTCTTTTCAGGATCGCTCACACCTTTAAGATTCTGTAAAAAAAGACTTTTCGCCTTTACTGTTTTTAATTTAATTTTGAAGTGCTTTTTGAAAAAAAATTCTATCTGAGTAGCTTCTTGCTTCCGAAGAAGCCCATTATCGACAAAAATACATGTTAGATTGTTTTTGATTGCCCTATGCAATAGCATAGCTGTAACTGTGCTATCCACACCACCAGATATGCCACAAATTACCCTTTCGTCTCCTATCTCGTTTTTAAGTTTTTCAATTAAATTTTTTGTTATTTTAACGGGAGTCCAATTTCTTTTAATGTTTGCGATGTTTACAAAGTTTTCTAAAAATTTTTTTCCGTTTACTGTGTGAACAACCTCAGGATGAAACTGGACACCAAACACCTTTCTAGCAGCATCTCCAATTATTGAAAATGAAGAGGTATCCGAGCTTGCAAGTTCTACAAATCCTTCTGGTAATTCAGTTACTGCATCACCATGACTCATCCAAACTTCTTCTTTGTTATTTTTGAATAAATCTTGTAGCAATAAAGATGAGATTTTTCTCTTTTTACGGATAATTGTTTTTCCAAACTCTCTTTTTTCTGACTTTGATATCTTACCGCCTAACAGTTTGCAGATAAGTTGGTGTCCATAGCAAATGCCTAATATCGGGATGTTTAAGTCAAAAATTCGTTTTGATACTGTAGGGCTTTTCTTTATTCTAGTAGAGTCTGGGCCTCCAGACAATATAAGAGCTTCTGCCTCACTGATTGATTTAGTATTTAGAATATCTGCATCCCAAGGAATAATTTCGCAATAGACGCTAAGCTCTCTTATTCGCCTTGCTATAAGTTGAGTTACTTGACTTCCAAAATCAATAATTAGGATCATGACGAATTATAGGCTTTTTAATCTATAAAATTGGTGTTATTTGATATCAACATTAGGTAACATAACACATGGTTGCAAACAAAACATATTTCTGATTGGTATTTTATATTGAATAGAGCAAGAAAAGGTTCGGGTGGTAGAGCTGCTAGACGTGAAGCTAGAACCACTCAACAAATAGAGTTTTCCAAGTATATTGAGAGAAAAATTCCAGATTTCGAAATACTCAATGAAGAGGCTTTGGAAGTGATTGAAAATAGCGCTGAAAAAGTTCTATCAGAAATTGGTGTTAAATTCCCTGATAACGCGTTTGCATTAAAATTATGGAAAGAAGCCGGAGCCGATATAAAAGGAGATTTGGTGAAAATACCTAAAGGTCTAGCGCGCAAGCTTTGTTCTACAGCACCGGCTACTTTCACTCAGCATGCAAGATCCAAGATAAAGAATGTTGAAATAGGAGGAAAGAATTTAGTGTGTGCGCCTGTGTATGGCCCCCCCTTTATTAGAGATCTTGAGCGTGGTAGGCGCTATGCTGAAATGGCAGATTTCGAGAAACTCGTAAAATTATCATATATGTCAAAATGGATTCATCACTCGGGAGGAACTCTTTGTGAGCCAACAGATATTCCAGTAAATAAAAGACATTTAGACATGCTTTTTGCGCATATGACACTTTCAGACAAGCCATATATGGGTTCAGTCACTGCGCCTGAAAGGGCAGAAGACTCCGTTGAAATGAGTGAGATTATTTTTGGTAAAAAATTTGTTAGCGAAAATACCGTAATGACATCGTTGATAAACCTAAATTCTCCATTGGTATTAGATGCGACAATGATGGGTGCTCTGGAAGTATACGCGAGGGCGAACCAAGCATGTATTATCTCCCCTTTTATTGTTGGAGGTGCAATGGCACCCGTGACAGTGGCAGGGACACTATCACAAGTTTTAGCAGAAGTCCTGGCAGGAGTGGCTTATAGTCAATTAGTAAGAAAGGGTGCTCCTGTAATTTTTGGTACTTTCGTTACATCTATCGATATGAATTCGGGTGCGCCAACATTTGGGACGCCGGAGTCGTCAAAAGTCCTGTATGGAGCTGGACAGTTGGCAAGACGGTTAAAAATCCCCTATAGGTCAGGAGGAGGACTTTGTGGCTCAAAAATTACTGACGCTCAGGCAGCATATGAAACATCTAATAGTCTTCACGCTGGGTTAATGGGTGGCGTAAACTTTATGTTGCATTCATGTGGGTGGTTAGAGGGTGGATTAGTTGCAAGTGTAGAAAAATTTATAATGGATGCTGATCAATTAGGAATATTAAACTCTCTTGCAAAAGGTATTGACGTTGAAGAAGAAAACTTAGCATTTGAGGCAATTAAAGATGTTGGCGCGGGAGGCCACTTTTTAGGATGTGATCATACGCAAAAAAATTTCAAATCAGCTTTTTGGCGTTCAGATATTTTGAATTACAAGCCATTCGAAACATGGCAAGAAGAAGGTGAAAAAGATTTAACCTTTGAAGCTAACCAAAAAGCTGAACAGCTTTTGAAAAATTATGAAGCCCCTGAACTTGAGTTATCGAAAATAGAAGAGCTTAAAGAATATGTTCTTAAAAAGAAAAGCTCTATGCCAGATGCTTTTGTTTAGTTAACAGTTACAAATTGCATTAAAATCGTGTTTTTTTAGCGAGGCTCCACCTACGAGCAAGCCTCCAACATTATCTATTGAAATTATTTGACTACAGTTTTCTGAATTAGCTGATCCACCATATAAAATGGGGATATCTTTATTAAAATGTTGGTTAAGTTTTGTTTTGATGTACAGATGACTTTCTTTTATTTCATTCTCATCAGGTGTCATTCCAGTTCCTATTGCCCAAACAGGTTCATACGCAACTATAACGTGTTCGTTAGGTTCAATCTTGGCAAGCGATCCATTGATCTGACTATCAAGTACTTGTAATGTTTTGTTGGCTTCCTTTTCTAACAGTGTTTCGCCAATACAGACTATAGGGGTAAGTTTACTCTTAATTGCCGCCTTTACTTTCTTAAGGATCGTATCATCAGTCTCGTTAAATAAAGTTCGACGCTCGGAGTGTCCTATCAGAACGTATGACACGTTTTTCTCTTGCAGCATTGATGCTGATATTTCTCCTGTAAAAGCGCCTTTCTCTTCCTCGCTACAATTTTGAGCACCAATTTTTATAAAATCAGGTAAAAGTGTTTTCGCTGGATCTAAAAGCGTAAATGGTGGGCATATGATTATATCGTTATATTTTGAACGTGTTAATTGCGAGAACTCTTTCATGAGTTCTTCAGATCCATTCATTTTCCAATTAGCTGCTATAATTTTGTATTTATTTTTCATTGTCCAAATTAAATTCAGCTGACATCAAACTTTATAGACTCTCCACACCCACAAGTTTCTGAAACATTAGGATTAATAAATTTAAATCCAGACTCCAATAGCCCACTCTCATAATCTATTTCGGTTCCAAATAGAAACATCTGAGCTGTTGGTGCTATTACAACCTTCGCGCCATCTACTTCAATTATCTCGTCAGCATCGGAGATTTCATTTACATACTCCATTGTATATTCCATCCCAGCGCAGCCTCCTTTCTTGAGACCTATTCTCAATGCTTTTCCAGCACCATTCTCCATTATCTTCCGGATATGGTTAGCCGCTGATTTACTTATGCTTAGAAAGTTACTCATTAAAAATTACATAAACCCTAGCTCTAGCCTAGCCTCATCGGACATCATTTCCATTCCCCACTGCGGCTCCCAAACTATCTCTACATGCACAGACTTAAGCCCCTCTATCGGCTTGACGGCATCAGATACCCATCCGGGCATTTCACCAGCAACTGGACAGCCAGGTGCCGTTAATGACATTAAAATCTTGGCGTCATTATCGTCACTTATCTCTACCGTATATATCAAACCTAGATCGTAAATATTTACTGGAATTTCCGGATCATACACTGTCTTACAAGCCTCGACTATCTTTCCATAAAGAGGATGCTCAGTAGTTGATGGCTTTAATATTTGCCCCTCATCTTTATATTCCGGTTCGACATTATTACTATTATGTGACATTGTTGCTCAGTCCATCTATCTGACACCAATATATTTGCAAGCTTACAGAAATTCAAGAGGAATTAAATTATGAAACTAAATCACTTTTCAGTTTCTCACGTTGAAGGAAAGTCTAGAGCTGGATTATTAAAAACTGCCAGGGGCTATATCGAAACTCCCGTTTTCATGCCGGTTGGAACTGCGGCAACTGTGAAGGCAATGCTTCCAGAAACGCTTGAAAAAATCGGAGCTCAAATTCTTCTTTGCAACACCTATCACCTCATGCTTAGGCCTGGAGAAAAAATAGTCAACCAATTAGGAGGTTTGAATAAATTTATGAATTGGTCAGGTCCAATTCTCACTGATAGTGGAGGTTTCCAAGTAATGAGCCTTTCAAAGCTCAGGGAACTAGATGAGAAGGGAGTGACCTTTCGTTCTCATATAGATGGCAAGAAGTTTTTGCTAACTCCTGAAGCCTCAATAATGATTCAGGAAACATTAAAGAGCACTATCATTATGGCCTTTGATGAGTGTACTCCGTTCCCCGTAGAAAAAGAAGTCGCAGAAAAAAGTATGAAATTGTCGTCACGATGGGCTGAGAGGTCTAAATCGTCATTTAAAGGGTCCAATGGTTCCATACTATTTGGAATTCAACAAGGGGGAATGTTTAAAGATCTACGAGAAGAAAGTTCACGTTATCTTAATGATATTGGTTTTGACGGATATGCTATAGGGGGTCTTGCCGTTGGAGAGCCTCAAAAAAAGATGTTTGAGGTCTTAGATTATTCTACAGACTTTTTTCCTAAAGACAGGCCTAGATACCTGATGGGTGTTGGTAAGCCTGGTGATATTATAGGCGCCGTATTGAGAGGAGTAGATATGTTCGACTGTGTAATTCCCACAAGATCAGGCAGAAATGGTCAAGCTTTTGTTAAAAATGGAACGATTAACTTAAAGAATGCGCAATATCAATTGGATAGTAGTCCAATTGATGAATCTTGTTTTTGTTATTGTTGCTCAAACTATTCTAGAGGATATCTCAGTCATCTGGTTCGCTCCAACGAGATTTTAGCATCTATGCTACTGACTCATCATAATTTACATTATTATATGGGTCTGATGAAAAATATTAGAGAGCTTATAAAACGTGGCGAGTTTACTACTTTTGCTAAACAATTTTTCAAATGATAGTTTAGAAAAAAATAAAACAGCTATATTTCTAACGTGCCAAGCTTGAATTTCTTTATTTCTATATCATATGTAATGATGTGAGAGATCGGAGGATATCATGAGCGCTGTTAAATCACCTATTCCTGTTTTACCCTTAAGAGACATCGTTGTTTTCCCAAACATGATAGTGAGACTTTTTGTCGGACGAGAAAAATCGGTCCTTGCCTTAGAAGAAGTGATGAAAACTGAGCAACAAATACTCCTAGTTGCGCAAAAAGATTCTGGAGATGATAACCCTGGAGAAGATAGTATTTTTAAAGTGGGCGTAATAGCCAACGTACTGCAAGTCTTAAAACTACCTGATGGAGCGGTGAAAATTTTGATAGAGGGAAAACACCGTGTGAAGATATCAGAATTTTTAAGTAAAAATAAATTCCTCGAGGCAATTTGTGAAGAAGTTGCCGATAGAAATTTCGAGGGTGATGAGATTGAAGCATTGAGGAGGACCGTTTCAACGGAATTTGATCGGTACTCAAAGCTTAATAAAAATATAACGGAAGAATCCTTAGAAGCTATTAGAAAAGCTTCAGATCCTGTAATGCTGTCAGATTCAATAGCAGGACACCTTAATTTGAATGTTGAAAAAAAACAGGAGCTTCTTGAGATTTCTGACGTACAGAAAAGGCTTGAGAAAATTCTTGAAGTTATTCAAGGTGAGTTGAGTGTGCTACGAGTAGAAAAAAAGATTAAAACTAGGGTTAAAAACCAGATGGAGAAAACCCAGCGGGAGTACTATCTCAACGAGCAAATGAAAGCCATCCAAAAAGAGTTAGGAGATGGTCCTGAAGGGCAAGATGAAATTGCAGAGATCCAAGGTAAGATAGATAAAACAAAACTTAGTAAAGAAGCAAAAGAAAAAGCGGTTGCTGAGTTGAAAAAATTGAAATCAATGTCTCCGATGTCAGCTGAATCAGCGGTTGTGAGAAATTATTTGGATTGGCTTTTGACTATTCCCTGGAGAAAAAAATCTAGAATAAAATCAGATCTAAACCATGCTCAAGAAATCTTGGATAACGACCACTTTGGTCTTAAGAAAGTTAAGGAAAGAATTATTGAATACTTAGCTGTCCAACACCGGAGTAAAAAGCTGAAGGGACCAATATTGTGTCTCGTGGGCCCTCCCGGCGTTGGCAAAACGTCTTTAGGAAAGTCGGTAGCAAAGGCAACGAATAGGGAATTTATAAGAATCTCATTAGGCGGAGTTAGAGATGAGAGTGAAATAAGAGGGCATAGAAGAACTTATATAGGATCGATGCCTGGAAAAATCATTCAGAGCATGAAAAAAGCCAAGACATCTAACCCACTGATATTATTAGATGAAATAGATAAAATGGGGTATGATTTTAGAGGAGATCCTGCCAGCGCAATGCTCGAAGTATTGGATCCTGAACAAAACTCTACTTTCTCGGATCACTATCTAGAGGTTGAATATGACTTGTCAGATGTGATGTTTATTACAACAGCAAACACTTACAACATGCCCAGACCACTACTTGATAGAATGGAAGTCATTCAGCTATCTGGATATACTGAGGACGAAAAGGCCGAGATTGCAAAAAGACATCTTATTAAAAAGCAAGTCGATAATCATGGCTTAAACGAAAACGAATTTGTACTCAAGGATAAAGGTCTTTATGAAATAATTCGCCATTACACAAGAGAAGCAGGTGTAAGAAATCTTGAGAGAGAAATTTCTAAATTATGTAGGAAAGTTTTAACACACATCATTAAGGATAAGAAAAAGTCTGTAAAAGTTGATGATAAGAATATAAGCGATCTTCTTGGAGTTAAGAAATTCAAATATGGCTTAGCCGAAGAACAAAATCAAATAGGTGTCGCAACCGGTCTGGCCTGGACTGAAGTTGGTGGTGATCTTCTTTCAATTGAGGCAATAAAGTTGCCTGGAAAAGGTAGAATGAAATCTACCGGAAAGCTGGGTGAAGTCATGAAAGAGAGTATTGATGCTGCCTCGAGCTTTGTGCGATCTAGGTCACCATCGTTTGGTATTATTCCAACTTTATTTGACAAGTACGATATTCATGTGCATGTTCCAGAAGGCGCAACACCTAAAGATGGCCCATCAGCTGGCATCGCGATGGTTACCTCAATAGTAAGTATGCTATCACAGACACCAATAAGAAAAGATGTCGCTATGACTGGAGAGGTAACTCTTCGAGGGAATGTGTTGCCAATTGGAGGTTTGAAAGAAAAACTCCTTGCAGCATTACGTGGGGGAATAAAGACCGTCATAATCCCAAAAGAAAACGCAAAGGATTTGGTAGATATCCCTGATAACGTAAAAAACGACCTAGAAATTATCCCAGTGACAACTGTTGAAGAGGTTTTGAGAGTCGCCCTTACAGAAAAGTTACAAAGTATAGATTGGGATTTCTCTGATTATGAAAATAACGAGAATCTTAAAAGTAAAAAGTCAAGTGAGGTTGAGCTACCCAACTAAATTGATTGATTCTTAAGCGAGTTATTTCTTGAGTTTAAGATAGAAAGAGGCTAATCAAATATTAATGGGTGATTAGCTCAGCTGGTAGAGCGCTTCGTTTACACCGAAGATGTCGGGAGTTCGAGTCTCTCATCACCCACCAAATGTGAACTTATGTTCATACGCGCGGTTGTAGCTCAGCTGGTTAGAGTGCCGGCCTGTCACGCCGGAGGTCGCGGGTTCGAGCCCCGTCAACCGCGCCATTTAGGTAAGAGAATTGGTTAAGAAAAAAGATAAGCTCACTATTCTAGATCTTAAGAAAAAGAAGGCTGATAACGAACGCTTGGCCATGGTTGCAGTTGGAGAATTTCTGTCTGCTCAATGGGCAGAAGCAGCTGGTATAGATATAATCGGAGTTGGTGATAGCTTGGGAATGACGCTCTATGGTCATGAGAATACTCTTTCAGTAACGGTTGATCAGATGATACAACACTGCAAGGCTGTCAGAAAAGGTGCGCCGAATACATTTTGTATTTTAGCTATGCCGTATGGCTCTTATTCTACAAAAAGTCTGGCAATTAAAAATGCTTCAAAGATGATGAAAGAGAGTGGTGCTGATGCGATCAAATTACAGTGCGGGAAAGATAGAGCTGATATTATCAGCGCAGTATCCTCAGCAGGAATTCCCGTTATGAGCCATGTAGGATTATTACCTCATTTGGTTCACGTATATGGTGGTTTCAAGATGCAGGGCAAAAATGCTGAAGATGCAGTTAAAATTATCGAAGATGCAATTGCTATAGAGAATGCTGGTGCGATAGGAATAGAGATCGAAGCGGTCCCGGCAGAGGTAGCTCGCGAAGTTGATAGAGCTGTATCTATATTTACGTTTTCAATTGGTGGTGGTGCAGCGGGAAACTGCCAATTATTAAATGGCTATGATTTGATAGGAGGATTTAATACATTCAAGCCAAAATTTGCTAAGCGTTTTGGAAATGTTGCCGATGTGGCTGAAAACGCCTTCAGAGAATTTGTTAGTTCAGTAAAAGCTAATACTTTTCCAGATACAGAACATAGCTACAGCATGTCTCAAAGTGAAATTACTAAGTTAAAACAATATCTCGAAAGAAAAAGCTAGAAAATCAAATCTACTGTTTCGAAAGATAAACCGAAATAATCAAAATAAATTAAAAGGCTATTATAGCTCAAAGATATTGTTCTATCATTTACAAGTGGATGACAAAAAATTGTGTCTTCTCCTAACATTTTAGCATCTAGAAAAATATTTATATCCTTTTTTTTGTTGTTTACGACGCTTAACGGTGTTACTGCACCTGGAAATACCCCAAGCTCCTCAAAAAGTCTTTCTTTACTCCCAAAAGAAAGCCTCGATGATCCTATTCTTTCAGTTAATCGCGTCAGATCAATCAAGCTATCCTCGTGAGCGATAACCAAATAATTTTTTTTCTTTTTGTCTCGCAGAAATAAGTTCTTAGTATGAAACCCATGCATATTATCTCTATATTTCTTTGAATCATAAACAGTAAATAAAGGGGGATGTTCAAAAATCTTAAATTCAATTTTTAACTTTTTAAGCAAATTATATAAAGATTTAGGTGACGTTGGCAGTGCGTAGGCGTAATCTGATGATGCATCCATATCTAACAAAAACAAAGTTTAAAATAATTATCTTCTAAAGGATGAAAATTTTCTATAGACTAGCCGCTTGATACTCTATCCTTAGCAGCTTGTAGACATTCATTCATCTTAGCTCTAATGCCGTGTTCATCAACTAACCCTTCAAGATCATCTTTTAGTTTTCTGAACACATCTTCATCTCCAGCTTCTTGAAAATCTGACTTAACAACATCTTTGATATATTGTAGTGTTTCACCTTCGTCTAAGCCTTTAAGTTCAGCAGCCCAAGCCCCTAACAGCTTATTTCTCAATGCTTCGATTTTAAATGTTTTATTTTGCTCATGTGCGAATTTATTCTCAAAACCATCTTTTCTTTCATCAAATGTGGACATGGTATCCTCCAAGTATTGCTACCATAATGTAGTTAGTTTAAAGCGGATTTCAACAGCTGGTTTTTATATTTTAAATAAAATTGATTAACTTTATTCCTTTTTCAATCATCGTTTTTCTTGCAAGTTTCTCAGAGTTGTTGAGATTAATAGCTTTGGTTAAATCTTGAAAAACATACACGTCAAATCCTAGATTTATTCCATCTAACGCGGAATAAAAAACACAATAATCAAAAGCTAACCCACATAAGTAAACCCTCTTTATATCTTTTTTTACCAAATATCCTTCTAGTCCTGTGGTTGTAGTTTTGTCATTTTCAAAAAAAGCGGAGTAACTATCAATTTTTGGATTGCATCCCTTTCTAAGAATAAGATTGGAGTTATTAGTATTTAAATTTTTATGGAAATTTGCTCCTATTGAACCTTGAATGCAGTGATCAGGCCATAGAATCTGAGAGCCATAATCCATTTCTATATTTGAGTAAACTTCGGCGCTATTACTTGATGCAAATGAGCTATGTTCTTCAGGATGCCAATCTTGAGTTAATATTATATTATCAAATTTTTCTTGGGCATCGTTTATAGGATCTACAAGCTTTTCACCATCTTTCACTGCCAGTGCTCCACCATGACAAAAGTCGTTTTGCATATCTATGATTATTAAAGCAGAACTCATTTTTATTTATTATCAGATTTTAGTTACAAGATGAGAGAAGATAATTAAATGATTTTGTAAATCCCATCAAGCTAAATTGATCTACTAGCATAGAGCCATCTATGCCTTGTAACTCAATTGTTAATTTATTCCCACCAAGGAGCAATGTTATATCTTCTTTCATAAAGCGATTTATTAAAGCATGCTTAGTTCTAGAGTTTTCATTAGAACTCAAAGCCGTTAGCCCAAACACCTTTCTGTTGTCAATATTCATAGAGCCAGAAATATTGATTTTCAATGGGAAGTCAGAGAAATATGACATTGTATAGTCTTTATTATTTTTATTTACGGACAAATATATAAATGAATTTTGCCTATTTTTGCCTAAAACCTCTCTAGAGTTAAAATATGAAGCTGTTCTTTTTGCTTTTGAGGCTAGAAAGCATTCATTAGATGAGGAAGAGTAAACAGTCCAATCACGATACTTTTTTTTGACAAAGAAGTCTTGCCCAACAGCGTTTTGCGCAAAGAAATAAATAAATAAGCTTAAAATTATTGGAAAGAATTTAATTTTCATAATATCCTTTTGATGCAAATAAGTTGTAATTTTATACTAAAATAAAAAAAATGGGAACTCTATATATAACTGGAGCAGGTGTAAGTTCTGATAGTGGCATTCCTACTTTTCGTGGTGCTGATGGATTTTGGACTATAGGTAGTGAAAACTATACACCTCAGGAAATGGCAACAAGATATATGTATTTAAATAATCCCGAACAATTTCTTTTGTGGTATTTCAAAAGGTTTGCGAAATATAGAAATGCAGAACCAAATGATGTTCATAGATGGCTCGCAAATAAGAATTTGATTACACAAAACATTGATGGGCTAGACGGAAAAGCCGGTAATACAGGATATATCCCGATACACGGCCGTCTAGATAAAGTAACCATTTTTGCAGAGGAGGGTAAAGACACCTCGATAATTGATGCTCCCTGGGAGAAAATATCTCGTCTTGGGTTCACTCATGATAATGACCCAAAGTCTGATGACTCTTTGATGAAAACATTGCTAGAGTATTTTAAAATAGAAAAAAACAATCAACAAAAATATCATCCTATTTTAGGTTATTCGCTAAAACCGTTCGTACTTTTGTTTGATGAAATTTATACAGATTTATACAGGATAGGTGAGGCTCAACGAAGAATGATCAAAGCAGACAAAATGGTTTTTATGGGGACTTCCTTTAGTGTAAATATTACAGCAATAGCACTTAGAATAGCGGCTTCCAACTCAATAGATATTGAAATAATAGACCCAAATCCAATCGATATTGGCTATAAACATGCTGCCTATTTCGAAATGTCGGCTTTGGAATACGTTGAAAGTTTTTTATAAAACTTAGTGCTTTTTATCTTCAGAATGAGAATAAAAATTGTTATGCCTGTGTAAAAATATAACTCTCCTGTCCAGGTTTTAGACATTAAAATGAAATGAAAAATTGATAACACTATTGCTATATAGTTAAAGCTGTGGATCCTATTCCATGTCTTGATATTTAATTTACTAAGTGCAAAATTATTCGACGTGAGCGCTAAGGGTATTAAAGTTATAAAAGCAAAAAAGCCTGCAATTATATAATATCTTTTTTGTAGATCAGATAACAAGATATCAATTGAGAGGCCGATATCGAGGAAAAAATATACACAAATGTGGGAAACGATATAATAAAATGCAACCAATCCAATGCAACGTCTATAACTCATTAAATTAATCTTCGCGTATTTAAAAAGTGGTGAAATTGAAAGAGTTATTAGTAGAAATATAAGCCCAAGTTCTCCGTATTTATGCTCTAAAAACCGCAGAGGGTCGGGACCTAGTTGATTGACTGTCCCCCAATAAAAATAGAGGGGTATTGGGATTAGTAAAATACAATATAGCAATGAAATGGGTAGAGATCTAAACAAACTGCTAAAAGTCATTATTTTAGTAGTATTTTTTCAGATCCATACCTTTGTAAAGATCTCCAACTTCTTCGACATATCCATTAAACAGCTCAGTTTTTCGTCTTTCACCAAAAAGGCCTTCACCTATTACTCTTTCAGTTGCTTGCGACCATCGAGGATGATCAACATTTGGGTTTACATTGGAATAGAAGCCATATTCCCTGGGGCTTTCTGAACTCCATGTAGTGTAAGGTTGCTCTTTCATAAATGAAATTTTATTGATTGATTTTATTGATTTAAAGCCATACTTCCATGGTATCACGAGCCGGAACGGTGCTCCATTTTGGTTTGGTAACTCGTTGCCGTATAAACCAGTAGCAATAAACGTAAGTGGATGTAAAGCTTCCTCTATAGTCAAGCCTTCGCGATATGGCCAATCCAAAGTTGCACGCTTTTGCCCTCTCATTTCCTTGGGTCTATAAACAGTCTCAAATGCCACGAATTTAGCGTTATTATCTATTTCGAGTTCATTAATTAGGTCACGCAAAGGGAACCCTATCCAAGGTATAACCATGGACCAGCCTTCAACGCAACGCAATCTATATATTCTTTCCTGTATCGCTTTTCCTTTAAGGATTTCCGGTAAATCAAATCTTTTCTTATTTTGAGAAACTCCATCAAATATAATTTCCCAAGGATCAGTTGTTAAACTATGCGCGTATTTAGCAGGATCAGTTTTTGATGTGCCAAATTCATAAAAATTGTTATAGTTTGTTATCTCGTCAATAGTATTTGGCTTTGCACTAGTGGAATAACTTGGTTTCGCTGTTGTTGGGGTGGCGACAAAAGCTAGTGAGGTAAGGCCTAATGCTTCGACGAATTTTCGACGATTTAAATAAAGATTATGAGGCGTAACGTCGCTATACTTTAAAATCTTCAAAATATATTATCCAATGATATTGACAACTCCGTGCATCATGGTAGTTCTATTTCCGTAGAAGGCAATAGTTATTAAAATTTTTTATGACAAGCTTTTATCAATTTCTTATTTGGTTTTTTACTATCGTTAGCTTAATAGCTTTAATGTACGGGGTTTTAAGTGCTGATATAACATTTATTGGGTTGTTTATTTGTACGCTTATTATTTCAGTTATTTTTTACAGGCTGATCGAAACCTCACCTACCAATGTTACACAAGAGTCACAAGTAAAAGATTTCGCTTTGGAGGGTATTGATAACGATAACATTGAGATATCTGAAGCTATTGAAACATTTAAACGAGAACAAACAAAAATACTGTCTATTTTCAAAAGAAATGTTTACTCAAATCAAGATCTATCTAGCGTATTGGATATAAAGAGGAACATCGTATCTGATTTTGTTTTATCGCTGTCTTTGAATTTTGAAATGGTTTCTAAGCAAGAGTTGAAAGACATTATTTTGAAATTAATGAATGATTTAATTGAGAAAAATTCAAATCATTTGTTTGAGCCCTCTTTTTTTCCTCAAGAGGATTCTAGCTATGTCAGTTGGGTAAAACAATCATTAATCCTTTTAGGCTGGAAAATAAGAAGAGGGGAGGAGAGTGTAAAAATCTTATTCGATCTTTTCGAAAAAAATGGAATGATTGTAGGGGTTCTAGTTTTTTCCCACGCCAAAAAAGTTAATATAGATTTGAAGCAGTATGAGCAATATGTTCAAAATAGTGAAATTAATTTTTTGGTTATGATTACCCAAGATTTTAAAGACAGTAGCAAAGCCCAATTGTCAAAGAGTATCGTAAATATTAATCATCATGATTTGCCAAAATTACATCCAATGCTAAAAAGTTTACCAAATATCAAATAATTGGTCTGATCCTTGCAATAAAAATTAGAATAAAGGAAAATGACATGTTAGATGAAGAATTGAATGAAACTGCAGTTAAAGCAAAAGCTATTGCTGAGATTGTAGAAATAGCCCTGAATAATTTAATGAAGGTTGACCTTTCTCGTGAAGAGGCTTTAGCAGGTATCCTTAGTCAGATAGCGATTCAGGTTGACAAAAAAGATCTAGAGTTTGCGCTAGATTTAAATAAAAAGTACCATAAATCCTTTTTAGAAAACGTAAAAAAATAATTAAAAAGAATTAGGTTGCTTTTTTATAAATAAGCCTTAATTGATTTATCAATCATGATCAGCGAATTAGGGCATTTTCTTTTAATATCTGCGTTCTGTCTTAACCTTGGTTTGATAGCTAACAGTATTTCAACTAGATCGGTTCTGGCAGGATATACAAGATTTTTTAATAGACTTGAAAGTCTCCTATTCACCTTATTATCAATTTCTTTTTTATTGTTGATTGCAAGCTTTATCAACTCTGACTTCTCGGTAAAACTTGTTGCGAATAATTCACACGCGCTAAAGCCCATTTTATATAAAGTCGCAGGCGCTTGGGGCAACCACGAAGGTTCTATGTTATTATGGGTGCTCATTCTTTCCGCATATTTATTTTTATTCCAGGCAAGCTCAAGTGATTATCCAACGGCCTTAGTAAGAAACGTAATTCTTGTTCAATTATCGACAACAGCTCTTTTTTTATTTTATCTTTTAATTTTATCAAATCCATTCGAGAGGCTTGAATTTCCGCCTTTGAACGGTCAAGATCTCAATCCAATTTTACAGGATGTGCTTCTCGTGGCACACCCCCCAATTTTGTACCTTGGATATTTAGGCCTTTCAATTCCCTTCTCTATAGCGGTAGGATTTTTATTAACAAAAGACCATACGATAAATATCGTCAGACTAATAAGATTTTGGTCTTTAATTCCTTTTGTTTTCCTAACACTTGGAATATTATTAGGAAGTATCTGGGCCTATTATGAGCTAGGTTGGGGAGGTTGGTGGTTCTGGGACCCAGTTGAAAATGTCTCTTTGCTTCCTTGGTTGATAAACCTCGCTCTAATTCACAGTATTTTAATCCTTGAAAGGAGAAGCTCTTTACTAAATTGGACAATTCTATTGTCGATCATGGGATTTTCTTTTTCGATGATCGGGACCTTTGTCGTTCGATCTGGATTAATAACCTCTGTTCACGCTTTTGCAAATGATCCCTCAAGAGGATTATTTATTCTGTTGATAATATTTTTAGCAATTGCCTCAAGTGTAGTAATTTACATTACAAAAAGATCCAATCATAAAAATTTTATGAAGCTAAACTTCGCTTCCAAAGAGCTTTGGATTATGGTGCAGAATTTAACGTTATTAGTTATAGCAACAATTGTTTTTTTAGGCACTATTTGGCCTTTTATAATTGAGGCAATTTTCGGCGAACAAGTGTCAGTCGGTGAACCTTTTTATGAGGTATCGCTAACACCCTTTGTAATAATTTTTGCCTTCATGCTGCCTATCGCCAGCAAAATTCGTTGGAAGGGTAAAAATTTTAGTAATATCGGAACAATAATAGGCCTTATCTTTTTTTCTGTAGCCTTATCAGCTAGCGCATTCATATGGAAAGATTTTAAACTTTTGACATTTATCGGACTTTTTCTGTCTTCATGGGTTTGTTTGGGCAGTATTTTAGAATTTACCTCTTCTTTTAAATCCCAACTTGACTTTATAGGCAGCTTGAAGCGTTCACTGATATTAAATTCGAGATTGATTGGGCGGACTTGTGCTCACTTTGGCTTCGGATTACTTATTTTTGGAGTCACTGCAGTAACAAGTTGGGAAGTAGAGGATATTCGAGAAGTTGAAGTAGGCGAGAGTTATTATCTCAAATCATACCAAATAGTATTCAAAGGTATTGATTACTCAGTAGAAAAAAACTTTAAGAAAGTTTCAGGTTCATTTGAAGTGCTAAATGATAACAAGCTTGTTGGTGAATTAATACCAGAAAAACGGCTCTATCCTTCACGTAATGAAGTAACAACTGAAGCGTCTATAAAGCCGACGCTGTCTGATGATTTTTATATGGTTCTTGGAGATAAAATAGATGAAAATGCTTGGGTGGTGAGAACGTACATTAAACCTTTCATATCTTTTATTTGGTTCGGGGTAATATTAATTGCGCTAGGTGCATTTATCAGCCTTCTATATTTCAGCCCATATAATAAATTTAAGGCATAAAGTTATAAACTAATGCGGTTGCACTATTTTTTTTTTATTTTTGTTTTAACCTCAAAAGCTTTTGCTGTTGAGCCATCTGAGTTTTTAAGTGATGCAAAATTAGAGGATAGAGCTAGAAATTTGAGTTCGAATATCCGTTGTCTAGTATGTCAGAATGAAAACATAGATAGTTCCGAGGCAGAGTTTGCTAAAGATCTTCGCCTTTTTATACGGGAGCAGTTAGTTGAAGGTCGCACAGATGACGAGATTGAGGAATTTTTAGTATCGAAATACGGTTCTTACATTCTATTTAAGCCTGAATTTACAGGCTACAATATTTTTTTATACCTCTTTGGTCCATTTATTTTTATATTTAGTTTCATTATGATTTTATTAGTTTTTATAAACCCAAAGAAAGGCAAATAAGACTGTGAGCGACAAAAAAAGTAAAATTTTTAAAGGTGATATTTATTGTGATGAAAAAGGTTTGATCTTTGAGGCTTATAACATAGAGAATATTGATTGTAGCTCTTGTAGAGTTATATTTTTCGATTGGCTTATTTCTCTGGATCAAAGCATTGATCAAGGTGAAGCTATTACTGAATTAATAAAAGCGTACGCGTTAAGGTTTCCTGATCACCCTATGACAGAATTATTAATTGAGGGTCAAAAAAAAAAGTTGGGAATAAGACGGAAAAGAAGAAATAAAAACTCAAAAGGAGTTATTTTATAAAAACCGGTCTTGATACGGTGCTGAGTTTCTCGCAATATGCATAACCGTCTTCTGAAAATTCATTAACTTTTGCATACTCTTTAATTTTATTCTTAATCACATAATTTGCCATCATTCCTCTTGCTCTTTTTGAGAGTATACCAACTGTTTTCAATTCTCCGTTTTTCTTTGTCTTAAATGTTGGGGTAACTAACTTGCAACCTAGTTTATTGAAATTGAGTGCCTTTGAATACTCTTCTGAAGCAAGATTAAGTATCCCATTTTTATTTTTCTCTAGCCTCTTCTTTATGAATTCAAATAGTGGATCCATCCAAAACTCATAAAGTGACTTGTATCCATTAAAGTCAATTTTTGTTCCCATCTCAAATCGATAGGGTTGAATTCCATCAAGAGGCTTTAGCATCCCGTATAGTCCAGAAATAATTAATAAATTTTGCTGTGCAAAAAGCAAATCATCTTGTGTAAAGTTTTCGGCTTTCAGGCCAACATAAGTATCTCCTTTAAAAGTGTAAATTGCTTGTGTTGTTGCATTTGAGCTTGGTCTATTTTGAAATTTTTGAAACCGATCAAAGTTAAGCTGAGCTAAAGAGGAACTGATTTTCATTTTATCAATTAAATCTTTCTCACTTAATGATTTAGCGTAATCTATTATTTCGTTAAGTTTATCAGGAAATTCACTTCTTGTTGTCTCAACCCCGAGGCTATTATTAGTTGGTGTAAGCTTTTTTGCAGGTGAAATAATTATTGTCATATCAAAACCCAATTCATTTTGTAATCCATCCTCCTCCCAATACTCGTATTTTTTCTCCACAATAAAAAACACAAGCTTGGCCAGGTGATATACCCTCTTCCTTATTAAAAAGGGTTACCAATGCTCTTTTATTTGGTAAAGGGCTAACGTCTGCCATTGTTGGTGTTCTTTGATATCGTGTCTTAACAAGAACATTTTTTGTTGATCCAATAAGGTCATCAAAAGAGGTGTCATCTAGCCAATTAACATTGTCAATATAAAATTTTGCTTGCCGGAGAGCTTCTCTGGGGCCAATAGTGATGGTATTTGTATTAGCGCATATGTCCAAGACAAACATTGGTTCTGATGCTTGAATTCCTATGCCTTTTCTTTGCCCAACCGTATATTTAATTATACCTTCGTGGGTGCCGACAACGTCTCCATCCAAATTAATTATGTCTCCTGGAATTGAGGCGTTTGGCCTTAGTTTTTTAATTGCCTCAGAGTAAGATCCGTCTGGAACGAAGCATATATCTTGACTTTCACTTTTCTCAGCAACCTTTAGGTTATATTTTCTAGCGAGATCGCGTGTCTCAGATTTAGATTTTACTGAGCCTAGTGGAAATCTTAAAAATTTCAATTCCTCAGGAGTAACTGTAAACAAAAAATAGCTTTGATCTTTTTCTGGATTGCTGGCTATATGAAGTTGAACAGTGTTTTCTACTTCAACGCGTTTAACATAATGCCCTGTCGCTAAGCAGTCTGCATTTAATTCTTTTGCCTTTGCAATTAAATCTTTAAATTTTATGCGTTCGTTGCATCGAATGCAGGGAATCGGTGTTGTTCCACCCGAATAGCTACTTATAAAATCTTCTATTACCTTTTGTCGGAATTCTTTCTCAAAATTGACGACGTAATGAGGAATGCCAATTTCTGCCGCTGCTTTTTTTGCATCCATAATGTCTGTGCCTGCGCAACACGTTTTGCTATTTTTATTTATTTTCTTGTAATCAAACAATTTCATGGTCAGACCTATTACATTAAAGCCTTTTCCTTTTAAAACAGCAGCCGCTACCGAACTATCCACGCCGCCTGACATTGCGACTACTACTCTGGTGTCTTCTGGTCTTTTATTTATGCCTAATTCATTCATGGTCATGTCTCTAACCTAGATAAGATTGTCGATCAATCAAATAAAATTATTGATATCTTAGAAACTACTTGAAACTACGTTTGAAGTGTATAAAAAAATCAGTAATCTAAAAGTACATATTCATAGGGTTTTAGTTGTTAACAAAATCTAAAGCAATATCGAGGCTCCAAGAGCTATCAGAGATAATAACCAAATCAAGAGAGGCGTATTTTAACCTCAATCAATCGGACATTACAGACCAGGAGTATGATCAGAACATTTCTGAATTCCAGAAACTGCTATCGATATACCCAGAATTAGAAGATCAATATAGCATTTTAGATAAAGTTGGAGTGACGCCAAACTCAAGGTTTAAAAAAGTTAAGCATCTTACACCAATGTACTCTCTTTCGAACGCGTTTAATAATGAGGATATCTTTAATTTCATAAAACAAATAAGATCATTTCTAGATTTATCCGAAAGCGAGAATATTGACTTAGTTTTTGAACCAAAGATTGACGGTCTATCCTTATCATTGATCTATAAAAATGGTATTTTATTTCAAGCTTTGACCAGAGGTGATGGTCACATTGGAGAGGATGTTACAGATAATGCTCGACTGATACCAGATGTACCAATATCGATACCGATAAAAATCGATACGCTTGAAATAAGAGGAGAAGTTTACTTCCCCAATTCAACCTTCAGAGAATTAAATGAAGAACTTGAAAAAGCGGGCAGCAAGACGTTTTCAAACCCAAGAAATGCAGCATCTGGTACACTAAGACAGTTTAAGTCAAATAAGAATAGAAACAAAAACTTATGCTTTTTTGCATACTCTGTTGGAAATGCTACACACCAATTGGCCGATAGTCAGGCGATGTTACTGAAAGTTTTTAACGATATAGGGTTTAAAACAAACGATATTTCTAAAGTTTTTACCAGTTTAAAAGAACTCTTGCAGTATTACGAAAAAGTTTTCTCTATGAGAACAGAACTCGATTACGACATTGATGGCATAGTATATAAGGTTAACAATTTTAGTTTGCAACAGAGGCTTGGTTTTAGATCTTCATCACCTCGATGGGCTATCGCACACAAGTTTCCAGCTGAGCTGTCCATAACAATTATTGAAGATATTGAAATTCAAATAGGTAGAACAGGAACTTTGTCACCAGTAGCAAAGTTGAAGCCTGTGAATATAGGTGGGGTGATAGTCTCCAGTGCAACATTGCACAATAGAGATTTTATAAAAGGTTTAGATAATAAAGGCAATAAAATTAGGGATGGTGCCGATATTAGAAAAGGTGATTGGGTTACAGTTTATAGGGCAGGAGATGTAATTCCGAAAATTAAAGATGTAGATATTTCTAAAAGAAACTTAACATCGAAACCATTTGTTTTCCCGGACTTCTGCCCCTCCTGTGGAGCTGAAGTAAAAGTTGACAAAACGGACTCTGCAATAAGGTGTTATAATTTTCAGAACTGTGATGCGCAGGTGATTGCGGGTCTGAAGCATTTTGTTTCTAAAAAAGCTTTTAATATTGATGGTCTAGGGGGAAGAATTATCGAAGAGTTTTATCAAAAAAACCTAATCCAACAACCTGCAGATTTTTTTCGATTAGAAGCAAAGTCAAAAAATAAATTAAATTTGATTGACTTTCTTGGAAAAGGTTGGGGTGAAAAGTCGCTGCAAAATCTATTTCATTCAATTGAGAAAGCGAAACTTATTAATCTCGATCGGTTTCTTTTTTCTCTGGGTATTCGTCATATTGGAGAAAATGCATCGCAAATTTTAGCCGGTTATTTTGGATCATGGGACTATTTTTATAACGCTATTAAAGCTGGCATTGCAAAAAATGATGGGCAATTTCTTTTTGAAATTGAGGGAATTGGGCAGCTAATGGTTACTTCTCTCATTGGATTCTTTTCAGATTATAAAGAGAGAGAAAAACTAGAGGATTTGCTAAATTATGTAAAAATAGAAAAGTTCATTAAATTAAGTAAAGTTGAAACAGCTATTACTGATAAAAAGTTGGTTCTTACAGGTACGTTTAATGCATTTTCGAGAGCGGAGTTGAAGTCCATTTGCGAGAGGGCTGGGGCAAAGGTTTTAACATCAGTATCGAACAATGTAGATTTCTTGGTAGTCGGTCAAGCTCCAGGTTCAAAAGTCAAAAAAGCAAGTGAATTAGGCATAAAACAAGTTAATGAGGAAGAGTTTAAAGTTTTAATTGATTATAATCTATGAAGGATCTTCTAAAAGGTGTGGGTCAAGAGTATTTATTGGACAGTGTTTCTACTCTAAAAGGTATTGGCCCTAAGTCTTCCAAAACACTTTCACAAGCGTCTATAGTCTCCGTATTAGACCTTCTTCTTCTTTTACCTAGAAAATATAAAAGAAGAGACCGTTGGTTTAAAGTGAATAAAAGATTGCTTCCTCAAACTGTTACAATAGAAGTTTTAATCAAAAATCATATTTACCCAAAAAACAGGCGATCACCCCTTAGAATATCAGCAGAAACATACGGTAGCCCTCTAATAATTTTATTATTTTCTTTTAATAAGGCTCAGTTGAATAATTATTATCCACTCGGTGAAAATATAGTGATTTCTGGGGACCTAACATTCGATGGAAGTAAGTTGACAATGATACATCCCGATTATTCCGTTAAACCAGATGAAATCTATAAAATCCCTGAAATTGAGCCCATCTATCCTTCAGTGTATGGTTTAGGAAATAAATTTTTACAGAAAACAGTGGGTAATGTAATAAATGATTTTAACTCAATAGAGGAGTGGTACCCTAAAAAGTTTATTCAAGTAAAAAACTGGCCCAGTTTTTCTGAGGCGTTAAGTCTAATCCACATGCCCAAGGATAATAAAGACTTATCCTGTATCATAAAAGCTAGAAAGAGGCTTATTTTTGATGAATTTTATGCGCATCATATAAAATTGGATAAATTTAGACGTACTGCTAAGAAAAAAGAAGGTTTCAAAGTAGAGGGGGATAAAGTTCTTATTAAAAACTTAATCAATAATCTCTCTTTCCAGCTTACTAAAGGCCAGCTAAATGCGCTTTACGAAATTTTAGATGATATTGAATCAGAGCCTAAAATGAATCGTTTGCTGCAAGGCGATGTTGGTAGTGGCAAAACTATTGTTGTCCTTCTAGCCGCAATGTTTGTTGTTTCAGGAGGGCATCAAGTTGCAATTATGGCTCCTACAGAGGTACTTGCAATGCAACATGCGAAATCACTAAAAGACGTCTTGAGAGCACAAAAGATAAATAAATTAAATGTTACTATTTTAACAGGATCAGACAATCGAAGTGAAAGGGAAAAGAAGTTGCTTTTGATTTCTAGTGGAGAAGCAAAAATCGTTATAGGCACACATGCCCTTTTCCAGAGAAATGTACATTTTCATAATCTTCGCTTGGCTGTAATTGATGAGCAACATAAGTTTGGAGTAGTACAAAGATTTAGATTGGAAAAAAAAGGCAATGTTAACTCAATTATAATGAGTGCAACCCCTATACCTAGATCTTTAGCTTTGACAGTATTTAGTGATCGTGATTTGACAACAATCAAGGAGAAACCAAAAAACAGGTTGAGTATCGATACGCTTGCCATATCTGTGAAAAAAATTAGAAAGCTATTGGATAAATTGGCCAAGCAGATGTCTGAAGGTCAGCAAGTTTATTGGGTGTGTCCGTTAATAGAAGAGAACGAAAATAACCATCTCTCTAATTCAAATGATAGGTTCTTGTATCTAAGAAATGAATTTAGTCAGTTTAAGGTGGGTCTAATTCATGGACAAATGCCTAGTGAGGATAAGGAAAGTGAACTTAAAAAATTTAACGACAGAAAAATTGATATTTTAGTGTCAACCACTGTTATTGAAGTTGGAATAGATAACCCAAATGCCACAGCAATTGTAATTGAAAATGCAAATAGATTTGGTCTTTCACAATTGCATCAACTTAGAGGGAGAGTTGGTAGGGGGGATAAAAAATCATATTGCTTTCTCGTGTATGAGGGAAATCTTTCAGATCAAGCTATTCAGAGGCTTAAAATAATGAAAGAGACGCAGGATGGGTTTGAGATTGCCGAAAAAGATATGGCTCTCAGAGGCTCTGGAGATTTGCTAGGAACGATGCAATCAGGCCATAAAATATTTAAGTTGTCTGAAGTAACGGAAGAACCAGAGCTATTCTTGGAGGCGTACAAACTAGCGCAAGATACTAAAACTGCGGTACCAAAACGATTTTAAATTGATTTTGTTTACATTTTGTTCTTTACATGTTCTTCTTATGTTCTATAATGAAGGTATGGGAGATAGTAATGAAAAATAAGATACCTTTTTTAACATTAGAAAAAAGTCTAGTAGCAGACATTGTTAATTTAATTATTATTGGAATGTCCCTTTTTTTATATGGACTAGTTACTTTTTGTTTTTAGGCTAGAAACTTTTTGCAACGCATCAATTGAAGCGTCAAGAATAAGAAGAACTGAGTCATGCCTGTATGGAACTTTTTGAGCAGGTTCGAAGTACTTGTATCTAGTAAACGGATCTTTTATTAAAAAGGTTCCTGTATCTAGGAATGTTTTTAAGTTTTTTCTTAGTTCTGTTATTACGCCAATATCCGCTCCAATGGCATGGGTTACAAAAACGCAAGCTGATGCCTGACCAAGTGCACATGCTTTTATGTCAAGACCAACCTGTGATATCTTTGACTCAGAAATGTTTAAGTCCAAAGTAATGCTAGAACCACATATTGCAGTTCTCTTTGTAATAGTAACGTCTGGGTTCATTAACCTAGTTGTGATGGGAATAGTGGAGGCAAGTTCTAAAATATTATTTGTGTATAGATCCATGTGTGTTTAAGATTCCCCTATTACCGACAAAAGGACTATAGAGTGAATGAAATAAAATTTAAACAAAAAATAGATGCTTTAAAGTTTAATGATAATGGCTTGATTCCCTGTGTAGCGCAAGATCACGAAAGTAAGCAGGTTCTTATGCTCGCATGGGGATCTAGAGATACATTATTTCAGAGTGTTTCAAGTGGGCTTGCAACCTATTGGTCTAGGTCAAGAGGCGAGGTTTGGGTGAAGGGAAAAACATCTGGTAACATTCAAGAAATAAAAAAAATACACATTGATTGTGATGGAGATACAGTTCTATTTGAAGTCAAGCAAACTGGTGCAGCCTGTCATACGGGGTCTAAGTCATGTTTCTTTACAGAACTTCTTTAGAGACTACTCTGGGATTCTAACCAATTGCGAAAACTCGATTTTGCAATTGATGTGTAGGCTGCATATCTTTCTCGCCTGTTTTTCTTTCCATTAAAATCTTTCACAGTAGATTTGAAAAGGCCAAAGTTTACATTCATTGGCTGAAAGTCATTATTATGTGTAATAAGATGATTAGCAAGGGCTCCCAAAGCAGTATCAGCAGAAGGTAATTTTACCTCTTTACCAAGAATTTTTGCTCCAACTATTCGTCCCACCAGCAAGCCAATAGCAGCACTCTCTACATACCCTTCGACACCAGTAATTTGTCCTGCGAGACTAATGTTAGGGTATGATTTTAATTGGAAGTATTTATCTAAAATATCTGGTGAATTCAAAAAAGTATTTTTATGTATTCCACCTAACCTCGCGAACCTAGCTTCCTGCAAACCATTAATTGATCGCAAAATCTCTGCTTGTCTAGAATGCTTGATTTTTGTTTGGAATCCTACAATGTTGAATAAAGTGCCTTCCTTATTTTCTTTTCTAAGCTGAACCACAGCATATGGTTTCACGTCACTGTATGGATTTGTAAGTCCTACTGGTTTCATCGGTCCAAATCTAAGCGTGTCCTTTCCTCTTGATGCCATTACCTCGATTGGTAAACATCCAGAAAAAAATGGTATATCTGCTTCCCAATCATTAAAGTCGGCTTTATCACTTTCACAGATTTTAGAAACAAACTCATAATATTCATCCTTTGTCATAGGACAGTTAAGGTAAGCTTCCCTCTCTTCAATGCTATCTCCTTTATCATATCTAGATTGAAACCATGTACTCTCATAATCAATAGAGTCCGCGTAGACGGTAGGTGCTATAGCATCATAAAAGTATAAATTTTTTGATCCAGTAAGTTTTATGAGAGATTGTGCTAGCTTATTTGACGTAAGAGGACCAGAAGCTATTATTACGTGGTCTTCAGCTAATTGTTTTAAGTCTGTTATCTCTTTTTGTATTATGTTTATAAAAGAACTATTTTTTATTAACTCAGTTATTTCTGACGAAAATTTCGTTCGATCAACTGCCATTGCACTTCCTGCTGGTATCCGTGCCTTGTCACCAATTGAGATAATAAGCCCATCTGCAGCTCTCATCTCCCAATGTAATTGTCCTACAGCATTATTGGTGTGGTCATCTGATCTAAACGAGTTTGAGCAAACTAGCTCTGCTAACAAAGAAGTCTTGTGGGCGGGAGTTTTTTTATTGGGCCTCATTTCGTATAAATTTGATGATATTCCCATTCTACCTAGCTGCCACGCGGCTTCACTTCCAGCTAGTCCACCTCCAACTATAGCGACTTTTTTCTTTGACATTTAATCTGAGTCTTCAGTTGTATCCGCTATCCAAGCGACAGACACAACATTTTCATCTCCCTTGGTATCAAATACTTTTACGCCAGATGCACTTCTCGACTGCCTTGATATTTCAGATACAGAGCAGCGTATGCTTTGGCCTGTAGACGTAACTAGCATTATTTGATCATCATCTTCCACAGTAAAAGAGGCTATGATGCTATCTTGTCGTCTTTCAAGATTTGCTGATGTGATTCCTTGACCGCCACGCCCTGACCTTCTGTATTCGTGGGCGGAAGATCTTTTACCAAAGCCTTGAGAAGTTATTGTTAATATCCATTCCTCCAAGGCACCCAACTCAACATATCTCTCTTGACTTAAAACTAGTGTGGAGTCCTCTCCATTTTCAATCCCATTATCTTCACCTGTTATTGCTCTTCTCATTTTAAAATACGCTAGTCGTTCCTCTGTATTGACCTGAACGTGTTTTAATACAGCCATAGATATGACTGTGTCATTTTTCTTTAATGTTATTCCTTTAACGCCAATGGAATCACGACCCTTGAAAATTCTTACATCCTCAGTATTAAAACGAATGGCTTTTCCTTTTGCAGTAGTAAGCAGTACATCATTATCATTTTTGCAAATCTGTGCACCAACTAGAGTTGTATTTTCAGGCAATTTCATTGCAATTTTTCCATTTGCTTTTACATTGGTGAAGTCTGACAATGCATTTTTTCGAACATTACCTGTAGAAGTTGCAAAAAATATTTGAAGGTCTTTCCAAGTTTCCTCCTCTGCTTCAACTGGTAATATAGTTGTAATTCTCGAAGACGAATTTATTGGTAGCAGATTAACAATAGCTTTACCTTTCGAGCTTCTGCCGCTTTGTGGTAGGCGCCAAGTCTTAAGCTTGTATACAAAACCATCTGATGAAAAAAATAATAAAGGAGTATGTGTATTCGTAACGAATAGATTAGTTACCACATCGGTTTCCTTTGTATTCATGCCTTGAGTACCCTTGCCACCACGTTTTTGCTCTCTGTACTCAGATAATGCTGTTCTTTTAATGTATCCTTCTCTTGTAACTGTAACGACCATCTCTTCTTTCTCGATAAGGTCTTCATCTTCAAAGTCTCCCTCAAATTCCTGAATTTCCGACCTTCTTGGAATAGCGTAGCTTTCTTTAACTTCCTTAAGTTCTTCAGATATTATTTTTCTTATCCGTTCTCTTGATTTTAAAATATCGAGGCAGATTCTAATCTTATCTGCTAAGTCTTCTAGCTCACTGCCTATTTCGGTCGCTCCCAGTGCTGTCAATCGCTGAAGGCGTAACTCAAGTATTGCTTTTGCCTGTTGCTCAGACAACAAATAAGTTCCATCTTCGTTAATTTTGTGAAGAGGATCATCAATGAGTTCTAAATATTGGCTTAGCTCTTTTACTTTCCACTTAGTATTCATAAGAGTTTCTTTGGCTTTAGATGGATTTTCGGAATTTCTTATTATAGCAATAACTTCATCAACATTCGAAACTGCAACTGCTAAACCACAAAGAAGGTGGCTTCTTTCTCTGGCTTTCTCAAGTTCAAAAATGGTTCGTCTTGCAACTACTTCTTCACGAAATTCAATGAACTTATTTAAAAAACTATTTAAATTGAGGAGACTTGGTTTCCCTTTATCTAAGGCTAAAAGATTGAAACCAAAACTAGTTTGCATCTGTGAAAAGCGATATAGTTGATTTAAAACCACTTCCACGGTGGCATCCCTTTTTAAGTCAATAACAACCCTAATTCCAAGCCTATCCGACTCATCCTGAACATGTGATATTCCCTCGATCTTTTTTTCCCTTGCGAGCTCTGCTATTTTCTCTACTAGCGAGGACTTATTTACCTGATATGGAATTTCAGTTATCACTATTGATAACCTATCTTTCTTTTGTTCCTCTATGGAATGTTTTGCTCTGATAACTATTGAACCCTTACCTGATAAATACGCTTGTCTAGAGCCAGATTGACCTAAGATGATACCACCAGTAGGAAAGTCGGGGGCAGGCAACAATTTCATCAAATCCTCAATTTCTATTTGGGGATCTTCAATTATAGCTAATGTAGCATCAATCACTTCTCCGATGTTGTGGGGAGGAATATTTGTTGCCATTCCCACTGCAATGCCCCCAGCACCATTTACTAATAAATTTGGAAATTTTGCTGGTAAAACTTTAGGCTCAATATCTTTTCCATCATAATTGTCTTGGAAATCAACCGTACCCTTTTCAATATCGTCTAGCAAAGCTGCTGTGGGGTTTGCCATTCGAACTTCAGTATACCTCATCGCGGCAGCGGAATCCCCATCAATTGACCCAAAGTTTCCTTGTCCATCAAGTAACACTAAAGACATTGAAAAATCTTGAGCCATTCTGACTAGTGCATCATATATAGCCTGATCTCCGTGAGGATGATATTTACCCATTACATCTCCAACGGGTCGAGCAGATTTTCTATATGGTCTATCGAATGTATTATTTGTCTCATGCATTGAGTATAGAATTCGTCTATGAACAGGTTTTAAGCCATCTCTGAGATCTGGAATAGCTCTGCTCACAATTACACTCATCGCGTAATCTAGGTAAGCGGATTTCATTTCGGATTCTAGCGAAACTTGTGAAACGCTATTATCGATTAATATTTTATCACCTTCTGATTGCTCTTCGTTACTATCGTTGTCTGTCAAAAGTAAGCATTCCTGAAAAAAATGGTAAAACTAAAACGGGATCTCATCGTCTAAATCATCTGGACCCAGATTACCCTGATTAGACCCACCTGATCCAATTGATTGATAGGGCTGTGTATCGTTTTGTTGATTCGACATATTGGGCATATCATCAGATCTTCCACCTAGCATTGTGAGCTCACCTCTAAAATTCTTAAGCACTACTTCTGTTGTGTATCGATCATTACCCGCTTGATCCTGCCATTTTCTTGTTTCCAACTGTCCCTCAATGTAAACTTGCGAACCTTTTCTCAGATATTGCTCCGCTACCTCGGCAAGGCGTTCGTTAAAAATTGCTACATTGTGCCAGCTGGTGCGCTCCTGTCTCTCCCCAGTGCTTGAATCTTTCCAAGTTTCACTCGTAGCTAGGGAAAAATTACACACCTTTCCTCCAGATGGAAATTCTCTCACTTCGGGATCTTTTCCTAATCTTCCTATAAGAAGAACCTTATTTAAACTTCCAGCCATGACAAAACCTCGCTAGTTTGATTTTAACATCGAAGTATATAATTTTCAACAAAGTATCAAGGTGAATATTAAAAAGTACTTTAAATATTTGCCTTTTGCTTTAATTGGTTATCAGGAGGATTATAATTTGGATTCGGTCTCACATATCAAAGTTCGTTCTGCTAACGAACATAATTTGAAATCGATTGATGTTGATATCCCAAGAGATAAGCTAGTTGTACTAACTGGGTTGTCGGGGTCCGGAAAGTCATCGCTGGCATTTGATACAATATACGCTGAAGGTCAGCGTCGTTATGTGGAAAGTCTTTCGGCTTATGCACGACAGTTTTTAAACATGATGCAAAAACCAGATGTGGAAAGTATATCCGGACTATCACCTGCAATTTCTATTGAGCAAAAAACTACAAGTAAGAATCCCCGCTCAACTGTTGGGACAGTTACTGAAATTTATGATTATCTGAGATTACTCTTTGCCAGAGTTGGTGTGCCTTATAGTCCGGCCACCGGAGCACCCATAAAAGCTCAACAAATATCCGACATGGTAGACATAGTATTGAAACTTAAACCGGGACTAAAACTATATATTTATGCTCCTTTGGTTAAAGATCGAAAAGGGGAATTTAAAAAAGAAATTAATGAGATAATTAAAAAAGGTTTTCAGAGGGTAAGAATCAACGGCGATCTTTATGACATTGACGAGATGCCGACATTAGACAAAAAATATCGGTATAACATAGATGTACTTGTCGATCGTTTGATTGCAAGTTCTGGAGATAGGATCGGCGAGAGGCTTGCCGATAGCCTAAGAACTGCTTTAGATATTTCTGAGGGTATTGTTGTTGTTGATGTTTTCGATGAAGATCAACAAAAAGACTCGCTTTTATTTTCTGAGAAATTTGCATGTCCTGTCTCTGGTTTTAGTTTAGGCGAAATCGAACCGAGACTATTCTCATTTAATGCGCCCACTGGCGCATGTGAAGCGTGCGACGGTCTTGGTCGCCAAGACCAGTTTGATGAAAGTTTGATAGTTATAGACGGGAACTTATCTGTATATGATGGAGCCATTATTCCTTGGGCAAGGAGTTCCAATCCATATTATAGACAGACGGTTGAGGCGTTATCGAAACATTATAGTTTTAATCCTAATGCTCCTTGGAAGGAGCTTGATGCAAAAATTAAAAACATTTTACTGTATGGTAATGAAGGAGAGAAAATAAACTTTAGATTTGATGATGGAGGGCGAGTTTACAATACTAAAAAATCATTTGAAGGAGTAATTTCAAACCTAAAACGTAGATTTGATGAAACGGTTGAGCCTTGGTTATTAGAAGAGTTTAAACGATACAGAAGTGATAAACCTTGCTCAAAATGTAATGGTTACAGGCTGAAGCAAGAGGCTCTCTGCGTAAGGGTAGCCGAACAAAATATCGGAGAGTGTTGCGATAAGTCAATTAAACAGCTGCTTTCATGGATAGAATCACTGAGAAAAACTCTTTCTAAGGCTAATTTGCAAATTGGCAGTGCTATTATAAAAGAAATTTCCAGCAGGCTAACTTTTTTAAATAATGTTGGTCTAGAATATTTAACTTTGAGTAGAGCCTCAGGTACATTGTCCGGAGGAGAAAGTCAGCGGATAAGACTAGCAAGTCAAATAGGTTCTGGATTAACGGGTGTGCTTTATGTTTTAGACGAGCCTTCAATTGGATTACACCAGAGAGATAATAGAAGGCTCATCAAAACGCTCAAAGATTTAAAAGCACAAGGTAATTCAGTTCTAGTGGTTGAGCATGATGAAGAAGCAATAAGAGAAGCCGATCATGTTATTGATCTTGGTCCTGGTGCGGGAGTTCAGGGTGGATATATCGTTGCAGAAGGAACTCCTCAAGATGTTATTAAAAACGAGAAGTCGCTTACTGGGCTTTATCTTTCTGGAAAAGAGAGCATACCTGTGCCCGCAAAAAGAAGAATGGATTCTAAAAATGAGGTAATATTAACGGGAGCAAATGGTAATAATCTGAAAAACATAAATATTTCTTTCCCAACAGAATTATTTATATGCGTTACGGGTGTATCAGGGGGAGGCAAGTCGACTTTAATAATAGAAACTCTCTTTAAAGCGGCAGCCTCGAAACTCAACGGCTCTAGACAAACTCCCGCAAAGTTTGAAAAAATTGAAGGTTTAGAGGTTTTTGAGAAGGTCATAGATATAGATCAATCTCCAATAGGAAGAACTCCAAGATCTAATCCTGCTACGTACACAGGTGCTTTTACGCATATAAGGGATTGGTTTACAGGCTTACCAGAGTCAAAAGCTAGAGGGTATATGCCAGGACGTTTTTCTTTTAACGTTAAAGGTGGGCGTTGTGAGGCTTGTCAAGGTGATGGGCTAATTAAGATAGAAATGCATTTTCTTGCCGATGTTTACGTGGAATGCGACCAATGTCTCGGCAAGAGATATAATAGAGAAACACTTGAAATAAAATTCAAGGGTAAAAATATTTCAGATGTTTTAGAGATGACAGTAAACGAAGCCGAAGATTTTTTCAAAGCAGTGCCTTCGATAAGAGAAAAAATGTCAACTCTTAAAAGAGTTGGTCTAGGTTATATTAAAGTTGGTCAACAGGCGACAACTCTGTCGGGAGGAGAAGCTCAGAGGGTAAAGCTTGCAAAAGAACTCGCAAGAAGAAGCTCGGGATCGACTTTGTATATATTAGACGAGCCTACAACTGGGTTACACTTTCATGATATTAAAAAACTACTTGAAATCCTGCATGAGCTTGTAGAGAAAGGTAACACAGTAATTGTTATTGAACACAATTTGGATGTGATCAAAACAGCTGACTACGTAATTGATATTGGACCAGAGGGTGGAGATAAAGGTGGGGAAGTAGTGTGTCATGGCACACCTGAATATATAGCGACTGTGAAAGAAAGTTTTACAGGAGCATTTTTAAGTCCTATTCTTTGAAAGTTGTCTGATAAAGAGCTTAAGAAAGAAGGAAGAATAATGCGAGTAGGATTGTACCCAGGTACTTTTGACCCTTTAACACTTGGGCATATAGATATAATAAGCAGGGCTTCAACACTCGTTGATAAGTTGGTAATAGGAGTAGCTATAAATAATGATAAGAATCCTTTATTTTCTTTGGAAGAAAGAGTGCAGCTTGTGGAAAAAGAAATAGCTAATTTAAAGTCTTTGAAAGTCGATATTGTGGTCCATCCTTTTAAAAATTTACTAATAGAGTGCGCAAAAGATGTAGGTGCCTCAATTTTGATAAGGGGTTTACGGGCGGTATCAGATTTTGAGTATGAGTTTCAGATGGTTGGAATGAATAGAGTTTTAGACAATAAAATAGAGACAGTTTTCTTGATGGCAGATGCAGGTTGTCAAGCTATTGCGTCTAGATTGGTAAAAGAAATTGCTAAGCTAGGTGGTAACATAGATAAATTTGTAACTGAAGACATTGCGTTTGCAATTAATAGTAAATTTAAAAACTAAAAAAAGGATTAGGAATGGCATTAAAGAAAAAAAAGGTAACAAAAAAAGATGCCAAAAAAAATATTGTTTTAGAAACAAATAAAGGAAAAATCACAATCGAACTGTTAACTGATCTTGCTCCAAATCATTGCAAGAGAATAATACAGCTATCAAAAGATAAATTTTTTGATGATGTTGTGTTTCACAGAGTGATTGATGGCTTTATGGCTCAAACAGGTGATGGCCAGTTTGGTTCCTTGAAAAATGGCCTCCATAGTGACCGTGTCGGAATGGGAGGTTCAGACTTACCTGATCTAGAAGCCGAATTCACTTCTGAGCCGTTTGTCAGGGGTATTGTGGGTATGGCTCGATCACAGAACCCAAATTCTGCTAATAGCCAGTTTTTTATTATGCTTGAAGATAGTATGCATTTAAACAACCAATATACGGTCTGGGGAAAAGTTTTGAAAGGTATGGACGTGGTAGATAAAATAAAAAAAGGTGATCAATCGGATAATGGAAAAGTTGATGACCCAGATTTCATAAAGACAATCAAAAATGTTTAGATATATTTTTTCTAAAAAAGTTCTTGTAAATATATTTTTTTGCATACTAGTCTGCAGGTGCGCTTTTGCAGAAAATAATCTCGTAATTGAAGTCGGAGGTGAAGTTAGTGGAAAAATTGAAATAACACTGCTGCCGGATTTGGCTCCCTTGCATGTCGAAAGAATAAAAACTCTTGTTAATTTAGGCGCATACGATGGCGTGGTATTCCATAGAGTAATCGAAGGCTTTATGGCCCAAACGGGTGATGTGAAGTTTGGCAAAACGCATGCATTTAATCCTGAGCTAGTTGGTAGAGGAGGCTCTTCATTGCCGGACTTGCCATCTGAATTTTCTGATATGGCCTTTGTCGAAGGTACTGTTGGCATGGCACGATCACAAAACCCAAATTCTGCCAATAGTCAATTTTTTATTATGTTTCAGCCTGCTCCTCATTTAATCAATAATTATACGGTCTTCGGTATAGTTAGTTCTGGAATGGAGGTGTTATCAAAGATAAAGAGAGGTGATTTGGAAAGAAATGGTGCAGTCGACAATCCCGACTTTATGAAAAAGGTTTACCTTGACAACTAAGATTAGAAAATGACGATATTGAAATGTTTCTTTTTCCCTATTGAAAGTTGCTGAGGATCGGAAAAATTAATTATCTCAAACTTTTCGGTAATGTCTTTCACCACCCTTCCTTCTAGCTTTACTGCATTTTCGTTTACTAATCGCTTTGCTTCTTTCCCAGACTTCACCATTCCTGAAAGTGTCATTAGTTGAGTGATAGAGATACGTTCAGGACAATCTTTAGCATTGACCTCTATTGTAGGTAGTTTAGAGGACCCAATATTTTCACTAAATACTGCTTTTGATGTTTCAAATGATTCGTCGGCCTTTATTTTTCCATGGCATAGTGTGGTAACCTCGTTTGCTAAAACTATTTTTGCTTCATTTAGGCGATGACCCTTCCCAGAGGTCAGCTCTTTAATTTTGTTAATCGAAAATTCAGTAAAAAGAAGAAGGAATTTCTCTATATCATCATCATCACAATTCCTCCAAAACTGCCAAAATTCATAAGGAGAGAGATTTTCTTCGTTTAGCCAGACAGCGCCACTAGACGATTTTCCCATCTTTTGACCAGAAGAGTTTGTTAACAATGGCGAAGTCAAACCAAAAAGTTTATTGCCGTTCATACGCCTAGTTAACTCAATTCCGTTGACTATATTACCCCATTGATCAGATCCGCCCATTTGAAGAATGCATTGATAGTCTTGGTTCAGTTTGTAAAAGTCGTAGCCTTGTAATATCATGTAATTGAATTCTAGAAAGCTTAAAGGGTCATTTTTTTGTAGTCTGCTTTTAACAGATTCGAAGCTGAGCATTCTGTTAATTGAAAAATGCTTTCCAGTATCTCTTAGAAAATCCAAATAGTTCAGCTTGCTTAACCACTCATCGTTATTCAGCATAAGCGCACCAGGGTGGTCAGACGAAAAACTTAGGTATTTGGAAAATATCGATTTGAGACTTAGTAAATTATCGTTAATAATATCGTCGTTTATCAATGGCCTCTCTGTTTTTCTAAAGGAAGGGTCTCCTATTTTTGTAGTGCCGCCACCTAACAAAGTAATCACCCTGTGACCATCTTTTTGAAACCACCTTAGCATCATTATATTCATAAGATGGCCTACATGAAGGGAGGAAGCAGTAGCGTCGTACCCAATATAACAGGTTACTTTTGAAGAGCTTAATAAGTTATCGAGGCCCATTAAATCAGTGCAGTCATTAATAAAGCCTCGTGTTTTTAAATTATTCAGAATATTACTTTTTAACATCAACCCACAATAATTTATAAATCTGACCTAGTAGCGAGATACTCACTAACGGCTTTTATCATTTCTTCTTCAAAATTGGTAAAAAAATGATCAGCACCCTCAATCTCTTTGTGAGAAACTTTGATCCCTTTTTGGAGTTTTAGTCTATCTGACAAACTCTTTATATCAGATGGAGGTACTAGGCGATCTAAACTGCCATTTATAATCAGCCCTGAAGAAGGGCAGGGAGCTAAGAAGCTAAAGTCGTATGTAGTGGCGGGAGGTGATACTGATATAAAACCACTTATTTCCGGTCTTCTCATCAATAGCTGCATACCTATCCAAGAACCAAAAGAAAAACCAACTACCCAGCAACCGCTTGAATTTGCTGAATTTGCTTGTAGAAAATCTAAAGCTGAAGCTGCATCTGCCAATTCTCCTAACCCATCATCAAATTCTCCCTCGCTCCTGCCAACACCTCTAAAATTAAATCTTAAACACGAAAACCCAAGATTAAAGAAACAGTAGTGAAGATTGTAAACAACTCGGTTATTCATAGTGCCGCCAAACTTTGGATGCGGGTGTAATATTATTGCTGTAGGAGCATTTGTATTTTTTTGAGGGTGAAAGCGACCCTCGAGCCTACCGCTTGGACCAGATATGTTTACTTCAGGCATTGAAGTTCCTTTATCATTCAATGATCTACAGTTACTAATTGCTTGACCTCTAAGTCAAGCTATTTTAAATATAATTTATATTTTATTTGTTAATTTTAAGCATGAGACTAAGCACAAAAGGTAAATACGCTTTGATAGCGATGGCATATATCGCTAGAAAAGATTTAAACTCAAATGTATCGGTGTCTGAAGTTTCCAATGAAACCGGCATTTCACAAACTTACCTTGAACAACTTTTTATGAAGTTGCGTAAAGCAAGTTTAGTAAAAGCTGTAAGAGGGGCATCAGGGGGATTTAGCTTAAATTCTCATCCAAAAAATATAAGGATCCACGACATTATGGAAGCCGTTGATGAAAATTTTGCTGCAATTTCTGTTAACGATAAAATTGAAACAAAGATTTTACCAAAACCTTTTGAGCTGGTTTTAACTGAAAAGTTTTGGGAACAGTTTTCATCTCAAGTTTACCTATTTTTACACAATATCTCACTAGAAGATGTTGCCTCTGATTCCATGGAGCCATGTCAAGCAGTATCAAGTTTTGCGCAAGCTTAATGACGCTCTTACAAAATGGCAGACGTTACTTTGATTGGAATGCAAGCGCGTTATTGTGTGAAAATTCTCGAAGAAGCATAATTTCAAATCTGGATTTGATAGGTAATGCGAGCTCAGTTCACTTTGAAGGAAGAGAAGCACGAAATATAATTGAACGTTCAAGAGATGATGTGATGGGCCTCCTAGGCCTCGATAGGGGTACAATAATCTTTACATCTGGCGCGTCGGAGTCTGCGGCGCTATTTTTACATAATAAAAGATTGGAATGTTCAGCTATTGAACACGATTGTGTAAAAAGGTGGTGTGATGTGTCTATACCGGTGAAGAAAAATGGGCTAGTTTCTTCAAATACCTCTAAAAATAATCAGGCTTTGCAAATTGCCAACTCCGAGACAGGTATATTACAAAATGTTCCCAAAGATATAGCGTGCACTGATGCAGTTCAAGCAATTGGAAAAATAGCTATTAAATTTAACGAGATTCAGCCTCAAGCATTTTTCTTGGCTTCGCACAAAGTTTGTGGACCAAAAGGGGTAGGGGTGCTTTTTGTTAAAAACGAGGATTTAATTGAATCTACAATTTTAGGCGGAAACCAAGAATTTGGATTAAGAGCAGGGACCGAAAATTTTATGCTTATCGCTGCATTTTCTGAAGCCTTAGCCTACTCTATTAAACTTGTTAAAGATGGCGTATGGAAAGAAATTGAGATTTTAAGAGATATGCTAGAGCATGAAGTAAGAGAAATCTCAAAAAACTCTATAATTGTTGGCGAAAAAGAAAAGAGACTACCAAATACATCCTGCATTATAACCCCAGGTTGGAAAGGCGAAAGCCAAGTAATTGCTTTAGACCTTGAAGGTTTCAGTGTTTCATCGGGCACAGCATGTTCGTCTGGAAAATTAAGTGAAATAAGTCTATTAAAGGAGATGAAATACGAGGAAGATCTTGCAAGCTGTTCAATTAGGGTATCATTGGGACCCAATACGAAAAAAAGTGATATTGAAGCCTTTATTTTCTCATGGAAACAATTATATTCAAGACATAAAAATGCAGGGAATCTTAATAAATGACAGATAATTATGAGGCTAGGGACGTAATTGATAAGGAAACTCTTTCAACAGTAAAATCCGTTGGGGATACGTATAAATATGGGTTCTCAACAGATATAGAGACGGAGTATGCCCCTTTAGGATTAAATGAAGATATTGTTAAGCTTATATCAAAAAAGAATAATGAACCTAAGTGGATGCTCGATTGGAGACTAAAGGCATTTAATAGATGGAAGAAACTTAAACAGCCCGATTGGGCGCTGTTAAAAATTCCTGAAATCGACTTTCAAGATCAGTATTATTATGCTCGGCCTGCCAATATGAAAGAAAAGCCAAAAAGCTTAGATGAAGTAGATCCAAAACTTCTTGAAACCTACTCAAAGCTAGGAATTCCATTAACCGAGCAAAAGAAGCTCGCTGGTGTGATTGAAGATAATTCTGAAGATAACTCCGAAAATCGCAAAGTTGCGGTTGATGCGGTTTTTGATAGTGTTTCGGTCGGAACAACCTTTAAAGAAGAGTTAAAATCTGCCGGGGTTATATTTTGTTCAATATCAGAAGCCATAAAGGAATATCCTGACTTAGTTAAGAAATACCTAGGATCTGTTGTACCAATATCAGATAACTTTTTTGCTTGCCTCAATGCTGCTGTTTTTTCTGATGGATCATTTGTGTACATTCCTAAAGGAGTAAGATGTCCTATGGAGTTGTCGACCTACTTTAGAATAAACGCTGAAAACACTGGACAATTTGAGAGAACATTGATTATAGCAGACGATAATTCCTACGTAAGTTATTTGGAAGGGTGTACTGCGCCACAAAGGGATGAGAGCCAGTTGCATGCTGCCGTTGTAGAACTTGTGATTCTTGACGAATCGGAAATTAAATATTCTACGGTACAAAATTGGTTTCCAGGCGATGAGAACGGGGTTGGTGGTATTTACAACTTTGTTACTAAACGTGCTGATTGTAGGGGTAGAAATTCCAAAGTCATGTGGACACAGGTAGAGACAGGATCTGCAATAACCTGGAAATATCCGTCTTGTGTTTTAAAAGGTGATAACTCGTCTGGTGAGTTCTACTCAATAGCTATCACCAATAATATGCAACAGGCCGATACTGGCACTAAGATGATACATCTTGGAAAAAACACAAATAGTAGAATTGTATCCAAGGGAATTAGTGCTGGAAAAGCTCAAAACACCTATAGAGGACTCGTGCAAATTGGGGGTAGATCACAAAACTCAAGAAATTTTACCCAATGTGATAGTCTACTCATTGGCAATAAATGTGGAGCGCATACTGTTCCCTATATTGAGGTAAATAATAGTAGCGCGAGAGCTGAACATGAAGCCACAACGTCAAAGGTAGACGATGATCAGCTCTTTTATTGTATGCAAAGGGGGATTGGAGAAGAAGATGCTGTAGCATTGATCGTGAATGGGTTTTGTAAGGAGGTATTACAAGCACTCCCAATGGAGTTTGCAATGGAGGCACAAAAATTAGTCGCAATCTCTTTAGAGGGGTCCGTTGGCTAATATGTTAAACATCGATGATTTAAAAGTTTCTTTGGAAGAAGAAGAAAAACAGATTATTAAGGGTTTATCACTTTCCATTAAACCAGGCGAAGTTCATGCCATAATGGGACCAAATGGGTCTGGGAAATCTACACTATCGAGTGTTCTGGCAGGGAAAGATGGATATATAATTGATAGTGGTACTGTTAATTTTGACGGAAGTGATTTGTTGGAGACTGAAGTAGAGGAACGAGCGGCACTTGGAATTTTTATGGCCTTTCAATATCCAATAGAAATACCTGGAGTTGGTAATATGAATTTTCTCAGAACCGCTTTAAATTCACAAAGAAAAACAAGAGGTCAAGAAGAGCTCAATGCAGCAGACTTTTTGAAGCTTGTACGTAGCATAGCAAAAGATTTAGAAATTAGTGACGAAATGATGAAACGGCCGGTCAATGTTGGTGCATCGGGAGGAGAAAAAAAACGAAATGAAATTTTACAAATGTGTTTACTCGAGCCCAGATTTGTAATCCTTGATGAAACAGATAGCGGGTTGGACGTTGACGCTATGAAGTTAGTCTCTAAAGGAGTAAATAACTTTTCATCATCTTCCCGTTCGTTTCTGGTTATCACCCATTATCAAAGACTTCTGAATTATATAGTGCCTGATTTTGTTCACATCATGGTAGATGGAAGAATAGTAAAAACTGGTGACAAAACTCTCGCTCTTCATGTTGAGGAGACAGGATATAAAGATTTCCTACAACTAGGTAAGGGAAAACATTGATCCATGCAAATACAAGTAGTTGGTATGATTCTTTAAGCCAAGAATTTGAACGTAATAGTGCAAGTATTGAGAAAGTAAATCGTAGATCAGAATATTGGAGAAAGAGTAACTTGGATATAGTTTCCAATCTTGTTCAAGAAATTTCTGATATGGACCTAATTAATCTGAAAGGAACCCATCTATATGAACCTGAGCTGACTATCGATGGTGATATCATGGAATTAGATAGTGACAAAAGCTATAAAATTTCTAGCATTATGGACGAAATTGCTGATGAAGATTCCTTTACAAAAAACTATTTTGGTAAGCTTGAAGAAAAGTCCCAAAAACTTGTTCCTAGACCTTTGGCCAGAGATAATAGTCTCAATCCCAAAGTTGGTTATGCCCTCAATTTGTCAGAGAGTTTTAAAAAACCGCTTGTAATACATAATAAAACTAATAAGTCTGCACGCAATTGCTTCCAAAGAAACCTAATTATTGTTCAAAAAGGTGTAGAAGCTACCATTATAGAAACAGGAAATAATCTCTCTGTTTTCAATTCAGTAACCGAAATTTATTTAGACAAAAATGCTAAGTTAAATTACCTAGATTTAACTGGAGAAAATAATGTTTTTCCTAAAATTTCTCATAAGTTTTGTGATATGGCTGAAAAATCAACCTTTAATCACTTTGGACTGAGATTAAATACTAAGTCGACAAGAAATGAGATTGAATTGCATCTAAATGGGCCAGGTATAAACACTTCAATTGCGAACGTCAGTCTAATAAATAAAAAACATCATTTTAGTGATGAAAATGTGTTAATAAATCATAATGCTTTTGAATGTAAAAGTAGGCAAGTTTTTAAATCAGTATTAGAGAATGATTGCACCTCAATAGTACGAGGTAAAATCTATGTTGCACCTGAAGCACAAAAGACTGACGGCTATCAATCTAGTAGATCTCTTTTGCTTAACGAAAACTCTAAGTTTTTATGTAAGCCAGAACTCGAGATTTATGCCGATGATGTAATTTGCTCTCATGGATCGACGTCCAGTTCCCTAGATAGAGAAAGCCTATTTTATTTACTGAGTAGAGGTGTACATAGGAATAAAGCTAAAGAAATGCTGATAACCGCGTTTATTTCGGAAGCCTTAGATGAGATTGAAGATGAAAGCATTAAATCAGAGCTGAGTAACTATATCGATGTTTGGACCTCAAGCTTTTTTCATGAATAAACAGTTAAAAATTAACAAAGGTTTCTTTACAGCTATAATCTCAGCATTCAGTGACCTTGACGCTTCTATTGATCAGCAATTTGAACTACGCGATAAAGAAAGCCAATTGCTACCCCTTCTGTATTTTACTTGTTTAATGTTGCTACTGTCACAATTAATAGAAGTCACCGGTCAAGTTCAGGAGGATCCTTACCTATCTGTTATAACAGCTGTGGTTGTCTCCTACCTTTTTTTTCTTCCTATATTTATGTATCTTTTGGGATTTATTCTTCACTTGATATTGAAAATGTTTGGATCTATTTCCTCGGGTTTTCAAACTAGACTAGCTTTATTTTGGTCTCTTTCTGTATCAACTTTAGTAATTCTAGTTGCGAGCGTTGCAAAAATATTCATATCTGGAGCAATAGAGCTTGTCCTTGTCATTCTTTCAGAGCTAATTATAGTGTATATTTTCTCGCGAATTGTCAGTTTTGTTTCAAATTTTAAGGATAGAAACCTTTTCACTTTGATTGTGACCTGTTTGTATTTTGTACCCGTTGTTCTTATAAATTTTAGCTAAGGAACTTGAAAGCTTATGGACTGGAAACATACACTCAAGATAGCTCTCAGAAGGCCAGCAGATTTGCCAGATGCATTGAGCCCAATAAAATTGAAATTAATTTCTGTACTAGAGGGCGCTGTTTTTATCGCAGCCATAACCTCTCTCTTAAACTCCTCGTTAGAAAGGCTATTCTTTAAGTCATCTGAGAATGCCTCAAAGTTACTTGAAAATAATTCATTATCGTTCATCTTCAATCCCTTAAGTATGTTCGCCTTTGAATTAATTTTTATAATAACTGTGATGGTCTCTATTTTATTTTTTAGTAACTTTTCCAATAAAAAAATAGGCATCGAAGAATTAGGAAAAAATGTCTTGTTTTTGTTTTTAGTAACATTCGTCTTCAAATTTATGCAGGTATTATTTCTATTTATTTCATTTGACTTATACTATATTTGTAGGTTTTTTGAATTAGTGTGGTTTATCTGGGCATTGTCTTCTGTAGTGTCAACACTATATAAATTCAAAAGCGTCCTATTAACAGCATTTCTGGGTGCGATTACTGTGTCATTAACTATGGGATTTTTATTTATGATATTTGTATCAATTATACAATTTTTATTACGCGGTGATTTGCCGAATGTTTGATGTTCTAGAATTTAGAAAAGAATTTCCAATACTTTCTAAGAAAGTAAACGATAAGCCTCTGGTTTACTTAGATAATGGAGCTTCATCACAAAAGCCGATTAAAGTAATAGAAGCTGTAAAAAAATGTTATGAAAGCGAGTATTCAAATGTTCACAGAGGGTTGCACTACTTATCGAACCTCGCGACAGAAAAATATGAAGCAGTAAGAGACAAGGTTGTTGCCTTCTTAGGAGCCTCTTTTCAAGAGGAAATTATATTTACATCGGGTTCTACTGAGGCATTAAATCTTGTTTCATACGGGTGGGCTAACCAAAACCTTGTGTCTGGAGATGAGATTATTTTGTCAACGTTAGAGCATCATGCTAACATTGTTCCCTGGCATTTTTTAAGATCTAGAAAAGGCATTAAGCTTATTTGGATTGATCCAGATGAGAACGGTCAAATATCATTAGATATGATCGAGAAAAAGATTTCTCCAAAAACAAAAATGGCTTGCATAACACACATGTCCAATGTTTTTGGATCCATCCTTGATGTTAAGAAAATTTGTAAAGCACTCAAAGAAAGAGGAATTGTGACCGTATTGGATGGTTCTCAGGCTATTGTTCACTTGGAAATTAATGTTGAGGATATTGGGTGTGATTTTTATACATTTACAGGCCATAAGCTTTTTGGGCCAACTGGCACTGGAGTACTTTACGTTAATAAAAAAAGAATAGATGAAATGGTTCCATTTAATGGTGGGGGTGAAATGATAAAAAGTGTCACAAAAGACGATGTGATTTATAATAAGTCTCCATTTTTATTTGAGGCTGGCACACCAGGGATAGCCGAAATAATTGGTCTTGGCGCTGCTATAGACTTTGTTCAAAATCTAGACAGAAAATCAGTTTTAGAGTACGAAAAGTCAATAACAGATTTTACACGAACCGAGTTAGAGAAGTTAGATTGGTTGGTTAGACACTGTTTTCATAAGAATAATCTCGCTATATTTTCTTTTTCTATGAAAGGGAACGCACACGCCCATGATATGGCTACAATATTAGATGCAAATGGTGTTGCAGTTAGGTCCGGCCACCATTGCGCTCAACCTTTAATGGACTTTATTGGAGTGCCTGCTACTTGCAGAGCAAGTCTTGCCCTTTACAACACTGAACAAGAAATTGATACTCTTATTGGATCATTAATGAAATGTAAAAAACTATTCGATTGACAAAGGATGGATAATAATCTCGCCCTTAGCCCCGCCTAATATTAAATCTCTGACCCCAGACAAGTATATATAATTTCCACTTTTCCAAAGATTCGTTTGATCATCATAATGCCTCGATAATAAATGGCCACTTTGCCCGGAGGGAATGATAAACATATTTTTAGTTGGTGAAGAAAAGTCAATTATCATTTTGAACGAGCTACCCTTTGCTACTTTATAATTAGATAAGTCCCTTAACATTATTGAATTTAAAGTGTGTTTGCTTCCGGAATTCTCACTTGATATTTCTTGCAAGAACTTTGGAATTAGAATGCCATTAACTGAAAAAGAAGGATGGTTTATTCGTCTTGCATCACCCCATCTCCAATTGGTTAAATCGGATCCATATACTTCCTTTAATTTTCGAAGACTTTTTGTGAGTGATTTTTTGGATAATTCTACACATGTTTCAATTTTATCGGAATGTTTTATATCACACCATTCTTCAGCATTTTTGTATTTTCTAAGTACTTTTTCCAAAAATAGTGGGCTGGCCATAATAGCAGATGAATGATTGAAACTGAGTTCATCTTCGAGAAGCATTTTTATAAATGTTTCAACCCATGTTGCATAAATAAGTGGCTCTGGTGAGCCAGCCATCATATTTCCATTCCAATTCGTTAAAAGTTCTAGACTGCGGGTTTTGATCTCATTGATGTCATCTGGATCAATATTATCATACTGAAACCAAAGTTCTTTGCCCATGAGTGGTAATAAAGTACGAGCAGGCTCTGAAATAAAGTCATTTTGTAGTTCTCTAAAGCTTTCAGTACTATGAAACTCTCTTTTGCTAACCATTTTTGTTGCTCTAAGAAGTCTTTGTTCATCACCCCAATTGAAACTCATATGATGAGGGAAAGGGCTTTCTGAAAAGCTATTGTTTGTATTAAGAATGAGCCCGTTATTTTTAGAAACAGCAAAAGGTTTTGGGTCCTCGTTTTCATCTAAGTGCCATTGATTCTCAATCTTCCAACCAGGCGTAATTACTTGCCCCTTTGTCTCATTTTCCTTTTTTCTTTTGGGCGAATTCCCAATAAATACAGAATTAACTTCCGTTTCATCAGCAACTACTAAAATCAAGTTGAAGCTGTTGCTTTGTAACATATTAGTTTTAAATTCATTTAAGCTTTTTGCAGACATTAAGTTCACAAAAGTTTCAAGGGTCTTATCATTATTTTTAAACCCCGTCCAAGCTAAAGAAACAAGAAAACCATCAGGAACTATAGATTGCATTTCATATAGTTCGTGAGGTATTATAACTCGATTTTCAGTTCGCCTGACTGCGTAACTTATAGTGGCATTATCTTTTACCTTTATTAACTTTTTCTTATTTGAAAATCGTTTGTATCCCGAAGGTGAAAGATATTCGTTTTTGTTTGCCGAGTTTATTTTTTCAAAATAAAGATCTTGGTCGTCGACAAATGAAAAAGACGACCCCCATGCCAATTTGCTATTTTTTCCAGAAAATATAATTGGTATGCCAGGAACTGTTGCTCCTACTACTGAAGTCTCTTTTAGATCAAGGTGGGCAAGCAACCATAACGATGGTGAAGACAAAGGAAGAAATAAATTTGTTGATAATAGCGATTTTTTAGAGGCCGTCCGACTACCATCGGCTGCAAATACGTTTGAATAAAATCCAGCATTTGGAGGTGTAAAAAAGCCATTATAACTTCCGTCTTCATCTTTTTGGCGCTCATCAAATTGTTGTTCCCTTAAATTTAAGATAACTTCATCGAGTTTGGAACGAAGAAGGTCTGAGTCGCTTATCAAATGCTTTATTTTATCATCTATTACGTTCGAAAATATTAAAGATGTGAGCTCTATTTCTGTTAACGCTTTGTTAGATGACATAAACTCTATAAATTTTAGTATCGTCAAACTGTCTATAGGGCTCCATGGGGTGACCTCTGGAGATTGGAAAAAAAATTCAGGAGATCCACGACCTAAACCCTGATCCTGTATTTCTTTCAATCTAAAATTAACGCCTTGGGAATAAGATGATAAAATTTTCTTTAAGTCTGGTGATAAATTTTGAAAAATATGCTTTGATAGAGTTTGTAGATCCAGAGACTTCATAAATGAGTCTAGGAGCACTGTTTCTGGGCCACTTATTTCAGATAAACGACCTTGGGATATGCGTTTAAGATAAGTCATTTGCCATAGTCGCTCTTGTGCATGAACATACCCTAAGCCAAAAAAAGTTTCTTCATCACTCTGTCCTGTAATGTGCGGAACCGCGTATAAATCTGTTTTTATGGAGACCTTTGATTGAATATCAGAAGAGAATACGTCCTTTCTATATTTTGGCAAGGATTGATAACTTAAATAAAAGAACAATCCTGAGATTAGCAGGAAAAATAAGATCAATGCCATGAAAATATAAGGCACTGTTTTTAAGAGTATTTTCATTATCTCAACTTTTTTAAAAAATCAGATTATATTATACTAAAAAGATTGTTCAATTATTTAGGATTAAGTTATGAAAAAAATTACCTTTATTGGATTAGGCGTAATGGGCTTCCCAATGGCAGGACATCTTTCAAAAGAGGGTTACGATGTGATTGTTTACAATAGGTCAGAAGAAAAATCAAAAATGTGGATTAAAAACCATAAGGGAACTTATTCTACTTCAATAAAAGGAGCGGTTTCAGAAAGCGATATTGTCTTTAGTTGTGTCGGTAATGACACGGATTTGAGAGAAATAACTGTAGGAACAGATAAAGCCTTTTCTTCTATGAAACCTGGTAGCATTTTTATTGATCACACTACGACATCTTCTGATATTGCTGTTGAGCTTTCCGAAAAAGCTAAAGAACTCAATTTACATTTTTTAGATGCTCCCGTTTCAGGAGGAGAAGTTGGTGCTGTAAAAGGGGAGTTAACCGTGATGATTGGCGGTGAAAATTCAATTTTTGAAAAGACAAAACCAATAATTGCAGCCTATGCAAAAAATATCACTTTAATTGGAGGTCCTGGAAAAGGACAAATAGCAAAAATGGTTAATCAAATTTGTATTGCAGGACTTATCCAAGCCCTTTCAGAAGCAATCTCATTTTCTGAGAAAAGCGGTTTGGATACTAAGAAAGTTTTAGATGCAATTTCGCAAGGCGCAGCTGGTAGTTGGCAACTTAGTAATAGAGGTGAGACGATGGTTGATCGTAAATTCGATTTTGGTTTCGCAGTAAAATTGATGAGAAAAGATCTTGGTATATGCCTTGATCACGCTGGCAATAATAATATCTCACTTCCAATAACCTCAATAGTCAACCAATTCTATGCAGAGATTCAAAGAAACGGGGGCTCAAAATTTGATACTTCTAGTCTTTTAACGAGGTTTGATAACTGAATAGGCTACCTAATTAATCTCGAATACTTCGCACCAACCAACGAGGTCCCCGCTAATAGACCTTTTTGATCAAAAACTACAGCATAGACGGGTTTAGAAATTGTTTTTGAACTAACGCCTATAGAATAGCCTTTATCTCTGAATACCACTTCGGCATCAGCTCCGAGCTCCCAACCATCTGTAACTCTGAATTTTTGTAATGCTTCTTCTGTCATAAAAAAAATGATATTTGAATATTGTTGAGCTCCTACCTGTAATCCATATGAAGCAGCTGCCAATGAATAATAATCAACTGGTGCTTCATTAATCCTCAACACTCCCTCTCCATATGCTCCGCCTAGCATAAGTCCCGCTTTAGTAATTCTGGGTATAATAAGAGTTGCCGGAGCATTTTTGTATATGCTTACTGTGTCCGGATCAATTTCGAATAAAGTTTGTAAAACCAGCTCTGCATCTCTGTTGATCACGCTGCCACTATTCCTCTGACCTACATTCTGACATGATAAAAGGAGTGATGTAATTATAGATAAAAAAATACAATTTCTTATTCCTTTAAATGGTAAAATTAACCACATTTTCAACCACCAATGTTCTTATTTAATATGTCTGCAGCTTCAGGTGCAAAATATGTTAAAATCCCATCACATCCAGCTCTTTTAAAACAAGTAAGGCTTTCGATTATTGTAATTTCTTTTTCTAGCCAATTATTCTCAATCGCTCCTCTTATCATTGAGTATTCTCCTGAAACTTGGTAAGCAAAAGTTGGAAAGCTAAACTTTCGTTTTACTTCTGAAATAATATCAAGGTAAGGCATCCCGGGCTTTACCATAACCATATCAGCCCCTTCATTTATATCCTCTCCGACTTCTCTAATTGCTTCTTGAATGTTAGGAGGATCAATTTGATAAGTTTTTTTATCGCCTTTTAGTAATCCTTGTGCTCCAACTGCATCTCTAAATGGCCCATAATAAGCTGACGCAAATTTTGCTGCGTATGACATAATTAGTGTGTCCTTGAAACCTTTTTCTTCAAGGGCAACTCGTATTTTTTTAATTCTACCATCCATCATATCAGATGGACCAAGTATATCTGCTCCCGATTCAGCTTGAACCAATGCCTGTCTTTCTAGAGCCACCAAGGTTTCATCATTAATTATTTTTCCATCTACCAGAAGACCATCATGACCATCAATGTTATAGGGATCGAGAGCCACATCGAGCATTACAATCAATTCAGGAAAATTTTTTTTCAATAGCCTCGTGGCGATATTCACTAAGTTTTCTGGGTTCCAAGCTTCCTGACAATCATGGGATTTTCTATTGGAAGGTGTTAGCGGGAATAAAGCTACTGCCAATATACCTGAACTGATTAACTTTTCCACATAGGGAATTAGTGTATCTATTGAATACCTATTTACTCCAGGCATAGAAGGAATATTTTCAATAATCTTTGTACCTTCCCTCAAGAATATAGGGCAAATCAAATCAGATTTGCTTAGGATTGTTTCTCTAACTAAGGCTCTTATTTCTCTGTTTTGCCTTAATCTTCTTCCCCTTCTGTTGGGAAAGCTACTAAACATCGTAATTATCCTAACTGTTTAACAAAAATAATAATTTATTCTAGTTTTTATTCATTTAATCAGCAATAACTTTGTTAGAGAAATTTGCATGAAAAAAAACTTTATAGAATATTATAACAAGGAATTTAGAGCTTTCGCTTTGGCAAAGATATTTGAAAGCACTGATAAATCGACCCATGTACACATCCTTAGGCGTGAAGGAGAGCTGAAACAGTTTTCGGATATGCTAAAATTTTTTAACGATAAAGTTGAAGTGATTGTTTATCCTGCATGGGACTGCTTGCCTTATAGTAACATTTCTCCCAGAAAAGAGATTATATCTAAAAGGTATAGTGCTCTAAGGGCATTAGAAGGAGTTGACAAATCTCATAGAATTTTTTTGTTGTCTGTCGACAGTGTTGTTCAAAAAATTGTTCCTATTAAAGAAACTTTTAAAAATAGGTTTTCTCTTAAAATTAACCAGAAAGTAATTTTGTCTAACCTTATTGAATGGCTTGAAAAAACGGGCTATTCAAGACAAACAAATGTATATTCAATTGGTGAATATGCTCTAAGAGGTGGTATCTTAGATGTTTTTGTTCCAGAAATAAAATATCCTATCAGACTAGATTTTTTCGGCACCAAATTAGAAAAAATAAGAACCTTTGATCCGTCAAGTCAAAGGTCAAATGGGTCTATAAAAGACGTGAACATATTTCCTGTATCTGAAATTATATTAGATGAAGAAGCTGTAAATATATTCAGGCAGAATTATAGAAGAACTATTGGGACGGTTAAGACTGACGATAGAGTCTATAACTCAATCTCAGAAAGAATATTGATTGAAGGAATAGAGCACTGGTTACCTTTATTTAATCCAAAACTTGTACCTATATTTTCATTTTTAAAAGGAGCTTCTCTTTCATATGATATTGATCTGCAAGTAATGATTGAGAATAAATGGGAGCAGATTGTTGAGAGTAGAAGCTTTGATTTAAAGAATGTCTCCAACAATCCAAATAAACTTTCTTTTTTAGAGGCCTCCTCGCATTATTTGTCACCGTTAGAATTTACTAAAGCTATTAGTTTTTATGATATTAAGAAAATTGACCAGCTTTTTACGAATAAAATAAAAACAACATATTCTTCTACAAAAGATTTTGCAGTAGAACGAAATAAGGAAGACATTTCTCTTTTTGACGAAGTAGCCAAGTACTTAAGGCAGAAAGTAAAAAAGCATCCAATAATCTTGTCTGGTCATTCTGAGGGATCAATAAAAAGACTTATAAATGTCTTGAAAGAACACAACTTAAGTGTTGTAAGAAAAATAGAAAACATTAACCAGATATATGATGCTCCTAAGCAACTCTACTATGCAGTATCTCACTTAGATGAAGGGTTTTCAATTCCTTTATTTGAGATCATAACCGAAAAATCAATTTTTGGAGGTAACCTGAGAAGTGGCAAAGTAGCGAAGCTCCGTAACCTGACTGCTGTTTTTGAGGATTTAAATTCATTAAGTATAAAAGATCTCGTTGTTCACATAGACTATGGAATTGGTATGTTTATGGGGCTAAAGAGTTTTGAAATAAACGGAGTAAACAATGATTTTCTTCAAATTGATTATGCAGCCTCTGATAAAATATTTCTACCTGTAGAAAATATAGAACTTATATCGCCATTAGGTTTTTCTGATGCAAAGCTAGACAGGCTCGGTTCTGCAAATTGGCAGATGAGAAAAGCAACAGTCAAAGATAAAATCAAGTTGATCGCCGAGAAGCTGATTAAGGTTGCCGCGGAAAGAAAACTTATAAACACAAAAAGGATTAATCTGCAAAAAGATCTTTTCCAGGATTTTTGTGATCGGTTTCCTTATGAAGAAACCCCTGATCAGATGCAAGCAATAGAGGACGTTATCAAAGATTTGTCTACTGGAAACCCGATGGACAGGCTGATTTGTGGTGATGTAGGGTTTGGGAAAACGGAGGTCGCAATAAGAGCGGCTTTTATAATGGTAAACGAGAATAGACAAGTTGTCTTGGCAGCACCTACAACGCTTCTAGCAAAACAGCATGCTGAAATTTTTAAAAAACGCTTTGACGGTTACCCTATCAAAATAAAAATGCTTTCGCGATTAACTAAGCCAACAGAGATAGATCAATTAAAATACGATCTTTCAATTGGCGATATAAATATACTGATTGGAACACATAGTGTTATCAATAGAAATTTAAAGTTTAATGATCTAAGTTTGGTAATTGTAGATGAGGAACAAAGCTTTGGTGTAGATCAAAAGGAGCAGCTAAAATCCATATTCCCCAATGTTCATGTGTTAACTTTATCGGCTACACCTATACCGAGAACCTTACAAATGGCTTTTTCAGGAATTAGAGATCTTTCATTGATTAATACCCCTCCAAAAAATAGAATGCCTATCGAAACAAGTGTTATTGAGTTTGATCAGGGCACCATAAGATCTGCTATAATTCGTGAGATTAAGAGAGATGGCCAAGTATTTTTTGTCGTTCCAAGAATAAAAGATATTCGTGCAATAGAAGAATTTCTAAACAATTTTTTACCTGAAGTTAAATATATGGTTGCCACTGGCAAAACCAGCAATAAAGAATTAGAAAAAACTATTTCAGCTTTTTACTATGGAAAGTTAGATCTTCTTGTTTCGACAAATATTGTTGGGAGTGGTCTTGATGTACAAAGAGCGAACACAATATTTATTTATAGAGCAGAGTTATTCGGTCTAAGTCAATTGTATCAAATAAGAGGGAGAGTTGGTCGTTCCAATAAGAGAGCCTTTGCATATTTGATTACCAAAGAAAACGCGTTGCTAACAGAAACTGCCAGGAAACGGCTCGATTTAATTAAAGAGTTGAATTCATTAGTATCTGGTTTCACCTTATCTTCTCAAGATCTTGAAATGAGGGGGTCTGGAAATATTTTAGGGGAGGAACAAACTGGTCAAGCTAATGAAATAGGAGTTTCGCTGTACCAGGAAATGTTACAGAAAACTATTAATTCTTTGAAGTTAAATAAGAATGATACCAATTATTCCAATCTTGAAGAAAATTGGTCTCCTGTGATAAGAATTCCTGTCGCAGCAAGGATCCCTGAAAACTATATAAAGGACTCAGCTTTAAGATTAAGTTTTTATCGTAGACTCTCAAATTTTGAAAGCCAACTGCAATTGGAATCTCTACTTGCAGAATTAATAGATCGATTTGGAAAAATACCTAAGGATGTTATTAACTTAGCAAACATTCTAAAAATAAAAGAAAAGTGTAAGTCGCTTGAAATAAAGTCTTTAGAAGTTGGAACTAAAGGTATTACTTTTAAATTCAGAGAAGGAAAAGTTGAAAATATCTCTGGTTTATTAGCTTTTATAGAATCAGACAAGAACAATATAAAGCCTTCTAATGAAAAATTATTCATTAAAACGAATAAAGGAAACGATTTAAACTTATCTTATAATGTATTGAAAAATATGGAAAAATTTCTGAAAAAAAAAGCGCCTTCAAAAGAAGGCGCTAGTTATTGAGGCAGGTTTCATACAGGCAAGAAACCTATCGAGCAGTACCTGTAATAGTACTAAAAAGATAATAAAAATCCAACATTTTTTTTACTTTTTCTCTGGCATTACCAGTCCTGCAGAAATTATAAGTTTAGCCGCGTCTTCAACTGACATATCCAGGATAATTACATGATCTTTGGGTACAAATAACATAAAGCCAGATGTTGGGTTTGGCGTGGTTGGTAAAAAAACTGTAACAAGAGATCCTTTATTAATTTTTTTCTTAATTTCACCATATGTTTCTGTTGAGATAAAGGCTACCGCCCATACGCCTTTTCTGGGGTATTCAATGAGGCATGGCTGCTTAAAATTTGTACCATCAGGCTTGAAAACGGCTTGGATTATTTGTTTTATTGAGTTGTAGACCGTGTTTACTATCGGTGTTCGTGAAAGAATTTTTTCACCTAAATTAATGGCCTGTCTTCCTATAAACCCTGATGCTAGTGATCCAATGAGAGTAGTTACAATTAAGAATAGAAATACACCCAACCCAGGAATATAAATTTCAAACAAGTCTAAGGGATTATATTTGGGTGGAATAATAGGAATTATGACTTTATCAATAAAGGTGATAACACTCCAAACCAAATAAACTGTTAGAACTATAGGTATAAGGACAACTAATCCAGTTAGAAAATCCCGTCGTAATTTTTGAAAAAGTTTTCCCATTTTAAAGCCTTCCTTTCGTTACTTATCAATAATCCAGAGCTTTAGCAACTTTAGCACCCAGCATTGCATTATTTTTTATAAGTTCAATATTTGAAAGAAGCGTTTTTCCATTTGTCTTCTCAACTAAATACTTTAATAGACTCGGAGTAAGTTCTTTCCCAGTTATGTTAGATTTTTTTAGTTCCATAACCCCATCTAATATTAGTGGTTCTAAGTACATTTGGTCCAGAGAATACTTTTTTGGAATCGGGTTGCAAAGCAATAATCCATTGCAACAATTTATACTCCTCGCAATTGAGTAAATCTTTGCAATTGCTTCTGGGCTCTCTACTTGGTGAGTAGATTGCAATTTGGAGTCTCTGTACCAAAAAGCGGGTAAATTATTTTGTCTGTATGCAAAGGCAGGGATTGATAGTGTTTCTAGCAACTCATAAGTTTTAGAGATGTCTAGGATTGTTTTTGGGCCCGCGCACACAGTTATGATTTTGGATTCTTTAATGGCTTGGAGGTCTGAAGACACATCCATGCTTTCAGAGACATCTCTATGAACTCCTCCAATCCCGCCTGTAACGAATACGGAGATTGAGGCTAACTTACATATTCTAAGCGAGCCTGAAACTGTAGTTCCACCTGGCTTTTTTGAAAAAATCGTACTGTCTAGATTGCTGCTGGTGACTTTTTCTACATTTTGAAGCTTGGCAAAAGCGTCTAGAATTTCAGGGTCCAGACCAATCTGAATTTTGCCATCCAGTATAGCCAGTGTCGCTGGCTGAACACCCTCATCTCTTATTATTCCTTCGATATCTTTTGCCATTTCCAGTGATTGGGGATAAGGCATTCCATGAGAAATTATAGAACTCTCTAACGCAACCAGTGGAATTTTGTTATCAATCGCCTTTAACACTTCCCGAGAGCATTTAACTAAGTGTTTATTCTTATTTATAAATTTTTTAATCATTAGCTTTTAAGTAGTTCTGTATTTTTCTATTTGCTGTATCCAAGCTTTTCTTGAGACTTGCTGAAGGGTTCAATTCTTTATAGGATAAAAAATAAGCAAAGAATGCATCGCCCGCTCCCAATCTTGATGAAGAACCTCTAATGACTTCTGGTTGAACTTTTGCAATTTCTTCATTTGAAACACCACATGCGATATTTGGACCATCGGTAACGATGGTCAAACTGTTTTCAGTTCTTATTTTTTCGAAGATAGCGATTGACGCATCCGTGGCATTTGTCAATTTTTTTAGATCTAATAAGATATTCGCTTCCTTAAGATTAATAAAAAGATTAAACCCTTTAAAATATTTTGCGTCATTTTTAAAATCTGCCAGTTTTAAAAAATTAGCAGGGATGAAATATTTGGTAAAAATGTTTTCAGTTGCCTCTTTTTTTACGTAGTCTAAAAATTCTCTTGTACAATTACCATCAAAAATAAAAATTGCATTACTATTTTCATTTTTGTGTGCTAAGCATATCTCATCGAATTGTTCAATTATGTCACTTTGGCTAGATAAAAAAGTACTTGAGGAATTAATAGATCCAAATATCTCTCCATTTTCTGTTTCAATAGATAAATATTGGTCATTTTGATTTCCCTTTATCAAAAGATATTTTGTCTTGATATTATTTTCTTCAAGAGCCGTTCGTATTACGCTAGTTTTCTCATTATTACCGATTGCGGAGACTAAGCTTAATTCAAAGCTTCGTTTATTAAGGATTTTTGAGAGGCCTAAAGCTATGTTGAAAGCTACTCCTCCTGGTCTCTCATTTATAATACCAGAACAGTCTTTACCTTTACTTATTGGCTCTAAAGGCTTTCCAACTATATCCCACATTGTGCAGCCAAATATGTAAATTTTTTTTTTAGATAACGACATTCACTAATTGTAGAAAAAGTAGATTTAAAATAAATAAATAAATTCTTGATATTACCTTGATGATACCTTAAAAACAAAAAAATTCACAAACGCATAAAAAATTTCGGTCCATAATTTGGAAAGTGCGTTAAGGCAAAACCGAAAAGGAAAATAAAATGAATTTACCAAGTTATAATATCAGGCAGCTGTTAGAAGCTGGAGTGCATTTCGGACATCAAACTCACCGATGGAACCCACTGATGGATGAGTACATTTACGGGTCAAGAAACGGAATACACATTTTAGATCTTACTCAAACGCTTACGATGCTGGATGCTGCCCTCAGTGAGATACATAAGCTGGTCGCCAAAGGCGGCAGTATTTTATTTGTCGGAACAAAACGCCAAGCGCAACAGTCTGTTGCCGAATCTGCATCCAAGTGCGCTCAGTATTATATAAACTACAGATGGCTTGGGGGCACATTAACAAATTGGAATACAGTATCAAATTCAATTCATAGGTTAAAGGACCTTGAAGCATTTGACGAAAGTCAGCTCGCTCTTTTCACAAAAAAGGAGAGGCTAAATATAGAAAAAGAACATCAAAAGTTAAATTTATCACTTGGTGGTATAAAGGATATGAAAAGTATACCCGACATGCTCTTTGTTATAGATACCAATAAAGAGGCCATTGCAATAAAAGAAGCAAAAAAAATTGGCATACCTGTTGTAGCAATATTGGATACGAACTCCTCCACAGATGGAGTTGATTTCCCAATACCTGGTAATGATGACGCTTCAAGAGCAATATCTCTATATTGCGATTTAGTCAGTAAAACTATTTTAGATGGTATGGAGTCCCAGCTAGACTCTGTTGGTATAGATTTAGGTGAAGCTCAAACGCCATTATCTGCAGACTTGCCAGAAGAAAATGTGTTGGAACAAGAAGTAGCTGACGAAGTTATTCTGGAAGAAGAAAAAGAGGGTGATGAACCTAAATCACAATCTAGAGAAGCGAAAGCAGAAATTAAAAGTTCCGAGGGTAAAGAGGACACATCGAAGGTTGGTGTTTGAGAGAACGCACAAGACACAGTGAAAGCCGACATTACTTTTAAGACTGAAACAGCTAAAGGAAAGTAAAAAATGACAAGCAATAATGATCAAAGGAGAACAAATTGATATCAGCTTTATTAGTTAAAGAACTTAGAGAAAAGTCAGGAGCAGGTATGATGGATGCGAAAAAAGCTCTCCTCGAAACAGATGGCGATTTAGAGGCTGCCCAAGATTGGCTAAGAACAAAAGGACTTCTAAAGGCAGAAAAAAAATCGTCACGAGTTGCAGCAGATGGCTTGGTTGGAGTTCGAGTTCATGAAAATGAGGGTATGATGATTGAACTGAACTCAGAGACGGATTTTGTTGCAACAAATAAAGAGTTTACTGATTTGGTAGATCTAATTTTGAATGAAGGGTTTGGAATAACGGACAAGGATAAACTTTTAGATAAGAGTGTTTCAGGAAAAAATATTCAAGAAATTATAAATAACAAAATATCTACAATTGGAGAAAATATTAGTTTGAGACGAGTAATTAGTATGAAAGGTTCAAATATCTATTCGTATTTACATAATTCGGTTTCAAAGGATTGTGGAAAAATAGGTGTTCTCGTTTCTCTAGAGGGAAATAAAGATGATGATTTTGGAAAAAAGCTGGCGATGCATATCGCTGCAACATCCCCATTAGCGATGTCTGAGAATGATCTAGATTCAGATCTAGTTGATAGAGAGAAAAAGATCATTAGTGAACAGCTTATTTCAGAAGGAAAGCCAGCTGATATTGCGGACAAAATAATGTTAGGAAAACTTAAAAAATACTATGAAGAAAACACTTTGCTAAATCAAAAATTTGTAATGGATCCAGACTCTTCTATAAGACAAGTTCTGGAAAAAAATAATCAAGTGCTAATAAATTTTGTGAGATTTAAAGTTGGAGAGGGGATTGATAAGAAAGAAAGTAACTTCGCTACCGAAGTTAAAGATATAGCTAATAAGTAGGCTGAATAAGATTGACAAAAAAAAGTCGATATAAGCGAATATTACTTAAAATATCTGGTGAAGCTTTAATGGGAGAACTGAAGGTTGGGTTGCATCCACCAACCGTAAATAAAATTGCTTCGGAAATAAAAAAGGTCCACGAAAAGGGTATTGAGGTATGTTTAGTTATAGGTGGAGGTAATATTTTTCGTGGTCTACAGGGTAGTGCGCAAGGTATGGAACGAACAACTGCTGACTATATGGGCATGTTGGCGACTGTTATGAACTCTTTGGCTATGCAATCTGAGTTAGAGAAGTTAAATGTCCATACAAGGGTAATATCAGCAATACCGATGGATCAAATTTGTGAGCCATATATCCGAAGAAGAGCTGTTAGACATTTAGAAAAAAATAGAGTTTGTATATTCGCCGCTGGTACGGGAAACCCCTATTTTACAACCGATACTGCAGCAACATTAAGAGCAATAGAGATGAAGTGTGAAGCTATTTTTAAAGCGACCAAGGTTGATGGTATATATGATAAAGACCCAATTTTGAACCCCGAAGCAAAGTATATTGAAAAAATTACCTACGATACTGCATTGCAAGAGAATTTGAAAGTAATGGATGCAAGTGCAATAGCTTTAGCTAGGGATAACTGTATACCGATCATTGTTTTTTCTTTATTTGAAACTGACGATTTTTTGAGTATTGTTGAAGGTATAGGACGGTTTTCGTTGGTAAGTTAACTAAATGAATGAATTTAATTTAGACATTAGTGATATTGAAAAAAGAATGTCAGGAGCTTTAACTTCCTTAAAAAATGACTTTCTCTCTCTACGAACGGGTAGAGCCTCTTCTTCAATGCTTGATCCGGTCGTGGTGGAGGTGTATGGTTCGAAGCTTCCATTAAATCAATGTGCTACAATAACTGTTCCTGAGTCAAGAGTACTTTCAGTTAACGTGTGGGACTTCAACAATGTGAATATGGTCGAAAAAGCACTTATTAACTCGGGACTTGGGCTTACACCTCAAACCGAAGGAAACTTGATTAGACTAGTAATTCCTGAATTAAACGAGGAAAGAAGGAAAGAGCTTGCGAAACTTGCAGCAACGTATGCTGAGAATGCAAAGATAGCAATTAGAAATGTCAGGAAAGATGGTATGGATAAAATCAAAAGACTTCGCGCTGAAGGCATGTCTGAAGACGAAGCTCAAATATGGAGTGACGACATTCAAGAGCTGACTGATAAAATGACTTTTTCAGTTGAGGAATTACAAAAAGAGAAACAAACAGAGATTGTAACGTTTTGAACTATAGATTCTTAAGCGTAGATATTACACGTGTAGTTTGTGTTTGAGGACCTTAAATTACGAACTCTATCTGCCTTGATATTGCTACTAATTCTTTTTCTATTTGCAGTAGTTGCCCCGTTTCTACTCACACACTCTTTGTATGTTTTAAATTTATTATTTCTGCGAGAGTTATTTAGGCTTTACAGTTTCAAAAAAGAGCCAAATATCTTCAATTTAATTTTAATAGTTGTTTGCATTTTTCCTCTATATTTCTCACAAGATTTTTTATTCATGACCTTTTTTTTGAATGGTTGTTTGTTTCTTTTAATCTTTTATTTATCTAAATCGATGGGCCTAGGTTTTCTTATAGTTTATGTGAACTTATCAATGTCCTTTTTATTAAACTTGCTTGTGTCACCAACAGAGATTGGTGGTGAGAGTTTTTTTGTTGTTTTAGTGCTAATAGTCGCTTTTGCCGATATAGGGGGTTATTTCGGTGGCCGTATTATCGGAGGTCCAAAGGTCTTTGAGAAAATTAGTCCAAACAAAACATGGGCTGGAATATTTGTTGGATGGATAACAGTAATTACTTTTTATTATATACTGAAAGCATTTAATTTATATGTCTCAGATTTCTTTGTTCTTGTTTTTTGGGGAATTGCATTGTCATCACAGGTAGGGGACTTTATAGAGAGCTACATTAAAAGAAATTTAGGTGTAAAGGATACCGGAAATATAATTCCTGGACATGGTGGATTACTAGATAGGTTTGATGGACTTATATGTGCAAGTTTTTTTGTTAAAATTATTGATTTTTTTCTGACAACATGACTAAAAAGAAGATTAACATATTCGGGACTTCTGGGTCAATAGGGCAAAGCACTTTGAATGTTCTGCGTGAACGTAAAAAATTATATGATTTTAATGCTTTTTCTGCTTTTGATAATGTTGACCAGCTAATAGCTGATTGTCTTGAATTTAAACCTCGGTACGCAAATATTGGTAATGAAAAACATTTTTTGAAATTAAAAGATGCTCTTTTTGATACTGATATTATCTTAAGCTATGGAAAAAATTCTCTTTTAGATCTAGCCTGCACAGAAGTTGATTGGTCTATGTCAGCGATTATTGGCTTTGCTGGAGTAGAAGTTTCTCTCCATTGCGCGGAACATTCGAAGGTTTTAGCCTTGGCAAACAAAGAAACGCTCGTTTGTGCAGGCAGTTTGTTATTATCTATATGTAAAAAAAATAACACTAAGCTAATACCAGTCGATAGTGAACATAGTGCCATATTCCAGTGCCTAGAGGGAGAGCGCAGGAAAGACTTAAAGAGCATAACTCTAACTGCTAGTGGTGGCCCATTTAGAGATTGGAGTTTAAAAAAAATGAAGTCTGCAACATTGAAGCAAGCACTAAAACATCCGAACTGGAGTATGGGGACAAGAATAACCATTGATAGCGCATCGATGTTTAATAAAGCATTAGAATTAATTGAAGCAATGCATTTATTTGAACTTAAATTTTCTGAAGTAGAAATAATAATTCATCCCCAGTCAATAATTCATTCAATGGTAAATTTTAACGATGGAACTACGTTGGCGCAAATGTCCTTACCTGATATGAGAGGCCCAATTAGTTACTCACTCAATTATCCAAAAAGATTAAAAATTGATTTAGAAAGCATTGATTTCACAAAAATAAAAACTCTTGAATTTCATGAGGCTGATATTGAAAAGTTTCCTGCTTTAGATATTGTAGAAAAGGTTGGAAAAAATTTAGATCTAGGTGTTATATTTAATGCAGCAAAGGAAGTAGCTTTGGATAGGTTTATATCAGGAGAAATAGGTTTTTTAGACATGGCTTACTTGGTAGAAAAAACCCTTGAAGAAAGTTCATTGAAAACTAAATCGGTGGAAGCACCCCAAAATGTCCCAGATATCTTAGAATTAAATGAACTTACAAGGGAAATTGCAAAAAAATTAAAGTTTTAGGAGTAGGGCATCTTTATTTTTCAGTTTTTATCAATAGTGTTTGCATTTGGTATAGTGATTTTTGTACATGAGTTTGGGCACTTCATTGTTGCTCGTCTTAATAAGATTGATGTTGCTGTTTTTAGTATTGGATTTGGCCCTAGGATATTATCTTTTATAGATAAAAAGGGAACTGAATGGCAGTTTGCTATTATTCCTCTAGGAGGATTTGTAAGATTTTCAGGTGACGATAATCTTGCTTCTCTAAAGACGCGAGTTGATGCTAATTCAGATCCTTCTAATTCTGCGCAATTTAATGAAGCTCCACTAATTGGTAGGTTTTCAACTGTATTAGCAGGACCATTAGCAAATTTTATCTTTTCCATAATAGTTTTTTCACTGATCATACTTGTACAGGGCGTTTCTGTAAGTGACCCAGTAATTGGTAAAATCAACAAGTTTTATGAAGCTAATTACGACATTCAAGTAAATGACAAAATTCTAGAGGTTGAAGGTAAAAAAGTAAATTCATTTTCAGAAATTTTTTCTCATATAAGTAAGTCCGGCTCAGAGACATCAAAGTTTACAATAAGAAGAGGTACTTCAGTAAAAGAAATTGAGATTCCATATCTTCTACAACCAATAGTAGAAGCTATAGAACCACTTTCTGCTGCTTCGCTTGCAGGATTACAAGTCGGCGATGTTTTTTTAACTGTTGAAGAAAAGAAACTCACCAATTTCAATGATTTAAGAGAACAAATTATAAATTCTGAAGGAAGATCGTTAAAAGTTACTATTTTTCGTGATGGCCAAATTCTCCATAAATCTATACAGCCTTTGTTAAGTCCGATTGAGAACAACAACGGTGACTTTGACTCAATTTATAGGATTGGTATAGCTGGTGGTCCGATATTTTATCCTCCTAGGGAAACACCAAACGTTTTTAATGCATTTATTTTAGGAGCAGACGCCACTGTGGGGGTAATTGTTGCATCTTTCAAGGGTATAAAGGGTATAGCTAGTGGTCAAGTTGATCCTAAACATCTTTCTGGGCCAATAGGAATTGCTCATGCTGTTTCTGACTCCATTAATTCAGGACTTTTAGCTTTATTATCTTTAGTTGCTATCATTTCAACTGGTATAGGATTTGTTAATTTGCTGCCTATACCTATTTTAGATGGTGGTCATATAGTCATGATGATATATGAGTATTTTTCACGAAAAAAACCTAATGAAGAAGTTTTAAGATTTTCTATGATATTTGGTTTAGTTTTGTTACTATCTCTGCTACTGGTTACGACATTTAATGATATTTCAAGACTAGTGTTATTTTTTAAGTTTTAGGGAGACATAAGTGAATCAATCTTTAAATAAGTTAATTCTTCTTTTCTTTTGTTTTTCAATATGTCTATCAACCCCTTCTTATTCGCAGTTCAGGTTCTCTCAGATCAAAGTACAGGGAAATTCTACTACAGATGTCAAAACTATTAAATCTATATCTGGGTTAAAAAAAAACATACCTTTATCAGCAAACGATATAAATTCAGCGTTAAAAAATTTATATAGTAGCAATCTTTTCGAAAGTGTCGAAGTCGTTCCTAAGGGTCAGACTATTTTAATTAAAGTCAAAGAAAACAAGAGGATCCGTCGCTTAGTTTTTGAAGGGAATAAGAAAATAGAGGATAAAGAGTTGTTTCCTCTAATTAAATCTAAGGAAAGACAACCGTTTAGTAAAGCACAAGTTATTAAAGATAGTAGGATAATTTCAGACTTCTATCGATTTAAATCAAGATATTCTGCACGGGTAGAACCAAAAATAATTGACAGAGACAAGGGATTTGTTGACTTAGTTTTTGAAATCGATGAAGGAAAAATTTTACAAATTTCTCAAATCGATTTTGTTGGTAACCGGTCCTTCTCCGACAGGCAACTTAGAAATATTATTAAGTCGAAAAGAGCAGGGCTATTTTCATCTTTTTTTACAAGTGATAATTACTCTGAAGATAGTCAAGAAGCAGATAAATACCTTTTAGAAAAATTTTATAAAGACAATGGTTTTCCTGACGCTAAAGTTATAGCTTCGCTTGGCGGACTTAAAAATGGTGGTGAGACAGCTTTTTTAACCTATTCTATTTACGAAGGACCTTTTTTTAGATTTGGCAACTTATCAATAAAATCAATTGTAAAAGGCATTTCACCATCTTTATATGAAAGATCAATTGTTGCTTCTAAAGGAGATAGCTTTAATTCATCCGAAATACAAAAAACTTTAGACAATATAAAGCAAGTGTCTGTTAATAATGGATACCCATTTTTAATCGGAACAGTAGACCAATTTAGGAACACCAAAAAAAAAGAAATAGAGCTACTGTTTAAGGTTATAGAAGGTCCAAAGCTTTTTGTTGAGCAGATAGAGATTAGTGGTAATACCCACACCCGCGATAATGTGATTAGGCGTGAATTTCAAGTTGAAGAAGGAGACGCCTTTGATCCATCAATGCTTAAAAGATCAGAAGAGAAATTGAAGTCTTTAGGTTACTTCGACAATGTAAAGGTCAACGTACGACAAGGTTCAAACTCTCAGAATGCAATTGTAGATATAGCAGTTAAGGAAGCTCCAACAGGTTCACTCTCGTTGGGCTTAGGATATTCCACCGATACAGATGTTTCTGCTCAGTTTGCATTTAGTGAATCAAATTTTAGGGGTGCTGGCCAAGGTATTCGGTTGAGTGTTTCTGGATCAAAAGACAACTCTTCTATTGGGCTAGGTTTTAAAGAGCGTGGGTTTCTTGGAAGAGATGTTCTTGTTTCGATGGACATTGATTATACGAACTCAAAGCCACGAGCCACTGGGTATACAGCAAATCTTCTAGCTTTAAAACCCTCAGTTGGGTTCAACCTTTCAACAGATACAAGGGTTAGACTTACTTATAAACTAGAAAATATAGACGTTACTGGAGTAGGGACATCTGAGGTTTTAAAACAAGATCTTGGAAAATCTACTAGATCCTTAATAGACTTGTCCTTAAGTCATGACAAACGTGACTCTATTATTAAACCAACTAAAGGGTATATGATTAAATTTGGTTCTGAAATAGCTGGCTTAGGCGGAGATGAGCAGTTTGTAAAATCAAAAGCAAGTGGTAAAATATACCAGGGGATTTACGGCAATAACATTATTTTTTCAACTGAATTAGAAGGTGGAATTTTGACGATGAATAAAGGCTATTCGAAAGTAGTCGATAGATTTCTTTTAGGTGGTCGTTCATTTCGAGGCTTCAAATATAGTGGGATAGGCCCTAGAGAGTTAGCTGGAGGGCAGTATACTATTCCCTTAGGAGGTGAAAAGTATGCAATGGCAAGATTTGCAGCTTCTTTTCCTCTAGGGTTACCTAGAGAATTAGGTTTATACGGTAGTGTTTTTGCTGAAGCTGGAAGTCTATGGGACATAAAAACGGATCCAAATGTTGCAGGGCTTTCAGATAAGATCGCTTTAAGAGATAGAGTTTTAAGAACGTCTATAGGCTTTGCAATGAACTGGGAGACTCCAATTGGGCCACTTCAGTTTAATTGGTCGAGGCCACAAAAATATTTAAGTGCCGATAGCCTTGAATATTTTAGTCTAAACCTCGCCACAAGATTTTGACCTTTCTTAATAAGAGTATAGTGGGGCTTTCAGCGTGTGCCGCTTTGCTCTTACTATTATGTAATCCTATTTCCTCTCAGGAAAAAAATATTAGCACTTCGGTCCTCGTTATAAATAGTATAAATGTTTTTGAGAAATCGAAGCTAGGTAACGACATTTTATTTGCCTTTCAAGATGCTGATCTTGAGTTAAAAAAAGAGGCTGATCTAAACGCTAAAAAATTTGAAGATGAAGAATTAGAATTAACTCAAAAAAGGGAGGTGTTAGCAAAAAAAGAATTTAATGAATTGGCTGATGACTTTGATAAAAGAGTTCAAAAGACTCGAAATTTTTATGATTTGAAAGATAGTCAATTGAGAGATAGTTTAGAAAAATGGAAGAAAAACTTTATTGAGTTATCAGGTAGAATTATCCAGCCAATAATGTTAGATTACCGAGCATTTATTGTTTTAGATTCATCTCAAATAGATCTATTTTTCGATAATAGAATAGATATAACTGAACAGGTCATATTGGAACTAGATGAACTTTATAAGAGTGATCCAAAATACTTAGAAGTTATACTAGGTAAATAATTAGGAGAATTTTATGAATGAGGAGTGCTGCAATATTGATGAAATTAAAAGATTGATCCCTCATAGATACCCATTTTTATTGATAGATAAAGTAATAAATATAGTTAAAAATCAGTCAGCTACTGGAATAAAGAATGTTACAGTTAATGAGCCATACTTCCCGGGACATTTCCCATCATCTCCAGTAGTTCCTGGCGTTTTACAAATAGAATCAATGGCCCAAACTGCTGCAGTTTTGGTAGCAAAAAGTCTAGACATTTCGGATTCTAGTTCTTTAGTGCTTTTGACTACAATAGATAATGCGAAATTTAGAAGGCCAGTCATTCCTGGTGATGTCATGTCGCTTTCTATAACTGTTCAAAAAATGAGAAATAAAATTTGGAAATTCGAAGGTGAAGTAAATGTAAATTCAAAAAAAATGTCCGAGTGCGAGTTCTCTGCGATGATGAGAATTTGAAATGAGTTCTCTTGAAGCTATCTTCAAACATTGTCAAATGGGTTCAATTTTTTTAATTTTTGTGAGTAATAATAATGATGGACTATAATGGCTAAGCGTTCCTCAATCATTCACCCAACTGCGATTGTTGAAGATGGTGCAAGAATAGGTAATTCCTGTAAAATTGGACCCTATTGTTGTATTGGATCAGCAGTTACGTTGGATGATAATGTTATTTTAGAAAGTCATGTAGTAATTTCTGGAAAAACATTTATTGGAAAGGGAACAAAAGTTTGGCCATTTGCCTCTATTGGAAGCGATCCACAAGACCTAAAGTATTCTGGTGAAAAAACCACACTTACAATTGGACAGAATAATTTCATCAGGGAATGTGTAAGTATTAGTATTGGTACTGCTGGAGGTGGGGGTAACACTATTATTGGAGATAATTGTCTTTTTATGCTAGGGAGTCATGTCGGACATGACTGTAAGTTAGGTAGTAATATTGTCATTGCAAATAATTCTGCAATAGCTGGTCATGTGGTGATAGAAGATAATGTAAATATCGGTGGTTTGGTTGGAATTCATCAATTTTGTAGACTAGGGGAGGGCTCTATGATAGGAGCGCATGCCATGGTCTCTAAAGACGTAATCCCCTATTCAATGATTATAGGCATGAGACCTGTTCTATCAGGTGTAAACTTAGTAGGCTTAAAAAGACGAGGTTCAAAGAAGGAAAATATAAAAAAGCTGATTGAAGTATTTTCAAAAATTTTTGACAGAAAAGGGCGCCAGAATTTTCAGGACCGAATAAAAGCATTGGATAATGATTTAATGATTGAAACCACGGAAGTTCAAAAAGTTCTAGATTTTATAAAAAAGGAAAGCACAAGATCATTTGTTGCTCCGAAAAGTTAACTACCATATGGTAATAAAAAAAAAAAAAATTGGATTAATTATAGGAAGCGGTGAATTAGCTACTTACTGTATGGAGCACTTAGTTCTTTTAGGTTATGAAACAACAATAGTAAGTTTGCCATGTAGCAAAATAAAAATAAAAAAAAATCTAGATCGTATTGATTTAAAGTATGAAGAAATAAACGAGACATTTTCTCTTTTAAAACAGAGAAAGATAAATGACATAGCGTTAATAGGGTATATGGAAAGGCCTGCAATTGATTTATCAAAAGTAAATTACGGTTCACAAAAACTTTTATCTAACGTATTTCCAATTCTCAACAAAGGGGATGGAGAAATTTTTTCTGCCGTAACGCAGATGTTTGCTAATCAAAACTTTAAATTAGTAAAAGTTCAAGATCTCTTGCCTGAATTAACATTAGACGCAGGAACATACGGATCTTCTCCTATTGGTAAAAAAGTACTTAAGGAAATAAAGGCAGGAGTAAAAATTTTTCTTAATTATGCAGGGCTTGATATTGGTCAATCCTTAATCATCCAAAATGGACATTGCTTAGGTCTGGAGACAATTACCGGTACCGATGAAATGATAAGAGCAATAATTAATTTAAGAGAAAGAATTAATAAAAGGTCAAAAGAAATTATTTCTGGTGGCATTTTAATAAAGGGATCGAAGCCCGGCCAAGTTCTAGATATCGACACTCCGGTCATTGGCCCTGATACAATAAAATTAGCAAAAAAGGCAAAGTTAAATGGTCTAGTAATTGAAAGCAATAAGGTTATTCTAGTAAATAGGGACTTAATTATTGATAAGCTACAGAGTTATAATATGTTTCTTTCTTCGATCAATTTTTTGGATAAAGACTTTAAATGTTAAAAATTTTCATAAGTGCAGGTGAACATTCTGGCGACCTGCTGGGTGCATACTTGATTCGAGCGTTAAAAAATGAATTAGAGTCCCAAAATCACATCGATTTTCAAGGTGTAGGTGGTCCTTTAATGGAGCGTGAAGGCTTTAAAAGTCTATTTAATTTTTCATTACTTTCTGTGATGGGAATAAAAGATATTTTAATTAACTTTTTTCCTATTTTTAAAATTTTAAGACAAGCTTATAAATATAATATTGCATGGGAACCTGACATTATAATTACTATAGATGCCCCCGAATTCAACTTACGTCTGGCCTCCTTAATAAAAAAAAAATGGAAAAATGCAAAAATTGTCCATTACGTTTTGCCATCTGTTTGGGCATGGCGTCAAGGAAGAGTAAAAATTTTAAAAAAGAATTTTGATCACATTTTGTCGATCTTGCCCTTTGAAAGTGAGTTCTTACAAAATTTTCACATAAAGTGTGATTTTGTTGGACACCCTATATCTACCAATGTATTGCCAAAAACGAGGGATGTTGTTTCCTTTAAAAGAGGTTTAAACATAAAGGATTCAACGAAAATAGTAACCCTGCTACCTGGGTCGAGGATCAGCGAGGTAAAAAGAATGCTTCCAATTTTTTTGGATACCGCTTCTTTATTATCCAAAAAATTTTCTGATATAATTTTTATATGTCCAACTCCAAGTATAGTTTCAAAAACTTTTAAAGAAATAGTGGTAGAAAGAAGTATAAAAGTGAAGCAGATTGACGCTGAATTAATGTCCAGTACAGAATTTGAAAGAGACAAAATGTCTCTTTATGCGTGTTCGGATCTAGCACTTGTGGCCTCAGGCACAGTAGTTTTGGAATTGGCGAAATCAAGTGTGCCAATGGTTGTTGGATATCGTACTGGCTTTTTGACCCAGATAATTTACAGACTTTTTGTGAATGTCTCTTCAGCAAATTTAGTAAACCTGATAACAAAAAGTAATAATATTCCCGAGTTTCTTTTTCACCGATGTAATTCTAAAAATTTATACAGTGAAGCAGAAAATATTCTCGGTAAAAAGAAGTATGCACAGGCTCAGCTAATTTCATCCAAACAGGCAATCAAAGAACTTGGATATGGCTCCAAGGATCCTGCGATACGTGCAGCGAAATCAATTAAAAATTATTTTAAATTACAGTAAGATATTTTACCGCTTATCAAAAGCCTTATAGGTTCTATGAGTTGAACCGGTGAAAAGTTGTCTTGGGCGACCAATCTTTATATTAGGGTCTGAAATCATTTCTTGCCATTGAGCAAGCCATCCCACAGTTCTAGCCAATGCAAAAATTGGAGTGAACATGGAAGTTGGAAAGTCCATAGCTTCAAGTATTATTCCAGAATAAAAGTCGACGTTTGGGTACAGTTTTTTCTCAATAAAATATTCATCTTCCAGAGCAATTTTTTCTAGCTCTTTTGCAACTTGAAGTGTTGGATTATTTTTAACCCCTAGTAATTCAAGGACTTCATCTGCACTCTGCTTCATAACCCTTGATCTAGGATCAAAGTTTTTATAAACTCTGTGTCCGAATCCCATAAGACGAAATGGGTCATTTCTATCCTTTGCCTTTAAAATATATTCAGGTATTCGGTCAGGAGTACCAATTTCTTTTAACATATTTAACGCGGCCTCATTGGCGCCTCCATGAGCAGGGCCCCACAGGCATGCTATACCTGCAGCTATACAGGCAAATGGATTTGCTCCAGAAGAAGCAGCAAGCCTAACGGTGGAAGTTGAAGCATTTTGTTCATGATCAGCATGAAGAATGAATATCCTATCCATAGCTTTACTTAAAATTGGATCACTGACATATTCTTCAGCGGGAACTGAAAAGCACATTTGTAAAAAATTTGGGGCATATTGAAGATTGTTCTTTGGATAAGCAAATGGTTGTCCGATGGAATATTTATATGCCCAAGCAACGATTGTCGGTAGTTTTGCAATCATTCTGATTGTCGCTACCTCTCTCTGCCATGGATCATTAATATCCGTACTGTCATGATAAAATGCCGACATAGCCGCCTGAACGCCACAAACAATCGCCATTGGATGGGCGTCTCTTCTGAAACCACGAAAAAAATTTAACATCTGTTCGTGTAGCATCGTATGCCGTGTTACCCTGCTACAAAAATCATCATATTGTGGCCTCGTTGGCAATTCACCTCGTAACAGTAGGTACGCTACTTCCAAAAAATTAGATTTTTCGGCTAACTCCTCGATAGCATAGCCCCGGTAAAGAAGCTCACCCTTATCTCCATCTATAAAAGTAATATTGCTGTCACAGGATGCTGTGGAAGTGAAACCAGGATCATACGTAAACAAGCCTGTTTCTTTATACAAACTCCTTATATCTAATACATCAGGCCCTAATGTCCCTTTACTGACAGGTACCTTTACACTCTTTTCGTCTATTTTAAGTTCAGCAAACTTTTGTGTTTTGTCTAGCAATATTATCCAGTCCCTAGGTTATTACTCACCATTATAGTTTATAATAAATATTAATCAATTTTTGATTCAATCAACATTAATATTTAATCTATCAAGTGTCTGATGTTTGCCTAATATTTCCATAATATGGACTATGCTGGGTGATGAAGTTGATCCAGTTAAAGCTATTCTTAGGGGAATGCCAATATCACGAAACTTTAAGCTACTTTCTTCGCAATAAGTATGTATGAATTCGTTTAAAGTTTTCGAATTCCAAGCAAAATTTGCTGATTTAATGGCATTCACGAAATTTGAAATTATCTTCCTTGAATTAACATCTAACAGTGCCAACGCTTTTTTGTCTCTAATTTCATCTGCTTCAAATAAAAATAAGGAGGCCTCAAATATTTCTCCAAGTGAAGTACATCTCTCAACTACTAGAGGTAAATACTGTCTCAATTTTTCTGAAATAGTTTCTGATAAATTTATGCCTTTATAAATTTTTATATATTGTAAAAGTAATTTATGAATTTCATCTGCTGGTTTTGATATCAGGTGCTTTTTGGATATATTCAAGAGTTTTTTTATATCAAACCTAGAAGGACTTTTTCCTATTCCATCAAGTGTGAACCAGGAAACTGCTTGGTTTAAATTGAAAAACTCCTCATCTTTATAGCTCCAACCAAGCCTCGCAAGATAATTTAACATTGCATCTGGCAAAAATCCTTCTTGCTTAAAGTCTAGCAAACTACTTTTCCCATCTCTTTTTGATAGTTTTTCGCCTCTCTCATTGTGTATAAGGGGAAGGTGTGCAAATTCTGGAGTTACCCAATTTAATGCCTGGTATACAAGTAATTGCTTAACCGTATTTGTAAGATGATCTTCTCCTCTTATAACATGACTGATCTTCATGTTATAATCATCCACAACAACCGCTAGATTATATGTTGAACTACCATCGCTTCGCGCAATCACAAAATCTTCTATTGTACTTAAATCCCACGATAGTTCTCCTCTAACTTTATCAGTGAAATTTATTCGAGAAGGATCACTAGGAACTTTAAATCGTACCACGTATTGTTTATTAGGTCGTGTATTTTCACTAAAATCTCTCCATGGTGATCTGAACGCAGGTTCTCGTGTGCCAATTTTTTCAATAGTACTTTCCGTATGATTTTCCCTCTCGGAGAAGCACCTAAAGGCTAATCCTTTTTCTAATAAATAATCAATTATTTGTTTATGCTTGCTTTGGTTTTGTCGTTGAAAAACTATTTCTTCATCCCAAAGGATATTTAACCACCTAATATCATTTATAATTTTTTCCGTTAAAGAACTGTTAGATCTTTTTAAATCAGTATCTTCAATGCGAAGGAGAAATTTTCCTTTCATGCTTTTTGCGAAAAGATAATTAAAGAGTGCTGTTCTAGCACCTCCAATATGTAAGTCTCCTGTTGGAGAAGGAGCAAATCTTGTTCTTATTTCCATAGGTAAGATTTATAGGCTATTAGTATTGCCTAATCAAGCCGATCAGAATTCCCTGAATACTAATTTGACCTGCTGAATATATTCTGGTTTCAAACAATTCATTTGCGGCCTCTAAAGCAATTGTATCACCTCGTTTTCTAAACCTTTTCAATGTAGCTTCATTTTCATCTGTTAAAGCTACTACGATTTCACCATTATTTGCTGAACTCTGCTTTTTAATAATTGCAAAATCTCCATCATTTATGCCGGCGTCAATCATTGATTCACCTTTTATCTCGAGAATAAAACTGTCCGATCCTTTTGTTAAAAATTTCGATACGAATAAAGAGCTCTCTCCTGCCTCAATTGCCTCTATAGGTAGGCCAGCTGCAATTCTTCCAACTACTGGCAACTCAACGATCTGCTTATCAATTATATCAACTTTATGGTCTGAAAACTTTGACCTTATCGTAGGTGATTTTAAAATCTCGATTGCTCTCGCTTTGAAAGGTAATTTTTTAATAAATCCTCTGTCCTCGAGAGCAGAAATTAGTCGGTGAATCCCTGACTTTGATTTAAGTCCGACTTTATTTTTCATTTCTTCAAAAGATGGAGTTACACCAGACCGAGCTACTCTTTCTTCAAGGAACAATAAAAGTTCATGTTGCTTTTTAGTTAACATCTGTACCTCTTTATATGTTCCATATATGTTCTTTTCATAGATGTCAATTTAAAAATCAATTATATCTACAATTTGGTCCTTAAATTTTAAAGATGATCCTGGAGGAATAATTAAAAGACAGTTTGATTTTATTAGCACAGAATGTAATGAGCTATCTTGTTGTGAATATGGTTTTACATATTGTATTGCTGCATCTTGGTATGTAAATGCTCTCATGTAGTGTTCACGTTGCGAAATTGGAATTTCAATATCTTCAGACAATAAAGCTTTTCGTGTAATTATTTTTTCAGCCTTTGCCCCTAGCATTTTCTTTATCAATGCTACTATAAATAACTTGCTACAGACAATACTTGATATTGGATTACCTGGTAGACAAAAAATAATTTTATTATTTAATTTCCCTATAATTAATGGCTTTCCTGGTTTTATCGGTATCCCATCCACAAGAATTTCTATACCCAGTTTCCTGTAATGTTTACGAATAAGGTCATAATTACCCTTTGATACACCACCAAGTGTTATGATTATTTGATATTGTTTGGTGTTTTCGAGGGCACAGATTATCTCATCCAAGTTATCTCTACATATTGGAGCGATAGATACCTCTGCTCCCTCATTTTCTAACATTGATTTGATGCCATATGGGCTAGATGAATAAATACTGTTTTTTTTTGCTTTGCTTCCTAACGCTAAAATCTCATTTCCGGTTGGGATAATACAAACCTTCGGTTTTTTTATAACAGATACTTTTTCTAAATTAAGGGAAGCCAAAGCAGAAATAAGCTTGTAGTCAATCAACAACCGGTTAGAAATTATTTGACCCTTTTTAAAATCTAATCCCGTTTTTCTTACATATGGGATTTTTTTATCATAATCATTGACATACATGAAACTTCCTTGGCTCCTGGCATTCTCTTGAATTACGACAAAATCAGCATTTTTAGGCATTCTAGATCCAGTATAAACTTTTACACACTCATCGGCCTTAATCCTATGGCTCGATCTAGCGCCAGCAGGTGTCTCGCCCAATACTGTAAACCTACGAATCTTTCCTAAAGATGACTTCTTAACGGCAAATCCGTCCATGGAGGATGTATCAAATTCAGGGATACTTTTGTTCATTGTAACTGGTTTTGAAAGAGTTCTGCCAAGGGAATCTTTTAAGAAAATATTTTCAGTTAAACAAGAAAAATCTTGTTTAAATAACTCTTTTAGTGCTCTGGAAACATTCATTTATTAATACTTTCTTTTTTCTTAAAGTCACCAGTTTTCCCACCTTTTTTTTCTAACAGCGATATATCTTTAATGTAAATAGACTTATCTACACCTTTGACCATATCATAAATTGTAAGAGCGGAAACCGTAACAGCAGTTAGTGCCTCCATCTCTACTCCCGTTTTTTCTTCAGATTTTATAGTGCTTACTATCTCAAGTTCTTCCTCTAGAAACGTAAAACTAATATCACTACTATCGAGACTAATATTATGACATAAAGGAATCAAACTTGACGTTTGCTTTGCTCCCATAATTCCAGCAATTCTAGCTACATTAATAACGTTTCCTTTTTTAAGTTTATCGTTTTTAATCATTGTAAGTATTTTTTTAGAAAGCCAAACAGTAGCCTTTGCCTTTGCATATCTAGATGATTTTTTCTTTTTTGAAATGTCAACAATTCTTGCATTGCCTTTGTTATCCAGATGACTAAATTTTTTATCCATTATTTATTCATCAACAATCTTGTTGCTTTTTCAAGATCTTCTTGCTTCATCAAACTTTCTCCAACAAGAAATGATGACACTCCAAGCTTGGATAGTCTTTCCAAATCACTCTTTTTTGACAAGCCAGATTCAGATATTACAGTCTTATTTTTAGGTACATTGGGCAATAGCTTGACCGTGGTTTCGATATCAGTGTTAAAGGTATTCAGATTTCTGTTATTTATTCCAATAATATTTGACGAGAAATGCTTTGTTGCTTCAAGCTCTTCAAGAGAATGTACCTCTAAAATACATTCTAATCCAATATCCAAAGCCATAGACTCAATTGTCTTATTTTCTTCAATTGAGTTCATGCCAACTATAATAAGGATACAGTCAGCGCCAAGGTTTTTTGACTCTATCACCTGAAGAGGGTCAATCATAAACTCTTTTCTTAGAATAGGTAGAGATACAACATCCTTAATTTGAGCGATGTAATCATTTGAACCCTTAAAATAAGTTACATCTGTTAAAACAGATAGACACGATGCACCACCTTTTTCATAAGATATTGCTAATTCCGTTGGGTTAAAATCTTTCCTAATAATCCCTTTTGATGGAGATGCTCTTTTAATTTCAGTTATTAACGTATAATCGTTATTCCCTAATTTCTTGAGGGACTTTTCAAATCTCTTATTATTTTTGGAAGACTTTAGGAAGTTTAGTTTATCATATTCTAGCTTATTTTTGTTTAATTTGCTTACTTCTTCCAATTTTGTAAGCTTTATTTTATCTAATATACTCATCGCAATGAAGTTTTCGCTACTTTTAAGTTTTCAATTAGCTCTTTTGTTTTTCCAGAAAGTAATGTATCGGAGGCCAATCTAACTCCATCTTGAATGTTTTTTACTTTTTCACTTATATTTAATGCAACAGCACTGTTAAAAATAACTGAGTAAAAAAAACCATTCTTTTCCCCATTTACTAATTTCTCAATTTTTTGTGCATTGAATTTAGGAGATCCTCCCAAAATTTCTGAAAAATCACACGGTTTTAAATTAGCATCTTCAGGGCTAATTCTGAACTCTCTAATTTTACCCCTATCAAGTTCAACCACATAAGTTTCACTAGTGATAGAAATCTCATCAGTTCCATCTGATCCGTGAACGACCCAAGCTCTCTTGACATTCAAATTTCTAAGAACCTCTATCATTTTTATAGCTAATGATTTTTCATAGACACCGATAAGTTGATATTTAACAGAAGCTGGGTTAGTTAGAGGACCTAGTATATTAAATACTGTTCTGTAGCCAAGCTCTTGCCTAACAGGCATGACATTTTTCATAGCAGGATGATAAATAGGGGCCAACATAAAACAATAATTAAATTGTTCTAAGGATTTTTGTGCAACTTTTGGTTCCATAAAACAATTTATGCCAAGTATATCAAGAGTATCAGAAGCTCCAGCGAGTGAGGAAATTTTTCTGTTACCATGTTTAGCTACTTTCATACCGGTAGAAGCAACAAGCAGCGAACTCGCCGTAGAAATATTCAGCGTATTCATTCCATCTCCACCCGTTCCTACAATATCTACAGCATTCTCACCATTTAAAACTTTTAGGGATTTTTTCCTCATAATTGTAGCAGCAGCTGTTAGCTCATCTATGCTTTCGCCACGCACTTTTAAAGATGTAAGAAATGAGGATATTTCGATCTCTGATAAATTACCATCCATTATGTTTTCAAAAACAATCTCAGCCTCTTTAAATGAAATGGGTCCTTGTGTTGCTTTTGATAATAATTCTTTAACTCTTTCATGCATTATTTGACTCCAAAATACTCAAAAAGTTTTGAAGAATTTGTTTTCCACTAGTTGTCTTAATTGATTCTGGGTGGAATTGTAGGCCAAATATTGGTAACTTACGGTGCATAATAGCCATAATAGTCTCATCTCCAGACTTTGCAATGACTGCAAGTGAAGAGGGTAGGGTTTTAGGATCTACACATAGAGAGTGGTATCTCGTGGCTTCGAATGGCGATGACAAGTTCTTAAAAATCATATGCCTCTGAGAGTGATAAACCATATCTACTTTTCCGTGCATTATCTCGGGCGCACTAATTATTTTTGCACCAAAAGCTGCACCTATAGCTTGATGGCCTAGACAAACGCCTAATAATGGTATTTTCCGATTGTCCGCAACTGCCTTTACTAGATCAACTGATATCCCAGCTTTTTCAGGACCACGCGGACCTGGAGAAATTACGATTCCTTTCGGTTTTAAGTTAATAATATGGTCAACTGCAATTTCATCATTTCTGTGAACTTGAGCTTCATAACCTAATTCACCAAAGTAATGATACAGGTTGTAGGTAAAACTATCGTAATTATCTATAATCAACAGCATACTAATCCCCAAAAAAATGTATTGAGTCTTCAGCTGCTTTAATTAAAGCTTTTGATTTATTTACTGTTTCTTGAAATTCTTTTTCTGCGTCACTGTCAAAAACTACTCCACCTCCAGCCTGCAGATATAAATCCTTATCTTTTAGTATAGCAGTTCTTATAGCTATACAGAAATCCATTTGGCCCGATGCTCCAAAATAACCAACTCCTCCACCAAATATACTTCTTTTTTCATTTTCTAATTCATCAATTATTTCCATAGCTCTAATTTTTGGAGCACCAGAAACTGTTCCAGCTGGTAAACCTGAGAGAAGAGCGCGGATATTATTAACATTTTTAGAAAGCTTTCCCTTAACATTTGAAACTATATGCATGACGTGACTATATCGCTCGATGACAAAACTTTCTGTAATTTTTACTGATCCTATTTTGGACACCCTGCCTATATCATTTCGTCCAAGGTCAAGAAGCATAAGATGCTCTGCAAGTTCCTTTTTGTCATTTAACAATTCGTTTTCCAATGCCTTGTCTTCGCTTTTGTTAAGACCTCTAGGTCTCGTGCCAGCTATTGGTCGAATTGTAACCTCATCATCATTTTCAACCTTAACAAGTATTTCTGGGCTAGACCCTATTATGCTGAAATCATTAAAATTAAAATAAAACATATAGGGCGATGGGTTTGTCCTTCTTAGAGACCTATACAATGAAAAACCCGGTAATAAGTACTTCATTTTCCATCTTTGACTTGGTACCACTTGGAAGATATCGCCACTTTTAATATACTTTTTAGCCTTATTAACTATATTTAAGTAGGCTGTTTTGGTGAAATTAGATATTGGTTTCCCAAGGTAATTTTTAGGTTTTTTCTTAGCCTTTGCTTTTTTTCTTGGCAGTGCAACTTGCATGACAGTTTCTTCAATCAGTCTTACAGAGTTGTTGTAGGTTTTTTGTAAAGATTGCTTGTCGTTCGCCCAAGCTGGTGATGCAACAATTAATTCATTTTTTATTGAATCTAACACAATAAGAATAGTTGGTCTAATTAATCGTATGTCAGGAACACCTAGCTTGTCATAATTTACATTAGGTAAGTTTTCTATAAGCCTTATCACGTCGTAGCTTACATAACCAAATAAACCTGCAATCATAGGAGGAAGTTCCAAAGGTATATCAATTTTGCACCTATCTATGATGTCTTTAAGCTCCTCTAAGGGGTTATTATTTAATTCTCTAAACCTTAGTCTACTAGGTTCCTGTAAGTTTTCTGCAATTTTGCATCCACCCATCTTACTTTCCCAAACTAGGTCAGGTCTCATTCCAATGATTGAATAACGAGCTTTATTTTCTCCGCCAGTCACAGATTCAAATAAAAAGCAATTATTTTGGCTCCCACAAACTTTTTCAAAAATTGAAACAGGGGTCTCTTTATCGGCAATTATTTTTTTAAAAACTAATTGATTATGGTTGCCAATTTTTTTGAATTTTTGGAAGCTTGGGAATATCTCATTAATCATTTCAGCTAGTTCTTCGCAGATTCAATAAGGTGCTTTCTATTAACCTTTCGTTAACTTTTATTTCAGTATTCTGCTTGATAAAGTTAAGATAATTATTTATAAAGTTTTGCCGTAAGCTTCTTTTGAAAAAATCTTTTCGTTGTGCTGTTAGTGTGCTCTTTAATTCTTCGTCTATATCGTTAGGTGTTATTGTTTCAACAAAAGCTAGAAAAAGTTTAGAGTTATCATAAAAGAATAAAAATTCTTTTTCTTTAAGAGAAAATATTCGCTCCATAAGTCCTTGAGTCATTTTAGTGTCTTGATTAAACCTAAAAACTTTTTTATTCTTTATCTCTACAAAGAGATCATCACGACTATTCATTTCGAATAATTGGTTTAGGAAGCTTTCGTTATTTGTATTAAAGTTTTTATCGAAGTAAGATTTTGCCGCAATGAGTACATTTTCTTTTTGCAAAATCTTCTCTATATCTCCTGATACTTCTATCAAATCTAAATTTCTAGATTCTATCTCTTTGTCTAGTTTTATAGCAAGTAATGAATTATCAGTTAATACTGTGAATTCAGTAATTTGATCACTTGCATTGTCGAATAATGCCTTCGCGTCCGGATCCCTATTAAACCTGTCTGGTAATTCATCATTTTCAATTTCTAGTAGCTCTATTGAAATTGAAAATCTTGAAGCCAAATCTTCTAAAGTCTGCCCAGCAGCAACTTCATTATTGAGATTCTCTAGAATTTTAAAAGTTTCATTTTTAGCTTTCTCAGAAGCAAGAAGATTTCTTATATCACTTTTAGCATCAGAAAAAGTTGTCTGACTTTCCGCCACAATTTCTCTTATTCTGTAAACTGCCGAACCTAAATCAGTCTCATAAGGACCATAAATCCCGGTGGTTTCTTTATCAAATAGTTCCATGAGGTTACCATTATCCATAGAGCTTGGTTTATTAACATATCCTAAAGTAACGTCATCTGCTTTTAAGCCTCTGGCGGAAATCTCCTCGTTGAATAGTTTTGGGTTGGATTTTAATTCTTGGATACGTTTGTCGCTTTTATTGTCTGTGTTGGAAAAATATAGAATGTCAATAAGGCGCTTCTCTTCTGTTCGAAAACTTGCCACATTTTCGTTATAGTAGTCTTTAATTGACTTTGTTTCTATGTTCTGTTGGTCAGCAAATTTTTCAAAATCTATATATCCAATTTGGAATATTTTCTTATTTGGAGACTTAAATTGATCTCTTCTCTCTTCAAAATATTTTGAAATATCCGTACTGTTGGGTTTCTTTGAAGCGCTCCTAAAGGTGTTTGCTTGAAGTTCTATATACGAGACATATCTGCTTTGGAAATAATGAGCTATAGATTTCTCGATCATCGTAGTTTCAATTTTTGCGGGAGCTTCGAAAACGTCTAATATAAGCTCTCTGACAAGATCATCCTTTAAAGTTTTTTCGAACTGCTTAATATCTACTCCAGTCGCAGTTACATACCGCTCGTATTTCTCAACATCAAAATCTCCATTTATATTTTTGAAGGTATCAACATTTTTAATATAGTCTGCAACACTTTTATCCTCTCTAGAGATTTCGTTATTTTTTAAAAGATCATCAAAAATTTTTTTTGCTATAAGATCGTTTAAAGCTTTATTTACCAAGCCATAATTTTTTGCTTCATCTATGGTTAGATTTATTCTGTTTTCTTTTGAAAAATTGACAATTTCATTTTCAACACTTCTTAAAAATTCATTGATAGATATTTTTTCTTTTCCCACGGTAGCTATGTTTCGTCCGGTGGAACCCAATATCACATCTTGAATCCCGAACCCCGCTAAGCTTATTATTACGATGGATACCATTATCCATGCAAAAAACTTACTTATATTTCTTTTGAGGCTTGCCACGCTTTCTCCAATCAAACATTAAATTTATAAAACAAAATCCCTGAGTCTTTTGAATAGATCAATTATTTCTTCGTAAGTAGAATTTGCAAACGCAATTCTAATTGAGCGTTTCTCTTTTATAAAGAGGTTTTTTGATCTAGGAAAAAACATGTCGCCCGGTATCGTAAGTATGTTTTGTTCAGCTAGAAGTTTTTTGGCTATTGATGTAGAGTCCACTTTTGAATTATAACCTAGATACGCAAAATATCCTCCAAGACCTAATAATGACCAGTTTTCAATATTTCGTAGCTCTTTTTCAAAAGTATCTTTGAGTTTTTCTATCTTTAACTTTTCTTTTGTCATAAATTCCTGCAAGTTACGCAAGCCAAAATATGCTGCTTTTTGAGCCAATCTATTTGGACAAATAGTAGTCGTATCGAGAAATTTTTCTACTTGCTTTATTAATGACCTAGATGCAACCATTAGTCCCACGCGGTGTCCTGTTAATCTAAATACCTTTGAAAAAGAATATAGTTGTATTATATGTTCACTCCACTTTCCTCGATAAAGAACATTGCTTTGTTTATTGCCAAAGTCCTTGTAAGTTTCATCAATAATCAATTTCAAATTATTGTCTTTAGCTACATTGCTAATATTTTCGACCAGTTTTGAGGGGTATTCAACACCTGTTGGGTTATTGGGGGTGACCATAACAATCGCTTTTGTTTTATTGTCGATAAGTTTTTTGGTTGTCTCAATATCGGGAAGCATATTTATATCACAGGGTATAGGTATGATATTTATCCCTTGTATTGCTAACCACATTTCATGATTAAAATACCAAGGAACAGGTACAAGAATAGAGTCTCCTGCAGTAGCAATAGTAGATATCGCAGCGCAAAAAGCCTGATTGCAACCAGAAGTTATAGCCACGTTGTTAATACAAATCGAAGAGCTATACTCTTCATTCCATAAATTGACTATCTCCTCTCTTAAAGGAATATCACCAAGAACATCTCCATATAAATGATTTTCTGTTAAAAGAGATTGTTCGGACAGATATTTCAGTAAGTTGTTCGGAGGTGGAGACATCGGTGCAGCTTGGCTAAGGTTTAAGAGCGGTTTTTTAGATCCCCCACGAAATTTTAACCACTCCCTCACCTCCATTACTGGTGGATTTTGAGTTGCTAACACAAACTTATTTAGTTGTTCATCCAAAGTATAAACTACAGTATTAAAGAATTTTCCAATGACTTAGCATTTTTTGATATAAAGTTAAATCTATATTCAGGATTTTTGCCCATTAGGTTGTCAACAAGTTCATTTGTCTCTTTTAGAAGGCTCAGATTCAAGCTTATTTGTATCAAGCGTCGCGTTTTAATGTCCATAGTTGTCTCTTTTAGTTGCGAGGGGTTCATTTCTCCTAAACCTTTAAATCTGCTTATTTGTATTTTATCCATTGATGATCTCAACTTCTCAAATATTGTTTCTTTTTCTTCGTCACTATTTGCATAATATATTTCATCTTTATATGAAATTTTGTAGAGAGGAGGTACAGCAATAAATAGGTGGCCATCTTCGATAATTTTTGGAAGTTTCGTATGGAAAAGCGCAATTAGAAGTGAAGCGATATGTGCCCCGTCAACATCAGCATCAGTCATTATAATAATTTTTTCATACCGTAGATTGCTTATGTCATGTGGGGAGCTTAATTTTACACCCAATGCTTTGCAAAGATCATCAATCTCTTGATTTTCAAAGACTTTTTTATTGCTGGAGCCTACAACATTTAAAATTTTTCCTTTCAAAGGGAGAATAGCTTGGTTAATCCTATTCCTTGCCTGCTTGGCACTCCCACCGGCGCTGTCTCCCTCAACCAGAAACAGTTCGGTTCCATCTTTGTCTGAGATAGAACAGTCTGCGAGTTTGCCAGGGAGCATAAGTCTTTTTAATGGTGTTTTCCTAAGAGTTTCTTTTTTTTGTTTAGTCTTTATTCTCTCTTCTGCCCTCATTCGAAGGTTTTCAATTAACAACAGTGTTCTTGATTTATCATTTGCCAACCAATTTTCGAACCTGTCCTTTATGATGCTTTCAACTTTTTTTTGTACTTCCAAATTTGATAGTTTGTCTTTTGTCTGTCCAACAAATTGAGGTTGCTCAACAAAGACCGATATTGAGCTAGATAAAATTTCTAGTACGTCGTCTTTATTTATCGCAGAAAATTTTTTATCTCCTATTATCTCCACGTACGACTTAAATCCCTTGGCAATTGCATTTAGAAATCCAGTCTCGTGTGTCCCTCCCTCGCTAGTTGGAATTGTATTGCAAAAAGACTTGATAACAGTGTTATAGGTATTGAAGCAAGCACACCAGTGAATGGACCCTTTTTCATTTGGATCGAATTTTTCTTTGAAATCTACCTCTCCAACAAAATAATCGTTTGTAATATTGTACTCTACTGCAGTGTTAGATCTAACTAGATCGGTCAGTCCATTCTCAAAGTGAAATCTCTCTGAGGTTGGCAATTTATTTACATTACTTTCGCCAATATTTGTTGCTTTCCAGTCAATTGTTACCCCGGAGAATAGATAAGCCTTAGATTTGGCTAGCTCATATATTTTCTCTGGATTAAAAAAATTGTTACCACTAAATATTTTCTTGTCAGGAGAAAATGTAATTTTCGTACCAGATTTAATTCTCTTTTCTCCTATTTTTACGAGCTTACCGAGAGGCATGCCTTTTGAGAAACTCTGGGAATAACAAACTCTGTTTTTTACCACCTCTACTGTTAGCATTTCTGATAAAGCATTAACAACAGAAATGCCAACTCCATGTAATCCACCGGAAGTCAAATAATTTTTGTCAGAAAACTTTCCACCTGCATGTAAAGTGCAAAAAATAACCTCTAGAGCTGTTTTGTCTGGAAACTTTGGATGGAAGTCTATTGGTATTCCTCTTCCATTATCAGAAATTGATATTTCCTCTTCAGAGATAAACTCAATATCAATTTTTGTTGCAAAGCCAGCGACCGCTTCATCCATGGAGTTGTCTAACACTTCAGATACAAGATGGTGAAGGCCTTTGTTATCGGTGCCTCCGATATACATGCCTGGGCGTTTCCTGACTGGCTCTAATCCCTCGAGAACCTCTATTGAGGAAGCGTCATATGCTTGCTTTGATTTTGTTATGATAAAAGGCCTCTATAATGTAACGATACAACGTTACATCAATGATTTCAAAATTAATAGTAAAACGTACCAGAATCTTTAAGGCGTAAGAACTAGCTTACGCCTTTGTAAATCATTATAAACTAAAGCGAATAATAGAGTCCATATTCTACTGGGTGAGGTGTATGCTCGACAGCATATACTTCTTCCCACTTAAGATCCATGTATCCTTCAAGTTGATCAACGTTGAAGACATCTCCTTGAAGAAGAAATTCATGGTCATTTTCTAAGCTATTCAAAGCCTCCCTAAGACTACCACAAACTGTGGGAATAGAAGCCAATTCGTCTGGAGGTAGATCATATAGATCTTTGGTTGCAGCCTCTCCTGGATCAATTTTATTTTTTATTCCGTCCAATCCAGCCATTAACAATGCCGCAAAAGAAAGATATGGGTTAGCCGTCGGATCTGGGAATCTAGCCTCTACTCTAGTTGCTTTAGATGACTCCACGTACGGAATTCTGATGCTAGCTGATCTGTTCTTTGCTGAAAAGGCGAGTAGTACGGGAGCTTCAAATCCTGGTATTAATCTCTTGTACGAGTTCGTGGAGGGATTGGTAAAAGCGTTCAATGCCTTGGCATGCTTCAATATTCCGCCTATATAATATAACGCATTTTTTGACAATCCTGCATATTCTTTGCCAGCAAAAACAGGGCTGTTTCCATCCCATATAGACATATTTGTATGCATTCCTGTCCCATTGTCATTCGCAATTGGTTTGGGCATAAAAGTAGCGGACTTGCCGTATGAGTGTGCAACATTCTGGATTACGTACTTATATTTTTGAAGATTATCTCCTTGAGCTTTCAATGAGTCAAAAACAAGACCAAGCTCGTGCTGGCATGAAGCTACTTCGTGATGATGTTTGTCAACTTTCATTCCCATTCTCTTCATTGTAGACAACATTTCTGATCTGATATCTTGACCAGCATCGGTCGGATTAACTGGGAAATAGCCGCCCTTAACCCCTGGTCTATGACCCATGTTTCCCATTTCATAGCTTGTATCTGTATTCCATGATGCATCTACAGCGTCGACTTCGAAACTGACCTTATTCATTGAATTTGAAAACTTAACATCATCGAAGAGAAAAAATTCAGCTTCTGGTCCAAAAAATGCCTTTGTACCGATTTTAGTTTTTTTGAGGTATTCCTCTGCTTTCACGGCTGTACTTCTTGGATCCCTTCCGTATAACTTTCCGCTTTCCGGTTCCACGACGTTACAGTGCAAGCAGTATGTCTTCTCAGAATAAAATGGATCGAGATAACCAGAATCAAGATCTGGCATCAGTTTCATATCGGACTCATTAATGGACTTCCAGCCTGCTATAGAGGACCCATCGAACATCCATCCGCTTTTCAGAAAACCTTCGTCTACTTCGGAAGCCATTACAGTTACGTGTTGAAGCTTTCCTCTAGGGTCAGTAAACCTCATATCAACGTATTCATAATCACCTTTCTTAATTTCACTTAGTACTTTTTTAATAGTCATAAAATAACCCCTTTTAAAGTTTGAATTATAGTTTTATTTAAAGCGCATCTTCGCCATCTTCACCAGTACGTATTCTCACTGCATTCAAAACGTCTGTCACAAATACTTTCCCATCTCCAATTTTCCCAGTTTTTGCTTTTTGGGTGATTGTTGACACGACATCCTCATAAATCTCATCCGCAACAACAATTTCTATTTTTATCTTGGGTAGAAAATCGACAACATACTCTGCCCCGCGATACAGTTCGGTGTGACCTTTTTGCCTGCCAAATCCCTTAGCTTCAGTAACTGTTAAGCCCTGCACCCCAAACTCTTGAAGCGCTTCTTTGACTTCATCCAGTTTGAAAGGCTTGATTACCGCTTCAATTTTTTTCATATTATTACTCCTCGGCACACTTATTTGGCGTTGAAGTAAAAAATTCAATGAACAAAATCTGTCTGATTTAAAAAAATTTAATTTTTACAGAAAACTGATTAAATTTTCTCCATATGCCTAAATATTAGGCTAAATGAAATCATATTTTCGTGTTTCTTGTCTAATAATTTAAAAAATAATGAAAGTAGTTTTTTTTATTTAAATTTTCATTATTGTTGATATTAATAAATTTGTGTGCGGGTGTGGCGAAATTGGTAGACGCACCAGATTTAGGTTCTGGCGCCTTAGGGCGTGTAGGTTCAAGTCCTATCACCCGCACCATTCTCATAATATTATTTGACCTAAAGCACTGATTTATATGAATTTAATGTTGTTTATGCAATTAGGTGTGAAACAAAATGAGGAACACCTATGGTATATATTACATTATGAACCGTGATGGCGTTTACTATTACCTCAATCAATTCGTCTGTACATAAAGATCCCCAAAACGATCAAGATCACATGGAATGCGAGGAGAAATGGCAAAATGACGAAGCTCGTTTGAATCGCCGAGGGTTCAGATGTAGCTAAAAGTTTCTTCATTATTAATTTTCTTATTATACTCGTAATATTGGTCTTGTTAAACAGGTAGGACCTCCTTCACAACCAATGCACAAAGCGTCTCCATCAAACGTATAAACAGTAACTCCCTTTTTTTCTAAAGCCCGTTTTGTTTTCGGGCAGCCAGAGATCATTACACAAATCCCAGGTTTAATAGCAAGCACATTAATATTTAGGCCTTCACTGGAAATGAATTCATCTTCTGGTGCTTCAATTAGATCGTAACCTTTTTTTTCAAGTAACTGTGCCAAACCTACAGGCAGAAGAGACAAGTATACAAGAGCTTTTTTTCCATCAACTATACTTATAAGAGACATCAAATGTAGGCAAGCCCCTGGTCCTAAAAAAAACGGAAGATCAAAGGATACAACCTCCACATTAATTTTACTTAACATGCCTGTGATTTGTTCAATTGCAATTTGATTAGTTCTAAAGCCTTTTCCAATCACTAGGGTTTCTTTATCTAACCAAAACATATCTCCACCTTCAGCAATCGCCGATCCAGATATTTTTCCTATTATCGGAATATTATTATTTTTGTAGAACTCCTCATGGATTTTTTCTTCCCCTTTTCTAAGTGATTTCCCGGGTGATAACAAAATTGCACCTTTTTGGGTCATAAATGATGGATCATAAGTAAATATGGAGTCTGCGTTTTCATTGTTTTTGGGCGTCATCCATAAGATTTCGACATTCAAGCTATTTAAGATTTTTATAAACGAAGAGTAGTTTCTTTCTATCTTAGAGGGATCAAATGCTTGGCCATAATGCCATTTATTGGGATCGGCTCTTTTTAAAGCCTCCATGGGTTTCAACATCCCCACGGTTTTAAGCCTATTTACCATTGAAGATACGCCAAAATCAATTTTTTTGCTGGAATAGAGAGTTTTATTTTTATTCTTGCCATGCAGCATTTATTCGACTCTTATTTTCGGATTTGATATTTCTTAAAACTCGTTGGTTACAGCCTAACATACGTGCAACTTATTTCTGCTGCTGATTTATTAGTCTCAATATCCTTTATGGTAATTCGACCTACCACAAGGCGCTTGCCAAGCTTTAATATTTCTGTTTCAATTGAACCTCCTCCTCGCAGCAAAGGGCGTAAATATTTACAAGAAATATCTACTGTGGTTATTTCTTGGTACATTCCGATTGCACTGGTAACAGCTACAATCATTGCTGTATCTGCTGCACTAACTATAGCTTGGCCACAAATAATGTTACCTGCTCTTACCAGTTTTTCACTGTAGTTCAGATTGAACTTACACTTTAATTCAGAGATACTAATAATTTGAAGACCTAAATCTTGGATCCAGGGAGCAGTTACGCTTGACAACAAATTTTGTGCCTCTTTAACTCCAAAAGTTTTTTGTTTTTCCAATGTTTAAAGCCTGATCCGTAATAGATGTTAAGTGTAAACTTAAAATTATCACTTCATTTACTTTTTTTCAATATACTTGGCGAAAGAGGATAGCGATATTATGGCAAAAAGAGAAACAAATTTTTTTGAAAATCTATTGCAAAAAAACTTTTAATCTTGCATAAATCGTTATTGGGTTGGCAATTATTTTATTATAGGTTTTTACAGCAACCTGTCTATACAAGAGCTTGAGGCAAAAATGAAATTCAAAGAGATTATTAATGAAAAACTTAAAAGAAAGTACGAGTTCACGCTAAAAGCGACAGATCTAAATAAAGAGGTCGATAATCAGTTAGAAAAAGAGCAACCCTCTATTCAGATGAAAGGTTTTAGAAAAGGAAAAGTTCCTTTAAGCTTATTGAAGAAAATGCACGGTGAGGCCCTTTTATCAGAAGCTATGAAAAGTGCTACTGACAAGGCGGTGAAAGATCATTTTGAGAAAAAGGGAGATAAGCCAGCCTATGAGCCAAAGATAGATCTAATTAATAGAGAGTGGAAATCAGGAGATGATGTAGAGCTTTCTATTGAATACGAGTGTATGCCAGAGATTCCAAAGTTTGACCTTTCAAAGTTAGTTCTAGACAACCTGGTTGTAGAACCAGACAAAAAGTCTTTAGATGATGCTATGAAGAGTGTACAAGAAAGTAGTCCTGAATATCAAACAGGAAAGAAGGGGGTAAAATCTAAGAAGAAGGATCAAGTTATTTTGGATTTTGAGGGATTTATAGACGGTGAGCCTTTCGAAAACGGCTCTGGTAAAGACTTTCCCTTGGTCATAGGCTCAAATAGTTTTATTCCCGGCTTCGAAGATCAATTGATTGGTGTACAGAAAAACGATGAAAAAATTGTGAAAGTTACTTTCCCAAAAAATTATGGGAACCAAGAACTTTCAGGCAGAGATGCAGAGTTCAAATGTAAAATTAAAGAAATTTCATGCCCAGTTTTGCCTAAGGTTGATAACGAATTAGCAAAGAAGTTTGGACTAGAAAATCTTAAACAGCTTCAAGAAAACCTCGAGAAGCAAGTCAAAGACGAATTTGACCATGGTTCAAGAGTGTTACTGAAAAAACAATTAATGGATAAGCTTGAGAAAGAGCTAAAATTTGAATTGCCTGAGTCATTAGTGACAACGGAAGCTAACTCAATAGCTATGCATCAAGATAACAACAAAAAGAACGATAACACAGATGAAATACCTAAGGTTTCAAAAGAAGACAAAAAAATAGCTGAGCGTCGGGTTAGGGTAGGTTTATTTTTTGCTGAGTTTGGAGTGCAAAATAAGTTAGATTTAACAGAGGCTGAATTGAATGCTGCATTTGAAAATGAGTCTAGAAGATATCCTGGTCAGGAACAAGAGTATCTTAAGTTTATTAAATCCAATCCCCAAGCTCAGCAAGCCTTAAGAGGGCCCCTGTTTGAAGAAAAAGTGGTAAACAGCATACTTGAAGCTGTTACTCTAAAGGAAAAAAAGCTGTCTGTAGTTAAGTTTAAAGAGCAAATGGAAAAGCTTAATTAAATTTTAGAGGATATTTACAAGGAGTAGTAATGAAAGACATTAACGAGATATACATGAATACATTAGTTCCAATGGTTGTTGAACAAAGTGCAAGAGGTGAACGTGCTTATGATATTTTTTCAAGACTCTTAAAAGAAAGAATTATATTTATTTCAGGTCCAATACATGATGGAATGTCTACTCTGGTTGTAGCACAGTTGCTGTTCTTAGAAGCAGAAAACCCAAAAAAAGAGATTTCTATGTACATTAATTCGCCTGGAGGAGTGGTGTCATCTGGCCTGTCGATATATGATACTATGCAGTATGTGAGACCAAAAATAGCTACGATGTGCGTTGGTCAAGCAGCTTCAATGGGGTCTCTTTTATTAGCTGCCGGAGAACAGGGTATGAGGTTTTGTTTGCCGAACAGCAGGGTTATGGTTCATCAGCCTTCAGGAGGTTTTCAGGGTCAAGCATCAGATATTGCTCTTCATGCTCAAGAAATACTGGACCTCAAAAAGAGACTTAATATGATTTATGTAAAACATACTAATCAAAAGATAAGTTCAGTAGAGAAGGCATTAGATCGAGATAATTTCATGACGCCAGAGCAATCTCTTGACTGGGGTATTATTGATAAGATTATTGACCGTAGAGAAACCGATCCTTCAGATAAAGCGGAATGAAAATTGCATTTTGATAAAAAAACTTGGCAGAATATATAAACGTATTAATATGTTAAATTATGAGTAAGTCAGGATCAACATCTAATAAAAATACGCTCTTTTGTTCCTTCTGTGGTAAAAGCCAGCATGAAGTGAAAAAACTTATAGCTGGGCCAACAGTCTTTATATGTGATGAATGTGTAGAATTATGCATGGATATCATCAAAGAAGAAGTTAAGACAAATGAAGGTAAGGGCGCAAGGTCATCAATTCCGGCTCCAAAAGAAATCTTTGAAGTATTGAATGATTACGTAATTGGGCAGACTGCTGCAAAGAAAATTTTATCTGTTGCTGTTCATAACCACTACAAACGAATAGGGTATTCACCCAAAAAGGGAGACGTTGAGCTTCAAAAATCTAATATTATGCTAATAGGGCCAACAGGGTGTGGAAAAACTCTTCTAGCTCAAACGTTAGCTCGAATTTTAGATGTTCCTTTCACTATGGCAGACGCTACAACCCTTACAGAGGCGGGCTATGTGGGAGAGGACGTAGAGAATATTATTCTTAAGTTATTACAACAAGCTGATTATAATGTGGAGAAGGCGCAAAGAGGAATCGTCTATATAGATGAGATCGACAAGATAAGCCGTAAGACAGACAATCCATCAATTACAAGAGACGTATCCGGTGAAGGTGTCCAACAAGCTCTATTGAAAATTATGGAGGGTACTGTTGCCTCTGTGCCACCTCAAGGAGGACGAAAACATCCTCAGCAAGAATTTTTACAAGTTGATACAACAAATATTTTATTCATTTGCGGAGGTGCTTTTGCTGGTCTTGAAAAAGTTATTTCCTCAAGAGGAGAAACCAAGAGTATAGGTTTTGGAGCTGACGTTAGTGGCCCGGACAGTAGAAAAATTGGAGATATTATCTGTGATGTAGAGCCCCAAGACCTTTTGAAATTTGGACTTATTCCAGAGTTCGTCGGAAGGCTACCTGTTGTAGCAACATTGAATGATTTGAATATTGAAGCTATGATCAAAATACTAAACGAACCAAAGAATGCGCTTGTTAAACAATTCAAAAAATTATTTGAATTAGAAGGTATAAAGCTTACGTTCACCGATGAGGCTCTTAATAGCATAGCAAATAAGGCAATAAAGCGGAAAACCGGTGCCAGAGCTTTGCGTTCGATATTAGAAAAGATTCTGTTAGACTCTATGTTTGATCTGCCCTCACTACAGTCAGTAGAAGAAGTAGTTGTAAACGAAGATTCTGTTGATAAAGACTCTGATCCGTTAATGATATATAGCGAAAGTTCTGAGGAACCCGCTTCTGCGTCTTAGGATCAATAAAATGGTTTTTAAAAGATTGTTAAGGTTTTTATTTACATGGTGGAATGGGATTACCGTTGGAACCAAATTTTATACGTATTTTAATGGTAAAAAAGTTGGGGAAGATTATTTTGGTAATTTTTATTATGAGAGTAAAGATAAAAAAAATCGTTGGTGTATATATTCAAATGAATCTGAGGCCTCAAAAATTAGTCCAGAATGGAACAGTTGGCTTAGATTTATTTCAGTTGAAAGTCCAAAAGATAACAGTATAACTCATAAGTGGCAAAAGCAATTTAATGGTAACTTAACTGGCCTAGACAGTGCCTATAAGCCACGCATAGTGAGAACTAGTAATTCAAAGGACGATTTAGATAGTTATCAATCTGACTATAAAGCATGGAAACCAGAGTAAGTCGAAAATGAAAGTTAATTTTCTCGATGCTTTTCTTGGCTTTTTGGTTTTGTTAATTACCGGTTTATTTCTTTTTTACGTATATGCAACAGTTGATAGTAAACTTTTTAAGAGCGATAGCTTTCGGTTACACGCTCGCTTCGATAACGTAGACGGTATAATGACCGGTAGCAAGGTAAAGATGTCTGGGGTAGATATTGGAACTGTTAAAAGTGTTTCTTTGGAACCAGATAATTTTTATGCCTATATAACGATGGACTTTGACAAGGAATATAGTTTTCCAGATGATACGGAAGCTTCTGTGCAACTGGAAGGTCTACTTGGAGGGAGCTATATATCGATCCTACCAGGAGGATCAGATGTCCTGTTATTGAACAATCAAGAGATCATTTATACTCAAGGCTCGACAAGCATTTTAAATTTGATGCTTAAGTTTGCGAATTCCGACTAGTGACTTCATTTCTGCTTTGTTAATCAGTATTTCATCGATTATTGCGTTACTAGGTTTATTAAATTGAACTTTTTCAGAAGATGATTTTTTAATCAAATTTAAAAATAAAGGTCTCGATATCTCTTTAGCTCCCATAGTTCTAAGATGACTAGTCATAAATTGAACATCTAACAATAAAAATTGATGCAAAGCTAACGTCCCCATTAATGCTATTAATGCTAATTTTGATCCATTTGAACTTATTGAAAACATACTTTCCGCAAAAAAAACCTTGCCAATTGCTACCCCATATAGACCTCCTTTTAATTTTTTATCTTCCCAAACTTCTATTGAATGAGCGTATCCTAGATCATGCAAGGTATTATAAGTAGATATAATTGATTTATTTATCCAAGTTTCTTCTCGATTTGCGCAGTTTGAAATAGTTGATAAAAAATCATGATTAATGGAAAATTCAAATTTCTTTTTGCGGCATTGTTTTTTAAGGCTTCTTGATATATATAATTTCGAAATGGGTATTACTGCTCTTACTATTGGATTACACCAAAAAATCTGATTATCATTTTTATGGTCTCCCATTGGGAAAGCACCATTTCTATAAAGATTAATAACGGCACTTGGGTCTATTTCGTTATGAGAGCGAGTAAGCAATTATCGAACCTTATCGGAAAGCCAGTGCTCAAGCCAATGTATGTTATACTCCCCATTCTTAAAGTCTTCGTCATCTATAATTTCTTTGAAAAGATCCATAGTTGTGTAGACACCATCTATAATAAGTTCGTCGAGAGCTCTAGATAGCCTACTAATTGCCAATGACCTGCTATCAGCATGCACAACCAATTTTCCTATGAGACTGTCGTAGAATGGAGGAACCTTAAAACCATTATAAATGGCGCTATCCATTCTAATTCCAATACCTCCTGGAGAGTGGAATTCTTTTATATTACCTGGTGATGGCGAAAAAGATGGAAGGCGTTCAGCGTTAATTCGACATTCTATTGCGTGACCTTGCGGTTTAAGAGTTTCTTGAGAAAGGGACATATCCATTCCCGAAGCAACACGTATTTGTTCTTTTACTAAATCTATACCAAAAACAGCCTCTGTTATTGGGTGCTCAACTTGGAGCCTAGTATTCATTTCAATAAAGAAAAACTCTCTATTTTCATATAAAAATTCTATTGTTCCTGCTCCTTCATACTTCATTTTACTCACTGCATCGGAACAAATCTTTCCAATTTTTTTTACCTCGTCTGGAGTAACTCCTGGGCTTGGAGTCTCTTCTAGTACTTTTTGGTGTCGTCTTTGGAGAGAACAGTCTCTCTCTCCTAAATGTACAGCTTTTCCTTTTCCGTCTCCAAAGATTTGGATTTCAATATGCCTGGGTTTTTCTAAGTACTTTTCCATATAGATTGTATCATCATTAAAACTCTTTTTTGCCTCTGATTTTGCTTGCAAAAACAATGTCTCTAGTTGATTGTCACTGGATACAATCTTCATTCCTATTCCACCGCCCCCGGCCGCGGCTTTCAATAGAACAGGAAAGCCTATTTTTTTTGCAGTAATATGAGCATCATTAACATTTTTGACTTCACCATTAGAACCTGGGACACAAGGAACATTGAATGTTTCCATTTGGGCTTTTGCATTTATTTTGTCGCCCATCGTATTTATATGAGAGACAGAGGGTCCAATAAATTTAATTCCATGATCTGCCAAAATCTCAGCAAAATTTGCATTTTCTGATAAGAATCCATAGCCAGGATGTACAGCTTCACTTCCAGTAATTTCACATGCAGATATAATTGAAGGAATGGAAAGATAACTTTTCGTGCTCTCTGCTGGCCCAATACATACACTTTCATCAGCCATTCTTACATGCATTGCATTTACGTCAGCTTGGGAATAAACCGCTACAGTCTTTATACCCATTTCTTTACAAGTCCTTATTACTCGAAGCGCGATTTCACCCCTATTGGCAATCAAAATTTTCCTAAACATTTATGGTTCTATAATTACTAGTGGTGTATCAAACTCAACAGGACTCTCGTTGTTTACTAATATTTCTTTAACCGTTCCTTCGATTGTTGAGGGAATTTGGTTCATCGTTTTCATAGCTTCAATAATTAAAATTGTATCGCCTTTCTTTAACTTTTTTCCAACCTGAATAAATGTGGGTTCTTCTGGTGAAGGCGATAAATAAACTGTCCCAACCATGGGAGATTTAATAACGTTGGTATTTTCCGTTGAACTTTGAGATTTTTCCTCAAGAGTAAGTTTCTCGCTCTGAAAAGAATTATTATCGACTTTAACTGTCTTTCTTTCCTGTGTGTGAGCATCAGAAACAGAGTTATTGATCTTTATTTTGAGTCTGTGTTTATCTGTTAAAGTGCGCGTTACTTCTAAAGAAGATAAGTTTTTATCTTTGGTTGTTTTAACAAGGTAATCAATGAAAGATTTTTCAACTTCCAAATCATTTTTTTTCATGGCTTGAGCTCGCAGTAATGTAAATGTGGAATGAAAATAACATGGTTGATTATATTATCAATATAATCTTTATAAGTATGGATGTGTAAATTTTTAGATTAACGGTCCCACCAACCCTTCTTACCCATTTTTGTATTTTTAACATTATCATCACTTTCTATTGATTTGTTATTATTAGTTTTAAGTCCCTCTATTGTCTTTTTTGCACTAGCTCTAGTACGCGGTTTTGCCGCTTTTTCCTTTTTCATGCCGAACGTGTTATCAGTAGGTTCTGTATGACCTTGATTGCCTTTATCATTAGCGCTCTTCAAATTTTTGTTCCCGATTGTAGGTGTTGTTTCTGCCTCTTTTTCGTACGCTGAAGTGTTTAGAAAACTTGTATCGTTAGCTTGCACTGGTGTGTCCATATCTTTTGGGTGTCTTCTTTTTCTTTTCCTCTTTCGCTTTTTGTATTCTTCAGAATCTTCTCTACCATTTTCATTAATCTTGTTATTAAATGCCTTTTGATCTTTTGCATTTACTGAATTTTCTTTTTTATTTTCTTTTTCTTTCTTTTTCGCTCTTTGTTTGTTGTTCTCTATATTTTTCTTTACTTGCTTATCACTAAATGGTGTTTCTATTAAATAATATGGAGAAATTAAGCTAGATTCTGCATGCAATTCTATTCTAATTTGATACCGGTTCTCGATTAAAATTATGTGGTCTCTTTTATGATTAATTAAAAAATTTATTGTCTGGATCGGAGCCTTCACTTTTAGAACATCCTTTATTTTTGCTTCTGACCCCTCTTTATCTAGGTCTCTCAATATTTGGAGAGCTAACGACTCATCAGAACGAGTGGAGCCAGTGCCATGACAAAATGAACAAGGCATTGTAGTGGATTCTAGCATTCCAGGCCTCAATCTTTGCCGTGACATTTCGAGTAAGCCAAAAGACGAAATTCTGCCAATTTGTATTCTTGCTCTGTCAAGGCTTATGCAATCTTTTATCTTTTTTTCTACAGCAATATTATTTTTTCTTTCCTCCATATCTATGAAATCAATAACGATAAGGCCTGCTAAATCCCTTAGTTTAAGTTGCCTAGCTATTTCTGAAGCGGCCTCCATATTTGTTTTAAGCGCTGTCTCCTCTATACTCCGTTCCTTTGTTGCTCTCCCAGAGTTCACATCAATCGCTACTAAAGCTTCCGTTATTCCAATAACGATGTAACCTCCAGATTTTAGCTGCACAATTGGATTGAACATTTCTTGAAGATAATTTTCAACTTCATAAAACGAAAATATAGGTACCTTGCCATCATATTTTTTGACATACTTTGCGTGTGATGGCATCAATAACTTAAGATACGATTTGGCTTCCTTGTACGCCTCTTCTCCTTCAACAACTATTTCTTTGATATCTCTATCATATAGGTCTCTTATAGCTCTTTTTATTAGGTTTCCCTCGGCATGTATAAGAGTTGGAGCTATAGAACTCAGTGTTTGCTCCCTGATTTTTTCCCAGCCTTTTAGTAAAAAATCATAGTCTCTTCTAATTTCAGTTTTTGTCCGATTCCCGCCAGCTGTCCGTATAATTAAACCGCTGTTGGGTTTTATTTTTAAATCTTCAATAATTTTTTTAAGCTTTACACGGTCTTTAAGTACAGTTATTTTTTTTGAAATTCCTCCACCCCTCGACGTATTAGGCATCAAAACGCAATATCTTCCGGCTATAGAAAGATAAGTTGTTAAAGCGGCCCCTTTGTTTCCTCGTTCTTCCTTTGTTACTTGTACCAGTAATATTTGACGAACCTTAATTACCTCCTGAATTTTATATTTTCTTTGAAAAGGTCTTTTTGCTGGGAAGGGGTCTTCTTCTAAAATTTCAGCAGAATCATCTTTATTTCTATCATTAATCATAGAAGTATCATTTGGATGAAACTCTATGTCCGTGCTGAGATTGAAAGAACCCTCTAGGCTAGGAGCTTCATCCACACCATTGGAAGGTTCTTCTTCTTTAATTGTATCAACCTCATTTTCGCGAATACTTTCTTCTGCCGCTATCTGTTCTGCCAATAGGGCCTCTTTGTCAGCTAATGGTATCTGGTAATAATCAGGATGTATTTCTGAAAATGCTAGAAAGCCGTGCCTATTGCCACCATAATCAAGAAAAGCTGCCTGTAAAGATGGTTCAACTCTAGTTACCTTAGCAAGGTATATGTTTCCCGTAATCTGTGCTTTTTCATTGCTCTCAAAATCAAAATCATGAGTTTGAGAAGACTCTGCAACCACAACCCTGGTTTCTTCAGGATGCGCTGCATCGATAAGTAGTTTCTTTTCCATTGTAAAATCTCGTCCTTAAAGGAAAGAAAATAAATTTTTATTATTTTTTCCTGTTTAAACAAATGTTTATCCTCGTGCCATTTTTTAATATTATCTAAAAAATACAGACCTAAAAATAGGCACTATTTAATTCTTAATTTTTGCCAAATATGTAATGATCATAACTTTGGCAACTATCGCTAACGTAAACAATTGAGACTAAATATACAAGTAATTTAGTTTTATTTTTAATTTTTGTATTAGAATATGGAGTAGACAAATGATAGATTTTTATTTGTTTTCATTGTAATACTAAAGTCTATTGGCTAATCATTCTTATAATAATTTTGCTATCGAGCTTTTTTATGAGTGCAGAAATACAAAAGTATCTTTCAGAGATCTCCAACTCCTTAAATTTAATCTCAAGAAGGATTGAGTTTGAGACCCTTCAAGAAAGAATATCTATTAAGACTTCAGAGTGTGAGAATCCGGAAATATGGAAAGATCAAGCTTTAGCCAAATCTTTAATGAGAGAAAGACAGGGATTATTAGAGCAGTTTGAAACCTTTAGTAAACTCCAAAATGAGTTTAATGATATCAAGACGCTTTTTGAGATCGGATCCGAAGAAAAAGATGAGTCGCTTATTATTGAATTAGAAAATTCGTTTTCCAAATTAAAAAATGAGGTTACAGAGGTAGAGGTACTGTCTTTGCTTGATGGAGAAGCAGACGCAAATGATGCTTTTTTAGAAATAAACTCTGGCGCTGGAGGCACCGAAAGCTGTGACTGGGCACAAATGCTCGCTAGAATGTATTTTAGGTGGGCAGAAAAGAAAAAATACAAAATTGAATTAATTTCTGAGAGCCAAGGTGATGAAGCTGGTATTAAATCATGTTGTTATAAGATCGTTGGAAATAATGCATACGGTTGGTTAAGACCAGAAAGCGGGGTCCACCGTCTGGTTCGTATTTCCCCTTTTGATAGCTCATCAAGAAGGCATACCTCATTTTCCTCCGTATGGGTATATCCAGTAGTAGACGATAACTTTGATATAGAAATTAATCCCTCAGACTTGAGGATAGATACTTATAGATCTTCAGGCCCTGGTGGACAGCACGCAAATAAAACAGATTCTGCGGTCAGAATAACTCATTTGCCAACCGGAATCGTGGTGACAAGTTCTGAGAAATCTCAACATCAAAACAGAGCAAATTGCATGTCTGCTCTTAAATCTAGATTATATGAATTAGAGATGCGTAAAAGGAACGAAAGTATTCAAGAAAGTCATAACCAGAAAGGTGAAGCTGGTTGGGGAAATCAAATTAGATCTTATGTTCTTCACCCATATCAAATGGTTAAGGATTTGAGAAGTGGAGAAGAGAGTAGCGATACTCAAAAGATTCTGGATGGTGATTTAGACGGTTTTATGTCTTCAGTCTTATCTTTAAATTCTTCTAGATAGTTATTTCTTTTTGTCCGGTGCATTCTCAAACGGATTATCTGAACGCTGAACTGTTCCTTCAAAATGTGCACCGCTTTCGATTGCTATTGCTTTGTGTATTATGTCACCTTGTACTCTCGCCTTGTTTGTAAGACGTACCTTAAGACCGCGTACGCAACCAATCACATTTCCATTAATAATCACGTCATCTGCTACTATTTCTCCCTTTATCCTGGATGTTTCGCCCACCGTAAGCAAGTGAGCTTGAATATCACCTTCTATAGTACCTTCGATCTGAATGTCTCCAGAGGTAAGAAGGTTTCCCTTCACTTTTAGGTCACTTGACAAAACTGATGGGGGAACTTTAGTAAACACCTTATCATCGGTGGTATCACTAGTGGGCTCTTTTCTAGGGAAATCAGGGTCTGGATCGTTCGGCGGCACTGGGACAGGAGCCACTACCATATTTTTGTTTTCAGGTTTTTTTGATTTGTTAAACATATTCGTGCCTCTAAATTTGATTACTATAATTAAATGTCCTAGCTATTTCCTTAGAAATCATATTTTTTGTGTCTCTTATAATGTCGTCTTGTAAAATCAGTTTGTGTATTTAAAAACTCAAAAATGCGAATGTTTCTTTTTATTTAGTTTGGTTATTGCGCCTAATGAACAAAATTAATATTTTATGTCCACTTAAGAAAATTTAAACTATCTTTTTCTTTGATACAATTGATTTTTGGACAAAAAAATAGTTAATAAATTAATGATCTCTTTCAAGTTTCAAAAAATATACCATCACCAAAAAGCAAACGCATTCTTGTAACTAAAGATCTCTGAACAATTCTTGATACTTTTCAAATACTTCGTTAACGTGCCCTTCAACCTTAACTTTTTTCCATATATATTTTATGATCAAGTTCTTATCAATTAAAAATGTTGATCTTTCTGCACCCATGTATTTTTTGCCATACATCGATTTTTCTTTCCAAGCATTAAGGCTCTGAATAAGTAATGTCTGAGGATCAGATATCAACGGAAATTGTAGGTTAAGCTTTTTGGAAAATGATATATGGCTTGCCAAAGTATCTTTGGATACCCCAAAAATTCTTACCCCTGCAGATCCAAACTCAGAGTATCTTTCATTAAATTCTCTTGCTTCTCTAGTGCATCCAGAAGTATTGTTTTTTGGGTATATGAATAAAACAGACCACTGTCCAAGTAAATCGCTATCTGTGAATGTATTTACCGTTGTTGCCTCCAAGCTAAATTTTGGGATTTTATCATTCAAGCCTATCTCTTTCACCATACCTGTCTACATCCTTACTTTTTAATAGGTTAGCATATTCATATAGTTTATATTGGATATATGTTCCAAGACTAAACGAAGATATAAGTGAATAAATTGAATAAACAAGGGATCAATATTTTGAAAATTAGTTTTTCGAATACGGGCAGGCGCATTTCTTTATTTGTTTCGCTAATTCTAACGCTGGTGCTTTCCGGTGTTTTAGTATCATCATTTTTCCTAACAGACTCAACACTTAACAAGGTAGCGCGATCAAATTATTTTCAAAATAAATTTAAGCAAGTTTTAGAAGAGAATAACATATCTTCAAATGGCCCCATATCAATTTCGTTCAATAATTTTAGCAGTGCCAATATAACTTTGGAAAAAGGTAACCTTTCCAATTTCAAAAACATAGTAGGGCATGATATCAATTTAAAAGTTGACTTTATAAAATATTGGCTTGGTGCAAGCTTTATTGATGATGTTCTTATAAAGACGGTGGAATATCGCCCAACAAAAAATTTAAGTCAAAACCTTAACAAAATAAAAAGTGTGGATTTCAAATCTCTGATTCAGTCTATGCGTGTATCACTGAACAAAATCAATTCAGACTCAATTCTAATAGATGAAGGTTTTTTTATATTGCAGAATCAAATAGTAAATTTTGAAAAAATTAATCTTTCTAAAAACAACAAATTATTAAATGCAAACGCTATTTTGAAAATTAAACAAAATGCTGGTGAAATTACTTATGCCGCAGAAGTCGATTTTTCATTAAATTCTGGAAATATTCTTGTGTTTAATATTGATCCTCAAGAATATAGTTACAAAGAATTTTTTTCTTTGAAAGATGTTCCAAAAATGCTTCGGTTTTTTTTAGGTGGGCTTACGGATAACTCATATTTATTCAATAAAAAAAGCAATGCAATTAAATTGGTGGGTACTATAAATTTAAACTCGACAGAACTTAATTTAGAAGCAGCAGACACTTCTAATCTATTTAAGTTTTACTCAAGTATTAATATCCTAGAGTCATTTGAACAAAACAAAATATTATTTAAAAAGTCTAAGCTTGAATTTGGAGATTACGCTTTAATAGCTTCTAATTCGAGTTTTAACTTTGTTGAACGAACATTTGACGTAAACGTTACAAAATTTTTTATGCCTCATGAAAATACTTTTATTTTCTCAAAAGAATTTAAAGTTTTCGGTGTTTTTCCTTTTAAAGACGAAATTATATCTGAAATAAATATTGTCGGAGAAAATCCTTCAAATTTAAAAGCTAGCTTGGACATAAAACGATCTTCAGATTTATCAGATAATGAACAAACATCTTTCGACTTTTTTGTAAAGTTGGATGCAATAAAGAAAATGAGGCTTAATAATTTCTCGGGGCCTTTAAATTTTTTCTCATTAGAAAAAAAGAGAGATATAAGTTTGTCTAATGCAGTTTCCAAAATTAGTCTTACGTTTGATTTAGACCATATTGAGTTAAATTCGTTTGATGGAAAGATCAATAAACTTGTTTACTTTGAAAATAACAAAGCCTCGGTAGAATTTGAAAATATTAATTTTGGGGGGAATCTGAATGAAGGTTATGCCGCAATTAATTCAGTGACTAAAGTAGGGCCTTCATCAAATACATATAGAGATATTAAAGTAGAATTTAGCTCAACTGGCAGTGTTGAGCGTGAGAAGGAGATCACCTTATCTTTGAAATCAAATATTAGTGATCTTTTTTCTCTTGTGCCAAAAACAAAACATGATTTTACACGGATAAAGTCTTTAATTCGTTCTCAGGGAGAAAAAGAAGTATCAATTACATATTCAAAAGCAATAGCTTTAAAGAATATTAAAGAGTTGTTTACTCCCGAGGAAAATATTTTTGAACTTAGTTTGAAAAATTTACTAATTTCTTTAAATTCTAACAATTCTATCAATCTGGACACACTAAGTCTCAAGGGTATAGGGAATACGATTTTTTTTGAAGGAGTGATGGCAGATAACAATAGAAAAGTCAATGGCTCTATCAATAATTGGCTTTCTAACATTTTCACTGACGATAAAGCTAGCGATCTAATTATTTTCTTTGATGGACTTAATTCTAAGACGCTTTTTCCAAATTTTTCAACTTTCAATTTTAATGGCCCAATTAAACTTATTTTTTCGATTGTTGAAAAAGATAATAACACTTTTATTCGTACTGATATTGACTTCACAAACGCAGAAGTTTTTGTGCCGGCCTTGGCACTAAAAAAAGTGAAAGGCAAATATGGTCAGTTGAAATTGGATTTTACAAAAGACAATGGGTTCTTGTTTGAATACTCTCAAAATGATGTTTTAGTTTCAGGATCTGCTTCACATAAATCGATTTTTGAAATTAAAAAAGTAAACTATTCAAACATAAAAACTCCAGATATTCGAATAGAAAAAGCTACTTTTCAAAAATTTGGTGAGCAAAATAAATTTAAAACTTACAGAGGAACTGTTAGCTTAGAATTTTTAATGCGCTTAAAATTTAAAAAAAAGGACATTCCTCTTGATATAATTTTCAGCGATGTCGATATAACTTTTAAGAAAGAAAAATTTTTAGGTTCTCTAAAGGGTGAAATTCGATCTTTTGGAGGGCTTAGGGGGTATGCAAAGGCAAAACTTTTACCGCAATCAAATCTTGAAATCACTATTAGGCCAAACAAGAACAGGGGGATCACTCTGGTTGTTTCAGGAAACGATGCTGGTGAGTTATTACGAAGGGGAAAATACTATCAGAACGGTTATGGTGGTAAGTTTAAGGCATCGATTTTTTATGAAAATAGGGTCAAAATGTCAGGATCTTTGGAAATTAAGGAATTTAGGATAAAGAATGCCCCTGTATTAGCTCAGATTATATCCTCTGCCAGTATTATTGGATTGCTTGATAACCTTAACGGGAATGGACTGTTGTTCACAAAAATAGAGGGATCTTTTGATTATAAGGATAGTGAGTTGACCTTGAAGAATGGTGTAGCGGTTGGGCCATCGCTTGGATTAACAATGGGCGGATACGAACGATATGGAAAAAAGCAAAATACTGTCAACGTAAATGGGCTAATCTCACCAGTTTACATAATCAACGGAGTAGTGAAAGCAATTCCGTTGATAGGTAAGGTTTTAGGTGGAGAAAAAGGTGAAGGCGTATTTGGAGTTTCATATAAAGTTAAGGGTAACTCAAGCAATCCAACCGTTTTAGTAAACCCACTGTCAATCCTTACGCCAGGTGTATTTAGAAAAATATTTAGTATGGAAGAAAATGGTAATAGGTGATGGTGGGCGATTTAGATTCATATAATTACTTTTATCCTGATGATTTAGTTGCCTTGAATCCTTTAGCATCTAAAGATAAGGCAAATATGCTTGTATTTAAAAAAAATAGTTTTTCTCATAAAAGAGTATCTGACTTGCTAAAATACGTGTCTAAAAACGATTTATTAGTTTTTAACAATACAAAGGTATTGCCATGCATGCTTAAAGGCCGAAGGGTCAGACCATCGTCAGATAATGTAAAGCCAAAAGTCAGCGTTACTCTAAATAAAGCGATTGATGGGAATGTCTGGACTACCTTCTGTAAGCCGCTCAAAAAATTAAAAAAAGGCGATAAAATAATTTTTTCAAAAGATCTCTCTGCCGATGTAGTTTCATTTAACCTTGCTCAATGTGTTATGAGTTTTGATCCTGGTGCAAAAGAGTTAATACCTTGCTTGCAAGAAATAGGATATATGCCGATACCACCTTATATAATGAAAAAACGTGGTCCCAATAAAGCTGACGTTATAAATTACCAAACTCCCTTTGCTGAGATTTATGGGTCAGTTGCTGCGCCAACGGCGTCATTGCATTTTTCTGAAGATTACATAACAAGCTTAAAAAGAAAAAATATACCTCATTGTTTTATAACATTGCATGTAAGTGGGGGAACTTTTTTGCCGATCCGGGAGAATAATATAGATAATCACAAAATGCATTCTGAATACGCAAAGGTTAATGAAAATGCGGCGTTGCTAATTCAAAAAACCTTAAAAAGGGGAGGAAGGGTAATTGCTGTAGGTACAACAGTTATGAGAGTATTAGAGAGTTCTTGTTTTGTTGATAATAGCTTTCAGGCATTTACGGGGTCTATAAATACGTTTATTAAGCCGGGTCACAAGTTTAAAGTGTGCTCAGGATTATTTACTAATTTTCACCTACCTAAATCTACCCTTTTCATTCTGGTTAATGCTTTTATAGGTACTAAACAGGCTACTGAGCTTTACCGGTTGGCAATAAGTAACAGATATAGACTATTTTCATATGGTGATTGTTGTCTCTTGTTTCCTTAAAGTTTTAATTTATATTTATGAATGAAGTGTTATATATATACGTATAACTCGGGGGATACTAATGAATTTCGACTTACTAATAATTGGTTCTGGGCCTGGAGGTTATGTAGCTGCAATAAGAGGAGCTCAATTAGGCCTTAAGGTTGCTATTATCGAAAAAGAGGCTTTAGGGGGAGTTTGCTTAAATTGGGGATGTATTCCTACCAAGTCTTTTTTAAGGTCCGCAGAGGTTCTAAAGCTCATAAAAGGGTCAGAAAAATACGGGATTAAAAGCGAGTTAGGAAAGATAGATATCAGCGAGGTTGTAAAAAGATCTCGTTCAATTGCTAAGAGATTATCTTCGGGCGTCGAATTCCTTTTAAAAAAAAATAAGGTTGAGGTTTTTCTTGGTGAAGCCTCATTCAAATCGTCTAAATCCGTTCAAATTAAATCAAAAAATAACTCGATAAAAGAAATCACTAGTAAAAATATATGTATTGCAACTGGTGGAAGACCACGTGAAATTAGTGGAGTTCCTAATTCTAGCAATATTTGGTTCTACAAAGATGCTCTTCAAGTTGATAAGATACCTAGTACGCTTCTCGTTGTTGGTTCAGGTGCGATTGGTGTGGAATTTGCTAGTTTTTTCGCGCAAATGGGATCAGATGTTTCCTTATTAGAGGTAAAACCTAATATTCTCCCTAATGAAGACAGGGAAATATCTAATTTCGTGGAAAAACAGTTTTCAAATAGAGGTATTAAGATTTTCAAAAACCATTCACTTGAATCCCTTAAAGAAAAAGAAGGCTTGGTAAAGGCTGAATTAAAAAGTAAAGACAGAGCTCTTAATTTAGAATTTGATAAGGCTATTTTAGCTGTAGGGATTGTAGGAAATATAGAAAATTTAAATCTTGAGGGTGTAAAGATCAATTGTTCGAATGGTAGCATTATAGTTGATGAATATTGTAGAACAAATGTAGACAATATCTATGCAATAGGAGATGTAGCCAGCCCACCTTGGCTAGCCCATAAGGCAAGTCATGAGGGCATTTCTGTTGCTGAACAGGTTGCTGGAATGAAGGTACACCCTATTGAAAAGGATAGAATTCCTGCCTGTACTTACTGTGATCCCGAAGTAGCTAGTATTGGGCTATCAGAAAAAGAAGTAATTGAAAAGGGTGTCGAATTCAAGATTGGAATCTTTCCTTTTAGTGCTAACGGTAAAGCATTGGCTATGGGATATGAGAATGGTTTTATTAAGACCATAATTCAGAAAGATACTGGGGAGTTTTTGGGCGTGCATATGGTTGGAATGGGTGTTACCGAATTAATTCATAATTATGCTTTGGCTAAGGAGGCTGAGATCATACAAGAAAATATTGAAAACACTATTTTCCCTCACCCCACGTTATCTGAAGCAATTCATGAAAGCGTGTTAAAGTCATCCGCTAAAGGGATACACATATAAATTTTGACAAAGATGAATAAAAGATTTGAAATAAGGCACCCCGAAAAGCTTAAAAACCAATCGTTACCTATGCCAAAAAAACCTTCATGGATAAAGGTTAAAGCACCATTAACTGAAGGCTATAAAGAAACTAGGAAGCTTGTTAAGCAAAATAATCTTAAAACAATCTGTGAAGAGGCTAGTTGCCCCAACATCGGAGAATGTTGGTCTAGGGGCCATGCAACATTTTTAATAATGGGCGACATATGCACGAGAGGCTGCGCATTTTGTAATGTCAAAACAGGCATGCCCCTTAAACTTGATATGTTGGAGCCAGACAGAATAGGGCTGTCAGTTCAGAAAATGCACCTTAGACATGTAGTCATTACGAGTGTCGATAGAGACGATCTACCAGATGGAGGAGCTCAGCATTACGTAAAAACAATAGAAGCTATTAAAAGGTACTCTCCTTCGACCACTATTGAAATTTTGACTCCAGATTTTTTGAAATGTGATGATAACGTTATATTTCCAATTTTAAAATCTGAACCAGATGTATTTAATCACAACTTAGAAACCGTACCGAGCCTTTATCCAGTAGTGCGGCCTGGTGCTAGATATTTCACCTCATTAAGACTTTTAAGCAGGGTAAAAGAAGAAAATCAGTCAATGTTCACAAAATCTGGCATAATGGTAGGGTTGGGTGAGACAAGAATTGAAGTTGGTCAACTAATGGATGACTTGAGAGCAGCGAAGGTAGATTTTTTAACTATTGGTCAATATTTACAACCAACACCCAAGCATTTTCCAGTAAAAGAGTTTGTAGCGCCTGAAATATTTGAATATTATAGAAAATTGGCACTTGGAAAAGGGTTCTTGCTAGTATCATCAACCCCGTTAACCAGATCGTCTTTTCATGCAGATGATGATTTTATGCTATTAAAAGAAGCTAGAAGAAAAGTCTTGGATGATAAAAAAAACGTTAACAAAAAAAGTCTATGATTGTAGAGCTAGTGATCTACTCAATGTCGTAGCTGATGTAAAATCATATCCAGAGTTTATCCCTTTTTGTTCAAATGTCGATATTTATGATAGGTCTCTGGCGCGTGAGCGCGACCATTTTTCTGCGTGCCTATCAATTAACTTCAAACTTACTGTCGAAAATTTTGATACAAAGGTAGTGGTTGATAGGAAATTGAATATTATATCTATTTCTGGTAACTCTAAACCTTTTAAATCTTTAAACGCGGACTGGTCATTTATTGAAAAAGAGAACTTTTGTGAAGTTATTTTCTCTTTAGAGGTATCGTTCACTTCATTCATAAAAGAGAAGTTAGTTTCACTTAGTTTCGAAAAAGTTGCATTAAATATTATCGAGGCTTTTGAAAATAAAGCTAAGGAATAAGTTTTCAAACATTTTTTAAAATATTAAGGCTCATTTTAAGTGCTTCATGCACACTTTTTTGTTGAATTTTATTCCTTTCAATATTTCCAAAGTTGTATTCAGTAATCACTTCAGTCTTTTGAGACGATATTTTTATCCCAATAAAAACTAATCCGACTGGTTTAGACTCTGATCCACTTGGTCCAGCAACTCCTGATATGGCAATAGTTAAAGTTTTTGACTTTGCTTGGTTGCACAACCCGGTCAACATTTGTTTTACGGTTTCATAACTTACTGCACCAAAGGAGTTTATAGTTTTTTCACTTACATTTAAGAACTTTCTCTTTGATTCATTAGAATAGCAAATGAAGCCATACGAAAAAACAGCTGAAGATCCTGCTACTTTGGTAATATTTGCACTTAATAATCCTCCGGTGCAGCTTTCAGCAATCGATAATTTTATCTTTTTGTCTAAGCAAGATTCTAAAAGTTTCCTCGACAGTTTTTGTGAATTTAGCATTAAAAAATCAATGCTAATGTTAACAACAATGCTGAAAAGACACCTGCTAAAATATCGTCAAATATTACGCCAAAAGTATTATTCATTTGATCAAATTTTTTTATTGGATAGGGTTTAACGATGTCAAAAAATCTAAAAAAAAGCAATGAAATTATACACATAAAAAAATCTGGAGAACTAGTATCTGAAAATAGTAATAAAGGCAATAAAGCAATTGACTGTCCAACGACCTCATCAATTACAATCTCACTACGGTCTTTTTTTGGCAACTCGTATGTATAGATGCTAATAGAAAAAAAAGCTATCAAAGTTGTTATCAAAATAATAATTATAAAAAAGTGATAGATTAAATACTTTGCAAACAGATAGAAAAGCAAAATCGTAACTAAGCTTGCAATTGATCCTGGTGCTATATTCGCATGTCCTATATAAAAAAAGGTGACTATTAATTTAGTTAGTCTCATGCAATAAAATGGAACATAATGATGCTATCCCTTCCTCTCGTCCAGTAAACCCCAATCTTTCAGTAGTAGTAGCTTTCACATTAATTCTATCATGTTCTAGTGAACAGATTTTTGAAAGATTAAGTATTAGCTTCTCTCTATAACTATTTATTTTTGGTTTTTCGCAAATGATAGTTAAGTCAATGTTAGACAATTTTAATTTTCTTTTTTTAGCTTGTGTAATTGACCAGTTTAAAAAAATCACGGAATCCGCTTTTTTCCATTTTTTATCTGTGTCAGGGAAGTGCAATCCTATATCGCCAAGAGCTAAAGCGCCTAATATTGCATCCGTAAGGGCATGAAGAGCCACATCAGCATCTGAGTGTCCAGCTAGGCTTTTATCGAATGGTATTTCAACTCCACACAGATATATTTTATTTCCTGGTTCGAATGCATGAACATCAAATCCAGTACCTATTCTAAACATTTAAAAAAAGTTTCTCTGCAATTTTAATATCCTCTGGAGTTGTAATTTTAAAATTATACTCGCTGCCAGAAACAATATCGATTTTTTTTTTGTCAATGAGAGCTAATTTAACGTCATCCGTATGATGTTGATTGCTGTTCATATGGGTTCGATAGATATAGTCAAAGTGAAAGGCTTGAGGTGTTTGCGCTCTAATAAGAGAGTTACGATTAAAACCAAGAGCATCAATTGTGCTCTGATTATTTTCTTTTACTTCTACATAAAGAGTATCTGGAATTTTTATTGCAGGGAAAACGACATCGAAATTATCTAGACCCTTTATGCATTTTTTTATAATTTCGTTGCTTGTAAAAGGTCTTGCCCCATCTTGAATAAGTATTTTTTTACAACCTATATCCGATATCGCTTTAAGGCCATTCTTTACTGACTGGGACCTTGTTTTTCCCCCAAAACATTTTTTTAATAGTTTTGGGTTATTAATTTTAGCGATGGCTTTCTCATAAAACTCTAAGTGATCTTCATTTATAACAACAACAACAAAGTCTATCAGAGGTTCGTCGATAAAATTTTCAATATTTTTTTCTAAAACGTATTTATGCCCAAAATGTAGATATTGTTTTGGAACTATTGATTTTGATCTTATTCCTTTTCCTGCAGCAACAATTAATGCGCCTGTAAATTTTTTTTCCATAAAGAATTTATTGTAATTAGTGTAGTTCAAGTTTAAATTGATAACCTTAATAATTGCAATAATAATTACGCTTTTATTTTTGTTATGATATTTTGGCCTGAGCAGTAGAATGGATTTTAAAGACTTATGGGAATTGGTACCATATCCAGCTTTCGTATTAAATGTTAAAAATGAAATAAAGTTAGCTAATCCTTTATCTCAACAATATTGTGAGACCTCTCTTTATCGTTTGGTGGGTAAAAAGCTTAGCAGCTTCATCGGGCCAAATAGTGCCGTTTTCGAAGTACTTGATAAAATAAGCAATAATTCATCTGCAATTGTAAAGTTCGATGTGCCAATAAATTGGAAAAATAAGGGGAACCAAGTTTTTGATATGTACGCAGTAAGTGTTGAATCCGGTTTGAGTAACTTAATTTTCTTTCATCCAAAACGACTTAAGGGTAAGATGGAGCAGGCTGTATTAAATCAAAGTTCTATTAAATCAGTGAGTGCCATGGGATCAGTGCTATCTCATGAGATCAAAAATCCACTTGCAAGTATTATCGGCGCGGCACAATTGCTTGAAAGTTCAAATGTAAAAAACAAGAAAGCTTTAACACAAATCATTCTTGAGGAAGCTAAGAGAATTGAGAGCATTGTTGATAGAGTTCAACTGTTGGGAGAGATAAATACGCTGGATTTTGACATATTGAATATTCATGATGTAATTGACAAAGTTAAAAGAAGTGCCTCGCAGGGATACGGTTCGCACGTATTATTTGAAGAAAATTATGACCCCTCTATACCTGACGTAAATGGGGACTTTGAATTACTCACCCAAGCTTTTCATAACATAATCAAAAATTCTTGTGAGGCCGTCGGCAAAAAGGGTGGGCGGATAACTATAAAGACCTCTTTCTATTCTGGGTTAGCTCTAGGTTCCTTTGGAGATAAAAATAAAAAGCTACAGTTAATGATAACCTTTTCTGATAATGGACCAGGTGTATCAAAAAATATTATATCTGATATATTTGATCCATTTAGCACAACAAAAATGGGTGGATCTGGTCTTGGACTACCTTTAGTCGCTAAGATAATATCTGAACATGGTGGTTTTGTTGAACTAGACGATATGGTCGATGGAGCGTGTTTTAAAATTTACCTTCCGGCTGGTGATACGTCCTTATCTGAAAGGATGCACTAGTGGAGGGAAATGTAATAATTGCAGATGATGATAGATCGCTTAGAATGATATTAGCTCAAGCATTATCGCGTGCTGGCTGTAAAGTAAGAGCAACAGGTACTCTAAGTACTTTATGGCGTTGGATTGAAGATGGTGAGGGTGAGGTATTAGTAACAGATGTTATGATGCCTGATGGAGACACTTTAGAGCTTATTCCAAGAATAAAAAGTAAACGACCTGACATGCCAATAATTGTAATGTCTGCAAAAAATAATCTAAATACTGCCATGCGGGTTAATCAATTTGGTGCTTATCAATATTTACCAAAACCATTTGATTTAAAAGATCTAATTTTATCCGTAAATACAGCAATTAAGTTGAGGTTAAACTCCTCACCAAATTTAAAAAACAACTCGATAAAAGATGATAATCATTTGGAAGATAACTTGCCGATAGTTGGTAGTTCGCCTGTGATGCAAAATATTTACCGTATTTTGTCAAAAGTAATTGATACGGATTTTAATATTCTAATAGAGGGTAAATCCGGAACTGGAAAAAATTTAATAGCAAAGGTTCTGCATGACTTTGGAACTAGAAAAGACAAGGACTTTTTAAGCGTCAATCTTTCGCTTATGTCGTTGAAGGAATTACAAGATATTTTTTCAGAAAATTTTGAAGGTCAAAGTGATATAACCGTTGGAACATTGTTTTTGGATGAAATAAGTAATGCAAATATTGAGGTGCAAAACTTTATTCTCTCTGTACTTAATAAAAGGGAATCTTCGAAAAATGGATATAAAGACCTAAAAATTGTAAGTTCTTCAAGACAAGATCTTAGAGAAGCTATAGAAAATGGCAGATTTCGTGAAGACTTATATTATAGACTAAATGAGGTTTCACTCATCATCCCACTACTTGAGGAAAGACTAGGAGATATTCCAGAACTTGCTAGACATTTTTTAAAAGAGTTTTCAAATAATGATATTGACACTAAATCGCTTACTAAAGGTGCAGTAGAACTTATTAAAAAGAAAAAGTGGTCAGGAAATGTTAGGGAATTAAAAAATTTTATTGGCCGACTTTCATTAGTCTCAAATACTGACACTATAGATGAGAAAATAACGAAGCATGAACTAGCAATGATTACACCCGAGGAGTCTGATTTAAACCCACTAGAGGGATCAAGAATATCAAAGTCTCTTGAAATGCATTTATCCCATTATTTTCGATCACTTGGAGATAGCTTGCCTGCTCCAGGCTTATATCAAACAGTTTTAAAGGAAGTAGAAGTACCTTTAATAAATATGACCCTTGCTTTGTGTGACGGCAACCAAATAAAAGCTGCTAATTTACTAGGAATTAATAGAAATACATTGAGAAAAAAAATTAAAGACTATGATTTAGTTGTTACACGTGGTAAAAAAATGATGTAAATTTACAACAAATGAGCAGACAGATTGTTAATACTGTTAAAAATAGAGATTTAATTGGTAATATTTTAGACAAATTTTTACGTTCTAATCTTGCAACGTTTATTGTTGTTTTCCTTGGACCACTACTGTCAATCATAACTTTTTTAGCCTTCAGTATAATCGAGGAGTCATCAAGACCAGAACTATTGTCCGCAATAATTGTATTAGATTGTTTATATATATTTATTGTAGGAATATTAATCTTGCTCAAAGTCTCAAAAGTATTTGTGAATCAAAAGGCTGGACGAGGAGGGTCTATACTTCATCTCAGAATTACCTCAGTTTTTTCAATTCTTGCATTATCTCCTGCAATAATTGTAGCTGTCTTCGCGACTATATCCCTAAATTTTGGGCTGGAGGACTGGTTCTCAGAAAAAGTTCAGAGGGTCGTAGGAAATTCATTGGAGTCTGCCAGGACATATAAGATGGAACATACCCAAAGTTTGAAAAATGATGCATTCTGGTTGTCAAAAGTATTAAATGCTGAGAAGCAATTCAGACCTTTTTTAAGTGATGGCGATCTTCGAAAGATCCTTAATGTAAACCAACAGGAAGGTATATCAAAATCATTTTTAATTAATTATTCGGGAATACTCAAGGTTAGAGGCGAAAGGAGCTACCTGTTCGATTTTAAGCCAGTGACGGATTATGATGTGCTTGTTGCAAAAAATGAAGGAATTGCAGTTATTGAAGATCTCGAAAACAATGAATTTAGAGCCATTGTGTATATGGAAGCTTTCCCCGACAGATTGCTTTACGTGACCAGAAACGTAGATGGAGAGGTTTTATCTTTATTAGATCAAACAAAAGAGACTGTTAGACTTTATGATAAGATTGAAAAGGAGAGAGGCCAACTACTTTTTGAATTTGGTCAGCTTTATTTAGGTTTTTCGATTGTACTTATTCTATCAGCCATATGGTTTGCTCTATGGATTGCTGAAAGGTTAACAAAACCAGTGAGCAATTTGGTTGCTGCCGTCGCAAAAGTTGCGGATGGAGATCTCACCGTAGAGGTTTCTGAAGAAAAAGTGAAAGATGAGGTCGCTATTCTCGGTAAAGCATTTAATAAAATGACTAGGCAAATTAAAAAGCAGAGAGACTCACTTTTATCAATCAATAGTAAAACAGAAGAACAAAAGCGACAATTTGAAGCCGTTCTAGATGGTGCTTCAGGCGGAATAATTGGCATAGATGCGGATGGAACTATAAAAGTTATTAACGTGGCTGCTGAAAAAATACTTGGATTATCTGAGAATGAGGGCTTGAATGAGATTTTAAATGATGTTGTACCAGAATTCATACCACTATTCAATAAGGTCACTTTTCTGGATAGCGGATCGTTAGAGGAAGAAGTTGAAATTCTTAGAGAGAATATAAAAGAAAAGATATTTTTAAAAATTTCGATAATAAAATCTGATAGAGGCCAGCTAGAGGGTTACGTTTTTACATTCGATGACTTGACTGATTTGGTTGCAGCACAGCGTTCTGCCGCATGGGGAGATGTAGCTAGAAGGGTTGCTCATGAGGTAAAAAACCCACTTACACCTATAAAATTGGCTGCAGAAAGATTAAAAAAATATTTTTTTAGTTTGAGTGAAAAGGATAAACTTTCAGCTTCCGAATATGCAAATATGATTATCAGACAAACAGAGAGCTTAAGTCGTCTGGTAACTGAGTTCAGTAACTTTTCTAGATTACCATTACCTAAAAAAGTAGAGCTTGACTTATGTAAGCTTACGGAGAGTGCTATCTTATTACAAAAACTTGCTCATAAAGATGTTATTTTTAAGTTTAAAAAGAGTGACGATTCCATTCTAGTTTTAGGAGATGGTCAATTGCTTAATCAAGCATTTTTAAATCTCATAAAAAACTCTATTGAATCAATAAATTCTGCAAAAGAAAACAAATTGATTGATGAAATTAAGTCTCATGGTCAAGTAGAAGTAGATATCCAAACTCAAAATGATGAAGTTTGTATAACCATCTTGGATAACGGAATAGGATTGCCAAAAAATGTTAACCGATTATTCGAACCATACGTGACCATAAAAAAAGAGGGTACCGGATTGGGTTTATCAATTGTAAAACGGATTATCGAAGATCATTTAGGCAGCTTATTTCTTTTGCCAGGCCGTAAAATGAAAGGTAGCGATCATTTGGGGGCTGAGGCAAAAATTATATTACCTACGATTAACTCGCAAAAACTAAAAATTGATCAAAAATTGGCCGCAGAGGAGAGCGGATAGAATGAGTTATATACTTGTAGTTGATGACGAAAAAGATATCAGAGATTTAATTAGCCAGATCTTATTTGAAGAGGGTCATACAGTGAAATTGGCTCATAACTCAACTTCTGCAATCGATTACATTAACAATGGGGAGCCAGATCTAATTATATTAGATATTTGGCTCAAGGATAGTGAAATGGATGGTATTGAGATCCTTAAATCAGTGAGGCAAAATAATCCTTTGTGTCCTGTAGTTGTGATATCTGGACATGGAAATATAGAGATAGCTGTTGCAGCTGTTAAACAAGGCGCGTACGACTTTATCGAAAAGCCATTTAATATTGATCAACTTCTGCTCGTAATTAATAGAGCTTTAGAAGCATCACGTTTAAGAAAAGAAGTTTTTTCCTTTCAAAATAAAGAAATAAATGAAAGTAGAATGATTGGTGGAACAGGTGCTTTCAAAATACTAAAACAAAAGCTAGATAAATTGATTAAATCGAATGGACGAATCCTTATATCTGGTCCGTCTGGGTCTGGAAAAGAAATTGCTGCAAGATATATCCATCAAAACTCTCCACGCGCAAACAATAGATTTTTAACTGTCGCATGCGCATCTATCCAATCTGAAAAAATGGAAGAGCTTCTATTTGGTCAAGAGAGTGATGGAAAAATTAACCCAGGTCTCTTTGAGAGAGCTCATGGAGGAACATTGTTTTTTGATGAAGTTGCAGATCTGCCTATTGGTACGCAAGCAAAAATATTAAGAATTCTTGTTGATCAAGTTTTTTTTAGGGTTGGTGGAAAGAATGTTGTCAGAGTAGATTGCAGGATAATTTCCTCCACTTCAAAGAATTTGGCGAAAGAGATAGACGAAGGCAACTTTAAAGAAGAGCTATTTCATAGGTTTAATGTAGTACCGATAAGAATTCCATCTCTTAAAGAGAGAATTCTTGATATTCCATTGTTGTCCACTCATTTTATTGATTGGCTTGCTAAAAATGAAGGCTTGCCAAAGAAACAATTGACAGAATCAGCCATTAGAAAGCTACAAAATATGAGCTGGCCGGGTAATATTAGGCAGTTAAAAAATACTATAGAAAGAGCACTTATTTTAGGTGCCAGTAAAACCGTTGTTAATCCTGATGATATTTTTGAGTTTAAAGAGACTGGAAAAAATAATTTCCAAGGTAATGTATTGGACTTTAATAGCGAATTTTTCACAGATAAATCCCTTAGATCAGCTAGAGAAGAATTTGAAAGAGCTTACTTAAAGTACCAAATTAGTAAGTTTGGCGGAAATGTGTCAAAGACAGCAAGCTATGTTGGAATGGAAAGGTCTGCACTTCACAGAAAAATGAAATTATTAAGTATTGAAAGCACATTAAAAGAAAAATAACAAACTTATAAAGGAAAAATTAATGAAAATTATAGTTTGTGGTGCCGGTCAAGTTGGTTTGCAAATAGCAAAACATCTTTCTGACGAAAGAATGGACGTAATAGTCATTGATAAATCGTCAGACTTAATCAAAAAGGTAGTTGATGAGCTAGATGTTTCTGCTGTCTGCGGCTATGCCTCTTATCCAAACGTTTTGGAACGCGCTGGAGCACATGATGCAGATATGATTATCGCTGCTACATTGTCTGATGAAGTTAATATGGTTACATGCCAAATTGCACATTCTATATTTTCTATTCCGAGAAAAATTGCCAGAATAAGATCAAATTTTTATCTTGAAGAAAATTATTCTAGCTTTTACCGATCTGATCATCTTCCAATAGATGAGATAATATCTCCTGAGAGGGAGATTGCTGAAGGCTTATTGAAACGGCTAGAGGTTCCTGTCGCTTTTGAAGCTACAGAATTTTTAGATGGGTCTGCTGTCTTGATTGGTCTCACTTTAAATGAAGAGTGTGCTGTGTTATCAACACCTTTAAGGCAGTTATCAGAGCTTTTTTCCACTCTCAATGCTATTGTGGTTGGAATAAGAAGAGGTAATAATCTTTTTGTTCCAGATCCTGAAGATGAATTGCAACCAAATGATAGTATTTATATTTTCAGCGACAAAAAAGATCTAAGTCGTACGATTGAGATTTTTGATAAAAAAAGCTTTATTGGTACGTCAATAGTAATCTTAGGAATGGGTGCTATAGGACAGAATGTAGCTAAAATGCTAGAAAATAAAAAGAACGAGGGTGTAAATGTTAAGGTTATAGAAAAATCAAAAGATAGGGCGGTTGATGCGGCTGAGTTGCTGGAGAAGACGGTTGTTTTGAATGGAGATGGTCTTGATACCGAGACCTTAGACGAAGCAAATGTTGGTCTATCAGATTTCTTTGTAGCTTTAACTGACGATGATAAAACTAATTTAATTGCTTGCGCAAAAGCAAAAGCATTTGGTTGCAAGTTTACGATGGCACTAATTAATGACCCTTCATTAGATAAAATGATCGCAACGATGGGGATAGATTCGTTTATTAGCCCAAAGTCGATTACGGTCTCATCAATTTTACGTAATATAAGGCACGGAATGGTAAGATCTGTATATTCTGTAGGTGATGGTGAAGCCGAAGTTTTGGAGTTTCGAGTGCTAGAATCTTCACCTATTGCAGGTAAAACTTTAAAAGACGTAGATTGGCCAAAAGACTCCTTGGTTGGTTTATTAAAAAAAGATACTGAAGTCCTAGTACCTAGAGGGAGTACCAGATTTGAAACAGGAGATGTATTAACTGTCTTTTGTCTGAGAGATGATATAAATAAGGTAGAAAATTTGTTTCAAGTGGGCGTAGACTTTTTTTAAAAAAGTGCTAACTTAAACGTTAATTACCAAAGGCACTATAATATGGCGTCATCACAATCAAGTTTGCAAGATACATTTCTTAACTCTGTAAGAAAAAATAAAAATCCTGTTACGCTTTTTCTAGTCAACGGGGTCAAACTTCAAGGGGTTATTACTTGGTTTGATAATTTTTCTGTTCTTTTGAGGAGAGAGGGAACAGTACAGCTGGTCTATAAACACGCTATTTCAACAATTATGCCAACGCTTCCTCTTGATCTGTATGGTGAAGATGGTGAAGATGGGTAACATTTAGACTTTGCGTACTCTTGCTATTTCCGTAGTTTTTCAGGATAGTAAGAACAGTGGTGGCGATGATAATGAGTTTTTTTATTTAGCACGTTCGCTGTCGGCTCTTGAAATAATAAAAAATACCAGTTTGCGTGTTTCCAAAATAGACCCTGCTTTTTTTCTTTCTAAAGGGCACATAGAAGATATTAGATATTTTGTTTCAGAAAATAATATTGGACTGATTTTAATTGATAACCCTGTAACTCCGGTCCAACAAAGAAATTTGGAAAAAAAATTTATTACAAAGGTCTTGGACAGAACTGGTTTAGTTTTAGAGATTTTTGGGAGTAGAGCTCGTACAAAAGAGGGAATGTTACAAGTAGAGTTAGCACACTTACTGCATCAAAAATCTCGATTAGTCAGAAGTTGGACACATTTAGAAAGGCAAAGAGGAGGAAAGGGTTTTCTCGGAGGTCCAGGTGAAACTCAGATTGAGTCTGATAGAAGAAGTCTGACAACTAAAATTGTAAATATAAAGAAATCTTTGATAAAAGTTAAGAAAACCAGAGAAGTTCAGAGAAATTTAAGAATAAAAAATAATTTATCTTTAATTTCGTTTGTGGGTTACACGAATGCAGGAAAGTCAACCCTCTTTAACGCATTTCCAAATAAGAAAACAAATTCAGAAGACAGACTATTTTCTACTCTCGATCCATTCCTTAAAAAATGTGGTCCCTTTAAAAAAGAGTATATAATATCAGATACCGTGGGTTTTATTAAAAACCTACCTACATCTTTAGTGATAGCTTTTAGAGCAACGTTGGAAGAAATAATTTTTTCAGATCTAATCATTCATGTTATAGATATATCAGACGAGTACGCAGAAAAAAAAGCAGAAACGGTTTACAAAACACTGGAGGACTTAGGCATTAATCTTAACAATGAAAAAAAAATCATTGAAGTTCACAACAAAATTGACATATCCTCTACTCACAGATTCAGGCCGTTCTTAAAATCTTTATCGAGGAACGATGTACATCCTGTTTCGGCAAGCAAAAAATTAGGCATGGATCAATTATTTGAAAAAATTGAAAATATTTTATTTAATAAACATATAAAAGAACAAATAGTTTTGGATTCAAGTGAGGTAAAAAAAATTCAATGGCTTTATCAGAACAAAGTCGTTGAGGCCTCTGAATTTATCGACAACAATATGATGCTTAAGTTGCAGTGGAGTAATAATCAAAAAGAAAAATTTAATAATAAATTTTAAAATTATTTTTAGGGTTTTTAAATGTGAATGGTTTTAATGTCTGTGGATTGTATTAAAGATATCTTATGTTTTCCCCTATTTTTCTACCAATGTTACTTAGTTATTTTGTAGGAAATAAGACGTTTACTATAATTGGAGATGTTGATGGCTAAAGAGTAGTCTAAAGCTGATACATAAATCAGCAGTAATTTAACTTAAATATATTTATATAATTTGATTTTTTAATTACATATTGCTAGATATTTTTAATTTTTTAACCAATACTTATGTCATAACAGGACAAAAAATATTACTCCTGCTTCTCGGTCTCTAAAAGTTCTATAATTCCAATCGGAGTATATAAGAAAGCAACTTTTCTATTATTAAATAGTATTGCATTAGTTGGATGGGAGATTACGATTGCGTTTTTGAAACTCAACATAGATTTGTTAATATCTTCTACTTCGTAACATAAATGATAATATGTTATTTTTTTTTCGATTAACTTTTTTACTATATTACCAGAAATCAACTCAATATTTACATCTATTGTCTCAATCATTTGAAGACTGGCATCTTGGAGGGGGTCGTACACTTTTTCTGAAATTTTAATAATATCAAAATTTTCACTTATCCATTTAAGAGTATTTTCAATATTTTTTGTTGCGATACCGATATGGTGGAATTTCATTTTAATTCATTTCATTAAGAGTTTTGTTTACATGTAAATTAGTAAAACTTTATAACTATAAATTTTTTAGTGTTTGATATTTTTATCTGTTATTTTTTATTCTTTGATTTCATAGTTTTAAAATTTAATTATGCTATATTTTGTGCCGGATAGACCTCTTTAGGGCCTTATTTTATACCTTATACTGTTTTTGAAATAAATAAATTATTCCCTTTCCTTTATGCAAAAATTTCTTTTAGATATGTTATCGTATAAGCTTTATAAATCTTAGTTTTCCAATAATATCTTTATTAAATTCGAAGAAAAATCATTTTTTTACATTAATAATAATTAACTTAAGTCTCCACTTAGACTGTTAACAATATAAAAAAAGATATTCATGAGAATAGATTTTTAATTATTTTCAGAAACAATGGTGATTTTATTTGCTGGTTAAAAAATATTCTTATAAACCGGTAAATACTTTTACGACTGTTATTTTAGAACAAAATCTGCAACAAAGCTCTTTCTTGAACTTGATGTCAAAATGTTGAAATCAAACGAAATTTATGATACCAAATCCCATAATTGTTTCGGTTGGGATTTGTTAATTTGATGTTAAGTTTTATACGATTATTTGTTTTAACCTTTGTCGCTGTTTTGATGATCGCCTCAGTTCTGAGTTACGAAAAAGCGAAAGGCACGTCCTCAAAGCGATTTGTTTATGAGGTTTTTTAATGGTGCTAGACTTTCGCTTGCTAGGGATAATTATGGGAGCTTTATGCGCACTGTTTTTAGCAAATATACAGGTCCAGATCGATAGAGATCTAGTTCCATATTTTTTAAAAAAAAATTATTACGTGAATGATTTTCCAGGTATAGCAAGTTTGAAAAGACATCAAATTTTTCAAAATTACTCGCAGGACGTCGTAAAAATAGCTATAGTCGGGTCGAGCTCAGCAGAGTCATTAGGTTGTGATGCAAGTTGGGTTTATAAAGATCTTTCGAGAACACCTATTAGAAATAATTCGACATCATGTTCAATAACTTACCATACAAATCTAATTTCTGACCGGGATGTGACTAAGAAGTATGAATTTTTTAATCTTGCTAAGGCGGGGGCAAAGTTTTTGCAAGTTGCACAAATTTCTAAAAGAATTATTGAGAGTGACGTAAACAAAGTCTTGTACCTGGCGCAAGCTGATTATTTCCATAAAGGAAATTACGGGGTGAGTAACATTACAAGTTTTTCCGAAAGAACTGAGTTAATTGAATTTTTGAAACTTGAAAATACCAAGAAATTTAAAAAATTACTGCTTGACTTAAAAGAGCCGCCAAAAAAAATTAGCTGGAGCTATGATGGTATCTATAGCTTCTTAAGAAGAAAATCTTCCAGCCCAACTAATACTGGCATCGAAGAGTACGAAAATGATGTTTTAACTTTAACGGTTAAAGAGATTATATCTTATTTTTTATTCTACATTCATGATAGGTTTGATCCAAAGCATGACCAACCGGGCGAGATTGTCTTTTATCCTGAACACTTCAAGATTAAAAAGTTTGATGGCGATATTAATAGAATCACAGAAGGCTTGGCACTTTTTGAGCTGTTGTCCGAAACCCTTCAAGATAGGGGTGTAGACTTTAAAGTTGTATTTCTGCCTGACGTAAGTTTATCACAATCAGAAAAACTTAATGCTTTAAGAAAAAGTATTCAATACCAGAATCTTATTAAAAAAAATATCATAGTCGCAGATCTTATCGATTTCAATTTGTTGCCTATTATAGAGAATTTTGATGGTAAGCATTTGACAACATATGGTAACAAAAGAATAGCAATTAAATTATATGAAGAAGTAGTAAATTGATAGTTGTAATAAATTATAAATAGCATGAAAGTCGCAATCATATCAGATAGCACGTTATCGCACTTTGCTAAAATATTGAAAGAAAAAGCTTTATCAGATGGAAGTCATATGGATGTCCTTGAAACTGACTTCAACGTTGGTCAGCTTGAGGTTTTTGACGATACAAGTTCCCTGTGGAGATATGACCCTGACTTAGTTTTTTATCATGTATCATCTTTCAATTTTTCTGATAAGCTTAGCGAGTTGGTAGATATTTCTGAACAAGAAAATTTTTCAGAGAATTTTTTTAAGGACCATGCCTTTGCTTTGAAGAAAATAGTTTCAAAAGGTAAAAAAGTTGTTATTACAAATCTAGGCTATTTGCCAGATAGAGTCCATGGAAGCATGAGCCCTTTGACTAGATGTGAGGTGAACTCACAAATAGATCTATTTAATTCTTTACTTTATTCTGAAATTAAAGATGAACCTTTAATAAATCTCTTAGATTTAAAATATATCTCCTGTTGTATTGGAATAAGATCATTTCATGATATCAGATTCTGGGCTTACGGCCGTTTTCCCTTTTCTTTAAAATATGTAAAAGATGTTGTTGATGAATTTTTAAACATAGCCAAACTTCACTTAGGATCAGTTAAAAAAGTTATTGTACTAGATTTAGATAACACTTTGTGGGGTGGGGTAATAGGTGATGACGGAATAAATGGGGTTGAAGTAGGGCATGAAAAACTAGGATATTTGTACAGAAACTTTCAAAAATTCCTAAGGAGGTTAAAAGATAGAGGAATATTACTTACGATAAGTAGTAAAAATGATATTAAGAATGTAAATTTAGCGTTTAAAGAAATTGCTGAGAACGCTTTGAAACTGGAAGACTTTACCTTTATTCAGGCGAATTGGGAAAATAAAGCTGAAAATATAGTCAAAATTGCAACTAATCTCGAATTAAGTTTAGACTCATTTATTTTTTTAGATGATAATCCCGCCGAAAGGGAGCTGGTAAAACAATCTCTTCCTCAGGTTTGTGTTCCGAATTTAGGCGACGATCCGTCAAAATTTATTGAAATTGTTTCTGCTCTACCGGTCCTGCAAACTATTTCGGTCACTGCTGAAGACTTATCGCGTACCGAATTATATAAAGCTAAGGCAGAGAGAAAAAAATTGGAAAACCAGAGCGTTAACTTGGAGGACTTTCTGACTTCTCTTAAGATGATATGTTCCGTTGAAAACTTAAATGAGGCAAATGTAGAGCGGGCATATCAATTAATTCAACGATCTAATCAATTCAACCTTACAACCTCTAGATTCAACATAAGGGATATTCTCGATACTAACTTTTCATCTAACAATAAATATTTATGTAGAGTATATCGATTGAGGGATAAGTTTGGTGATCATGGCATAATAAGTGTTGCAGTCATAAGACAGGAAAATTTTCATTTTATCATCGAGGAGTTTGTGATGAGTTGTAGGGTTCTTAAAAGAACAGTGGAGCAATTTATAGTTAATGACCTCATTGATTTATGTAATAAAAACAACGTAGATTTACTCGTCGGTAAATATAAGGAAAGTGACAAAAATAGTCTAGTCTCAAGACTATTTTTAGACCTTGGGTTTAGTGGACTAGGAAATGATAAAAAATTAAAGCTATATCAACTCGATCCAAAAAATTTTATTAGAATTAAATCATTTGTGTCAGGAGAATATGATGACTGAAACTAAGCTTGATCGGATAACTGCAATCTTTCGTGATTTTTTTAATCTTCCTAATATTGTTATCTCTACCGAGACAACGGCAGACGATATTGATGCTTGGGACTCTCTAACTCATGTCGAATTAATGATGGCACTAGAAGAAGAATTTAACGTTCGACTACCCACTAAGGTTATTATGAATGCTAAGAATGTTGGTGACTTAATTGAGTATTTATAATTTTAGAGAAAATCTCTTTCCTGGATACTTGCGATTTTTTGTAGCTTTTTTGACCATACCAAGTATTCATCGCATATTACATATCATAAGCAAATCTTTACCCACAGACAATAGAGAAGAAAATTACCAATGAGTTTTTTTTTCCCAAGTATTTATTCTCTGTTACTGGACCTGTTGGAGAAAGATATCTTCCGATTTCTTGCCCCCACGCTTATTTTTCTAATTCTTGGTCTTGCAGTCTATATAATCAAAGCAAGGTCAGAAGCTTTCTTTATGTTTTGTCTTCTCACAGCTAACATAGTCTTGCTTAAAGTGCTCACACCCATGACATTTACAGATCTTTTTCTGCTAATCTTTTTTTTAACTTTATTTTATTTTTCTATCTCCGTAAAAGGTTTTTCGCCAGTTATTAATTCATCTTCTTTCTTAATTTTCATTGCCTTTTGGTTTGTTTATAAATATTTCCCAAATTCATTTTCAATAAAATCACAAAGCCTAGTAGGTTTTAACCTTATTGTTGTTGGATTAAGTTATTTAGGATTCAAACTTATACATTTTTATTTTGATTTTCGTCAAGATAAACTGCCTCCTAAAGACATTATGCATTTTCTGAATTGGTGTTTATTTTTCCCGACAATGTTGGCAGGACCCATGATGCGATACCAAGATTGGCGTTCACAGTTTCTTAATATTGGAGCAAAATTTAGCACTATAAGCTATGGTTTTGAAAGAATACTTTTAGGGCTTTTTATGAAGTTAGTTCTGGCTAACAACTTATATAATTATACATTAGGCGCTAAGGCACTAGAACCAGAATTTGGAGGCTTTTCGGTAGGCGTTATTGTCTCTGTGTTTATCTACCCGCTTTACCTTTTTTTTGATTTTGCAGGCTATACTCATATAGCAATTGGAACGGGTTTAATGCTCGGTCTAAGATTGCCAGAAAACTTTATGAGACCGCTCTTTGCTCGAAATATAATACAGTTTTGGCGGGAGTGGCACATCACGCTTAGTGAGCTATTGAGAGATTATCTATTTTTACCGATTTCCATATTTTTAGCTCGCAATAAGTTGGCAGGAAAACTAATAAAAACCATTATCCCTCCACTGGTAACTTTTACATTAGCTGGTATTTGGCATGGTTCTGGCCTTAACTTCCTAATTTTTGGTATTTTGCACGGGATTGGCTTAGCATTTGTGAGACTGTTTGACACTCAATTATCTCAACTAAAGCTACCCTACATTTTCGCATGGTTTTTAAATTACGTTTTTATTTCTTTCACTTTTATTTTTTTCGATTTGAAAATCTCGCAAATAATAGAGCTATTAAGTTAATTCTAATTTATTCTATGCGTTCTTTGAGTAATATGACTAAGAACATTATGGTTCGGTAAAGGTTGATTTTGGTAAACGTATTGGTGCTTATAAGTATATCAAACATTAAATGTCTACATAAGCTGTAAAAATATTTTGAGAATGACAATATCTAATCTTTTATTGTTAATTAAAATTTTAACGCTAAATTTTAGTTCAGAATAGTCTCTTTGGAAAATTCTTAAAAAAACATATCCAATTTTAGTTTTGAATTTTAATAGTATGTGTTACCGTGCCGAAAAACGTGTACAAATCTTTATTAGAACATGATCTCTTGTTATGTTTAGAGATCTTATAGATCTAATTTAGCTGAAATACCGTTATGCACTTTTTTTCTATTTTATTAATAATTGTTATCAGTAAAGACAAAAAAATGAAAATGAATTTTTACGATAGTTTTAACGCTCGTTTGAGATCAGTAAAAAAAATTATTCGAGCTCAAAAAGAGCGATATGATTTATATAGGCTAGGTTCTGTTCAAATTGAAACCGAAAAGTTAAAATTATTCAATTCGATTGAATTATCCAAAATATACAATTCAAAAGAAATTTATGATTTGTGGAAAAAATCCAATATTGCGATGGAGAAATTTGATTTGCCTAATGATACAGGAGGTGTAAATCGCGGAGATAGACGTGCTATATTTTATCTTATAGCTAGCCTAAAACCGCAATCTGTTTTAGAAATTGGCACTCATATAGGAGCCTCAACAGTAAATATTGCTTCTGCGCTCTCGGTTACATCTAAAAGGAACAAACCAAAACTTACAACTGTTGATATAGTAGATGTAAATTCAATTGAGCACAAACCTTGGCAAAAATTTAGGGTAAAAAATTCTCCAAAAGAGATGTTGGATGCCTTAGGACTGGCAGCATTTGTGAATTTTGAGACTAATACGTCTTTGGATTATGCAAAAAACACTAAAAAGAAGTTTGATTTTATATTTCTAGATGGCGATCACTCAGCAAGGTCCGTTTATCAAGAGATTCCAGTTGCGCTTGGCCTTCTTCAGCCAGGAGGAGTGATTTTGTTACATGATTTTTTTCCTAAAAATATACCTCTATGGTCTAATGGTTCTGTAATTCCCGGTCCATTTTTAGCAGTAGAAAGAATTATTAAAGAAGGAGGCAATGTCCAATCTTTACCGCTTGGAAAACTACCCTGGCGTACAAAATTGGGCTCTAATGTGACTAGTTTAGCTCTTTTTCTAAGACGCCCGTAATTTTTTTATTTCAACTCAAAATTTTGAACTTGGTTGAAACAATATTTTTACAGACCAAGCATGTGTTACTCAACCAAAGCAAAAATCGACGTTTATCTGCTAGTAAGAAGCATAATACCCGATATTTTAAGTTCTTCACGTGTATGTTATTGTGATTATTTTTATAAAAATGTGCTTTTTGAAAAAACTTTACTATTTAAAAAATAAATATAATTCAAAAAAACTAATTTTCCATAAGCTGTCGCCAGTGTATTCTGCATAATGATTGATACAAATCGTTTCCTCCGATCTGTATTTGAGATCCATCTTTAATAGGTTTGTTGTTATTGGATTTTCTTACCACCATAGTAGCTTTTTTTCCGCAATGGCAAATTGTCTTTATTTCCTTTAATTCATCTGCCAGGCCTAGTAGCGCAGATGATCCTGGAAATAAATTACCCTGAAAGTCAACCCTCAGTCCGTAACATAAAATGGGTAGAAAGAGGTCATCAACAGCTCTTGCCAGTTGCCAAACTTGTTCTTTGGTTAAAAATTGAGCTTCATCAATTAAAACACACGCAAGCGGAGAACTTTTTTGCTTTGATTTCAGCAGGTTGTATAAGTTTAGTCTATCGTTAAATGTATCAGCTCGCTTCTCTATTCCTATCCTACTAGCTATTTTCCCTTCACCAGATCTATTATCAATTTCTGCAGTTAAAAGATAAGGGACCAAACCCCTTTCCTCATAGTTATGCGCGGCTTGTAACAGAATTGTTGATTTTCCTGCATTCATAGTTGAATAATTGAAAAATAACTTAGCCATAACTCATCCTAACTCTAAAATCTCACGTGCTTTTTTCCAAGAAGCAACAGGCCTATTGTACTGTTCACAGATTTCTTTAGCAATCTTTACTAAGCTGGCGTTTGAAGGCGCCAATGTCTCTTTATCAATTCTGATGTTGTCTTCCAATCCGGTTCTAACGTGTCCCCCCCAATTTTATGCACCATTCATTCAAAATTCTCTGGTTTCTTCCAATCCCTGCACCACACCATAAAGCTTTTGGCAAAAGTCGATTAACAGTCTTTATATAATATTCAAAAACATTAAAATCTGCTGGCATAGCATTTTTTACTCCCATAACAAATTGAATATACAAATTTCCTTGTAATTTATTCTGTTTAGCTAAAATCGCTGCTTGATGAATATGAGATAAATCAAATACCTCTATCTCAGGTTTAACAGAATTTTTAATCATTTCTTTCGCGAGCCAATCAACAAGATCCGGAGGGTTCTCATAAACTCTTGTGGGAAAATTGTTTGAGCCAACAGTTAACGAAGCCATGTCTGGTCTTAAACTCAGCATTTTTCCTCGGTCAAAACCATGGCCTGAGCGACCACCTGTAGAAAGTTGGATGATCATACCAGGGCAATATTTTTCGATACCCTCTTTCAATCTTCTATATTTATCAGGGTCTATGCTAGGTGTCCCATCATCATTACGAACATGACAATGGGCTATGCTAGCGCCTAACTCATAGCATTCTTGAGTGCTTTCTATCTGTTCCGCTATGCTTATTGGGACTGCAGGGTTATCTTCTTTAGTAGGGACAGAGCCTGTAATTGCGACACATATGATACACGGATCAATCATCATCGTAATATAGGTTGAAATTAGGTAAATTAAAAATAAAATATCGGTGGATTATGTGTTCTTATCTTATTAAGGTTAATCATGTATTGCGCTGCTTTTAACTCTAATGCCTACCTTCACCATATCGCTTTGAACACTACCCGTCCTTTGGAATTGGCTAAGTTTTATGAAAAGGCGTTATCTATAGAAAGGAAACCAATAAAAGGTGGTTGGGTTTTATCCGGAGCTAGAAGGAAAGTTCTTATATTAAGCAATAAACAAAATTGCCTGGGATTTGCAAGTTTTGCCTGTCAAGATAGCCACTCTTTCAAAGTCTTAAAAAGAAATTTCATGGAAAAGGGAATAGATACATTTCAAGATGATAATTCTCTATTTATTCATGATAATTTCTATATTTTTGACTGCGACGGTAATAAAATTTATTTTGGACTTTCCAAAAATAAAAAGTATCAAACTTCTAATCTTCATGCTCCTCTACAGCATATCACTTTCACCTCACAAAACTTAGACGACTTTGTTGATTTTTATGTTAACAAGCTTGGATTTAAAATTTCAGATAAAGTTATTAATAAAAGGGGTCAGCTCACAACCTGCTTTTTGAGGTCAAACCAAGAGCATCATACTGTTGCATGTTTTTTAAGCAACAAATCAGGTTTAGATCATTATAGTTTTGAAGCAGGAACATGGGAAGGGATTAAAAATTGGTGTGATCATTTTTCCAAGCAAAATATTCAATTGATTTGGGGGCCAGGTCGTCATGGCCCGGGGAATAATCTTTTTGCATTTATAGAAGATCTTGACGGGAATAAAATTGAGATTTCTGCTGAGTTAGAAATTGTTCATGATAGGCAAACTAAAAAATGGCCCCATGAACCAAAAACGTTAAATTTATGGGGTAATGCAATAATGCGATCCTAAAGGAGGAAATTTATGAAATATGTAAGTTTTGTTAGACTAGGTGAAACCTGTTTTGGAGTTTTCCATCAGGGTAAAATTTTTGACCTGACCTATCAATTAGCTGGGGGTTCTTCAAGTTTGAAGGAAGCTATTCATTTTGGAAGTATTCCAGATAACATACAAGAATTAAAAAGCTATTTAGCTAATGCCACAGCCTATGATCCTGCCGATATAACATTTCTACCTGTTATACCAGATCCAGGAAAAATTTTTTGTATTGGTCTGAATTATGAAAAGCATAGGAAAGAAACAGAAAGACCAGAGGTTCAATATCCCACTATTTTTACTCGATTTGCAGAAAGCCAAGTGGCACATCGAGAAGCGGTAATTAAGCCTACATTGTCTGATAGAGTGGATTTTGAGGGTGAGTTGGCTGTAGTAATTGGAAAAGGTGGTAAAAACATCTCTTCAGAAGAAGCTTTGCAAAGTATTGCAGGATATACTTGTTATAACGATGTATCTATTAGGGATTACCAGAGACATACCAGTCAGTTCGCTCCAGGAAAAAACTTCTCAAAAACAGGCGGTTGCGGACCATTTTTAAAATTAGCATCGTCGATAAAAAATTACCAAAGCTTAACTATTAAAACAATATTGAATGGTGAGGTTATGCAAGAAGCAAAGCTAGATCAATTGATTTTCAAGATACCTGAGATAATCTCTTATATCTCTTCTTTTACTCCTTTAGTCGCAGGAGACATTATTGTTACCGGAACGCCTGGCGGAGTTGGGGATAGGCGAGATCCACCTTTATATATGAAAAATGGTGACATTGTAGAAGTAGAAATTTCGGAAGTTGGTAAGTTAGTTAACCCGGTGCTCGACGAAAATATTATTCTTTAAATGCTTCTCAAAGTATTGTGACGAAAGATTTCGATGTAATTATTGTTGGAATGGGTCCTTCCGGTCTCGTTTTAGCTGGCTTGCTTGCCAACTATGGTATTGAGGTCGGTATTTTTGAAAAGAATAAAAGTACTGTCAAAGAACCACGAGCGGTTTCTATAGATGATGAGTCACTCCGAATTCTTCAGAGCTTTTCGTTGCATAAAGCTGTGTTAGAAAATGTTTCTCAAAATTATGGGTCTCATTACTACGATGCTAAAGGTAAGCTATTTTTGAAAGTTGAACCGAATTCATGTGAAAATGGCTTTTTCAAACGAAATGCTTTTGATCAACCGACTTTTGAAAGCACATTGAGAAAACATTTAGAGGGTAAAAAAAATATCAAAATCAATTTTTCACATACACTAATTTCAATTAAAAATGAGACTAATCATGTTATCGCGAATTTTGAGGATAGCAAAGGGGTAAAAAAAAGCATTTTAGGACGGTATTTAGTAGGTTGTGATGGTGGACAATCAACTGTTAGAGACCTTATTGGAGTGGTAATGAGAGGTAGCACTTTTAATCAAAAATGGTTGGTCGTTGATATTTATAATACAAAGAATTTTTTTAGGCATACGCAAGTTTATTGTAACCCTAAGCGTCCATCCATAACTTTACCTGGACCCAATGATATAAGGAGATATGAGTTTAAACTAAATGATGGAGAGGGATCTAAAAAATTAAGTGAAGAATTCATAAGAAAGCTTATAGCAAGTGTTGGAGTAGATGGACAAGCAAAGATTAGAAGATCACAAGTATATCAATTTCATGCATTGATCGGTTCAGATTGGAAAAAAAAATCTGTTTTTATTGCAGGTGATGCAGCGCATTTGTCTCCGCCGTTTGCTGGGCAGGGAATGAATAGCGGAATTAGAGATGTAGGGAACTTGGGTTGGAAATTAGCGTTAGCAGTTAAAATGCCACAATCAAGTAATATACTGGAAACCTATTTTCTTGAAAGAAAAGAACATTGCTGGGCCCTAATTAATTTGGCGATACGAATGGGTAAAATAATGATGCCAAAAAACAGCTTGGCTTCATTTATTAGTTCAACTTTTTTTAGGCTAATCAAGTTAAATAAAACACTGCTTAATTATATGTCTCAAATGAAATATCGGCCCAAACCTAAATTAAAAACGGGACTTATTTTTTTTCATGGGAAAGAGACAAGGGATGATAAGAAATTAATTGGAACGCTATTCCCACAGCCTATAGTGCAAGATAAGGCAGGAATTTTGTCTAACTTGGATGAGCTTTTGGGTAACAAGTTTTCTTTAGTTTGTTATATCAAAAACCAAGAGACTTACATCAGTTTGGAGAAACATCTTAATAATTTTTCAAAAACTTGTAAGGTTATTGTTGTATTGAACCAATCGTGCATGATTTTCCCCAGTAGGCATGAGGTTGTTCGAGATTTTAATAACCTTTTAGAAAAAGTGGAGACAAGGGTGCCAGAGAATAGGGTTCTTTTACTCCGACCTGATAAATTAGTATCCGCAATCTATAAAAAAAATAATCTTCATTATTTATCAAATTTATTAAATAATAACGAGATATTTAGTTTTTAGAGTGTATAGTTACTATAAATTAAAAATTATTAACATCTGGGGAGGAAGTTTAATGAAATTATTTTTAAGATTTTTAGTCGCATCTGCTTCTGTACTGTTTCTTTCATTATCTGCATACGCAGGAGAAGTGGTACTAAAGTTCCATTCATTTCCGCCAATGCCTGCAAATTCTAACGCAAAATTTGTTAAGCCGTGGAGTGAAAAGGTATTAGCAGAGTCAAATGGAGAAATAAAAGTTGAAATCTATCCTGCAATGCAGCTTGGTGGGAAACCACCTCAACTTGTTGATCAAGTGAGAGATGGTGTAGTAGACATCGTTTGGACTGTTGCTGGTTATACGCCAGGAAGATTTCCACACTTAGAAGCGTTTGAATTACCGTTTATGCCTGCATCTGCTGAGGCGACATCTCAAGCACTACAAGAATACGTGGATACTGTAGCTGCCTCTGATCTTAAAGATTATAAGGTTTTAGCCGTATTTTGTCATGCTCCAGGAAAAATTCATACTAAAGAAAAAGTTATAAAGTCTGCAGCTGATTTGAATGGTATGAAGATGCGTGGTCCTACAAGAGTGATAACCAAAATGTTAGAAGGCTTAGGGGCAACGCCAGTAGGAATGCCTGTCCCTGCTGTGGCCGGAGCACTATCAAAGGGTGTGATCGATGGTATGGTCGTGCCTTGGGAAATTATGCCGTCTTTCAAACTTCATGAGCTTACAAAAGCACATACCACAGTTTCAGGATCCAGAGGTTTATACACAACCCCGTTTTTGTTCTTAATGAATAAAGCGAAATACGAATCTTTAAGTGATGAGCATAAAAAGGTTATTGATAATAATGCTGGTCTAGCCCTGGCAAAACTTGCTGGACAGCTTTGGGACGGTTTCGAAGTTCCAGCTAGGAAGTTAGCATTAGATGCTGGTGGAACAATACACTCTCTATCAGGAGGCCCTCTTGCAGAAATGAAGGCGGCTGGTGAAGGCCTTGAGAAGGATTGGATTAAATCAGCTAATGAACGCGGCCTAGACGGTGCAATGCTTGTTAGAACTGCGAAAGACTTAATTTCAAAATATGACAAGTAAAAATACCTTGTTAGATCTTGAAGAAACAGAGCGCCCAAACGATATTTTTGGGCGCTTTTTACTTAAGATTGTAACATATCTAGCGATTTGTGGAGGTATAGTACTTGTTGTGATAGTACTTATAAATTTTATTTCTATCGCAGGTAGAACAATGTTTGGCAAGCCTCTCACAGGAGACTTTGAACTTGTTGAAATGGGTTGTGCAGTTGCAATGTTTTCATTTTTGCCACTTTGTCAATTTAAGAATGGCAACGTTATTGTAGATTTCTTTACAATAAACGTCTCTAACAAAATTAGAAATTGCTTAAATGGTCTAGGAGCTTTTTTATTTTTTTTAGTATCTTCTTTTTTTACGTGGAGAATGGTTTATGGAGCCTTAGACATGTTCAAGTACAATGAACAAACGATGTTACTTCAAATTCCTGTTTGGATTCCATTTGTTCCAGCGGTTATTTCTTTTGGTATTCTATCGATAACCTGCCTTTATACATCAATAATATTTTTCAAATCGGCTCTTAAATAGAAAATATTTATCATGGATAGACTCTACCTCGGCATAATAGCCTTCCCAATTCTTTTTTCGTTATTGGCTGTGAGGGTTCCCATTGGTTTAGCAATGCTGGTCGTTGGCTGTTCAGGAACAATTTTTATAGCCGGTTGGTTGCCCATTATGTCCCAAGTAAAGACAAGTGCATGGCATCTTTTTTCTAATTATTCATTTACTGTTATTCCTTTATTTTTACTGATGGGAAACTTTGCCTCTAAGGCAGGAATGAGTGAATCGCTATTCCGGTTTGCTGGTGCTTGCCTTGGACATAGAAGAGGCGGGGTGGCTATGGCAGCAGTCGGTGCCTGTGCTGGTTTTGGCGCCATATGTGGCTCATCTCTTGCAACAGCTGCTACCATGGGTCGTGTGGCTCTTCCTGAGCTTCGTAGAATGGGTTATTCCGGTTCTTTAAGTACTGGGGCTTTAGCCGCTGGTGGTACCTTAGGTATTTTGATACCACCATCAGTTATACTGATAATCTATTCAATTTTAACTGAACAAAATATTGCAAAAATGTTTTTAGCAGCTTTCGTACCTGGGATTTTAGCCGCAATTGGATATCTGATAGCAATAGCGATTTTTGTAAGGATAAAACCAGATTCAGGTCCACCCACGAGCTATGTGGGATGGAGGCAAAGACTTAATTTATTTGGACAAGTGTGGCAAATACTTGTTATATTTTTTCTTGTAATTGGAGGTATTTATCTTGGGTGGTTTACGCCAACCGAGGGTGCTTCAATAGGTGCAGCCGGTACAGGTATTATGGCACTCTTTACCAAAGGCTTCAATTTTAGTGATTTAATAAATGTTATTAAGGATACAGCTGTCACGTCCGCCATGATTTTTTTAGTATTATTAGGGGCTGAGTTCTTTAATTCCTTTATTGCACTTACACAAATAACAAATGAGTTGGCAACATTTGTTATTAGCAATGAGCTTTCTCCATATCTAGTCGTATTTTGTATATTAGTTCTATACATTCTCTTAGGTTGTCTTATGGATAGCTTAGCTATGATACTACTAACTATACCTGTATTTTTCCCCATCATTATTGAATTAGACTTTGGAATGAGTATTGAGGAGGTTGCAATCTGGTTTGGTATCCTTACTCTTATCGTGGTTGAAGTGGGGCTAATAACCCCACCAGTGGGCTTGAATGTTTTTATAATTAATAAAATGGCAAGAAATGTTCCAATTTCAGATACCTTTATTGGAGTTTTGCCATTTTTAATTAGCGACCTTGTTAGAGTCGGCATACTGTTTATCTTTCCTGGTATTAGCTTGTTTTTAATTCGGCTTTTTGGGTGAAGTAATTTGGAGGTTTTGCAATGAAAAATGAAGAAATAGTGGACTCATTGAAGGTCATAAAGTGTCAACATGTTTCTCTAGAAGTTAGTAACGTAGACGTTTCTCTAAAGTTTTATAGAGATTTTCTGGGATTAAAGCTCTCAGAAAGGCATTTTGCTAATGAAAATCCTGCCATACCCTTCGAGATGGCGTTTATGAGACTAGGAAAGCAACATCATGACCTCGTGTTAACGCATGATCCAAAGAGAAACTACCCAGAAAAAATATTTAATTCTGGTCCTGCTGGAATTCATCATTATGCATTCGAATGTCCAAATAAAAAAAGTTTTGATATGTATTTAGAAAGAGCAAAAGAAATGTCATTAGAAATTGTCAGGGGACCCGTTCTTCATAGTGCGTATCAATCTAAAGGTGATGGAACCTGGGGAGAAAACTGGAGTTTTTACGTATTAGATCCGGATAAGCACCGAATAGAAATTTTTTGTGAAATGGCGGAGATAGACAACGCTGGTCACTATATAATGGAAAATGGTAAAAAGGTGCCTGACAAAAAGGCAGAAGAAATTTAACTAAAATACATGATGAAAAAGAATTTTGATTGCATCGTTATTGGTTACGGTCCTATTGGCGCTTTACTTTCGATATTTTTATCAAAATTAGGATTGAGTGTTGCGGTAATAGATAAAAATTTAGATGTTTACCCATTACCGCGAGCAATACATTTTGACGAAGAGGTGATGCGTATTTTCCAAATGGTCAATCTTAGCAAGCAGATTTCTAATATCTCTCGAATTGGTACAAAGGGGATGCATTTTGTCGATGAAGAAGACAATATTTTAATGGAAAGAAAAGGGTCAAACTCCATTGGGGAGTTTGGATGGCAAAAAAGCTGGTATTTTCATCAACCTCAGCTTGAAAGACTCTTGAGAAGTAATGCAGAGAAGGAGAAAAACTTCGTTAGCTTTTTGGGGTATGAAACCCACAAAATAAACCAGGATAGCGATTTAGTAACTGTGACATCATATAGCAAGAGTTTAAAAAAAGAGCTTGTGCTAAAAAGCAAATACCTAGTTGGTTGCGATGGAGCAAACTCAAATACAAGCGACTTTATAGGGCAAGGAGTAAAAGATTATGGATTAAAAGAAAAGTTTTTAGTCCTCGACCTAATAGTCGATAATCGATACCAAAACATTAAAAACTTGCCAGATTACACTGTTCAGCACTGTGATAAGGTTAGGCCAGTCACGCGTTGTTACATAAATGAGAAAAGAAGAAGATGGGAAGTCAAAATATTACCTAGCGATAATGAAGACGAGTTTTTAAAAAGTAGAACAATCTGGGAATTCCTAAGTAAATGGATAGACAAGAAAAGTGCAAAAATTGAGCGTAGCCAATTATATACTTTTAGATCAATACTTAAGAAGAAATGGTTTAAAAATAGGGTGATTTTAGCAGGAGACAGCGCACACCTTTCTCCTCCCTTTCTTGGGCAAGGTATGTGTGCTGGTATTCGTGACGTCGCAGCCTTAGCATGGCGTTTAAAAGGATATGCTAGCAATAAACTGTCGGCTGATGATTTAGTAAACTATCAAGCAGAAAGGTTTCCGCATGTATCTGCTTTTATTAAGTTGGCTACTGAAGTAGGCAAGATAATGTCGAACCCCGGCTTGCTTAAGAAGTCTGAAAAGTCACAAAGTATGCGATTATTTGATTTTCCAAAACCAAGATTAAAAACAGGTTTCTTTTATACATGTTCCTTATCTGGGACACTATTTCCACAATTTATCGACGGAAGTAAAAAAAGCGATGATAGCCTTGGATATAAATTTATCTTACTAGTTTTAGAAAATAATATGTGTTCTGAACTTAATATGGATCCAAAAAAAATAACTAAAAAAGTCGCCAAAGGATCTTTAAGAAACTGGATTATAAAAAGCAAAATAGAAGCGGTGATTATTCGACCAGATAAGTATATTTTTGGCAGCGCTTCCTCAAAAAAAGAAGTAAAGTCACTCGTTAATTATTTTAGTCACATGTACCGAGCTTAATATTGCTTTAGTATAAACATGTAAAGCACTGATTTTATTGATACTTTACGACTTTATTTCCTTTTGAAAGCCACTCTTTTATTCCTCTAGTATTATAGATATTGGGAAAATAATTTGTTTTTTCTAGTGCTTTCGCAATTGCAGTAGTTCTTCTGCCCGTTCTACAAAAAAGAATTATTCCCTTTTCAGAGTTTGTAATATTTTTAACTTTGTTAATAAATCCTTTGAAATCGTAAGTTCCATCTTTCTCGAAAAAAGTATGGTGATAGCTGTTTTCAATTACTCCAGTTGAGACCCATTCATCTTTACGTCTTATATCGATAAGCGGAATGCCTAGCGACATTAGTCTTTTAATTTCATCATTTCCTATATTTTTTGTCTCAGCATAACTGTTACCGGTTAAGATGAAGATAAATAAAAGTATTAAGGTTATGATGCGTTTAAGTTTCATTTGAATACGAACAGTTGGAATCCAATTACAATACGACTATATTCTACAATAGTTACGGAACACTTGATATCTATACAGGAAATATTCAAATGGATAAACTTAAATCTTTTATAACTGCACTATGTTTCTTTCTCACTACAAGTATTTGTATGGCGCAAAGCGAAATTATATCTCACGGTATTTCAACTTTTGGAGATTTGAAGTACGAAAAAGACTTTAAGCATTTATCTTACGTGAATCCTGATGCTCCAAAAGGAGGTGAAATTTCTTTTTGGGCGTTTGGATCGTTTGACTCAATGCATCCTTACACTAGGAAGGGAAGAGCAGGAGCATACTCATCAATATTTTTTGAAAGCCTATTAGAGGGTACATCTGATGAAATAGACTCAGCATACGGATTGATTGCAAAAGAGATTGAATATCCAGAAGACCGTTCATGGGTTATTTTTACGCTGAGGAGTGAAGTATTATTCTCTGATGGATCGCCTTTGACCGCTAAAGATGTGCTTTTTTCGTATAAATTACTAAAAGAAAAAGGTCTTCCTTCTTTTAGAGCAGTGTTGGAAAAGGATATTCAATCGGCGGAACTTATTTCGGATCGTAAAATAAAATTTATTTTCAATGACGATGTGCCAAAAAGAGATTTAATTAATACGGTCGGTGGATTGCCGATTTTTTCAGAAAAATACTTTACATATAACAAAGTAGATTTTGAAGCATCAACTTTAACTCCTGCTTTAGGTTCAGGGCCATATATTTTGGATAAAGTAGATGTAGGTAAACAGATTATATACAAAAAAAATCCAAACTATTGGGGCAATGATCTCCCAATTAACAAAGGGAGGTATAACTTCGATAAATTTAGAATTGAATACTTCGCAGATTATAATTCTGCGTTCGAAGGTTTTAAAGCTGGTACATATACTTTCAGAAATGAAGCATCCTCAAAAATATGGGCTACAGGTTATGATTTTCCTGCATTG
>CACJUU010000001.1 GCA_902596605.1 uncultured Alphaproteobacteria bacterium | reverse complement strand
TGTCGGAGTCAGAGGTAGTAAATGCAGGTAAAGCTTATGTAGTTTTTAAGACAGAATTCAAACCGATGAAAAATCAATTATCAGGAAATCCACAAAAAACGCTCATGAAAATGCTAGTTGAAAAAAAGACTGATAAAATTCTTGGGATTCACATTGTTGGAGAGGGTGCCGCGGAACTTATACAAGTTGCTGCTGTAGCCGTTAAAATGGGAGCAACAAAAAAAGATTTTGACGCAACTTGTGCAGTACATCCGACTGCTGCAGAAGAACTAGTTACTTTAAATTAACTATATACACTTGAAATTCTCAAATTAATGAGCATTTATACCAAACAATCGATTTTTACGTAGTAAAGGAATAGAAATGCCGAACGATGATAATGACAACCCTTGGGGTGGAGGAAATAATTCTGGAAATAAAAGCCCTTGGGGTAATAGTAACGGCAGTGGTGGTAAGGGACCTCGAGACGATAAACCTACATCTATCCCTGAAATAGACGATATGGTAAGGAAAGGTCAAGAAAGGCTAAAGGTTCTACTCGGAGGTGGTGGATCCGGTGGTAGGGGCGGTAGAGGCCAAAAATCCCCTGGAATTGGAAAAGGCTCTTACGGATTAATCGGCCTAGCGCTTGTTTTGTTTTGGGCTTATGCTTCTTTCTACACTGTGAAGCCAGAGGAGAAGTCCATTGAACTTTTATTGGGTGAATACTACAGAACAGGTGAATCAGGACTTAATTTTGCCCCATGGCCATTCATAACACATGAGGTGCTGACCGTTACAAGAGAAAATACCGAGGATATAGGAGTTGGCAACAGGTCATCTAACCAAGATGAAGGTTTAATGCTAACTGGAGATGAAAACATAGTAGATATTGATTTTTCAGTCGTATGGAATATTGCTGATCCAGCAAAATTTTTATTCAACTTGGCCCAACCACGCGAAACTATTCAAGCCGTTTCTGAATCGGCAATGCGAGAGGTGATTGCCAAATCGGAACTCGCTCCCATTTTAAACAGAGATAGGGCTGTAATAAGCGCAGAGGTTAGAAATTTGATACAAACCACTTTGGACAGTTACGACAGCGGAGTAAATATAGTACGTTTAAACTTTGATAAAGCTGATCCACCCGGCGAAGTTATAGACGCTTTTAGAGACGTACAAGCTGCAGAGCAAGAGAAGGATACCTTGGAGAAACAAGCAGATGCTTATGCTAATCAGGCATTAGCGAAGGCTCGTGGGGAGGCAGCTCAATTAATTCAGGAGGCAGAAGGATATAAAGCCAGGGTAGTCAATGAAAGTGAGGGTGAGGCTGCTAGGTTTGTTTCCGTTTACGAAGAGTACGTCAAGGCTAAAGATGTAACGAGAAAAAGGTTATATTTGGAGAGAATGGAGTCAATCATGCGTGATGTTGATAAAGTTATACTAGATCAAAATGTTGGAGGGGAGCAAGGAGTCGTTCCGTATCTTCCACTCAATCAACTCAGAGCAGGAGGAAATAATTAATGGTTTTACGAATTACTTCTATAGTCGTTGCGCTTACAGCGTTCGTTGCATACTCCTCACTCTTTGTAGTTGACGAAAGGCAAAAGGCGCTTGTATTGCAATTTGGACAAGTTGCTGACGTTAAAGAAGAACCTGGCCTAGCATTTAAATTACCATTTATACAACAAGTTGTGAGGTATGACGACAGGATACTGTCGCTCGACACCATGCCGCTCGAAGTAACACCGCTTGATGACAGAAGATTGGTGGTAGACGCTTTTGCAAGATACAGAATTATCAACGTTGTTCAATTCAGACAAGCCGTAGGAACTGGGGGTATTGTTACAGCTGAGAGCCGTCTTGAAAGGATTCTGAATGCGGCATTAAGAGAAGTGCTTGGATCTGTGACCTCTAACGCGGTTCTATCAACAGACAGAATAGAGCTAATGACAAGAATAACAGAGAATGCAAAGATAGAATCAAAAGGTTTAGGTGTAGAAATAGTTGACGTTAGGATCAAACGAGCTGATTTGCCTACACAGAACCTAGCAGCCACTTTTAGAAGAATGCAAGCAGAGAGAGAAAGAATGGCAGCCGATGAGAGAGCGAGAGGTCAAGAGGCTGCTCAAATAGTCAGAGCGGAAGCTGACAGAAAGGCTGTTGAGACGGTTTCTGAAGCAAAGAAAGAAGCAGAAATAATAAGGGGTACTGCCGATGCTCTTACTACCAAAATTTTCGCAGACGCGTTTGGCAGAGATCCAGAGTTTTATGCTTTTACCAGATCGTTGATAGCTTACGAGCAGTCAATGACAGGATCAAACACCACAATGGTCATAAGCCCTAACTCTGAATTCTTTGATTATATAAAGGAAAGTGAAAAAGAGTGATAGAAAAGGTGCTATTCGCTTTGGGTTCCGTAATAGCATTTGAGGGTTTTTTTTTGGCTATTATACCAGAAAGGCTGAAAAAAACTTTGAGTAAAATTTCAATAATTCCTAATAAACAGCTTTCTCGAATTGGTTTAGTAATGATGGCTATTGGGATAATAATTATAGGTGTAACAGATATTTAGGATGGAACTTACATGAACGTCTTGAGAAAAAATACTGCAGAGCAATTTCATTCTTATGCTCTTTTACCAGTCTGTACTTTGTTATTTTTTATCTTTGCCTGTGGTATATCCCACGGTAAGGGTGTGCCGGGTAGTTTTAGTGATCTCGTGGAGAAATTAAGTCCTTCAGTGGTTAACATTACCACCAGCTCCACTGTGCCTAACAGGCAGGAGCTCAACCCACAACTACCACCTGGTTCGCCATTCGAAGATTTATTCAGAGACTTTATGGATAGAGAACAAAATGGTGCACCTAGAAGACAGCGAAGGGGCACAGCATTGGGCTCAGGTTTTATTATCTCAGCTGACGGATATGTTGTAACAAATAACCACGTTATAGAAAATGCTGATCAGATAGAGATTGAATTTTTTGATGGCCGATTAATGGAGGCAACAGTTGTTGGAACTGACCCAAAGACAGATATAGCACTCTTAAAAGTTAAGGCGGAAGATAAGCTTCAGTTTGTTAGGTTTGGAGATAGCAACAAGGCTAAAGTAGGTGACTGGGTTTTAGCTATAGGTAACCCCTTAGGTCAAGGGTTCTCTGTTTCTGCAGGTATTATTTCTGCGAGGGGAAGGGCTTTAAGTGGATCTTATGACGATTTTATACAGACCGATGCTGCGATAAATAGAGGAAACTCAGGAGGACCACTTTTTAACATGGATGGTGAAGTCATTGGTGTTAACACGGCTATTCTTTCTCCGAATGGTGGGTCTATAGGTATAGGGTTTTCAATGTCATCGGCTGTAGTTGAGAAAGTAATAGACCAGCTCACGACTTTTGGTGAGACAAGAAGAGGTTGGTTAGGGGTAAGAATACAGGATGTTACTGAAGATGTTGCAGAAGCTCTTGGTATTGAAAAAACTGATGGTGCCTTAGTTACTGATGTCCCTGATGGACCTGCTAAATCTGGTGGTATAAAATCAGGAGATGTTATCATTGAGTTTGACAGCAAGACAATAAAGGACACCAGAGAGCTGGTTAGGATAGTTGGTGACAGTCCTGTAGGTAAGCAGGTATCAGTGAAGGTACTGAGGGATGGAAAGAAAGTGTCCTTGTTCGTCAAGCTAGGTCGGTTAGAGGATAATATTGCGTCAAACCAACCATCGAGACAAAGGACAAAAAAAGTTGAGTTTGCAGGGATGACTTTGTCTAATTTAGACAGAGAAGTAGCTGAACAGTTTGGTATTGATCTAAATATAAAGGGTGTTGTTATAGTAGATGTAAAAGTTGGATCTGTTGGAGAGGAGAAGGGATTGAAAAAGGGAGACGTGATTATTCAAATAAACAGGATAAAGATCTCTTCCACTGATGAACTTTACAAACTTAACGAAGAGGCAAAAAAGGCAAACAAAACATCCATACTTATGTTGATTCTAAGAAACGGAATGAGAAGATTTATTGGTCTGCCAACTCAATAGAGTGGGTTTATTTTATATTTGGAATAAGTTCGAGAAGTCTTGAGATGTCTCTTATATCTTCAGCAATTAGGTGAGAGACTTCATTTTCCCTTTGTAGCTGTCCACGTACTAATAAAAACGAAGAGAATACAACTTGATCCCTAAACTTTCTGTAAACACTATTCCAACAAATTATATTTGAGGTTCCTGTTTCATCCTCTAATGTTAGAAACACTGTCCCTTTAGCTGTTGAGGGCATCTGTTTAACAATTACAAAACCTGCAACTGCTGCAAAAGAGTTATTTTCTAAAGTACATAATTCAGCACAAGTCAAGATTGCATCTTTTTTCTGAAGATTATTCATGAGAACAAAAATAGAACATTTTTTTTGTTATTAATAGATTAAATTTTGGATTGTATAATTAAAAAAATAATATTAAGTTCCTTCCCAATGGTTAAAATTACTTATATAGAGTTCAATGGGACCGAACACGTTGTCGATGTAGAAGATGGGCTAACAGTGATGGAGGGTGCTCGTGACAACGATATTCCAGGCATTGAAGCTGATTGTGGAGGAGCCTGTGCTTGTTCCACTTGCCACGTTTATGTTGATAACGATTGGGTTGATAAACTTCCCCAAAAAGAAGATATGGAAAGTGACATGCTAGAATTTGCCTTTTCCCCCGATGATAAAACCTCTAGGCTAACATGCCAAATTACAGTTACTGATGATTTAGAAGGCTTAATTGTAAGGATGCCCGAAAAACAAATTTAATTTAATAGGTGCCAATATCTGTTCTGTAAAAAATGTTTTCATTTTCTATCTTAGTTAGTGCGTTATACACTATTGTTCTAGCGTCTTTAAGATTTTTGCTTCTTACTGTAAAACTAAAAATTCGTCCCCCAGTATTGCATAAAAAGTTATTTTTAAAATAAGTGCCAGCGTGGAATATCTTTAACGTTTTAGAATATTTTATATCAACTATGTCGTTGAGTTCACAATCACTTCTTGGATTTTTTGGATATCCTTTTTCTGCAACAATAACTGTGATAGCACTGTCACATGCCTCATTAATAGATAAACTAGATAATTCATTTTTTGCTCCACTAAAATATATATCGAATATCTGAGCACCTAATCGAACACACAGAGCTTGACATTCGGGATCACCAAAACGCACATTATATTCAATGAGTTTAGGCTCTCCATTATTCAAAACTAGTCCTGCATAGAGTATTCCGGAAAACTCATTACCAGTTTCTTTCATGTACTCTACTGTTGGCTTAATGATTTTATTCAAGATCTGTTCTAAATTTGATTTTGTTAGTAAAGGAGACGGCGAGAAGGCACCCATACCACCAGTATTAGGCCCACGGTCATGGTCAAAAGCTCTTTTATAGTCTTGTGCGCTTCCGATGTATTTTATTGTCTTTTTATCAATAGCAAAAAAGACGCTCATTTCTTTGCCCTCAAGATACTCTTCAATTATAACCTTACTTTTCACTGTTCCAATTTTTCCTGCAAAGATGGAACTTATAAAATTGTCGGCCTCTTCAATATCGCTTGAAACTAAAACTCCCTTACCTGCAGCAAGTCCATCTGCTTTAATTACGTAGGGTGTAGGTTGTTCTCTCAAAAATTTCTTAGCTTCATTGACTCTTGAAAAAATCTCGTAATTTCCAGTCGGTATTTTTTTGTGCTTGCACATATTCTTGGTAAAGGATTTTGAGGCTTCTAATTGAGAAGCTTCCATGGTTGGCCCAAATACCAATATATTTTTTTCTTTGAGAGCATTTGTAAGACCTTGCTCAAATTGCTTCTCAGGCCCGACTATTACGAGATCAATGGAATACAGCAAACACATTTCCAGGATTTCGTTATTTGATGTCACATCAATATCAACATTAGTCGCTAATTCGGTGGTCCCGGCATTCCCTGGGCTACAATAAATTTTCGTACATCTTGGATTTTGGGATATAGCCCAAGTCAATGCGTGTTCCCGTGCACCGTTTCCAATAATCAAAATTTTCATTCTCTTTCCAATCCTTTTCGATCATGATACTCATAGGAGTGATTATATAAAGAAATAAAAATCAGTTGTGATCTAAAGGCTATGACAAAAGAGAACATACCGGAATTTACTGTTACGACCCTATCCCAATCGATACGAAATACATTAGAATCGGAGTTTGAATATGTCAGGGTAAAGGGGGAACTCGGCAGGGTCAGCAGGCCTGCCTCTGGCCACGTATATTTTGACCTTAAAGATGACAAATCAATATTAGCTAGCGTTGTGTGGCGAGGTACCAAACTAACCAAAAGAGATCTAATCGAAGAAGGAAATGAAGTTGTCTTAGTAGGTCGCATATCGTCTTTTTCTGGACACAGCAAATATCAAATAATAGTGGAGGATATACAAGCAGCGGGGATTGGGGCTCTACTTGCAATGTTAAATAAGCGAAGGGAAAAACTTGCGGCTGAGGGTATATTTAGTGAAAAAAGAAAACTAGCTTTACCAACGTACCCTCTTAGTATCGGAGTAATAACGTCTATATCTGGGGCAGTTATTAAAGATATTTTGAACAGAGTTGAAGCCAGATTTCCTGTAAAGGTTATTATCTTCCCAGTTACTGTTCAAGGAGATAGTTGTGCGCAAGATGTTATAGAAGGAATTAACTTCTTCCATCAGGAAAAAGCCAATACCAAAGGCCTTAGAACTGACTTATTAATAATTGCCCGGGGAGGGGGATCGTTTGAAGATTTATGGCCTTTCAATGACGAGAGTCTCATTAGAGCCGTATCAGAAGCAAACATACCCATTATCTCAGCTATTGGACATGAAACCGATACAACACTATTAGACCTTGTTGCGGATGTGAGAGCGCCCACTCCCACAGCGGCGGTAGAGATTGCCTTACCAAATCGAACAGAAATTTTAGGGCAGTTAAATTACCTTTCTACAAATTTAAGAAGTAGCGCGGAAAAGATAACATTTTTAAAAATGTCTTTGCTTAATCAATGCTCTGCAAAGCTTAAAAGCCCATACCAAAACCTGAACGATATGAAAAAATCACTTACAATGAACATACTAAAACTCGATAGTATTATTAAGAATGCTTTTTCTGAGATGTCTAACGACGTAAAATTATTAGATAAAGATCTATCAGCGAGGCTAAAGCAAATTTTCCACTATGTCTCTGATAAAAAAAAACGATTAAGTTTATTAGATGAGATGGCTTTGAAGCATCTTTGGAATAACTTTAGAAAAAAATCAGAAAATTTTACGGCAGCATCTAGATTGTTAGAGAGCGTAAGTTATAAAAAAGTCCTTGCCAGGGGATACTCTGTCATACGAGATGAAGATGAAAAAATTGTGAGCACCAAATCTCAATTGAAAAGTAAAAGTGCTCTTACAATTGAATGGGCTGATGGTAAGGTAACAGTAAGAGCAGACAAGTAGAAAGTTGGTATTACAAAATGGTAACAGGATTTTTCAAAAAACTTAAAAATAAATTATTTAACTCCAGTTCAAAATTTACAAAAAATTTAGATGAGGCCGTTAACGAGGTATCTAAAGCTGAAGTCGATGCGAATATTGAGAACAAAGTTTCAGTACAAAAGTCAGAAAAAAATGAAATTAACTCGAAGAAAATTAGTGAGTCAGAAAAAAGTCAGTTCGCACAAGGCGGTGATACTGATCAAAACAAAGATATCATTAAAGATGGTCAAAAAGTCACCAACGCTAAATCAGTCGTAAAAAAAGCTCTTGAATTATTAAAGAGAAAGCCAGACCCAAGGAAAATTTTATTTAATGATGAGTTTTTAGAGAAACTTGAAGATATTCTGATTTCATCCGATGTAGGAAGTAAAACCGCTTTAAAGATTTCAGAAAAAATTTCGTCAAAAGTATATGGAAAAAAAATAGAGGTAACGCAGCTTAAAGAATATCTCATAGACGAGATAACTAAGATATTAGAGCCAATAGCTAAGCCCATTCCAATCTATAAAACGGCTCCGCAAATCGTGGTGGTGGTAGGCGTTAATGGTTCTGGTAAGACAACAACAATTGGTAAACTAGCATCGCAATTTAAGATGGCTGGAAAATCAGTAATGATTGGAGCGGGTGATACTTTTAGAGCTGCAGCTATTGAACAGTTATCTGTTTGGGCGGAGAGGGTAGATGTTCCAATTATCAAGGCCGAGCAAGGATCCGATCCAGCTTCTTTAGCGTATAAGTCAGTTGAAAGAGCTGTAAATGAAAAGATGGACCTCTTGTTTATCGATACAGCAGGAAGATTGCAAAACAAAACAGATCTTATGCAGGAGTTAGTAAAAATTGTCACTGTTATAAAAAAAGTAAAAAGCGAAGCCCCTGAAAATATAATATTAGTTCTCGATGCGACCACTGGACAAAACATTATTTCTCAAGTAGAGATCTTCCAGCAAATGGTCAATATAACGGGAATAATAATGACTAAGTTAGATGGCAGCGCAAAAGGGGGAATACTAATATCAGTTGCCGATAGATTTCAGTTGCCAATACATGCTATAGGGGTTGGTGAGACATTAGATGACCTTCAGCCATTTGATCCTGAAGAATTTGCAACGGCTTTGATTGGAGATTTTAGAGAGTAATTATTAATGGAAAAAAAAGAAGAAAATTCACTCACAAAAAGTATTTTAGAGTTTGTTCCATTGATAGCATTCTTTCTGGCTTATTACTATTTTCCCAACTCAAATAATCTGACCGGTGAAGACCTTTCGGTTGAAAAGATAATCTTTGCCACAAAGGTATTCGTACCAATCTTGTTAATTGCATCGTTATTAAATTACCTGATCTTAGGAACGATTTCCAAAATGTCTGTTATTACAGCGGTTTTAGTAATCTTTTTTGGTGCATTAACAATCTGGTTCAAAGATCCCACATTCATAAAGATGAAACCTACAATTATCTATCTTAGTTTTGCAGTAGTTCTGATCATAGGTCTAATCAGAAAAAGAAGCTTATTACAAAGTTTAATGGGATCCACATTAGCCTTAGAAGAAGAAGGGTGGATGCTTCTCACAAAGAGAATAATTATTTTTTTTATTACTCTTGCCTTTCTTAATGAACTGGTATGGAGGTATTTTGGCCAAGATCAATGGGTGAATTTTAAAACTTTTGGAATGCCAATTTTAAGCCTACTGTTTTTTGCTTTTCAATATAAGTTATTTCAGAAATATCTTATTGATAAGGAAAACTAGACTTATTCTTCAAGATACATTTTAAGCTTATTCTCGTATATGGTACTTGTTATCGGTCCCGCAATTCTTAGTAAGATATTGTTTTCTTTATCAAGAAGGAAAGTTTCGGGTATTCCATAAACTCCCCAGTCTATAGCTGTTTTACCAGATTGGTCTGATCCGATTGCTACATATGGATTGCCTAGTTCTGTAAGAAATTTTTGAGCGTTTAAAGGATTATCTTTATAATTTACGCCAATTATACGGTATCCATTCTTTTGAATTGACATTAAGGATTTATGTTCTGCTCTGCAGGGAGCACACCAGCTAGCCCAGAAGTTCACCAATTTGTAGTTTGAAACATCAAGATGTTTTTCTTGGGGGGTCTCGTAGTGGTTCAGAGGAGTTAAATAAAAGTTAGGCTTTTTTTGACCGATCAGATTACTTTTTATTTGTTTCGATGTATTTGATTTAATACTTAATTTGCCATTTGCCATTTCGATATCGTAAGCAAAAATCACGAACAGAGAGAGGCAAAGTAAAATGAATATGGGTATTACTAAAATTATTTTGAAACTAATTTGACTCATTTTTAGTTTTTTTTTTTCTTAATTCTCTATCTATTTTTATCTTAGAAAATAAGGTTTGTATTATCAGGGCTGATATAAGAGCAATTGTGCTCACATAAGATGCAATGATTACAAAAGAAAACTTCCCAAAAATTGCTAACATTGGTCCCGGACTATCCCATTAATTTCAGCTTCAATTTATTAAGCTCAGTAGTTGTTCGTACAAGTAAAAGATAAACAAAAAGAGATGAAAACCCAACTAATGCTAAAATAAGTGGAAAATAGTAGCTGTCATCAATATTCTTTTCTTCGTCAAGAGACAAAGTTGGGCCTTGATGTAGACCCTGATCTATAAAAAAAACGATATACCTGGATAGAAGAGCGAAAACAGATCCTAATATGCAAAATAAAGAAGTAACATTTGCTGCCCGTTCTAAAGGTTTGATAGCCGACCATAAGATGATGTACCCCACGTAAAAACATAGCAGAACTGCAAATGAGGTTAGTCGAGGGTCCCAAACCCAGTAAGTTCCCCAAGTGCTGCTACCCCACAAACTTCCTGTTATTATGGTAGCAATAGTCATTATTAACCCAATCATTGCAGACGATTTAGCTGCTAGTGCGCTAACGTATTGGCGCCTAATCAACCAAACTATAGAGGCTACTGTCATCATAAGATATACGTTTATTGCTAAGAATGCTGCAGGAACATGGATAAAAATTATTTTCACTGTCTCCAGTTGCTTATAGTCAGGGCCAGTAAAGAACACCCCCCAAACTAAACCAGGTATAATTGCTAAAAAAGCTATCAAACCTGCAAGAGGTGATATTATCTTTGCTAGTTTTTTAAAAAGTACCGGGTTAGAGAACTTCCAAAATTTATTTAACGCGCTATTTTTCATCTTATGAATAATTTAGTTTAATTGCATACGCAGATATATAGGGACTGAGTACCACAGTAAATAGTGTATTTGCGTATAGTAGCAAATATTCCAAGGCAAATAAATCGGTGGTGCTGGAACTGCAGCAGAAAATTCCTAAAAGAAGAGTTGGGAAATAAAACGGTATAGTAATTGTTGTTAGAAGAAAATTACTGCGGTTTGATAACGTTAGGCAGGATATCATTGTTCCTATAAAGCTGAGTGAGGGAGATCCACACATAAGCACTATAAAAATTCTTAAAATATAATTAGAGCTTATTTGAAATGTAATCAAGACAACTGGAATTATAATTATGAGCGGAATAACAACTGAAACCCAATGAACAATCGTTTTTAAAAACATTGTTACTTCTAGGGGAATATCAGCGATCAAAAGATAGTCCAAAATACCACTTGCGTAATCTTCATGAATGACTTTGTTTAGAGTAAGCAAGATAGACATTAAAAGACTTAACCAAACTGCGGTCAGACCTATATTACTTAGCACAAAGTTATCACCAAATGCCGAAAGCGCGAATAAGAGGATAAAGAATAAAAAGAAGGAAAAAGCCAAAACTACGTGTGAACCAGACCTTATTACCAATAGAAATTCTAGTCGAATAATATTTAGCATTTTAATTTTTACCGCTATGTCTTTCTAGATTAATTATTTTATGTCCCTTAACTTGTGCCGGTTCATGAGAAGTAATTATCGACAAGCCTCCTGCCCTAAGATGAGAGGAGTGTAGTTCCAAAAACTTTTTCTTGCCAACAAAATCTAGGTTTGTTGTTGGTTCATCGAGTATCCAAATATTTCTATTCATCAACGAAAGTCTCAACAAGGCTAGTCTTTTTCGCTGACCCTCGGAACAACTTTCAACAGTTTTATTTGGTAGATCCCAGAATTTTATCAATTCGCTAGTATTAGCATCCGAGCTGTAATATGCTTTCCAATATTCTATTGTCTCCATTACTGTTAGCCCAGTATGCATAGAGGCTTTATGCCCGTAATATCCTATGTGTTCCTGCCTATTTGAAGGATCATTGGAAAGATTATTTTTGTTTATCGATATTTTGCCTTTGAAAATTGATTTGAATCCAACAATTGTGTTCAAAAGAAGTGTCTTGCCAACTCCGTTTGGGCCTGTAATAGTAATCGACTGCCCCGAATTTAAATTGAAATTTATATCACTGAGTATTACTTTGTTATCAATCGCGCAATATAATGAATTTATCGAAATAGAACTTTGAGCTTGTTTCATGTTGAATTTTTTATGGTCTATCTAAAAGAATTGAATAACGATTATGGGTTTGATTATTGATAAGTACCAATAGCATAAAAGGTAACAATATGAAAAAGACATTTAATTTTGTGAAAATTGCTTAAGCATATTTATAATAGAAAAACGTTTAAATTTAAAACATTGAAGCATAAAAAATATTTAACTTTTTATGCAACGCATCATGTAAGGAATAGTTTTTGGTAAAAAAGTATATCATCAAAAAAAGCTTTTTATTCGGTTAATAATATACAAATGGCAAATATAACCACTCGCATAAATAATTGGATTATTTTCTACACTGTCTTATTAATTGCATGGATTGCAATTGTGGTTATGGCACTAGAGAGTCTATTGCCAAATAATGCAAGTTTCGTCACAAGGGTAGTAGAGATTTGCAGCAATTCGGTGTCGGACTTAAATATCATTGGGGTTTTTTTTATGTGGTTTTTAATGAGTATCGCAATGATGTCACCTACTATAATTCCAACGCTCAAAACATATGAAGATATATTGGAAAGTGGTGGAAAAAGAGAAAATAGTTTTTGGTGGTTCATTACAGGTTTCTTAAGTATCTGGATGATTTTTTCTATTTTCATGTCTTTAACACAGGTTTTTCTTGGAAGGCTTTATTTGCTAAATGATCAGGGAGCGTTTGTGAGCTCTCTAATCAGTTCTGGCTTTCTAGTATTGGCAGGATTATATCAGCTCAGTTCATATAAAGAAGCATGTCTAATTAAATGCCAAAGCCCCTTTACTTTCTTCCTACAGAACTGGAAAAGTGGGAATAGTGGGTCCTTCAATATGGGGGTATCGATTGGATTGTTTTGTCTTGGCTGCTGTTGGGCTCTGATGGCTTTAGCTTTTGTCGGGGGAGTTATGAATTTAGCTTTTATGGCTATAATGACTTTTTTCATGATGTTAGAGAAAATTCCTGATTATGGAAAATATATCTCAAAACCACTATCTTTAATCTTGATTGGTTCTGGAACCGTGTTAGTTTGGTTCTGAAACTTTAGGAGTATAGGATATGGGTTCGGAGAAAGTAGATTGGGCTATAAATGGGGAGCTCGCACTAAATTGTAATTGTACTGTGTTTTGTCCTTGTGCTGTAAGTCTTGGAGATCATCCTCCTACTGAGGGTTATTGTCAAACGTGGTTAGCTGTAAGAATAGATAACGGACACTTTCGTGATGTAGATCTCTCAGGCCTTAATGTAGGGATGCTGATGGAAATTCCTGGAAAAATGGCAAGAGGAAATTGGACTATCGGGGCATTTATCGATGATAGTGCAGGAGATGAGGCTTTCGATGCTCTTGATAAAATATTCTCTGGAAAAGTTGGTGGTACAACGGGTCTTTTTTCAATATTGACAGGAACATATCTTGGTAGTGAGCGATCTCCAGTTGAGTACAAAACAGAAGGTGAAAAGCGAATAGTAAATGTTGGAAAAAAAATTCAGGGGGTAATTAAGCCTATTGAAGGCTTGGAGAAAGGGAAGCCAGTAACTTTCCAAAACTCAACATATTGGATGGGACCGGAGGTTATTATTTCAACAGCTGAACAAGGGCGAGTTCGAGCGTTTGGTCGTGTATGGGATTTTGAAGGTAGAAGCGCAGAATTATGCAAAATTAAATGGGGAACACACTAGTTTAAAAATACAAATTTATGGAGAATAATGTGAGCACGAAAGAACTATATGATTTAGGCGACCAACCACCTCTTGGAGAGGTTCCATCAAAAATGCATGCATTTATGGTTAGACAGGATAGATTTGGTAAGCCGATTGATGCATGGAAAAGTGAAGTAATAGATGTTCCAACGATTGGGCCAAAAGATGTTTTGGTTTATGTTATGGCTACGGGGATAAATTATAATAATGTTTGGGCGGCTCTTGGGTACCCTGTAGATGTTATAGCAACACGACAAAAGAAAGGTGAGCCTGAGACTTTTCATGCTGGTGGTTCAGATGCCTCAGGTATTGTATACAAAGTTGGAAATGACGTTGCCAATGTCAAGGTGGGCGACGAGGTGGTGATTCATTCTGGTACTTGGCAAGCTGATGACCCTTGGGTATTGTCAGGAAAGGACCCAATGCTTGCGCCCTCAGCAAAGGTGTGGGGCTACGAAACTAACTATGGGTCATATTGTCAATTTGCTAAAGCGCAATCACATCAAATTTTGAAGAAGCCTGACCATCTCACCTGGGAGGAGTCGGCGTGTTATATGCTCTGTGCATCAACAGCTTACAGGCAGCTTATGGGCTGGGCTCCACATACTGTGGAAAAAGATGATATTGTTCTTGTTTGGGGAGCGGCTGGAGGGCTCGGTGCCATGGCGTTACAGATTGTCTCTGCGTTAGGAGGAAAGCCAGTAGCTGTAATATCTGATGAAGGGAAGAGACAGTTTTGTATGGATAAAGGAGCTGTTGGTGTAATAAATAGAAATGATTTTAGCCATTGGGGACCACTACCCGATACAGATGATCCTGCATTCAATGAGTGGATGGCAGGAGCTAGATCTTTTGGTAAAGCTATATGGGACATACTTGGAGAGAGGACAAACCCAAAAATTGTATTTGAACATCCAGGAGAAGCTACTTTGCCTACGTCTGGTTTTGTATGTGCTCTTGGTGGTATGGTAGTCGTTTGTGCTGGTACAACTGGCTACAATGTCACTCTTGACTTAAGATATCATTGGATGCATCAAAAAAGGTTGCAGGGATCACATGTAGCAAATGACGATGAAGCAAGTGCAGTTAATGAATTAGTTATCCAAAAAAAGGTAGATCCGTGCTTGTCGGAAACATATGATTTTGAGCAGATCGGTCATGCACATCAGTTAATGCATGAAAATAAGCATCCAAGTGGAAATATGGCGTGTTTAGTTAATGCGACGTCTAGGGGTCAAGGATCTAAGTAAAACCACCTTTGTGAGATGAAAGATTTTGATTTAAATTTTGTTAGGAGGCATTTTTATGCCTTCGACGCAGATAACCCGCTTAGTGAAAAAGCGTTCTTTGAAAATGCTGGGGGAAGTTTCCCATGTAAGTTTGTAGTAGATAAACTTACAAAGTTTTATCAAACAACAAAGGTACAACCTTATGGGTATTTCAACGGGTCTATTGAGGCTGGTGAAGAAATGGATAACAGTTGTAAAAAGATTGCTCAATTATTGCAAGTTCCGTTAAAAAATCTTCACGTGGGTCCTTCAACTTCTCAAAATACGTATGTTTTAGCTAATGCGCTTCGGTTATCAAAAAATAAAAAAAAGGTCATTATAGTCTCCAATCAAGATCATGAGTCTAATACCGGCGTATGGAGAAATTTAGCAAGCCAAGGCTTTGAGGTCAGAGAGTGGAAGGTAAGGTCTAATGGCAGCCTTTATTTAGATGATTTGAAAAAACTAGTTGATAAAACTGTTTGTTTGATAGCGTTTCCGCATGCTTCTAACATAATAGGCCAAGTAAACCCCGTTAAAGACATTTGTGCAATAGCTAAAGAAGCAGGGGCCTTTACCTGTGTGGATGGAGTAAGCTATGCACCTCACGGGATACCGCAAATCAATGATTTTAGTCCGGATATATATCTATTTTCATCTTATAAAACATTTGGGCCACATCTTGGCGTTATGTATGTTTCAGATGGTTTGGCTACAGAATTAGATAGCCAATGTCATTATTTTAATCAAGAATTTCCAAATAAGAGATTCACACCTGCTGGACCTGATCATGCTCAAGTCGCCGCGTTGGGTGGCATCTATGATTACTACGATTCTCTCAGTGACCATCATCTGAACAGCGAAATATCATCAAGTTCATGTATTGATGAGCTAAATAATCTAATTTCTAATCAAGAAAAGAAATTACTGAAACCCTTGCTCGATTTTTTGAAAACCAAAAAAGATATTAGATTGTTGGGCTCTTTCGAAATTGAAGATAGAGTTCCAACAGTTGCAATAGTAACAAAAAAATCAAATATTGAGCTTGCAAAACAATTAAACGAACTAAATGTCTCGGTAGGTAGTGGTGACTTTTATGCGGTCCGTCTTCTTCAGGCGCTTGATGTAGATATCCATGAGGGAGTAATAAGATTGAGTTTTGTTCACTACACCTCGGGCAACGATGTTGAGAAATTGATGAGTGGCCTCGATCGACACCTTTAGATAATCGGATTTATTATGAGTGTAAATGTAGTTTGGTTTCGAAGAGACCTTCGTTTGAGTGATAACCCAGCTCTTCACAGTGCAACGTTAGATGGTAGGCCCATAATCCCACTGTTTATATTGGATGAGCATACTGATAATGCTGGAGCAGCATTTAAGTGGAGGCTAGGATTGTCAATAGAGAGCCTTTCTTTAGATTTAGAGAAACATAATTCAAAACTTATTTTAAAAAAAGGTAATCCACTTTATGTATTAAAAGAATTAAGATCGTCGATTGGCGACTTTAAAATGTTTTGGAATAGGCTATATGATGAAAATTCGGTTAAAAGAGACACTGAAATCAAATCCTATTTTAAGGAACAAGGGGTTGAAGTAAAGTCTACCGAAGGACTTCTCTTGCACTCACCCTGGAAAACTCAAACTAATGCGGGATCATACTATAAAGTATTTACGCCTTTCTGGAGAGCATTATCAAAACAAGAGGTAAAACCAACGGTACCAAAACCCACTAAACTTATTTCACCGATGCAATGGCCAAAGAGTGATTATCTTAGAGAGTGGAAATTGGATAAGGATATAGGCCAAGGAAAAGAGTATTTAATTGAAAGGGTAAATGTTGGTGAGGAAAGAGCTAAAAAAAATCTAAATAGCTTTCTTCATCAGAGACTAAAAAATTATGGACAAGCAAGAGATAGGGTTGATTTGACAGAAAGTTCAAACCTTTCTGAGAACCTTGCCTATGGTGAAATCTCCGCTCGAGAAATCTGGCATTCGGCAGTTGGTCGTAAAAATGTAGAGTTCGAAGAAAAAGAGATGTTTATAAGGCAATTAGCATGGCGTGATTTTGCTTGGTATCTTTCTTACTTCAGTCCCCACATTCTTAGAAAAAATTGGAAAGCCGAATGGGATCATTTCCCTTGGAGAGTGAACGAGGATGAGCTAAATAGCTGGAAAAGAGGCTTGACCGGACAACCAATTGTGGACGCGGGAATGAGAGAAATGTATGTCACAGGTAGAATGCATAACAGGGTAAGGATGATAGTAGCTTCATACTTGACTAAACATCTCCTTATTGACTGGCGGCATGGTTTAAAATGGTTTGAAGACTGTTTAATTGATTGGGATCCAGCCTCAAATGCTATGGGTTGGCAATGGGTGGCTGGTTCAGGTCCTGACGCTAGTCCTTTTTTCAGAGTATTTAACCCTGAGTTGCAAGCAAAAAAATTTGATCCTGATGGTAAATATCAAATGAAATTCTTAGGACTAACTTTCAAGCCTACCCCCGAAAGTGAAAAGTTTTGCAAGATGGCGCCCAAAAGTTGGAATATTCACGAAAAAAGTCGCCCTTCCACTTCCATCGTTGACTTAAAGTTTGGTCGTGACAGAGCTCTTAATAAATATTCTGAATTTAAAAAAATTATTTCGGATATTTAAGATGAAGATAGCGGTAGTAGGGTCAGGAATATCTGGGCTTGGAGCAGCATTGGCGCTATCTGAAAAACACGAGGTATCGTTATTTGAAAAAAACAGTTACTTCGGCGGGCATTCAAATACGGTAAAAATTCAGCTAAAGGAAGAAGATATTCATGTGGATACCGGGTTTATTGTTTTTAATGAAAAAAATTATCCTAACGTCGCAAGTCTATTTGACGAATTAAAAGTAGCAACAAAAAGTTCAAATATGTCGTTCGGATTCTCGTTAGCCGATGGACAACTAGAATACGCAGGTCAAAATTTTAATTCTTTTTTTGCTCAACGGAGAAACTTATTAAATATAAATCATTTGAGGGGTCTATACGATGTTTATAGATTTAAAAATATTTCGAAGAGATTTATGGCTGATAAGAAATTTTCATATTTTAATATGCGCCAGTTTTTGCAGCACTACAATTTTGGCAGTTGGTTTTCGGAAATGTTTGTTGTTCCAATGGGTGCTGCAATTTGGTCTGTGCCAACAGGTAGTATCTTAGATTTTCCTGCGTTAAGTTATTTGAAATTCTTTGAAAATCATGGCCTATTGGACCTTCTCTCAAGCCCAATTGAGTGGAGAACAGTTGACGGTGGTTCAAAGCAATATGTAGATAAAATTATAAGAAGGCTTGGGAAAAGGGTATTTCTAGGCACTCCCGTAAAAGCAATCACACGAAGCAAAAAAAAGTGTAATTTACTTGCAGGAAATGGGTTTGGTGAGATGGTTTTTGATAAAGTTATTTTAGCGTGTGATGGTCCAGAAACTATAGATTTAATTGGCGACGTTAGTAAAGATGAGCTAGATACTTTAAAATTGTTTAAGGTATCTAAGAATAAAGTGGTGCTCCACTCTGATAACACGCACATGCCGAAGATAAAAAACGTATGGTCTAGTTGGAATTTTATTACAAGTAATATTCAAAACTCTCTCAATAAACCAATTGAGGTCACTTACTGGATGAACAAACTTCAGAGTATAAAAAGCAAAAAAAATTATTTTGTTTCACTTAACCCCAGTAAAGAAATTGATCAAAGTCTTGTACATTATCAAACTTTATATTCTCACCCTGTTTATGACTCTGACACATTAAATGCGCAAAAAAAACTAAACGCGCTTCAGGGTGAAAATGGTTTGTACTTTGCAGGTGCAAAAATGGGTTTTGGTTTTCATGAAGATGGCTTAAACTCGGGCCTATACGTTGCGAAGCTGTTAGGTTGTGAGCCTAATTGGTCAAAGAGAAAGATGTAAAACTTATGGTAAAATCGTGTGTTTATTTTGGGTCTGTAATGCACATGCGATTAAAGCCAAGAAGGCATTTATTTCGTTACAACGTTTTTAGCCTTTTTTTGGATATTGATAAATTAGCAGAGTTTGATAAGACATCTTGGTTTTTCAGATTAAACAGATGGGGAATGGTTTCTCTATATGAAAAGGATCATGGAGATAGAAATACCTTACGTTTAAGAGATTGGGTTAACAAAAAGCTTATGGGGGAGGGATTTACTAAACCGGATAAAGTCTATTTATTAAGTTTTCCCCGGGTTTTAGGACTTGGTTTTAGCCCATTGTCCGTTTTCTACTGCTACTCCAAGAACCAATTGAATTCCGTTATTTACGAAGTAAAAAATACATATGGAGAACAAATCGAATATATATCAGATAGTCAACCTGACCCGGACGGAAGGGTCAGGCACTCTATTAAGAAAAATATGTATGTATCTCCATTTATAGATATGGCTCAAACTTACCATTTTACGATTTTACCTCCTGACGAAAAACTTTCTATCAAGATTAACGAAAAAGATGAAGACGGTTTACTTCTAATTGCTAGTCAAACGGGAAGATATCAGGACTTTAATGACTGGACATTAGCTAAGGCTTTTTTTTGTTATCCACTTATGTTGGTAAAAGTGTTGATTTTAATACATTGGAATGCTTTAATTTTGTATTTTAAGAGAGTTAAAATTGTACCTTATAGTTAGGTTAATTTGGGGGGAAAGATGAAGGAACAATTTTTAAAAGATGTTAAAGACCAACCTAAACTACCAAGATGGTTTTCTTCAATATTTAAAATGATACAGAGCCCTAATGCGGGTAGTCTAATAATCCAACTTCCAGACAACAGAAAGTTTATTGTTGAGAGCAAAAAACCCGGAGCCAATGCCTATATAGTGGTGAAGAATGAACATTTCTTCTCAAGACTTGTGCGAGAGGGTCAAAATGGATTTTCAGAATCATATATGGATGGTTGGTGGGATACACCAGACCTTCAAGCAGTATTAGATTTTTTCCTTCTAGCAGGCGATGATATCTATGATAATTTAATCGGAACCAGCGTTGTAAGGTTGTATGAAAGACTTAACCAATGGTTGAAGTCTAATTGGAAATTCCAAGCAAGGAAAAATATCTCCTATCATTACGATCTAGGCAATCAATTTTATAGAGAATGGCTCGACAAAACGATGACTTACTCGTCTGCGCTTTTCAAAAACAAAAAAGAAGTGCTATCTAGCGCGCAAACAAATAAGTATGAATCAATATGCAAAAATTTAAATTTGAAAGAGGGTGACAGCGTCTTGGAAATAGGCTGTGGTTGGGGGGGATTTGCTGAACATGCTATCAAGACTAGAGGTGTCAAACTCACGGGTCTGACGTTGTCTAAAGAACAATTAGATTATTCTAAAAAAAGAATGTTTGAATTGGGTATGGCGGATAAAAGCTCATTTCTTCTGCAAGATTATAGAGATGAAAAGGGTGTTTACGATGGTGTTGTGTCAATAGAAATGTTTGAGGCCGTTGGAGAAAAATATTGGCCTGTATATTTTAAAACTATCAAAAAATCTCTCAAAAGTGGTGGTCTAGGATGTCTACAAGTTATAACCATTGATGATAAGTATTTTCCTAAATATAGGAAAAGTGTTGATTTTCTTCAAAAGTATATTTTTCCTGGAGGCATGCTCCCAAGTTATACGGCTCTTGTTGACCAAATTCGTGGTGCGGATTTGGAATTTATCAGAAGTAAGGAATTTGGACAAAGTTATTCTAAGACTCTTCGTATTTGGTCCCAAAGCTTCAATAGTAAGTGGGACAGAATATCTGAGCTGGGATTTGATGATAGATTTAGGCGGATGTGGAACTTTTACTTAACCTCATGTGCGTCATTCTTTTTTTCCGGTGCTGGTGATGTAACCCAGGTGACTCTAAAGAAAAATTAGCTTCTTTTGCGCCAAAATTATTTACAACACATTATTTACGCATCAAACGCACTGTCTTTGGCACTGATAATATTTCCACTCTTTATTTTTGTCAGCGAGCATTATGCTAGGCAATTTGGTATCTCTCTTCTTGGGATCGGAGTTATATTTTTAATTGTACGATTGTTAGATGGAATTTTAGATCCTTTAGTAGGTTGGGCTAGTGACAACTTGAATGTTCCCGTTGGAAAAAGAAAGTTTTGGTTGTTGATATCGTTACCCTTCACTCTCTTTGGGGTCTGGGGTCTCTTTGGATCTAATTTGGGAACATTTGCTTTCCAACACTTTGCGTTTTATATAGTGATACTGACCATAGGCTTATCACTTTTAACTCCACCTTTTTATAGTTTAGGAGCGGAATTAAGTGGAGAGTATGTTGAGAGATCTCGAATAACCTTTTTTCGTGAAGGCTTCTTTCTTTTGGGGACAATTTTAGCAGCTCTAATGTATGCTATGGCCGAGGGATCCACACAAGCTCTTAAAAATATAGCCACAGTAATTTTTATTAGCCACCCACTAACAATAATAATTTCCGCTTTTGTTATAAAAGAAAGATGTATAGCACATCAAAACAAGTCAGAAATATTTAGTGTGGTCAAAGCCATACTAGTTAACAAAAAATTAAAATATTTTTTCCTAAGTCAGTTTTTTAATGCCGCTGCGAATGGAATTCCGGGAGCTTTGTTTGCTTTTTTTGTAATCCATAAACTACAAAGAGAGGATTTAGTAGGGTTACTTATGCTTTTATATCTATTATCGGGTGTATTAAGCGTACCATTCTGGATTAATATAAGTAAGTTCTTTAAAAAAAGTGATTTATGGTGCTCCTCAATATTTTTTTCTATGATTGTTTTCTCATTAGTATTTTTTATGAATACTGACAGTATTTTTCTATTCTCGGTAATATGTCTATTAACCGGTATTTGTGTGAGTGCAGATTCTGCTCTTCCAACGTCTATTCAGGCAGACCTTTTAGATGAAGATCTTAAAATAGTGAAGAGCAATCGGTCTGGAACTTTCTTTTCAATTTTATCTGTTATAAACAAGACCGCTGCAGCTTTTTCAGGAGGATTCGTTTTGTTGTTTCTTTACGCAGTTGATTTTGATCCCTTAGGTGGTAATTCAGAGGAGATATTATTTTGGTTAACCTGTTTATACGCTATTGCGCCAATCACTCTGAAGGTTTTGCCATTACTACTAATGTTTAGGTTCCCCGAAACAGACATCGATCAATCTATCTAACAAGTAGAAAGTATTTCCCCAGTATTTTATCAATTAATTTTTTTGGTAAAGTGCGGATCAGGTAAAACTGTACCCCTGATGGTCCCATTGAGTATTTGACTTTAGGATTTTTTAGACTTGAAATTTTGTAGATTTTTTGTGCTAAAACTTGAACATCTTGTCCTTGCTCTGATAATCCTTTGATAAAATTTGTAAATTTATTGAAGGCTAGATTATAAACCGTCTTTTTAAAATCAACGGCTCTTTCGTCTATGTTTGATTTATCCCAAATTTCAGTTTTAAAAGCTCTTGGTGCAACAATTATTACTTTGATACCATAAATTAATAGTTCACGACGAAGAGACTCGGAAAAACCTTCAAGAGCATGTTTACTTGAACAATAAGACGCCATAAAAGGTTGCCCAATTGATCCTCCCCCGGAGCTTATATTTATAACTTTACCAGGAGAACATTTGTTTTTTGCACCAAGCAACGGCAGAAATATTTGAACACAGTTAAAAGTTCCTAAAACCATTGTCTTAAGGTGAAGATCAAATTCTTCACTAGAAATGTGTTCAACAGGCCCTAATTTTGCAATTCCTGCATTATTAATCAAAATACCTAAGTTAGCCCCTTTTAAAGTTAATTTAACTTTTTTGTATGCTTTGGATATCTGTGAATGGTTCGTTACATCAAAAAGTAAAGGAACAAAATTATCACCATATTTCTTCTTAAGCGGCACTTCCATTTTTTTGTCTCTTATCGATCCAAAAACAAGAAAGCCTTGTCTCAGAAACTCCGCAACAAGAGCTGCACCAATACCCGTTGAACAGCCTGTAATCAATATTGACTTATTTAACTGTTTTTCCATATTTTATGTATATTATTTTTTCTATTATTCAAAATAAAATTAGCTGGATAGTTTCCAACAGTAAAGCCGCTCCCAACCCAATTTTTTTCTTGATCATATTGCAGCGTTAATTCCAAATCGCCCGATATCTCCCATTCTGTTATAGAGTAGTTTTTATCATTAAAGGACACTTTTTTATTTCTCAACTTTCGAGTTTTTATTGCTAGAGGTGTTCCATCCTGTGTGCTGACCCAAATCCTTCTTTTTAAAAAGTCTGGAGTGAAATAACTTGTAGTGGCAAAGGTATCTTTAATAACCCCTGAAAAAGCTGAGCCTTCAATTCTAAAACCGCCTTCTTCCCTTTGACCTTTTACATAATATCTTTTCCCAAACCAAGATGAATTAGAGTCTATGGAAATTAGCTTTTTCTTTTTCCAAACCTCACGGTTTTTTAAAGTATATTTCATAAATTTTAGCCCCAAAAATTTTGGCGTTATTTCAATGTCAATTGAGACTTCCAAGCCATTTTTATGTTTTTTATGAGTTAGATTTGAATAACCAACTATTTCATCATTTAAGAGAACATCAAAGCTTATAGAAGTCTTTGGTGTTGAACCATATGCTTGGTGCGAAATCAAGCCTAAAGACAAAACGCTTGAAATTAGAAAGTGTCGTCTTTCCATTTTGTTAAAAATTACCGTTAAAATTAATAAGCATGTATAAGTAGTAACACTATATTATTTCGATTGCATCAATTTACACATTCCTTGATAACCGCCAACACAATAAAAATTCGTGCGAAATTGCAGAGGACTCTGTATGAAATGGATCAATTGTGGAATGAAAAGTAACTATTGTTAATCTTCTTTAAGGTAGGTAAGTTCAATCTATGAGTAAATTAAATAAGATATTAACTCCGTTATTTGCTTCTCTATTTCTTTTCCTTAGCCCTATAAATGTTAGAGGAGAGACACTTGAAATTATTTTTGATAGTTTCGATAAAAATTCTGCAAGAGCTACTGATATCCTATCCAAGGGAGAAGCATCGAATGAGTCTCTGAGTTATTTGAGAGCTGACTTATTCGAAGATAGAAATAAAGCTCTTCTTTTGCAAAAAGAGATAAATAATAAGTATCTAATTCAAAGAGGAGAGTTAAAGCTAATTGATGATTTGGTTTCAGAGAGTTCCATACAAGGGACATATATTTCGTTGAAGCGGCAAAAACTTATAAGTACTCTTGAAAAAACTACCTTTCAATTGGCTAATACAAAGCTTTCTCTTAAAAGAGCAGAAAGACTGATCAAGGAAATTGATGCACTAAAGAAAGTGAGATTTAATGAAAGGTTTTTTTCATTCAATCAACTTGTTTTGTTGCCCACTACGTATGCTCAGGGAGCGTCTGATTTCTCAAGTTTAATTGGAAATTTTGCAGTTGATTTGTATAAAAATTTCAATACTCAAGGAAGGTGGATAAGGATGTTTTCAGTTTCACTTCTTCCAGTAATAACTTTTTTCATTGGACTAATTATACTTGTTTTGCAAAAAAATTTAATTGTATTCGGCAACAAACTCATTTCATCAAAAATAAAAAATAACAATACGCTAATTTTTTTAAATCCTTTTCTTAGATTGGTTATTCAAGTGATTGGTACTGCGTTGATAATCAATTTTCTGCAAAGTCTTAGTGGAAATTATGGGCTCCCAGTATTAATTGACTCTTTGCCCATGGCAGCTTTAATTTTCCTACTAGGGAATTTTCTCAGAACAGTCGTCGCGGAAGCAAAAATCCGTTTATCAAATGATAATTATGGCTATACTGTGGATCTTTCACGATTGCAGGGGTCAATATTTTGTATCGCTATTGCACTGGGGTTTTTTACAGTTATAAGCTATTTGACCGAGAGGTCGTATCTTTCCCTTGAAGCTGAGGTAACCTTAAATGCTATAGGTTTAGTAATAATTGCGAGTGTATTTAATTATGGTTTGAGAAGTGTCCAAACTCTTATTTTTTCATTAACCAGCCTTCTGCCAGATAAGGAGAGGGGTCTAAGCTTTTTGTCAGTCGATTTTATTGCTAAAGGAGCCATTGCTCTGACTTGGGTTTTTTTAATAGGAGGTATTTTTGGCTACCTCTTAATTGCCTTTGAGATAATCAAAGCAATGAGTTATATATCGGGTATAATTATCCTTGCAGTTTTGTTCGACTTTTTCTTACGCGTACTGTTTTTGTCGGAAAAGAGAAAGAAGAATAATGACACCAATCCATATTTTTTGGGGTTTAGCTTGCTTAATTTTATTGGGACTATTTTGCTTCTGGGTCTAGCTCTAGGGGTTGAGTTTTCACAATATGTGGAGCTGTGGGTGAGATTTAACGAAGGTTTAACACTAGGAGATGTTAATTTAACGCCCACGTCTATTCTGAATTTTGGTGTAATATTCGGTCTAGGTTACTTTGCAACAACAGTCATTCAGAGAATTGTAAAGAGTACTGTGTTACCCAAAACAAAAATGGATAAAGGAAGTCAAAATGCATTGGTTTCTGGTGTTGGGTATATCGGTTATACATTGGCAGCTGTGGTTGCCTTATCTTCAATTGGATTCAATTTGTCAAGTATAGCTATTGTTGCTGGAGCTCTAAGTGTAGGAATTGGTTTTGGTCTGCAAACTATTGTATCAAATTTTGTTTCCGGAATTATTTTGCTTGTCGAGAGACCAATAAAAGAGGGTGATTGGATAGAAGCTTCAGGTTTTTCAGGCACTGTTAAAAAGATATCCGTTCGTTCAACGCAAATTGAAACATTTGATCGAGCAATGGTTGTTGTTCCAAACTCGGAATTAATCGCAGGGTCCGTTCTGAATTGGACCCATAGTAATGAGACAGGCAGGGTACGGGTATCAGTAGGTGTTTCCTATGATACTGATCCAAAAAGGGTGGAGAGATTATTACTGAAAGTTGGAAAAAGTCATGAGATGGCTCTTAAAAGCCCGGAACCATTTGTAAGGTTTCAGCAATTTGGAGATAGTTCACTAGATTTTGATTTGATTATTTATGTAAGAGATAAAAATTATATGTTTCAAGTCAGATCAGATCTTCATTATTCCATTTGTGAATTATTTAAAAAAGAGGGTATCGAGATCCCTTTTCCGCAAAGAGATTTAAATATAAAAGATAACTCAAATTCTAATATCAAAAAAAGAATATCGGTTAAGATGGATAATACAAAATGAGTGATCAAGAATTTGTTTATAATAAAGCTCCCTATAAAAAAGAACATGAAGCTAGAATCATTGGTGTATCTACTGAGTTTGGTATCAAACTAGACGAGCCAATTTTTTATCCAAGGGGGGGAGGTCAGCCAGGAGACTCAGGTACTATTTCAGTAAACGGAGTCCATTTTAAGATAATTGATACCGTTAAGGGGCCAGAGGACGAGGTTTACATTAAAATTGATGATGCTGAATCTATTACCGAATTGAAGGAGGGAACTAAAGTAACCCAAAGGTTGGCTTGGGATATTAGATACAAATATATGAAAACACACACCGCACTTCACTTGTTGTCTGTGTGTCTTCCTTTCCCTGTAACAGGAGGACAAATCACTTTTGAAAAAGGTCGTGTGGATTTTGATATGCAGGAGTCGCCTAATAAGGATGAAATTACTGATAGATTGAATTCTATGGTAAAAGCAGACTATGCTGTGTCTTATGATCTTATTTCACAACAAGAACTAAGACAAAGACCCCACCTCATAAAAACAATGTCAGTTAAACCTCCACAAAATGTCGACTTTGTCCGGTTAGTAAGGATAGGTAGCTCCGATAATGTTATTGATTTACAGCCTTGTGGGGGGACTCACGTAAAGTCAACCAGAGAGATAGGTAGGCTATTTATTTCAAAAGTGGAAAAAAAAGGCCGAATGAACAGACGCGTTTCGGTAGTCTTGAAAGATTAATAAAAATACGTAAAATGCTTCTAATATTGGAGAGGTGGCCGAGTGGTCGAAGGCGCACGCCTGGAAAGTGTGTAGGCGGGAAACCGTCTCCAGGGTTCGAATCCCTGTCTCTCCGCCAAACCCTTTAAAATATATAAGTTATTGATTTTATGAACTAAATATTGATGAGGTTATTACACAGGTCATTACTTGGGTCACTACTTTAATTGTTACAGACGTTAGTTGTCCTAAATGTAAATTTTAGTAAGTAGCAATATCACACTAATTGCTTTTCATTTTTCGTTAAACAAGTCTGATTTTTAGCCGTACCTGAATTTAGGTTAAAGGTTTATATTGTGGACTTCTTGAGTGATTAATGTAAGTGGACATAATTATGGCTCTATGGCTTTGGCTGGGTCTTCCATCCAGAATAAGATAGATACGTCTATTCAACGTCTGTCATCTGGGCAAAGGATTAATGCAGCCAAAGATGATGTAGCTGGGATGCAAATTAGCATGCGCCTAAATGCTGACATAAAGGGATTGGAACAGGCTTCTAAGAATGCTGCTAACGTCCAATCTCTGATCGACACGGCAGAGAGCTCAATGAAAGAAAGTACCTCGATACTTCTAAGGGTAAGAGAGTTGGCAGTACAATCAGCAAATGGTACGATCTCAGAACAGGATCGTGCTGTTTCGGATGACGAAGCGCAGGCTTTAATAAAAGAAATTGATAGAATAGCTAGTCAAACATCATGGGGGGGTACGAAGCTTTTAGAGGGGACTTTTTCAAACAGAAATATGGTGGTAGGGAGTTATGCACCCGCTTCCAATCAGTTAAGCATATCAATTGAAGGTACCTCATTAATCGATCTTGGGATTGGTGAATTAAAATACACTAAGTATGGAACTGTTGCCACTTCCTCTCATCCTGGACAAAATAATACAAATGATGTGACAATTCACGGATTAAGACCTGGTACGGATATAGAGAACTATATACAACTTAACCCTGATACCACTAATGGCATGAATGCTAATTTGTCTACGACAACTATTGACAATACATTAGAGACTAAAACAAAAGTTGAAATATTAGGCGTCGAGTACACGTTGGATCCAGGTACAACGGAAGAAAAAAATGCTCAATTGTCACAATACTTGACAGCAGATGGAATTAGTAATTCTCTAGGAGCAGATGGTAATGGTCTCCAAATTGTGCTAGTTAACTCAAGCACTTTAAGTGATTATACGAGTGCCTATGGTTCTGATACTTTCGAAATTCATGGTGATCCTTTGGATAACTCGGATGGCAAATCAAACGACGCTCTGAGATCAAGTGACTCTCCGAGTTTTAATACGAATTACTCAGTTCCCATACTTGTTTCTGGAAATTCAAGCAATGGAAATGTAGGCTCATCAGCCTCCACTGAATTTCAAATTAATACTTATACCACCTCTGACCAAATAGAACCAGCTGTGACATCTCTAAGTGATGGAGGGTTCTTTGTTACTTGGCAATCAAACGGTCAAGATGGAGATAGTTATGGTATTTTCGGGCAAAGATATGATGCATCCGGAAATACCGTAGGATCCGAGTTCCAAGTTAATACTACGACTTCAAATTCACAAGAGTTCAGTACAGGGGTCGGGTTAAGCGATGGTGGTTTTTTGATAGCCTGGACATCTAATTTACAAGATGGTGCAGGGTATGGTGTTTATGCTCAAAGATATGACTCAAATTCAACAAAAGTTGGAAATGAATTTAGGATAAACACTTACACAAATGATAATCAGGACAGAGTTTCATTGACGCAGCTCACAAATGGAAACGTTGTCGCTACGTGGGATTCCGAGGGGCAGGACGGAAGTGGGGACGGAGTTTTTGCTCAAATATTTGATCTTAACAATGACACACCGCAAAAATTAGGATCTGAGTTTCAAGTTAATACATACACCAGTGGTGATCAGAATTCTTCACCAATCCCTGCACAGTCTGTAGCTGCTCTTTCTAATGGAGATTTTGTTGTTGCATGGGACTCCGATGGTCAGGACGGAAGTGGAAAAGGTGCTTTCGCCCAGATATTTTCATCTGACGGTACGAAAAAAGGATCAGAATTCCAGGTAAATACAGGAACTCAAAATAACCAAGAGCATCCAACAGTTTCCGCGTTTGATAACGGTGGTTTCATAATAGGTTTTATGTCATATGGACAAGATGGCGAAAGCTCTGCATATACAAATTCTTATGCTCAACGCTTCGATAATGCCGGAAATAAAATTGGAGGACAATTTATATTAACGGACAACACTAGCCAATATCAACACATGCCTGTAGTTACTGCTTTAGATAATGGAAAATTTGTGGCAACCTGGCAAGCTCAATATACTCTTCAGTACAAGGTATATAACAGAATTTTTGATGAGAATAATGTCGCCGCCGGGGGAGATACAATGGTCAACACGAGCACGTCTGGCATGCAGGCGCATGGTGATACAGCAGCTCTCTCTGGTGGTGGATTTGTTACTACATGGGTGGATTATGGACAGCAGTCCCATGGCATTTATGGTCAAATGTTTGATGCATCAGGAAATAAAGTGGGGTTAGTGAATAATAGCAATTCCTCCAACAATAGCTCGAACACAACTAACTATACAAAGCCTGATGTTAGCGCCCTCCGTACCAGTTTAACGGAAGAAATTGATCTAAGTACTAATAGTGGTAGTGTCACCGCGTTAAACACTATTGACTATGCTCTTGATAAACTCAGTTCGTATCGAGCATCGCTTGGCGCACTGTCTAGCAGATTAGATAACATAATGGCAGTCAATATTAATACATCAATAAATCTATCAAAAGCCAAAGGTTTGATCACAGATGCAAACTATGCTCAAGAAACAGCTGACTTAGCTAAAAACAATATTCTTCAACAAACATCTATTCAAACAGATGTACTATCAAGAAAAGCAGGTGAGAGCTTAAGAACGCTATTAAACGGGGACAGCTTTATTTATAAACAGAATTTTCTTTATTAGGTTTTAAGTGGCTTGCTTTTTAAAAAAGTAGATATTACTTTTCGCCCACATTTACAAATAGCATAATACAGGCATACCCGTCAGTGCCCAACCCAACATTTCGACTTGCCTAGGTCCTTACTTCACAGTTTCTTGGACCTTGACATTTGGTCAAAGCACAAGTTAACGTGTTGATAAATACGATAAAGCGAAAGAAGATAGTCCGGAAAATGGTGATAAACAGTTTAAGTGGATTATCTCAATTTTAAGATTTTAATTACCACTGTGCTAAAATTAAGATTAGTCAATAGTGTAGGGTGATACTTTGGTGAAAAATTTTTTACTCTGTGTGATTTTTCTATCTATTTTATCCTCTTGTGGTAATCGATATGTAAGTCCGGCTTGGCATAGCACTGCTTGCAACGATGTGAGGGCAGATTATTATATAAATAAATGCAAAATCTATGGTCTAAAAAAAGGAACCTCTAAAATGTCAAAATGTGTCCAAAGTCAAATGGATAGAGGATGGAACCGAGCATGTATAAGCAACAAAAACCAACAAAGACGCCCAACTTATCAATGTTATAACGCGGGAGAGTTAATTAGTTGTTATTAGGAAAGGGTGAAACATTTAGCTCGCAATCTAAATTCTTTTTTGCTCTATATCTCAAGGCTCTAACGAGTAAAAAGCTAGGTCAAGATAAATACTCCAATGGTGAGCGCTTACGTATTCCAAAATTTAAATGTTATTTTGCAACACATAAAAAATGACGCTTTGTTACCTCTTCGATGACATACCCAAAATTTGATAATAGTTCAAAAATCTTTTGGGAGTCTTTTCCGTGCTCAACATACTCTAAAAATATCTTTGGACCCTTATCTAATTTTTTTACGATTGGAAGTATGCTAGACAATAATTCTAATTCTTGTCTCAGACCGTCCCCACTTTTACTGGGGGAGTCAACATCAATAAAAATAAAATCTATAGAATCGAGATTATAGATTTTTATGAGACTTTCTAAATCAATCGTTTCATATGAGTGAAAAAAATCAATTTTATGCCCAAAGGGAATGAATGCTTTTTTAACTAAGTCAACATTATATAAATTATTTAGCTTTATAGTTTCTGCACATACTGTATTCATATCATTCGATGGTTCAATGGATATAACGCGACCGCTTTTTCCAACTAATTTACTAATCTGAGCGGTAAAATAACCATATGCAGCACCTATCTCAATTACCGTATCACCTTTGTTTATTTCAGAAAATAGAACGGATGAAGTTTCTGGTTCGTATGATCCCAGTATGCGTAGGAGTTTAGTATTAATAACGGGAAATCGACCCTTTCCATCGGTATCCAACTTCATTAAAAATTTAATTCCATTCGTTTTTAGTCTGACCTGACTTATTTTATCCTTTATCGGAAATATTCTATATTTAAGCGAAATAATAAAAGGTAGGATTACATAGCGTAATCGATAAAAAAATTTGCTTAAGAAACTAGAAGTCACATTGTATTTTGATTTAGAAATGTCCAAACTTTTAATCCCATAGTTATCAGCAACGATTTTACTTTAAAGACATAACAATTTTTTTTCAAAAAGTGTAGATGATTTTTTCTTTTCCGTCTTCCATTAGAGTTAGTATATTAAAGCTGGATATTAATTAACAATAATTTCCTCACCTTTAGTTTTTATTAAGTTTTTCAATTAGATCAAGCTTTTAAAGAAATTAGCATCATATGGTTTAAGTCTCATCAATTCTTTTTTTAGTTTATAATTCTTAAAATTAATTCGTCTTAATAAGGCTTCATGTATAAGTGGCTGAGAAAAACTTTTTCTTGATATCTCAAACGACCATTTTTCGTCTAATGGAAAGTTTTTAAATTTTATAGTATCACCAGATGTTTTCTTTATGTAGCGATTGACGCAATACAATACTCCACTCTTATTTATTGCTCGATGTATATGTGAAAAATAAAAGTTTATGGTCTCAATATTCATCTCCATGAAGGATCTCGTATTAATAAAAACATCTATGAAGCTATTTTGTATTTTTTCTATCAGATATCCTGGCAATATGACGTAATCATACCCTACAAGATCAATTTTTTCTATTTGAAGATCATCAACAGACTTAATGTTTTTTATTTTTAGAAGTGCGTCAAGGTTAAGAATTTTTGCATTTGGACTCAATTTTCTTAAATAGTAATTGGATAGATAGTTTTGTTCTGGTAGGTCAAATAGCAAATAAACTGCACCAGGAAAATTTTTTTTTATGCAGTGAGCGAGTGCTCCGTAACCCCCACCTATCTCACATACAAAAAAACGCGCATTTTTGTTTTTTTCAGATAAGAATGGATATAGAGTGTGATAAAAGTAAATGATAAATAAGTCATGATAGTCATAAGCTTTATTAGAAATTTTAATTGTTCTTGGATTGCCGACGAGTATTTCTTTATTTTTTTCAATAAACATTTTGCCAGTAATTCTAATCAATTGATTTAGAACTTTTTTTGTTCTTGAGATCACTGCTTTTTCTAAAGAGTCATTTAACTTAAAACTCAGTTCATTGCTTCTAAAGCTCTTTATTTTATCTTTATTAAATAAATCCTTCTGAAAATCGGGGGGATAAATGTCCCAATGTTTACTTATTAGGTGTTTAGGAAATAAATTTTTTGATAGGTTATAGGAAGATTTCAATTTTGTCCAATGCCCTTTCCATGGAAATTAAAACAAAAGTCTAGTATCGCTGTCTCTTATTGAGAAGCCCGGGTATCAAATTAATTAACTCTATATCTGGGTGCCCATATTTATTTTCATAAAATAGTTTTATTCTTTTACTTACCAATTCATTTTAAATAAGAATAGTAAAATATTAAACTTCAATTTCTAAAATTTTTTAAAAATTAAAGTTCTTATAACTTTACTATTATGATACCTACTAGTTTACATCTATCTCACGACACGTATTTAGAGATCTTCTAACGCAAACTCAAGATTAGGTCCCAGTCATGATTTCTCCAGTGGCAGCATAACTTCCTTAATAATATTTATTCCGTCTTCGCTCTATTATTTATAAACAAATTGTTCAAAACTTTAAATAAATCATTAGAATACAAGGTTAGGTTGAGCCTTGTTTGACTAAAATATAAACGTGATTCTGATTTGTGCACTTAGGCTGGATTTGTCTAAAAACCTAGCGATGTCTTTCATCGCTAATTAGAAGTTTGGTATAAAAAATTGTTAACTCTATACAAGTTTTTCTGTTATTTTAATTACCCTATTTGGGTTGTGGTTTTGGCTATAAGAAGATTTAAAGGAAAAGAGCACAAATTCAGGTATAGAGAAAAGCTCGGATATTGTATGGAAAAGCGTCCAAAAAAAGATTTAATTTGGATAAACGCTTTAGGTTTAGGCGAAACTCTGTCCTTGACGCTATTTCTAGAAGAGCTATCTCAAGTTTTCTCGGATCATACACTTCTAATCACTAGCTCTACATTACAATCTAAAGAAGCGTTAGAAAATATCCCTCTAAATTCCAACATCATTCATCAGTTTGCTCCTGTAGATAACCAATATGTATTAAATAGATTTCTAGATTATTGGAAGCCAAAAATTGCTTTATTTTCCGAGCTCGATATTTGGCCGCTTAGAACAAGAAAGGTGAAAGAGAAAAAAATTCCGCTGCTCTTAATTAATGCAAGGATGAATGATAGAAAGAAAATTTCAAGAAGACGTTTGGGGAAACTATTCTCAGAACCACTTAAAGAATTTGATCATATTTTCTTGCAAGATCAATCATCAAAATCCCATTTTATTGATTTCGGCATAAATGAAGACAAGATTACAGTCAATGGACCATTAAAATTGGCTGGAACGATATTTCCAGATACGAGCGCAATAGAAGAGAGACTAAAAATATTGTTTAAAGGCAAATTAATTTTTGTTGCAGCATCGTTACACGTTAGTGAGGAAAATGAAATTTTAGAGGCATATAAAACAACAAAGTCCAATCTGCCAAACTTAGTTTTAATAATGATACCAAGGTCCCTAGAACGAAGTAAAAATACAATAAAAAAAGCTATGCGCTTTTCTAAATCCGTTACAGTAAGAAACAACTACAGCGATCTACCAAAAGAAGATACAGAAATTTTAGTTATAAACCGAGTTGGAGAGCTTGGATTATGGTACAAAATGGCGTTTATTTCGTTTATCGGAAACTCTCTAAATTTCAAAGAAATAAAGGAAGGTAAAAATCCATTTGAGGCCTTGCAGGCAAGTTCTATAGTTATTCATGGTCCTAAAATGTTAGAACCAGGATATGATAAATTGTCTTCAATTGGGATATCTGAGATTGTAGAAAACAAGTATGACATCTCTAAAAAAGTTATAAAATACTCTGTAGCCAAACGTAGAGAAGAAAAAATAAAAAGGGGTTTGGATTATATAAAGCGTAATAAGGTGGTGGCTTATAAACTTATCGGTCATATTTTAGAAATATACGATAATAGGGAGGCTAAATAGCACTGTTACAAAACCTATAAGCTCTATTTTACGTACGTTATGGTGTTTAATTTTCAGCTGGAACGTTTACAGCCTAAATAAGATTTTAGAAATGTACTGACAATTTATCTAAAGGCCTCTCTGACGGAGGTTTGAATTTAGTGAGATCTATGCCTTTGACGGAGCTTTTATATTCTTCCAAAGTGGGCGTTCTTCCTAATATAGCTGAAAGTACCACTACAGGGGTTGAGGCTAGTAGCGATTCCCCCTTTTTATCAGTAGAGTCTTCAACTACCCTACCCTTGAAAAGACGTGTCGATGTTGCAAGAACAGTATCGCCCTTTTCAGCCTTTTCCTGGTTTCCCATGCACAGGTTACATCCTGGTCTCTCTAGATATAATATGTTTTCATATTCAATTCTGGCTGTTTGCTTCGGCTTTTTATCGTCAAATTGGAATCCTGCATATTTTTGTAGAATGTCCCAATCTCCCTCTTCCTTAAGCTCATCTATTATGTTGTATGTAGGTGCTGCCACCACTAAAGGAGCTTTAAACTTTACTTTACCTGATTTTTTTTCAAGATTACGCAGCATTTGAGCAACAATTTTCATATCTCCTTTATGAACCATACACGACCCAACAAATCCAAGGTCAACAGATTTTTTGGCTCTATAATAAGATATTGGTCTTATAGTATCGTGGGTATATCTCTTAGAAACATCTATGTTGCTAACATCTGGGTCTGCAATCATTGGCTCATTGATTTCATTCAAATCTACTATAACCTCTGCAAAATAATTTGCGTCATTATCTGGCTTTAGAGCTGGTCTTCTCCCAGATTTTATCTCTTCTATTCTTGAAGACGCCATATCTACCAATCCTTTTAGAGTTTGACTTTTATTATCCATTCCTCTTTCAATCATCTTCTTTATTCGTTTTTTTGATATCTTCAATGAGTCGATCAAAATATCATCATTGGAAATACAAACGGCGGCTTTCGCTTTCATTTCAGCAGTCCAATCAGTAAAAGTAAATGCTTGATCCGACATTAAAGTGCCAATATGCACTTCTATAACTCTTCCTTGAAAAACATTTTCACCAAATTGCTTTAACATTTGCGCTTGAGTAGAATGAACAACATCTCTGAAATCTACATGGTTGTGCAAATCCCCTTTAAAGGTAACCTTCACCGACTCAGGAATTGGCATGGTAGCTTCTCCAGTGGCAAGAGCAAGCGCAACGGTGCCAGAATCTGCTCCAAACGCAATACCTTTTGACATTCTAGTATGTGAGTCGCCTCCAATAATTATAGCCCAGTCATCGATTGTGAGGTCATTGAGCACTTTGTGTATAACATCTGTCATCGAGTGATAATCGCCCTTTGGATCCCGGGCAGTTATAAGGCCAAAGTCATGCATAAATTGCATTAATCTAGGAATATTATTTTGGGCTTTTATGTCCCAGACAGAAGCTGTATGGCATCCAGACTGATATGCGCCATCAAGTGATGGAGATATCACAGTAGCAGCCATTGCTTCTAACTCTTGTGCAGTCATAAGACCAGTAGTGTCCTGTGATCCAACAATATTTACTTTCACTCGGACATCGGAACCCGCGAGGAGTTTTCTATCGCTAGTAAGACCAACAGCATTTTTATTAAATATTTTTTCAACTGCTGTTAGACTTTGTCCCTCTGAATGGATTTCTCGAGGGGGAGCAAAGACATTTACAGGATCTTTTTTTAAAATACGGCTAGCAAGATTCTGAAGCTTCTTCCCAAAGACTATAGAATAAGAGCCTCCAGCTTTCATAAATTCTACCTTTTGCCTGGTGAATGATGAGCTTAGATCTACTAATTCCTTAGTTTCTTCTTTATTGTACAGCTTCTTTGTTTTCGTATTAATGGTAAGTTCTGTTCCTGTTTCGACAGAATATAATTGCTCCAAAATAGGCTCACCATCATTATTTAAAATAATATTTCCATCAGAATCTTTCTTTTTAACCCAATTTTTCAAATCTATTCCAATACCCCCTGTCACTCCAACAGTAGTTAGAAAAATTGGTGATATACCATTTGTTCCAGCAACAATCGGAGCTACGTTTACATAAGGAATGTAAGGACTAGCTTTCTTACCTGTCCAAAGCGCCACATTATTTACACCAGACATCCTAGATGATCCAACCCCCATTGTACCCTTTTCAGCAACAAGCATGACACTTTTGTCGGGATGGGCTACCTTAAGCTGAGAGATTTCATCCTGAGCCTTTTTAGATATAAAACACTGTCCATGAAGTTCTCTATCTGAACGAGAATGCGCCTGATTACCAGGTGACAGTAGGTCGGTAGAAATGTCGCCTTCTGCAGCAACGTAGGTAACGACCTTTATCTTTTCTGGAATTGCATTTAACTTTGTAAAAAACTCCGCTACAGAATAACTTTCTAATATATCTTCAGCTATTTTATTGCCAGCATTATATTTTTCCTCAAGCCTGTTTGTATCCGCTTCATAAAGAAAAACCTGCGTTTTTAGCACGCTAGCAGCTTGTTCAGCAATTTTAGTATCTTCATCAAAAGCTAGATCTAAAAGAACTTCCACAGATGGCCCACCTTTCATGTGTGATAGTAAGTCAAAAGCAAGTTTTTGATCAATTTCTTCGACACTATCCTCCTTTAGAATCAGTCTCTTTAAAAACTTTGCTTTGACTGAAGCGGCGCTGGTGGTGCCGGGCAATACATTGTATATGAAATGCTTTACTGCATCATCTCTACTAGAAGACCTCGTCCTCAAAATTATATCTATAATTTCTTCTAATAGATTTCCTTGATCAATAGGCTTTGGACCAAGCCCTTGTTTTGCACGCTCTATTATTTCTTGCAAATATGCTTCATATAATCCCAAAACTACCCCCTCGCACTATATTTGAAATCTAAATTAAAGCAGAGCTTTAAGAGACAAATAGTATAATTTTTGTAACGATTATGCAAGGTCCGGCGGAAAAAAGCACATAAAAAATAAGGTTATCAGATTATTTCGAAAAACTAAACTTACATCGGTATAAATATTAGTTAATTTGAAGTCATTGAGAAAACTATCAAAAATTTTTCTCTATAAAAAATTGTCACTTTTATTTATTAAAAGCACAACTAGTGAATGTTGAAGATCTAGTAAATAAGAAATTCAATGAGAAATTTTTGTGTACTTTTAAGTCTTGTATGCGACAATCAGGAGACAATTTGGAGTAGGAGAAATGATATGAATGAGAACTTACCACCACTCGTAAAAAATGGATCTATTACAACCGAGGAATGGCATACTCGAGTAGATTTGGCTGCTTGCTACAGACTAATGGCACACTTTGGCATGGATGACTTAATATACAACCATATTTCTGCTAGAGTCCCGGGGCCTGATGAACATTTTCTTCTGAATCCATTCGGATTACTTTATGAGGAAATAACTGCCTCAAATCTTGTAAAAGTTGATTTAGATGGAACTATAATTTCTGAGACAGAGGATAAAATAAATCCAGCGGGTTTTGTTATACATTCATGTATCCATAGAGAGAGGCCGGATATGCATTGTGTTATTCATACACACACATCGGCCGGCGTTGGTGTGTCATGTCAAGAAGAAGGGCTATTGCCTCTCAGCCAAACAGGGCTTCTATATAAAGATTTGATCGGGTATCACGAATATGAAGGACTAGCTTTAAATTTAGACGAGCAAAAAAGGTTGGTTGAAGATTTAGGAAAAAATAAACAATTACTCATTTTAAAAAATCACGGCTTGCTCACATGTGGGCGAACAATTCCTGAAGCCTTCATAATGATGTATTATTTAGAGCAAGCTTGTAAAATACAGATAGCTGCACAGGCAGGAAGTAATGTCAGTTTACCCAAGCCCGAAGTCCAAGACTTGGTACATCAGCAGGCAATGAAAGGTTTTGGATCGAAACTAGGAGAAATGGAGTTTACAGCGCTAAAGCGACGACTTGCACGAATAGGGTCTGATTATGCGTCCTAAATGAGACAGTTAATAAATATCAATTTAGAAAAGTTGTGAAGTCATCTAAAGGCATACGTTCGCTTACTAAAGTATTTTCAGGTGCTTCCGCAGCATATCCCATCGACATTCCTGAAATTATTATTTCATCATCTGGAATATTCAGCACTTTGTGTACAACAGACCCAAACTCACACCACGCTTGTTGAGGACAAGTTTCCAGACCCTTACCTCTAGCGAGTATCATAACATTTTGCATAAACATTCCAACATCTAGCCAGGATCCGAATAAGAGCTCTCGATCCATCCGAAAAAAAAGGCCAACCGGGGCTCCAAAAAATTCGAAGTTACGTAACATCGCAGCTTTTCTTGCAGGGTAGTCATCTCTTTTTATTCCATAAAGTTCGTAGAGTGCATAACCAACCGCTCTTTTTCTGGATATGTAAGGTTCTTTCAATTTAGATGGCATATATTCATATTCTAAATTGGAGTTTCCTGTCTCTGCAGCTTCTAAAACGGCATTTGTTAATTTTTTCTTTGTTTCTCCGGTGACACATGTCACTTTCCATGGTTGAGTATTGGTGCCAGAAGGTGCTCGTGAAGCATCTTGGATTATATCTTTAACCAGGTCGATACTTACTGGATCAGGTAGAAAATTTCTTTTCGAGGATCTCTCACTAACAATTTTTCTGATTAAATGATCTAAGCCCTGTGAATCAATAATATTATCCATTATTTTGTGCCCTTAAAATTTCATTTTTTCTTCGCTCTCTAAGAAGAAAGCGCTGAATTTTTCCACTTGGCGTTTTCGGTAATTCGCCTACGTAAGTTATATTTCTTGGATAGGCATGTGCAGCGAAATTTGTTTTTACCCACCGTTGAAGGTCTTCAGTAAGTTGATCACTTTTCTCCGTTCCAGGCATTAAAACTACAAAAGCCTCAATTACTTCACCTCTTACCTTATCCGGGGTAGCAATTACAGCACATTCTGCAACTGCATTATGAGTGCTCAGAGCAGACTCAACTTCGAAAGGCCCAATTCTATAGCCTGCCATAATAATTACATCATCATCCCTTGTGGAAAAGTAGAAATAACCATCTTTATCTACTGACCCAGTATCTCCAGTTAAATAATACTTTTTATCTTTTGAAAATTTCTCAGCGCTTTTTTTAGGATTACCAATATAACCTGTAAACCAGGAAAAAGGACTCTTATCAATAATAAAGGCAACACGCCCTGGGACACCCGGTTTTTCGGGTATATCTTCATTATTTTTCAGAACAGTAGCTGACCAACCTGGCATTACTTTACCCATGGAACCATCCCGCAATTCTGTTTTGAGTTCTGGGTGATGATGGTTATTTATAACCATACTAGTTTCTGTCTGACCATAATGGTCATGTACAGAGAGGCCAAAGAAAGACTTTGCCCATTCGTTGATCTCTGGGGTTAAAGGTTCTCCTGCACTTGATAAACATCGGAGTTTATGTCTGTTTGAGATTTCCATTCCGTCAGCTCGAAGAGAGCGATATACTGTCGGTGCGGCTGCAAAATTTGTAATTTTTTGCTTTTCTATTATGTCAATAGTTGCCTGTGCGCTGAAACCTCCTTCAAACAAAATAGCAGGGGTTCCCGTGGTTAAAGTCGCCAGAATACCACAGTAAAGTCCATAAGCCCAACCTGGATCAGCTGCATTCCAAAAGACATCGGTCTGTCTTAAATCGTAAGCGAATTCTGCATATGCTTCTATACACGAAAGAGCTTTTACAGGAAGACAAACACCTTTTGGTTCACCTGTTGTTCCAGATGTAAAAATGTGAATAATAGGAGCATCTGGATCTAAATCTGCCTCCTCCTTAAAGGAATTATCAGTCGCTAATAAATCTTCCCATCTGAAAGCCCAATTGGGTGTTTGATCAAAACTAGCAGTTGTAATAACTTCGACTTTACCGTTTGGCGCAAAGTCATTTGATGGTTCAAGTTTTGACTGCTGTTTTTGGTCACAGAAGACTATTTTAGAATTACTTCCATTCACTCTAAGTGTTATGGCTGGCGTAGAGAAAGCCGTGAATAAGGGTACGTGAACGGCACCTATTCTCCAAATTGCTAATAAAGTGATAATGTACTCTTTGCTTTTCCCCATGAGTGTGGCAATTCTATCACCTTTTTTGACGCCTCTTTGTTTTAATCCATTTGCTATTAAAATAGACTGGGTTTTTAGCTCTCCGTATGAAAGCGCATATTCTTCCATATTTTCGTTGATTATTTTATACGCAATTTTAGTTGCAGGATATTGATCGCAGAGCAGATAATGAACACTCTTTGAGAAAGTTGAATATTTATTAATTAACTCGCTAACCCGTAGGGTGATTTTTTGACTGGTATCCATATATTTAACCTATTTATATTTCATAAAAATGCTTAACATATGATATATAAATTGATTTTATAATGAAAGAAAAACGCAGGCTAACCGTGGCCTGCACGAGCTTATTTAGGAGCTAACCTTTTGACGTAAGAGGAAATACGTTCTATTAACATAAACAAAAGAGCAAAAATTGTGCCTAATTTGGTGTATACAGAATAATTTCTAAATGAAGGTGATAAGCAAATATTTATATAGTGAGCTACTAAAACCATTTCTGATATTCTCTTTCACATTTATTGGTATACTATGGTTGGTTCAAATTCTTCCAAAGCTTGAAACTTTGGTTTTGAATAAGCAATCGCTTATTATAATTTTTAGTGTGGCAATGCATACAATCCCTCAGGTAGCCTATTTTGTGATACCGGTTGCAGCTTTTTTTTCAACTATCTATGCTATAAATAAACTTGTTTCAGAAACTGAAATTATAGCTATTACTAGCTCAGGCTTTTCATTTTTTTCTTTCACAAAAATAATTTTTATATTTGGATTAACTGTCAGTTTGATTTTATTCTTGATTACATTTTTTGTATTGCCAAAAAGCGCCTTTAAACTTCAGTCTATCTTTTTTGACATAGAACAAAATTTTGCCACAAAATTTATTGTTAGTGGTAAGTTTTTACATCCAATATCTGGTGTGACTATTTATGTCAGAGATAAATTGGAAGAGAATCAAATGACTGGAGTATTTGTCTTTGATGATAGGAATGATAATTATTCATTATTATATTCCGCGAAAGAGGCCGCTATTAGAGATAATAATAGTATTAGAGATTTAATTATGCAGGATGGCGAGCTGCAGATCGTTTCGAAAAATGAAAAGAGTATAGTGTCTGTAAGATTTGAGAGATTTGGAATTAACTTAAATTCTTTTATACCTGAAACTCAGTATTACCTTGCTTCACCATCCGACGTTTCACCAATTACGGGAATTATGAAATCTAAAGAACTTGCTGAATTAACGAACTATACCTCCTCTGAATATTTAGCAGAGAGCCATATGAAGCTAGCATCGATATTGTCTCCAATTGCATTATGCATGCTCGGAGGGTTAGCGCTAATAGTTTTCAACAGTGAAAGATATAGAACTACTGTAATTGTTATTTTCCTCTCACTGATTGCGCTGGTGATGCAAGTTGCCATTATTTCGTTGAAATCACTTCTTGTTCTCAATCCCGATACGTTTTTACTTATTTATCTTCCACCTTTAGTTGTTCTTGCAGCAATATTGTTAGTCATTAATCTAAAAGATACATTTGCCTAGGGATACAATCTTGAGGTAAAATCACAAACAGTAAATGGCATCTCTACATAAATTTCGTGAATGCATCAATTATTGTAATTTTTTTAAAATTAAAATAAGTTTTAGCGATGCTATTAAAAGAAGTTAGGTCAGCTGGACTAATTGTCGCATATGTGGGATTATTTTTTTCCTTTTTAATGTTAATTCCGTGGATAACCTCTGTCCTTACTGGTTGGGAGGGAGGTAAATCTTTCCTTTGGTCAGGGTTAATGGCAGCGATAGTTTGTTTTTTGGTGGTAATTGCTTGTTTTGGTGATCAACCGAAGATTACCCCGAGATTTGGAATATTAGTGGTTAATATGTTGTGGTTTTTGTTGCCAATTTTATGCGCAATTCCATTAGCCAATTCGTCTGCAAACTTAAGTTTCGTGGATGCTCTGTTTGAAGCAACCTCTGGACTTACGACCACTGGGTCAACCATTATGACTGACATCTTAAGCTATGATCGGCCAATTCTTTTATGGAGAGCTTTGATGCAATGGGTTGGAGGCCTTGGCATACTTTCATTAGGGCTAATCTTACTTCCTTTTTTGAGGATAGGAGGAATGCAGTTGTTTAAAATGGAAAGTTCCGATAGATCTGACAAGCCCCTTCCAAGATTAGTAGAAATCTCAAGATCAATAATTATTATTTATTTTATTTTATCTTTGGCGTGTGTCGTCTCTTATCTTTTCGTCGGTTTGACACCATTCGATGCTCTAACTCATGGTATGACTACCGTGGCAACCGGCGGTTTTTCAACACACGACGAGTCTCTTGGCTATTACAATAGTTCGTCTGTTCTGTGGGTTGCTATTCTTTTTATGATAGTGGGAGGGCTACCTTTTAGTGTATTTGTTGCAATTTTTTTTACCCGAAATATCCCCAAGTTAGACCCACAGGTATTGACCTTCATATTAATTATTCTTCTTTCTTGTACTTTGTTGATACTTTACCAAAATGGAGGGGCAGCAAAATCAATTCATGTAAACACTGAATATATTTTCAATGTAGTTTCTATAATAACAACTACGGGATATTCTAGTGGTGACTTCATGAATTACGGCTCTTTAGGCCCTGTCTTGTTTTTCTTTTTAATTTTTATTGGAGGTTGTGCAGGCTCCACTGCTGGGGGAATCAAGGTCTACAGATTTATTGTGCTGGGGCAAGTAATCAAGACATCCTTAAGGCAGCTAATTTATTCGAAGGGAGTATTCCTACTAAGATATGGAAACAAACTTGTTGATCAAGATATTTATCGCTCAACAGTAACAATGATCTGTTGTTTTTTTGCCTGCCTCATTTTAGTAACGTTAAGTCTAGCTTTTTGTGGGCTAGATTTTATTACCGCTATATCTGGAGCAACTACGGCATTAGCAAATGTTGGCCCAGGGCTAGGTGAAATAATTGGTCCATCCGGAAGCTTCAAAGCCCTTGATGACGTTGAAAAATATATTTTAATATTGGCAATGATTTTAGGAAGGCTAGAACTTTTAGTGGCAATGGCATTTTTCCTGCCTATCTTTTGGAAGCAATAAGTTATTAAACTGTATTTAAGTCAGGTATGTTAGAAAAATGGATCAGAGCCTCTGGGTTAGCCAAAGCTTCCTTATTTTTAATTTCTTTTCCATGTACAATGTCTCTGACTGCTAGCTCAGTTATTTTCCCAGAACGCGTTCGAGGAATATCTGGAACAGCAACTACTTTAGCTGGTACATGTCTTGGGGTGAGATTTGTTCTTATCTGATTAACTACTTTTTCTTTAAGATGTTCAGTTAGCTCATGGTCATTTTGTAACTTTAGAAATAGAACTATCCTGACATCATTGTTCCAATTTTGTGCTATTACGATGGACTCAGCAACTTCATTAAGTTTCTCAACCGTATTATATATTTCAGCAGTGCCAATTCTTACTCCGCCAGGATTTAGGGTTGCATCTGATCTACCGTAAATTACCACCGTACCGCGCTCAGTTATTTTGGCCCAATCTCCGTGACGCCATATCCCTTTAAACTTTTCAAAATATGCTTCTTTGTATTTTGTATCATTTTGGTCATTCCAAAACTTTATGGGCATTGATGGGAATGGAATCTTGCATACAAGCTCACCTTCCATGTTAATTAGACTTTCTCCATGCTCGTTAAATATATCCACGTCCATTGCTAGTGCTCTGCATTGGATTTCTCCTTTGACTACAGGACTCAAAGGGTTGCTCAAAACAAAACAGCTGAGAAGATCTGTTCCACCAGAAATCGATGCAATCTGCACATCTGATTTTATATTGTTCAAAATGTAATCATAACTATCCGGGCTAAGTGGAGAGCCAGTTGAACAAATAGTTCGTAGATTGCTCGATATTAAGTGATTCTTGGGAACTATATTAGATTTTGAAAGTGCATCGATATACTTTGCTGATGTACCGAATATACTCACCTCTGATTTTTCGGCTATTTTCCATAGATGTTCGGGATTTGGATAAAATGGACTACCCTCATAGAGAACTATAGAGCTTTTGCAAAATAGAGAACCAACCAACCAGTTCCACATCATCCAACCACAAGTAGTAAAATAAAACATTTTCTGTTTTTCACTTAAATTTATATGGAGCAGGTGTTCTTTTGCGTGTTGAATTAGAACGCCACCTATGCTGTGTGTTATGCATTTAGGTTTGCCAGTGGTACCCGATGAAAAAACAATATATAGAGGGTCATTAAATTCACATAAAACATAATTCTCTAGTATGTCTGACTGAAAAACAGAATTGAAATTTTGAAAATCATCAATGTTTTTTGTAAAGCTTATATATTCAACAACAATGATATGTTCTAGAGAAGGTAGTCGTTTAGATATCGTTTTAATTTCCTCTGATCTATCAATTATCTTTCCATTATAAAGGTAGCCGTTTGCTGCAATAATAATTTTGGGCTCTATTTGTTCAAAGCGATCTATTACCCCTTCAACACCGAAGTCGCTTGAACAGGAAGAAAAAATAGCTCCTAAGGCAGAAGTGGCCAGCATCGTAATAACTGTTTCAGAACAGTTGGGCATGTAAGCGCATACACGATCACCCTTTTTGACTCCCTTGTTTTTCATCCAGCCGGCCATTTTAAGGGCCTTACTTTCAAGTTCTTTTCTGGTTAACGCATTGGAGAACCCATCTTCTCTAAATTCCTCTATAGCTATTGCATTATCTGCAGCTCGGAGTAGGTTTTCTGCATAATTTAGTTTTGCATCTGGAAAAAACCTAGCGCCAGGCATAAGCCCAATATTTTCAGAAATTTTAGTGCCCTTTCTTCCTTTTATTTCAGAAAAATCCCACATCAAAGACCAAAAACTTTCAATATTGTTGACCGACCAGTTCCAAATATCTTGATATTCTGTTTTTATTGATTGTGAGTATCTCTGATTAACGAGTTCAATGAACTTAGCTAGGTTGCTTAACTTTTTACTTTCACTACTCGGTTGCCAAATGATTTCAGAATTATCCATTTAGAGGCCTCTTAATATTTTACCTAATTCACTGGGGTCACTTATCATATAGTTTACACTCGCCAGTTTCAGTTCTTCTTGGTAATTATAGCGCAACATAACTCCAATCATAAGCCCTTTTGAATTTTTTACTTTAAGCATTTTCAGGGAGCTTCACGCTAAGACTGATAGTTAAAAATAATAAGGAAGCAAACACCGAAAATGCAGCAAAGAATTTAAACTGATGATCAATGAGATAGCCTAAGTCTATAAAATGACCACTTAAAACAGGTCCTATAGCAGAACTGAAAACCATAATGGTTACTCCAACCGTACGCACTGACCCTAGATATAAAGATCCGAAGAATTCTGGGAAAAAAGTTCCATATACTACGGTGTACGCCCCCGCGCTTAAGCCTAACAAGATAAAGATAATGAGTAATTCCAAGTAACTTGTAGCGATCGACAAGAGTAATAACCCTAAGATCAGAGGAAAAAGGAAAACAGGTAAAATAATCTTTGTAGAAAGCTTATCTACCAAATAACCTATGAAATACAAAGAAAAAAAAGTTGCGGCTGAATAGACTGGAATAAATAATACATATGTTGAAAGATCCCAGCTTTTTATTTCCACTAAATGAACTTGGTGGAAGAAAAGGGTTGTTGTAATCATCGGAGAAGTCATTAGCCCTGGCACTGCTGCCCAAAAAACCCAACTTCTTAACATCTCGAATCGCTTCCATGATTTTTTCAACATGCCTGCCTGCTGATTTTCTTTCTGTGGCTTGGTGCCCTTGTTTCGCTCTTTTTTTGCAAGAAACCTAACTGAGCCCAATATTAGTATACTCATTATTATCGATACATACCAGCTGACCTGCCAACTAAGAATGCCTATTAAAGCAACAAATATTGTCGGCATTATAGCTTCAGCAAGAGTGTAACCGGAGTTTGCAACAGCAACTGCCTTACCCTTATTTTTAAAAAACCATTTGCCACAAAAGACCATTGATATATGCCCAAGCATTCCTTGACCAAAAAAACGGAGGCCTAGAATGATAAAAACTAGTCCCCATGTTGAAGTATTGTTTGCCATTAAAAATGCAAAAACTATCAATCCAAAAATGACCAATGTGCTGAGTCTTTTAGCTGAAATTCTATCTGCATAACCACCCACAAAGAGGATTAGAATTGCTGAAGATAAAGTCGCGCAAGAGTAGACCAGTCCCCATTGACCATGAGTTAACTCGAAAGCAGCCCTAATTTCTCTTGAGTATAATGAAATGAAGAAAGTCTGACCAAAAGCAGAACAAAAAGTAAGAATAAATACTACATAGAGCCAGCGTAAATTTTTTATATAAAAATCTATATTGATCATTGAACTTTTCAGGTAAAAGCTTGTATTCTTTAAGTACAATAGACGTATACGCGAAACTATAATAGGAAAGAATTTAATGTCAGAAATTGTGAAAGTAGATCATAATATGGACCACATAGTCGAGGTTTTAATTAATAGGCCAGAAAATTATAACACATTTAATACAGAACTCAGGTTAAGTCTCGCTGAAAACTTAAGAAAAATTGATCAAAATAAAGATACGAGAATAGTGATTTTGAGAGGAGAGGGTCCTGGTTTTTGTGCTGGCGCCGATTTAAATGATGGAGGGCAAATGCCTCCTTCAAAACAGCTTTTAGATGAATATTTTCCCATATTTGAAATAATCTCAAAAAGTCAAAAACTTTTCATAGCTGCCGTACATGGATCAGCAGCTGGAATAGGAACTGCTTTAGCTATGAATTGTGATTTTACGGTAATGGCGGCTTCCTCTCGTATTTCAATGGTGTTTTCTAATATCGGCTTGGTACCTGATGGAGGAGCAACGTATCTTCTCCAAAAATCTCTAGGCTATAGAAAAGCTTTAGAAGTAATTGTTTCGGGTAGTCATCTATCTTCGGAGGAATGTCTAAGCTATGGATTGGCAAACAAAATATTTCAGGATGGTAGCTTTATTGATGACGTAAGAAGCTGGGCTGAAGAATTATCGCAAAGATCGCCTTTAGCGGCATCTGCTGCAAAGCAAGTAATGCGTGAAGATACTTTTAAAGCTTATTGTGATAGATTTAATCATGAAGCGAGAGAACAAGATAATTTGATGCTGAGCAACGATTTTAAATCTGCTGTAGAGTCTTTTTTTAAAAAAGAAAAACCAAATTTTACAGGAACTTAGTGTGACTTCAAAATCAAAGAGAATTAATCTCTTTGGCAATTTTTGCACTTGAAACTTCGTGGATCAAATGGCCCTCACTTTCAAAAAGCTTTATTTTAGCGTTAAATGCTTTTTTGTGAGCTCTTACAGATGTTTCATAACTTACAATCCCATCGTGCATGCCTGCTAAAAAAAGAGTTGGAACACTGACTTTTTTTAGTTTTTTTTCAATATCACCGATATCCCAATTAGAAATGAATGCCAGAGTGCCGGTAACATGGTCCTCATCAGTCATGAGTTTCATATAGTAGTCAATATTTTTACTATTAAGATTGCTCCCAGAAATTAATAGAAATTTTCTAAGACTTCTTTCGGCACTATTAAAAAGCCTTATCCAATATTTAGTTAAAGGGCTCCCATAAAACACTTTTGCCATTAGTGGAAAAATGGTCCCAGCTGGACCTTCAAATCTCTCTAGAGCACCATTTATAAGAACTATGGATGACAGAGGTCCCTCGTAGATAACGGATAAGGACAAAACGATTACTGCACCGATAGAGTGACCTACAAAGACGTTTGGTTTAATCTTTAATGACTCAAAAAGAATTATCAAATCCCTCACAATAGTATCGTGTTGAGGTCGTATTCCTTTTTTTATCTTTGAGAATCTGTGTCCAGGTAGGTCAACCGCCAAAACTTGAAACTCATTTAGTTTTGGTATTAGATTGGCCCAAGAATGAGAAGAAGCTCCAGCTCCATGGATAAGGAGTATAATAGGGTTGCCTATTTTTCCAATTAGTTGATAATGCCAGACAAAATTATCGGTCTCAAGGAATTTACTATGTTCGGAGTATGGCCAAAAATTATTTGAAGCGTCATTAACCATCTCTATGCACTATATCGATCGCTGAACTGCTTTTGAAATGCTGCTGGAATTAGCCATTGGCAATTGGAAATAATGACCGTTTAGCTCTCTTGCGAGCTCATTAGCCATTGGTGTTTTTCTTCTAGACGTATCAATAAAGATATTATTGATGGCGTTTCGTTTTATTAATGATGCTATATAGGTTGTATCCTTAGTAGCTTTAACACGATCTCCCACTCCATCAAGTGACATGTTTCCCCTACCGTCAGATAAGAGGATAATAATAGGTTTTATACTTCGGGATCTAGCGGCAGATGCCATATTAAATGCTTCGAGTAGACCATTTGCCAAAGGTGTAGCACCACCTCCAGGCAGTGAACTTAATTTTTTCTTGGCTGTCACAAGAGATTTTGTAGGTAATAGTAAACGATCAGCTTTCAATCCACTAAAAGAAATGAGAGCAACATTATCTCGCTTTGCATAAGCATCGGATAATAATATCTCGATAGCTCCCTTTGCTTCATTTAACCGCCCAATAGCATTAGAGCCTGATGCATCAACTAAAAATATTAGAAGCCTCTCTGACTGCTTCTCAAATCTTTTTATCATGATGTCTTGTGGATAAATGATTATTTTTTTATTTTTTGTAACTGAAGAAGATCTTATTTTTTGCCAAGGGATAGATTTTGTAAGCGTCCCCATCAAATCAATTCTTTTGTCAGAAGAATATTTCCTATTAACGGAAGGGATAGGGCGGCCTACAAAGAAATTATTGTTTCTTTCTCCAGATCCAGCTGCTTCCCCATAACTAATAGATTGAGAATTTTTTGACAAAAGAGTCTCAATGAGGCTGCTTGGGAGAGAGATTTTAAGAGCATCTATGAGCATTTTTTTGTCTTCACTATTTAGTTCTGTTTCGTTCGCTTTACTTTCATTATCATCTCTTGATTGTTCTTGTTCAGGCGTCGCTACTTTCTCCTCTTGTTGAAATTCTGGAATTTGTTTTGCCTTATGAATCATTGAGAGGGAAATAGCTAGGTTTATGTCTTCTCTCGTTACACTCTTTTTTCCTTTATAAGCACATAATGACTTAGCAACTTTTAAGGTGGTAAAAATTGTATGCATATTGGAAATAGAAAACATTTCGGCGGACGCGATTAAGTAATCCAATATTTTTTTATTCACTTGTACAGCCGCTAGCTTTTCTTTAGCCTCAGAAATTTTTTTTCTATTTATGGAAACTTTTTTCAAATCTTTATGTCTTGTGCCATCCAGATTTATAGAAAAAATAAGATACTCGGATAGATTTTCTCTGGGCATCTCGTTACTTTCGCTTTCGTCTAATGCAATAAAGAATTTGTTGCTGTTGTTCTTAATTTTGTTTCTCAAAAATGTAGCTAGACCTTTTTCCATTTTTTCCGTGTTAGTTAAAATTAAAGCGATGTTATCGGATGAGAATATATCTTCATTATATTTTGGCGTGCCAAAGGTTAGTGTATCGACCATGTTAATGTTATTGGCAAAGTCGGTTGGATTTTGAAAGGGATAAATTTTTTTCAATCGTTTTGGTTTTAATAGGGACAAGAGGTTAGAAAGAAACACCGTTCTTAAGGTTGAATAGTTGGCCTTTATAGATAACGACCCAAGGGAGGGATCGATGCTACTAACTGTTAATATGCCCTGAATGGCAGCATTTACATCGAGCTCATGTTCAAGAAAGTCAATTTTATTTGTCATCTATCAGTTCATTGACTTTTCTTTTCACGCGCACCTCTGAACTTGTATCATCCAATGGATCCCTTCTCAGTCTATGGCTAAGAGTGTAAACAGCTATCTCTCTAATATCCTCTAAAGTTGGCTTTGTTGTCTCATTAAACGCACAGAGTGCTCTTAAAGCCCTCAAAAGTGTTAATTCTCCCCTCAATCCATCAGAGCCCACCGCGATACAAATTTCAGCACACTTTGATAAAATACTATCGTCAAGCTCAATTTTATCTAAAGCATTTTTTGCATGAATTATTTTTTTTTGCACTGTTAAATCTTTCCGTCTCCACTTCCGTAAAAAAGCTTGAGGATCTCTTTCAAACTCATCTCTTCTTTTAATCACTTCAATCCTTTGCGATATTTCAGAGGGGGAACCCACATTTACTGAGAAACCAAATCTATCAAGTAGCTGCGGTCTGAGTTCACCCTCTTCAGGATTCCCAGAACCAATTAAGACGAACTTTGATGAGTGTCTTATAGATATTCCATCCCTTTCGACTAGGTTCTCTCCTGATGCAGCAACGTCTAAAAGCAGATCAACGATATGATCCTCAAGCAAGTTGACCTCATCTATATAAAGGAAGCCACTATTTGCTTTGGCTAACAAGCCTGGTTCAAACACTTTCCTGCCCTCAGTTAAAGCAATTTCTAAATTTAGTGCTCCAACAACTCTGTCTTCTGTTGACCCCAATGGAAGATCTATAACAGGAGTTGAACGTTCTTCAAACTCAAGAGACTTCTTTTTTTTACACTGATCGCATAGATTAAATGAATTCTGACAATTAAAGGAGCAATCTATTACAAAATTTTGCTTTGGTAATAATCCCGCGAGCGATCTAACAATGGTTGATTTCCCAGTGCCTCGATCTCCAAAGACGAGTACGCCTCCAATTGATGGATCGATTGCTGTCAAAATTAGAGCAAGTTTCATTTGTTCTTGTCCAACTATTGCTGAGAATGGAAAATACTTATTCACTTGCTTCCTTATTTATATTTATTTCTGGCCATTGGCCGATTTGTTTGTCTATTGCAAATCGTGCATAGAGTTCCTCTTTAAACCAATTATTTTCCCTTACAGCTTTGATGGCCTCCTTGTGAGGCCCATGATTTCTAGCAAATTGATCCATGCTTTCCTGACTTGGCCATATTGAGAAGGTGACTTGGTGAAACCATGGAATTTCTCCTAAGCCGATTTTAAATAAAACATTTCTATTGAGCCCAATTGTTTTTGATATATCTGGCACTCTTTTCCAAAACTTTAAAAGGATACTCGTTTTTATTGTTGCTCTTGTAAGCGCTACTACAGGAAATGTTTGATCGAGGTTATCAGTTATTTCAAACGGGTTTCTTTTATCCCAACTACCCCAAGATCTGGTAGGTTTTAGATATAGCGTCCAGTTTTCTTTCGATCTATTTTTATATTGTTTGAAAATTGATGAGTTGGCTATGTTTTGATCCGCATCGGTCACACTATCCCATACCGCCATGATAGCATAAACATTAGGGTTTAATACAGGGGTAAAGCCTTCCCCTACACCACTTCCAAAAAGTTTATAAAATTGCAGGCCTTTCATCCTTCTCATATATAAATGTGAAAACCCCATATGGGAAAAAGCCCAAAGTTTGCCAAATATGGACTGGAACCTAAAAAAACTTATGGTAATTGTTTTAATTATCTACTCCAAAATGGGTTGTTCAATTCAAAGCATATTTTTTATTAAAAATATTGTCAAAAAAAACTGACATGTTTAAGATCAGATATGTTGAAAAAGACCGACGAAACGTACTTTGATGGTAAGAGTGAAGTGGAAAAGCCTTCTGTTGCCATTATTGGAGCGGGATTTGGAGGCTTGTCTGCGGCAATGCTTCTCTCTGAAAAAGGGTACCATGTCCACGTTTTTGATAGATTGCAAACTGTTGGTGGTCGCGGGTCATCCAAAACTCAAAAAGGACATCGATTTGATCTAGGTCCAACGATTTTGACTTTACCAAAAAACTTTGAAGAACTTTGGAAGAGATGTGGGGATGATCTCAATAAACATGTTAAGATAGAAAAGCTTAATCCATATTATGATTTGATATTTGAAGATAATGATGTTCTTTCAGTTTCTGGCAACAAATCAAATTTTGAGGCTCAAATTAAAAAATTTGCACCAAATGATCTCAAAGGATATCGAAAGTTCATGAATTTATCAGAAAGGCAATATAATTTCGCGTTTTCAAAAAAGGGCTCAATGGGAAGAAGTCCCATGCATAGACTATGGGATACTCTAAAGGTTCTTCCAATATTTGCTCTTCTAAGAGCAGATAGGTCAGTTTATAAAAGTGCTGCGAGCTATGTATCCAACTCAAAGCTAAGGTTTGCGTTAAGTTTTCATCCACTTTTTGTAGGTGGGAATCCCTTCACTGTTACGTCCATGTGGGGTTTAGTGAATTATTTGGAGCATAGATTTGGTGTTTACTATATTCACGGAGGAGCTCAAGCCATGGCAAATAAAATGGCAGACAAAATTAAATCCTCAGGGGGTCAAGTAACACTTAATACAACAGTTAATAAAATTTTAACAAAAGATAACAAAGCAATTGGAGTTCAATTGGAGTCTGGAGAAAAAATTAGCGCAGATTATGTAGTGTCAAACGCAGATCTTCAGAATACATATGATAGTTTATTAGGGCACCAAAGAAAGAAAAGGTGGACCAAACATAAATTAGACGCGAAGAATTGGTCAATGAGTCTCTTTGTTTGGCATTTTGGTACGTCAAAAACAAGATCAAAGTGGAAGAATGTCGGGCATCATACAATTCTGGTGGGACCCAATTATAAAAAAGAGGTTAATGATATTTTTATAAAAGGGAAGTTACCTCAGGAAATGAGTTTATATGTACATAGACCTTCTGTCACTGACAAAACTTGTGCTCCAAAAGGAGACGATACTTTTTATGTATTGGCTTGCGTTCCAAACCTAAGTTTTAATAATGATATTCACTGGCGTAACATTGAAAAAAGCTACAAGAAAAAAATACTTGATGTTTTAGAGAGAAGACTTTTGCCTGGGCTGAGCCGATCAATAAAAACCGAGTATGTTATGACCCCCCTTGATTTTAAAGAAAGATATTTGAGCCATTTCGGAAGTGGTTTTTCCTTGGAACCTCAAATGTTTCAAAGCGCCTGGTTTAGACCTCACAATAGATCAGAAGAGCTTGATAATCTCTTTCTTGTTGGCGCTGGTACTCATCCTGGGCCAGGATTACCGGGCGTTCTTGCATCTGCAGAAATATTAGATGAAATTCTTCCAGATTTGAAAAAAGTTTCGAATAAAACAAGCTATTTCACCAATAAGAAAGTAATGCAGGTTTAATCAAATGTATAACAAAGGAGATCTGGAAACCTGTTACGAAATAATTAAAAAGGGATCCCACTCTTTTTATGCTGCTTCACAAATTCTTCCCAAAAAAGTACGCGACTCTGCAATTGTTTTGTATTCATTTTGTCGAATTGTCGACGATGCAATTGATGATAGTCAGGCAAAATTGCTATCTCTAAAAAAGCTTTTTGTCAGACTTGAAAAAGTCTATTTGGGAAAACCTGAAAATCATGCCTCCGATAGATGTTTTGCAGAACTTGTTAGGTTTTATGAAATGCCAAAGGCACTCCCGATGGCTTTATTAGAGGGAATGCAATGGGACGCTGAAGGGAGAAGGTATAAATCTCTTTCAGAGTTACGCTCTTATTGTGCACGCGTTGCATCAACAGTCGGCGTAATGATGTGCGTCCTAATGCGAGTAAGAGATAAAGATATATTAGCACGTGCTTGTGATCTAGGTGTGGCTATGCAACTTACTAACATTGTGAGAGACATAGGCGAAGATGCAAGAAGTAACCGTATATACATTCCTACTGATTGGCTGAAGGAAAAAAATATAGATTTGAAACATTTTCTGACAAGCCCTAAACCTTCCAAAGAGTTAGCTTCAATCGCAAAACGTTTATTAGAAGAAGCGAGACGATTATATAAGCGTTCAGAATCTGGTCTTTTTGGCCTCCCAACTTCCTGTCAGCCAGGAATATATGCTGCCCGCTACATTTATGAAGGTATCGGAGCACATATTGAGTCTGTTCAATACGATAGCATTAACCAGAGAGCAATAACCTCAAAATCTGAAAAGATAACTTTGCTTGCTTTTTCTTTTTTAAAAACTCTTAGTTCTAAAATTTTGCCAGTTTCAGCTGTTGTACATGCTCCCGCTTTAAGAGAAGTGAAATTTCTTGTAAATAGCGCACAGAAGATAAATCATGGCAATGATATGGTTCTTTTTTCTGGCAAAAGATTGATGGACGTTTTAATGGAGCTTGAAAAAAATGATAAGAAAAGCATTTATTTATCAACATAGAGAACTGGAGCTATGACAGAGTCGATATTCATTTTTTTGCTAGGTTTTTTGGCGTGTCTCGCAGCTGGGTCTACCGGTTCTTTATTCCCAACAGGAGACTGGTATAAATCCCTTAACAAACCTAGTTGGACACCTTCAGATTGGGTTTTTCCTATTGCATGGTTATATTTATATATAGCCATGTCATATTCTTTAGTTAGAGTTTACGAAGCTCCTAACAATGACTTATTCTTGATTTTTTGGGCTCTTCAACTTGTATTCAATACTTTATGGACTCCCGTATTCTTTGGACTCCACAGGATAAAGTTAGGTTTTATAATTCTACTATGCCTTTGGGTTTCGGTTATTATCATGGTTGTCCTAGCTTTTTATACTGATTTAATAGCAGGTCTTCTACTTACTCCTTATATAGTTTGGGGTTCCTACGCAGGGGTATTAAATTTTTCTATTATTCAATTGAATAAGGAGAATTCCTAAAAAATTCGAGGTATCTTTGCGCATAGCAAAGGTTTTATCAGTGGGTTTGTAAACCTTTTCATATCCAAGGTTTCATGAACTCCAGTAGTTTTTTCTTTATCAATTTGGGTAACTAACTCACTTCTGGAATAAAATGGTGCATCCAGCAATGCCCGGCTTTGATAGGGTGAAAATTCCCTATCCGATCTGGCAACCCGTTTAATGTGCCATTTTGTTTTTGATATAGGTTTAAGAGGAGGTGCTTCTACCTCTTCAACTGAGCCATTTTTATTAAAGCGCAGTGCAATGTTGGTACTGCTGCCGTCAACTAGATCAGCGTCGTAAAATGTTAGGCATTTATCTTTAAAAGGTAGACGACTCCAGGTCCAATAATTGAAATCTTGTTCTAGTGCCCTTGTTCCAAAATTTCCATCGAGGTAAGCGTTCCCTTGCCAACTCCATCCTTTCTTATTTGTTTTAATCTCTATACGTGAAATTGGAGAGAATGGTCTCCATATGTGTGTCCCGTCAGGTTTCAACAATACTTCCAAATCATTTACATTTTCTGGTGTAACAGTGATGCAACCTTCAATTTTATCGAAATGTGGAATTGTTATTTCGCAAAACTCTAGAACAAGCTTCTTGCCATCCCACTCTAATTTGCTGGGCCCTACCTTAAAAGAATTTTTGGTAATTTTAACATGGCGTTCCCTTCGCTCAGTCATTGTCCATCTTCCCCCTTTACCATATGTCACAATATTTATTGAACAAAAGTCATGAGGGTTTTTTCTACCAGACCAACTATACCATGGGGAGAAGACCGAACCTATGAAAGCAATAATTGAAACTGCTTTTGTGCCGTCATCTGAAAGGCCATCCATGTACCACCATCCGTACCCGTTGGGTGGGATATTCAGATCAAAACAAGGTCCCGTTTTATCATTTCTGCCGCATGCTTGCCTGATAGAGCTGCCATTGGCAAACCCGGTCCTGGATGAGTTCCCCCTCCCGCCAGATAAAGGCCCCTTATTTTTGTTTTTGTGGAGGGTCTTTGGAAGGTTGAAAGTAGTCTCTCGGGGCTCAGCCCGTAGATTGATCCGTCCGCGCCCGGTGCTAGTCTTTCGAATGCTCTCGGAGTTGCCAGATTGTGTGAATTCGGTTTGTTTTTGAAGTATATTCCCATTTTGCTGAGTTTTTGAAATGTTCTTTCTTTGCATAAATCATACTCCTTGGTAGCAGTAATTTTGTTTTGAGTGAGTGAGGGCGCGTTGATGATTATCTCAAAGCGATTTTTTGAGCTACTTTTTAAGCCCTTTTCTTGCTTGCATATATATAAAGTGGGGTCTTTAGCTATTTGTCCGGCTGATATACTATCAAATTCATTCTTATAGTTCTCATTAAAAAAGACATTGTGGTGGGCTAGTTCCACCCCCGTAGTTTCAGAAGCAAATGACCAAACATAGGCAGATAAAGATCGTGGTTCAGTGGCTGTTTTTTTCATTATATTTTTTAAGTTACTACCCAAGTTACCTTCTCTAAAGTTTCGTGGATCTCCATTAAACAATACAGTTTTGGATTGGTACCTTTGTCCATCATTGAGATCTACGCTACACACCTTGTTATCTTTAATATTAATTTTAGTAACAGACTTATTGAAAATGAACTTAACACCATTTTCTGTAGATAATTGTTTCAATTTATTCGCTAGAGTATGAAGACCTCCTCTTACGCGCCATACTCCAAGAAACTCAACATACCATATGAGTTGTAGCAGGGATGGAGAATTGAAAGGCGAACCCCCAACATATGTCGCATATCTTCCAAAAAGTTGTCTGAGCTTAGGTTCGCTGAAATATCTTTCTAGCTTGCTCCAGTAGTCGGTTGGGAAGCCCAAAATGTTAATTAATCGAGGAATACTTTTTAAAAAATCTTTTTTTATGAAAAAGCTCCCAGGGTAGTCATTTCTTAACAACGTGTTATTAAAAGCAAAAAAAAGGGTCTCACAATCTCCATGAAATTTGTCAAATTCAGCTGCTGATTTTTTCCCAAATACTTGCTCTATTGAAAAAAGATTTTTTTCATGGGTTGAGAAAAGATCTAAACATTTTCCATCGGGCCAGTAATGTCTGGCTAATACCTCTTCTTTATACAAATCTAATTCCTTAAAAATATTTAGATTTGCTTGAGTGAATATTTCCTGAAAAACGTCAATTAATGTCAAAACTGTAGGCCCTGCATCAATAGGACCCTCTTGACTTGAAAAGGCTCTTAACTTTCCTCCAGGGTATCCATTTCTTTCAACAACAGTTACTTTTAATCCCTTTTGGGAAAGCAAAAGGGCAGAAACAAGCCCACCAATTCCTGCTCCAATAATGATTATATGTTCGTTTTCTTTTTTCATAAAAGGTATTTTATTGACTTATTTTAAAAAGTGTCCAAAATTATTTACATAAATTTCCTATGATGTCTAATTTTTACCACAGGAATAGATATGAAAGAAAAGTTAGAAGAGGCACTGAAAAAAGCAATTAAGAAGGCGAGCAGATCGCCTGCCCCTCCAAAATTGGCTGCGGCGATGGATTATGCAATCTTTCCAGGCGGTGCTAGAGTACGGCCTCAGCTTAGCCTCGCTGTATCCAATGCGTGTGGGTTAGATAATTTTGATCTTTCAATGGCTTCTGCGGTTTCAGTCGAGATGATGCATTGCGCCAGTCTAGTGCATGATGATTTGCCAGCATTTGATAATGCGGAGGTTAGGCGGGGTAAGCCTACTGTTCATAAGGCCTTTGATGAGCCTTTAGCTGTTTTATGTGGCGACTCTTTAATTATCTTAGCAATTCAGGTGCTAACTGCTAACGGTTTGAGCGCTCCCGAAAGGCTTGGTAAGTTAATAAATGTTTTAACAACGTCAACGGGTATGCCTTACGGTATCTGTTCAGGTCAAGGTTGGGAAAGTGAAAAAACTATTGATCTTAGTTCATATCATAAACTCAAAACGGCTTCATTGTTCGTAGCGGCTACTAAAATGGGGGCAATTTCCGCTGGAGAGGATCCAGAACCATGGGCAGAACTTGGGCAGAGAATAGGTGAGGCATTTCAAGTTGCTGATGATTTAAAGGACTTTTCTGACTCTCAAAAAAGTGGTAAATCGAATAACAGAGATAGGGAAAATGAGCGCCCGAACGCTGTTTTAAAGCTAGGAGAGCAAGGTGCGATTAAAAGGCTTCAAGATATTTTGGCGGGAGCTATAGCTTCTATTCCCTCGTGCCCTGGTGAAGTTGAATTGATTAAAATCGTCAGAAGTCAGGCAGAACGTCTAACCCCAGTAGAGCCTCTTCAAAAGACTTTGTAAGCCACTTATATGTTTAACAGGTGTTTATGACTGCTCCGATCGGATGATTTTGAAAGAAAAAATTAATTCGCTTTATATAAGCTATTACCGATTGAAGGTTGATGTCTTTTCATCAACCAAAGTGCATGAAGCTATCGCTAAAGTTCCAATTCTTAGGGCCCTCATCAGTTATGAGGGCAATAAGATTCATGAGGTTATGTCAGGTTTTGTATATTCACAAATACTCCATTTATTGATCAATTTGGGTATCTTTCAATTTCTTAAAAAAGAAGGGCGATCTCTGGATGAAGTTAGCCAATTTCTGGAGATTGCGAATGAAAGGTCTTTGTTGTTACTGCGTGGTGGATGTGCTTTAAACTTGATTTGCCACAAAAGAAATAGATACTGGCTAACAAGGATAGGCGCGCAAATAGTTGGAGTTCCTGGTCTAATGGATATGATCCAACATAATCAAATTTTATATCGAGATCTCATAGATCCAGTCAAGATATTGTACGGGAGGACCGAAACAGAGCTGGGTCAATTTTGGCCCTATGTTAGAAAAGAAGCAAAAAAAAAGAATATTTCCACTAAGGTGTCTTCTGAATACAGTAAGCTCATGCAAACTTCCCAAAGGTTGGTTTCGGAGCAAACTTTGCAGGCATATAGCTTTAAAGGTGTCAAAAGAATTCTAGACATTGGCGGTGGCACTGGCGCATTTTTATTAGCGGTAAAGAGCAAGTATCCTAGTATCCAAGCTACTGTTTTTGACTTGCCTAATGTAATAAATGTTGCAAAGAGCAATCACCAAAAAATTGATGATATAGTTGGGCCCTTGAATTTTTGTCCTGGTGATTTTTTAAAAGATGATATTCCTTCGAATCAAGATGTTATAAGCTTAGTAAGGGTTTTGTATGATCATGAAGACAGCACTGTAGAGTTGTTGCTAAAACGAATATACGAAGCTCTTCCGAAAGGTGGTTCTTTGTTAATAACAGAGCCAATGTCTGGTGGAAGCAAGCCGATGCGTTCCAGTGATTGCTATTTTTCATTTTATACTATGGCAATGACAACCGGAAAAGTGCGCTCTTTTGAGGAGCATAAGGCGATTCTTCTCAGGACTGGCTTTTCAAATATTGTTAAGCATGTAGTAAGTGCGCCGTTCATTACCCAAGTTATGAGTGCAAAAAAGTAGTTTTTTTTTGCATAAAAGCCATATGTCAGAAATTTATTACAGTTTTTGTCTAAATTTATTGACATTCATTTTTGAGTTGGCTTTAATTATGGGATATTTACGTAAATAAAGGGGAACAGCTTTTTGATTGGGTATGTAAGAAAGCTTGACAATAAAATCGGTTTAACAAGGGGGGCCATAGGTTTCCACTTAGTTTCTGTCTCGTTAATTCATGAAAATCACAATAATTATCATTATTTAATATGGAAACATTAGCAATAGTCATTGATAACCCAGGTAAATTGGACCTGCGTAAAGTTGCCCTTAGGGAACCAAATACAGGCGAGGTCATTATTGAAACTCACTTCTCTGGGGTTTCTACAGGTACTGAACGCTTGTTTTGGAACGGTGAGATGCCATTCTTTCCTGGAATGGGTTATCCTCTAGTCCCAGGTTATGAAACGGTTGGGGTGGTAGTCGACAACAGAGCATCCAGGAAACTTAAGGTTGGCGATCATGTATTTGTCCCAGGGGCAAATTGCTATAAAAACGAAAAGGGTCTTTTCGGTGCATCTTCTAGCCTTCTAATTGCTTCCGATGAAAAGCTCATAAAAATAGACCCTGATTTGAAAGCTCAAGGAACACTATTTGCACTGGCAGCAACTGCTAGGCACGCAATCGCAGGGCTTGGGAACAAACTTCCCTCACTTATTATTGGTCATGGTGTTTTAGGAAGGTTGCTAGCTCGATTAACAATAGCAGCTGGTGGTGAAGCCCCGATTGTATGGGAAAGTAATCCTCTTAGAGTGGGTAATGAAACAGATTACGACGTTGTCAATCCGGAAAATGATAATTCTTCCGATCACGAATCGATTTATGAAGCTAGTGGGGATATTAGCGTTTTGGATAAGATAATTCCAAAATTGAAAAAAAATGGCGAAATAGTTTTTGCTGGATTTTATTCATCTCCTATTTCTTTTTCCTTTCCGCCTGCTTTTATAAAAGAGGCAAGGTTCAGGATTTCGGCAGAATTTAATACTGAAGACATAAATATTACACGATCACTATTAGAAACCGGTGCTCTATCTTTAGAAGGTTTAATATCGCATGAGAGTAATGTAAATTTCTCGAAAGCCGCTTATCGACAATCTTTTGAAGATTCAGAATGCTTGAAAATGGTTATTGATTGGAGGGATGTAGCATGAGCTTAGATAACCCGACTCATACTTTAGATAAGAAAGACTTAGAAAAACACCACAAGGACCTTCGAGAAGAAGCAAATCAACCTATCGACGAAGTTCCAGTTGGTGAGCCAACAAAAAAAACTCAGATAATAGCGATCTACGGTAAAGGAGGCATCGGTAAAAGTTTCACTCTTGCAAATCTTAGTCATATGATGGCAGAGCAAGGAAAAAGAGTTCTACTGATAGGATGTGACCCAAAATCTGATACAACTTCCCTCTTATTCGGGGGAAAGGCTTGCCCAACTATACTTGAAACATCGACTAATAAGAAACTTGCTGGTGAAGAAGTCACCATTGGAGATGTGTGTTTTAAAAGAAATGGCGTATTTGCGATGGAACTCGGTGGGCCAGAAGTGGGGAGAGGATGTGGAGGACGCGGCATAATCCATGGCTTTGAGCTACTGGAAAAGTTAGGGTTTCACGATTGGGATTTTGATTACGTATTATTGGATTTTTTGGGTGATGTAGTTTGTGGCGGATTCGGATTGCCAATAGCAAGGGATATGGCTCAAAAGGTTATATTGGTAGCCTCAAACGATCTTCAATCTCTATATGTAGCAAATAATGTTTGTTCAGCAGTGGAGTATTTCAGAAAACTAGGTGGAAACGTCGGTGTGGCAGGCTTAGTAATTAACAAAGACGATGGGTCGGGTGAAGCGGCAGCTTTTGCTGAGACGGTAAAAATACCTATTCTTGCAAGTATACCTCAAGATGATGATCTGAGAAAGAAGTCCGCAAATTATCACATTGTTGGAACAAAAGAGTCGCAGTGGGGAGACTTGTTTGCTGAACTAGGAACAAATACAGCTGAGGCTCCACCACTTAGACCAAAGCCGCTTGACCAAGATGGTCTTCTCAATTTGTTTGCTGCCAGTGAGACGGGAGCTGACTTTGTGTTGCAACCAGCTACTGATGCTGACATGAGAGGAAAATTTGCGAAACCCAAAGAGTCGTTAGAAGTTGTATATGACGAAGTGTAAAGAGAAAAATTAATAAGAATGAGCACAAAAAGAGAAATAAAATATGATGCAGCAGATCACGTCAAGTTGAATGATGAGGTCAATGTTGATTTAGAAGACAGGCATCATGGGGGTGTAGGCACCACATCTGATGGCCTTTGTGGGTCCTCATCTCTCAAAGGTGGTGCGGAAAAAGGCGCAAACAGAGAGCTCATACAAAATATGCGAAAAGATTACCCCTTGGGTCCTCATGATAAGCCACAAAGCATGTGCCCCGCTTTTGGCTCTCTAAGGGTTGGTTTGAGAATGAAGCGAGTAGCAACTGTGCTGTCAGGCTCTGCATGCTGTGTCTATGGGTTAACTTTTGTCTCACATTTTTATGGAGCGCGAAGATCTGTAGGTTATGTACCTTTTTCCTCTGAGACGCTGGTAACTGGAAAACTATATGAAGATATTTTAGCGTCTGCACATGAAATGGCTGATCCCGATAGGTTTGATGCTGTTGTCTTTACAAATCTATGTGTTCCTAGCGCGTCTGGCGTCCCTTTGAGGCTTCTCCCAAAAGAAATTAACGGGGTTAGGATAATTGGTATTGACGTGCCTGGTTTTGGAATTCCCACACACGCGGAGGCAAAAGACGTCTTGGCTGGTGCATTACTGAATTATGCAAAAAACGAAATTGAGTCTGGCCCAGTATCTGCCCCAGCTTCAAAGAAATCAGATAGACCGACCGTCACATTGTTGGGAGAAATGTTTCCGGCAGATCCTATGAATATTGGAGCAATTTTGGAGCCACTAGGGTTGGCCGCGGGACAAGTTATACCTTGCAGAGAGTGGCGTGAATTGTATGCAGCGCTTGATTGCGGCGCCGTTGCAGCTATCCATCCCTTTTATACCGCTGCTGTAAGAGAGTTTGAAGACGCTGGTAAGCCAATTATTGGATCCGCCCCGGTGGGTGTTGAAGGTACTAATTCTTGGATTGATAGTGTAGGTGATACTTTTAACATTGCCAAAAAAATCATTGGGGACGCAAAAAAGAAGATTCTGCCGCAAATACAAAAATCTCTTGATGACAAAAAAATTAATAACAAAATTACGGTATCGGGCTATGAGGGCTCGGAACTTATAGTAGCAAGAACGCTAATAGAGGCCGGCGCTGAAGTCCCTTATGTAGGAACTGCCTGTCCCAAGACTAAATGGTCTACTGAAGACAAAGATTGGTTGGAGAGTAAAGGCGTTTTTGTAAAATTTAGGGCGAGTTTGGAGGATGATATCTCAGCAGTGAAGAGCGTTAATCCTGATTTGGCTATTGGAACGACCCCGGTAGTGCAAAAAGCTAAAGAGTTAGGTATTCCCTCTCTTTATTACACAAATTTAATTTCAGCTCGGCCAATTATGGGTGTTGCTGGGGCTGGAAGCTTAGCCGAAGTAATATTGCAGGCTATAAGCAATGGTTCAAGAATGGAAAAAATGAAGAGTTTCTTCGAGGGTGTCGGGGAAGGTGATACAGCAGGAGTTTGGGAGGGTAAGCCAAACCTTAATCCCCAGTTCAGAGCCCATCAAGCAAAAAAAATAGAGAAAAGAAAGATCGCTGCAAAGGCGGAGGAGATGATTTAGTGTTAATTCAGGATCACGACAGAGCGGGAGGATATTGGGGGTCAGTATATGCTTTTTGTGGCGTAAAAGGCCTTCAAGTTGTTGTAGACGGTCCAGTAGGGTGTGAAAACCTTCCAGTGACATCAGTTCTTCACTACACAGATGCTTTGCCTCCACATGAGTTACCAATTGTGGTTACTGGCTTAGGTGAGGAGGAGTTAGGAAGGGAAGGAACAGAAGGAGCTATGAAACGTGCCTGGGATACCTTAGATCCTGTATTGCCAGCTGTTGTAGTAACAGGGTCAATTGCAGAAATGATCGGAGGAGGTGTGACACCTCAAGGCACTAATATTCAAAGGTTCTTACCAAGGACTATTGATGAAGACCAATGGCAGGCTGCAGATAGATCTATGACATGGCTTTTCACTAACTTTGGAATGACCAAGGGAAGAATGCCAAAAGAAGCAAAAAGGGATGAAAATTCTAAACCCAGGGTAAATATTCTGGGTCCTATGTACGGCACTTTCAATATGCCCTCCGATTTAGCAGAGATTCGAAGACTTGTAGAAGGTATTGGTGCAGAAGTGAACATGGTTATGCCTATGGGTGCTCATATAGCAGAGATGTCGAAGCTTGTGAATGCTGATGCAAATATTGTGATGTATAGAGAGTTCGGTAGAGGTTTAGCTGAGTTATTGGGTAAGCCTTATTTGCAGGCCCCAATTGGCATCGATAGTACAACTAAATTCTTAAGGAAATTGGGTGAGATACTGAATATTGATGTTGAAGGCTTCATCGAAAAAGAGAAGCATTCAACTATTAAACCAGTATGGGATCTTTGGCGATCTGTGACGCAGGATTTTTTCGCAACGGCTAGTTTCGGGATTGTCGCTAATGAAACATATACAAGAGGTATAAGGAACTTTTTGGAGAATGAATTAGGTCTTCCCTGTAAATTTGCGGTGGCAAGAGTAGCTGGGAAGAAGACCGATAATGAAAAAATTAGAAATCTCATAAAGCAAACTAGACCTTTAGTGTTGATGGGATCCATAAATGAAAAAATGTATCTTGCGGAGGCAGGCCAAGGTTTCGGACCAAAAGCATCATTCATTCCCGCTAGTTTTCCGGGAGCAGCAATTAGACGTGCTGTTGGCACGCCGATGATGGGGTACTCGGGATCAACTTATTTATTGCAAGAAATTTGTAATGGATTATTTGATGCTCTCTTTCACATATTGCCTCTTGGATCTGATTTGGACAAAACAGATGCGACATTAACCAAATTGAGAAAAGAGCTACCGTGGGATCAGGAAGCTAAAGATATTTTGGAAGAAATTGTGGCCAAGCATTCACCGCTAACTAGAATCTCTGCCACTAAAACGCTTCGTGATCAAGCCGAAAAAATAGCGCTTGAAAATGGAGATAAGAAAGTAGCGAAAGAGATTTTAAAAATGCTTAATCCAGAGGGTGAAGAAATTAACAAAAGTAATAAGGTTGCATAAGGAGGGACTGCGATGAGAAGAACAAGAAAAAAGCCAATTTGGGAGTATAGAATTTATTTCTCAGTGATTTTTATATTTTCATTACCAGGAGCACTGCTCACCTGTATGAAAAGTCTTGTAAAAGGAAAAATTGAAAAAGATATGTTTAGTAAGGCATGGGCAAATGCCAAAACAATAACGCCCATGATTTTTTCATGAGGGTTTTAAAGAATTCTTACCGTCTTTTGGCGGAAGGATCGTTGCTCGCGCATAAGGTGCTTGCAGCGCAACAGTCACTTAATCCGGAGGATGTATAATGGCTGGAAATAATGACCTGTCTTTATCAGGTCTAACAGATGAACAGGCGCAAGAATTACATAGCGTATATATGAGTGGACTATGGACATTTACTATAATGTGCATATTGGCTCATATAGCGACATGGATCTGGCGTCCTTGGTTCTATTTCGGTTGAGGAGAGAGAAATGAGTCACTTTTATAAAATATGGCTGATATTTGATCCTAGACGAGTGTTTGTCGCACAGGGCGTCTTTCTCTTCTTGCTAGCAGCAATGATTCATTTAGTGTTGCTCAGCACCGATCACTTCAATTGGTTTGAGGCCGCAGCAAGAGCAGCTGGCTAAAAACCTACGAGTCGCTGTGGGCGAGAACCAGTCCCCCCTTAGGATCTCGCCCGTGGCATTCTGACTGACCGTTTGTCAGTCAGCAGAGTAATTTGAATGGAGGTCATAGGATGGCATTACTCAGTTTTGAAAAAAAGTATCGTGTTCCAGGCGGTACTCTTATAGGTCGGGACTTATTTGACTTTTGGGTCGGGCCGTTTTATGTAGGCTTCTTTGGAGTCTCGACAATTTTCTTCGCTGCCCTTGGTAGTATTATGATTTTTTGGGGCGCTGCTCAACAGGGGGTCTGGAACCCCTGGTTAATAAGCATAGAGCCACCGCCTCTTGAATATGGGCTAAAAATGGCTCCTATGAATGATGGTGGTTTATGGCAAGTTATAACTTTGTGCGCCATTGGAGCATTCGGTAGTTGGATGTTAAGACAGGTAGAAATCACGAGAAAGTTAGGAATGGACTATCATATTCCATTTGCCTTTTCTTTTGCAATTTTTGCCTATGTTTCTTTGGTTGTTATCAGACCAGTATTAATGGGTGCATGGGCTCATGGATTTCCATATGGTATTTTTTCCCATTTGGACTGGGTGTCTTACACCGGATATCAATATGGTAATTTCCATTACAATCCAATTCATATGCTTGCAATTGCGTGTTTCTTCACTACTACTATGTTGCTTGCATTACACGGTTCATTAATCTTGTCGGCTGCTAACCCTGAAAAAGGAGAAGATGCAAAAACACCCGACCATGAAGATACGTACTTCAGAGATTTTATTGGCTACTCTATTGGTACATTGGGTATTCATAGAATTGGATTATTCGTTGCCCTTAGTGCCGGCTGGTGGTCTGGAATTTGTATCATTATATCTGGACCTTCTTGGCTAATGCCAGATGGTGAAAGCTGGATTGAATGGTGGGATTGGTGGCCAAATTTCTTCACATTCGCAAGTATAGGAGGTTAAGATGGCAGAGTACCATAATATTTTAACACAGGTTCAGGTTCGTGGCCCGGCAGAAATGGGTCTTGATGAAAGAGGAATAGTTGCAAAAGAGAGAGGTGTCGAACCACGATTCTCCTCATTACTGGGGTATATTGGAAATGCCCAGCTGGGTCCGATTCATCTGGGCATGTTTGGAACGATAGCGTTGTTCTTGGGAACGGCATGGTTCTTTCTGACAGGAGTAGGCATGCTCCAATCAGTTGATTGGTCATGGCAAGCCTTATGGAGGGATTTATGGTGGATTTCTCTTGATCCTCCTGGTGAGGAATATGGCCTTGGCTTTCCACCCATTTGGGAAGGCGGATTATACTTAATTGCAAGTACTTGTCTCTTAATAGCGGTTTTAAGTTGGTGGATTAGATCATACCTGCGGGCCAATGAATTGGGAATGGGAAAACATGTTTGTTGGGCTTTTGCTGCAGCAATATGGCTATTTCTCGTAATTGGTCTTTTTAGACCCGTGGCTATGGGCACTTGGTCGGAAATGGTTCCTTATGGGATTTTTCCACATCTAGATTGGACAAATTACCTTTCTTTAAATCATGGTAATTTATTTTACAATCCCTTTCACGCGCTGAGCATCGTCTTTCTATATGGCTCTGCTCTACTTTTCGCAATGCATGGAGCGACGATATTAGCTACCTCTAGAATGGGAGGAGACAGGGAACTCGAACAAATCTATGATCGTGGCACAGCCTCTGAGCGTGCTGCTCTGTTCTGGAGATGGACCATGGGCTTTAACGCTTCTATGGAAGGAATTCATAGATGGGCTTGGTGGTTTGCAATTCTTTGTCCTATCACCGGTGGAATAGGCATATTACTAACTGGAACGGTTGTCGACGACTGGTTTAGTTGGGCAGTTCTTCACGGTTTTGCTGTCGAAGGCGGCTTGTATAACGGGCCCAGTTAGATTATTCTATATTCACGTGGGGGAAATGTTTCCTCCACGTGAAAAATAAGTTACATATCTCAGTTATGAAACCTACACTTCTTGATAAAATAAATTACCCTGCTGATCTTCGGCATCTTTCAGATTTAGATCTCAAAAAACTTGCTATAGAATTGCGCAATGAAACAATTAGAGCGGTTTCTGAGACAGGAGGACATTTAGGATCAAGCCTAGGCGTTGTAGAGCTAACTGTTGCAATACATTCAGTGTTTAATACACCGCACGATAAGTTGATATGGGATGTTGGACATCAATGTTATCCACATAAAATAATTACTGGTCGTAGAGAAAAAATGAGTTCTCTTAGACAAGAGGGAGGACTGTCAGGTTTCACAAAGAGAAGTGAAAGTGATTATGATCCCTTCGGAGCGGCGCATTCATCTACCTCGATATCTGCAGGCTTAGGATTTACGGTAGCTAGAGATATGGGAATGACTACGGGAGATGCTGTTGCAGTTATTGGTGATGGATCTATAAGTGCTGGAATGGCTTACGAAGCACTAAATAATGCGGGTGCTGAAGGGAGAAGATTTTTTGTTATCTTGAATGACAATGAAATGTCTATCGCCCCACCTGTTGGCGCTATGTCGAAATATTTATCTAGCCTATACGCAAACCAACAATTTTATACTCTTAAGGAATTAGCAGAGAATTTTGCGAAGTCACTACCAGGGCCACTTAGAGAAGGGGCAAAACGTGCTAGAGGTTTGATAACAGGACTAGCTGGAGGAACGGGAAATACTTTTTTCGAAGACTTGGGTTTTTCATACGTCGGTCCAATAGATGGACATGATTTAGACCAACTACTACCAGTTTTAAGAGCAGTCAAAACTAGGTCTGAGGGACCAGTTCTAATACATTGTGTTACAAAAAAAGGAGCTGGGTATGCACCAGCAGAAACGTCTGCGGATAAATATCATGGTGTGTCGAAATTTGATGTTGCATCGGGAAAGCAGCACAAAGGCAAATCAAACGCTCCATCATACACATCAATTTTTGGTCAAACACTCGTTAAGGAGGCAAAACTGGACGAAAAGGTTGTTGCTGTGACTGCAGCCATGCCTTCAGGCACAGGATTAAATATTTTTCAAGATAGTTTCCCTGGTAGAACTTTTGATGTTGGAATCGCAGAACAACACGCTGTCACTTTCTGTGCCGGTATGGCAGCTGGAGGTTTGAAACCCTTCTGCGCAATATATTCAACTTTTCTCCAAAGAGGATATGATCAGATTGTTCATGATGTGGCTCTCCAAAAATTGCCAGTAAGATTTGCAATTGATAGAGCTGGGTTGGTTGGTGCTGACGGAGCTACGCATGCAGGTTCTTTTGACGTAGCTTACCTTTCTAATTTGCCAGGTTTTGTGGTAATGGCAGCATCTGACGAGTTAGAGCTAATGCATATGATCAGAACTTCAGCAGAGTATAACGACGGCCCCATATCATTTAGGTATCCAAGAGGTGAGGGGATAGGTATAGAACTTCCTGAAAGAGGTGAAGTTCTTGAGCTGGGGAAAGGAAGAATTTGTAAAGAGGGAAATAGGGTTGCGATATTAAGTTTTGGAGCACATCTCAAAGAAGCACTAGACGCGTCCGAGGAGTTGAAACAGTTAGGCATTTCAGTGACTGTTGCAGATGCTAGATTTGCTAAACCATTAGATGTAGATTTAATAAAAGTGCTTTCAGAAAACCATGAGATGTTAATTACCCTAGAGGAGGGATCCATTGGTGGGTTCGGATCTCATGTGGTTGACTGGCTACTCAAAAATAACATGATAAATAACAATCTAAAGGTAAGAAGTTTATTTTTACCGGATAAATTTATAGATCAAGCTTCACCAAACGTAATGTATAAGGAAGCTGGACTCGATGTCACAGGAATTACAACAACAATTCTTGATGTTTTGGGTATAGCTGATATACGAAGCAATAAAATTAAGATTATAAAGTAAGCCGGTCAGTTTATAATTTGTTCAAGATGATCTTGGACGTATATCCTCAACCAAGGTGTAAACTTATCAGGCGATAGTGATATTTCTTCCTTTAACCTGTCAAAACTAATCCACCTCACCTCTGCCACTTCATCGTTATTAAGAAGTATTTTTAAATTATCTTTTTCTTTTATTGAGCCAACAAAGACATCAACATTCTCGTTTTCGATTAAGCCATTGCCAACATCGGCTTTATAGTCGATTTTGTTTTTATAGACTAACTCAGGCACCTTTATTCCCAACTCTTCTTTTAATCTTCGGTGAGCGCATTCCATGGGATCTTCTGACCATAAGGGGTGTGTGCAGCAGGTATTAGCCCATAAACCTGGCGTATGGTATTTCATTGATGCTCTTTTTTGAATCAGTACATTATTATCTGAAATTAAGAATACGGAGACCGCTTTATGCCTTAGACCTCTTTTATGAACTTCTAGCTTTTCTAATGGTTGTAGAACCCCTTGATCCCAAGCAGGAATAAAATTAATATTCATGTGGCTTTAACCATGCCGGTGAGGTGGGCAATATTTTTAAACATTATTTTTAGGTGTGCTATTGGTCTCGAACGAGATAGTTTTTTATGCATATAAGATTCAAAAGTTATTCTTTGAACATCTATGTCTTTGCATAAAGTTACAAAACGCTCTCTTCGGTCATCAGATCTATAATATGCGTTTTGCATAGCACCAAGAACTTGAAAAACTGCTTTATGTTCTTTCATAAAATTCTTTCTTGCTAAACCTAAATATTTCGAGTGTCCATTAAGCAAGCATTTTTCAACCGCATCCGCTGCATACTTACCTCCTATCATTGCATAATAGATACCCTCCCCTGATGAGGGTGCTACTACCCCAGCAGCATCACCTGCAAGTACAACATTATCTCCATTATCCCACCTCTCCAAGGGCTTAAGCGGGATCGGAGCTCCTTCTTTTCTTATGGTTGAACATTTGTCTAATCCTGCTTGAGTCCTGAGATCGCTAGTAGCCTTCTTCAGGTTAACGCTATTTATCCCTGTTCCCATTCCTACACTCGCCGATTTCCCATGAGGAAAGACCCATCCATAAAAATCAGGCGATATATCTCCATTATAAATAACATCACATCTATCTGGATTATATTCACTGGTTGCTTTCGGGGCCTCTATTATCTCATGATACGCTATAACATAGGGAATTTTATGTGCGTCCTTGATTGTATTTCTTGCAACATTGGATTTAGCACCATCTGCGCCTATTACATATCTTGTGAGGAGTGTGGAAATTTTTTTTGTCGAGTGATTATTAAAATCAACCTTAGTATATTGTGAATTTTTAGATAATTTTACAAATGTGCCGGTAAACCGTTTTGCCCCACATTTTGCTGCTCTTTCCCGAAGATATTCATCAAAGAATTCTCTATCTACCATTCCTACGTAACCATTTTCTATTGGAATGTCTACTTTCCTATTCGTTGGTGATATCATCCTTGCTGTCTTGATTTTTGCAACTAATTGAGACTGAGGTATTTCAAAGTCTTCAATTAATCTTGGAGGGATAGCACCTCCACAAGGCTTTATTCTTCCTGCTCTATCTATCAATGCGACTTTGAAACCTTTTTTCGCCAGTTGCTCTGCAGCTGTTGCGCCGGAGGGTCCTCCTCCTATAACTGTTATATCATAGATCATTTTAATTCACCGATTGTAGTATGTTTTGATTTTGATCGAGTTCATCCTTTTTAATAATTAATGAACCCAAAAATGCTGCAGCTATAAAAAAACTTGCAGCGGTTAGAAACACTATTCCATATACATTTGGGAGGGAATTCATCATAAGTCCAAGTATATCGACCAAGACTGTGCTAAAAAAAACAGCAATCATAGTTGCATAAGCTTGTGCTGCCCCCCATATCCCCATACGAGTACCCGTGTTGTTATCACCCGAACCCCTACTTGCTAAATGCAGCATGGTTCCCAATATTCCCGCAGTGAATACACCATTAGATATTCCGAAAAGAAAAACAACTGAGTTTAATATACCTGGATCTCTATATGTGACTCCAAGAAGAGAAATTATAAATAGTGAAAATGCAGAAAAGAGGCATCCAGTGATTAGCCAAAATTTTTCTGATCCTAGCCGTTCATTTTTAACAAACGATAAGGAGCCAAACCCGATTCTAAATTTTGAAAGGCAAAGGATTATTAAAATAATTCCAATTAGCGTCCCAATCTTATGAAACCCATCAAGTTTTGTAGACTCTCCGACCGCAAAGCCGAAGACTTCTCCAGCGAAAGGTTCCAATATTGGATCTTGCATTGAAAAAGCGCCCATAGAGATAAAAATGAAAATTGTAAAAAGCCTTGCTTCTCTTTCCATCCATATTTTTTTGATACCTTCAAGAAATTGTACATCATAGTTAATAGCATACGGTGTGCGAGCATCTGCATTATTTCGCAGCGATTTTTCTAAGTTTCTCAAGCTAAGAAAAGATAAAATATTGGTAATTATAGCAAGAGAGACCGTGATTTTTATGAGCTTTTGGTGAGAGTAGGGGTCTAATATTATGCCAGCCGTTATACCAGTTATTGCCAGTCCTAATATCATCATAAGAAAGGTGATCGAGGCGGCAAAGCCCTTCTGGGATTTAGAACTGTAAGAGGCAAGAAGAGCGAGAAGAGGAGTGCCTGCTGCACCTACCCCAAACCCAATTAGAGTATATGAAAATAAAGCAAGCATTATTCCATATGCGAAATTACTTTCAATTAGAGGTATAGAAGCTGACGCTAGTACTCCACCTATACCTAGAATTAGCATTCCAAATATTATCCACTGACTCCTGTTTTGAGTTTTATCAGATAAATACCCCCAATTGACTCTAGTTAATTGGACAGCATAATGGAGCGCAATCAAAAAACCTGCAATCGTTGCAGGTAAAGCTAATTCTACCTTCATTAAGCGATTCAGTGTGGATAATGGAATAACAACACTTGAGCCAATGCAAAGTTGAACTAATCCTAACCTTAAAATCGAAAACCAATTCATTACTACCCCCTAATTTAATTCATTAAATACAATCCATTTGCAGATAACATCATCCCAGCAATGTATAAAAGTACTCCGGTCATGTTAAAGAATGGTGTGTTTTTTTCTGGATCCCGAATGAGAAAAATCATTGATAAGGACTGCAATAGAACGCAAACTGCCAGCGTTATAGCTAGAATTAAGGACCCCCAGAAGTAAAAAAGAGACATTACTATTAGCTGAGGGAAAAGCATTATAAGGCAAGCTACTAAAGTTGCAGGCTTCCTACCTAAAATAACAGGTAAAGAATTGATGCCTAAAAGTTTATCTCCCTTGGTTGCTTTAAAGTCATTCATAGTCATTATCCCGTGTGCTCCTAAAGCATATAATGAGAGCACAATTAGAACCTCTTTATTCGGTAATGAGATTGTGAAAATAGCGGCGCCAGTAAACCATGGAAGCCCTTCATAACAAATTGCCACTACCCCTGGCCCAAAAATCGCCGATCGTTTCAGTCTTATTGGTTCTAATGAATAGAGCCAAGCGGCTGAGACGCCGATAATTGTTGCAAAAAAGATAAGACTTCCGAGATAGTATGCAAAAAGGATACTTATGGCACTCATCGTAATGCCAGTAAAAAACCCCCATCCAGCACTCACTCGTCCAGACGGAATGGGTCTCTCTGGTTGATTTATTGCATCGACATGGCGGTCACACCAATCGTTCACAGCTTGGCTCATTCCACATACCAATGGGCCAGCAAGAAGAAGACCGGCTAATATAAGTATAGTATTATTGCTATTTAAGGCGCCAACTGACACCACACCACATAAAAAAGCCCACATAGGTGGAAACCAGGTAACAGGTTTTATGAGTTCAAGAAGCGATATCAAGCTAGGAGTACTGTTAAAATGAGTTTGATAGCTTTTAATCACTGATTTTAGTCCTTAATGTCCAAAAGATTATGTTTTCTGAGCTTCACATATAGGCTTTGACGCGACAGACTAAGTAGCTCCGCAGCTGCTACTTTATTGTTATTTGTCAAATTAAGTGCGGTTTCTAAGCATATTCTTTCTGCAATATCTCCGGTTTGGGCTACTAACTCTTTCAACGGAGCACTCCCTACCAATTTTGTGGTTGCCTCCCAGCTATGTTTCTCATTATCGTTTTGTTTCTCAAGCTCAATGTTTGAAGAGTCTCTTAAAATGAACCCATAAAAATCGTCATCTTCATTTGATACCCAAGTCGATGAAATTGTGACAGGAATTTTTGATCCGAAAGTTGTAATAAAGTCAGTTGCATAGTTTCTAATTTTCCCAAGTCTTTTTGAATTATCAGTTAGAATTTTTAAGTCCGTAGTGGCATTTTTGAGAAAGTCGGAAAATGACTTTCCGACAACCTCATCAATATTTGGATTCTCTGTAAGAATTAAAAAGCTCTCATTAGTATCAACTATTTTTCCTGCTTCATTAATAAAGACAAATGCATCTGAAGTTTTTTGATATAGATCAGATAGATAAATTTTTTCTTTGGAATGGCTTGTTCTCTGACTTGATGAACTGGATAACCTTATCAAAGAATGGACACCGTCATTCGAACGAAAAAACGTACCCTTCAATTGTACTTTCTTATTGGTTTCTTTCACGTTTAGATTTAATGCTGTTGAGGGCGTGTTTTTATTTAATGTCTCAAGTTCGCTTAGAATGTCTATGCTTATTCCTTGATAAAATAAATCCTTTAACATCATTTGGTTTAAATCGGCTTTTTCTAAAATTGTGACAGCTTTTTGATTAAAATCAATAAGCTGGCCTGCTTCATCAACAATAATGAAAGCGCTTCCACACTGTTCTAGTATTACTCGATATTTAGTGTCAAATGATCTATACCGGTCATATTCTCTCTCAAATTTTAATTGAGTTTTCATGAGTTCTTGTTGAGCCTGTGCTATCTGGGTCAGATCACGGCCAAAAAGTAGAATTTGGTTATTTACTCCAGTGGGATGGATAGAGTATTGAATTGGAAAGTCATCGCCGCCATTTCTAATATGGTTTAGCTGAATAATGTCTTTCTCAATTTTCTCATTTTCGGTGGAAGATAAATTTAAAATTTCTTCAAGTTTAATCCCGCTTTCTTTTGTTATAAAATCTCGAATATTTCTTGTTCGCCAGTGCTCTATGTCACCTAAGTTTTTATTTTCAGTATTGTAAATAACTTCTAAAATGAGGCCAGCTGTGTCAATTAAGAGTGATATATCTGATGCTCGCAAAATTACATCACCGAAAATGTCGGGGTTTAGTCTGACTATCTGATCAGCAGCTCTTACTTTACTCTCTCTCTTGGTCAATGAAGGGATCTCTGACTTAGTATCAAATTTAATAAAAAGTGTAAGCTAAATTTGACATATTGTAAACAAATTTAGACATATTTATCTTTAAAAGTTATTTAACCACTGAGCTTCAATTAACTTTCAGTAAATATTTTATTTCTTTAGGGCTCGGTTGGAATAAGTCGACGTCAAGGCATGTCTTGGATAGCGTTTTGTGATGGGTTACAAAAGATCCTCCTGCCGCGATGGGTAATGCGAAATTCTTTCTAATTCGATCGGTAATTATGTTACTTTGATTGACCATGTTTTCACTGCCAATTGAGACACCAATTAGCTGAAAATTGCCAAATTCTAGGAGTTTAAATAGATCTGATTCGCTATATCCAATAGCTATTTGGGCATTAAAGTTTTCTTTTTTCAATTTTAATGCAGCTAAGTAAGAACCAAAAGTATGATTTTCGCCTTCTAAGGTAAAAAGTAAAATTTTTGGTGCCGATTTAAGAGTATCTTCAGGCTCAAGATATAGCGACTCCAGTTCTTGGCAAAGTAGTCTCAACTTGCTTACAGCTATAGTAACTTCGGAAAATGTCATTGTGTCTTGTTTCCATGAATCACCCAATTTTTCTGCAATAATTGGCGCTATTCCTTCAAAGAAAAATTGTACAGCCAGTCCATTATCTAGCTCTTTTCTGATCAATTTAATTGTGTGTTCGGGTTCATCAGTCACAAGAGAGTTAAAAAATGATGAAGTGAGGTCGGCACTATAAAATTTTTGGTCTATGTTTCCGTTCGCAATTTCGCTAAGAGCTATTTTTGCCAGACTCTCAGGGTGTATACCTAAACCCCCTTGCCCAGAATAACTTAATCTACTGTGTATATCGTTATTCATATCATTAGTCTGAGGCCTTAAGAGATAATAGTCAAGATTTCTATGTAATTTATTATTTACACACACCTCGGTTCTTTAGATTTTTATTTTGTAGAGCAGTGAATGTGCTCGTTTTCCCTCTCGTGTAATTTTTTTTCAACAAAAAAAAAATTTATTTAAAATATGTAACTTTTTGTTGACACTTTGGATAGGTTCGCTACCATTTTTTAGTACGTAAAGCTTTATTTCAGAGGTCTCGTAAGTATGCATAAACAATCGAGCCCACAGGTAGATGGGTGGAATCTTTACACTCCTTCTCAAAGAATCATAAGAGACAGGACGGTCTGGACAAAAGTTCAGGGAGTATTGGCGCCGTTGCAATTTGCAGTATGTATTATTTCGTTATTTTTGGTGGTGAGATATCTTTCAACAGGTGAAGGATATTACATCGCTACGGTTTCAATAATTATAAAAAGTTTTCTCCTATTTTTAATCATGATTACAGGTGCAATTTGGGAAAAAGTAGTGTTTGGACAATTTTTATTTGCAGAAGCTTTCTTTTGGGAAGATGTCGTAAGCTTTTTTGTTATCTTCTTCCATGGTCTGTATCTTTATGTCTTATTAGCTAGTGATTTCTTGCCAACAACTCAAATGTTTGTAGCTCTATTCGCTTACTTTCTATATTTCATAAACGCCTTTCAGTTCCTGAGGAAGCTAAGATTGGCGAGGCAAACTGACCAAAAAAATGCCTTGCTAGAATATGAGGTAAGTAAGTGAACGAGCACTCAAAAATTGAAAATTTGGGAGGGTGTTCGGAGATACCTGTACTGAAAGAGCGTGGTCAAAGAGAAGTTTTTTGTGGTCTTACCGGTATCATCTGGCTTCACAGAAAAATCCAGGATGCTTTTTTTCTAGTAGTAGGGTCACGAACCTGTGCTCACCTCTTGCAATCAGCTGCAGGAGTAATGATTTTTGCTGAACCAAGGTTTGGAACAGCAATATTAGAAGAAAAAGACCTTGCGGGAATGGCTGATGCCCATGAAGAGTTAGATAGAGAAGTTGCAAATTTATTAGAGAGGCGCCCGGATATAAAACAGCTTTTTCTGGTTGGCTCCTGTCCCTCAGAGGTAATTAAGCTTGACTTATCTAATGCAGCTGAAAGACTTTCCAAAATATATTTCCCAAAAGTAAAAGTGTTAAACTTTTCGGGTTCCGGGATTGAAACCACATTTACTCAAGGCGAAGACGCCTGTCTTGCATCATTAGTTCCAACTTTAAAAGAAACAGATGAAGAAAATCTAATTTTAGTTGGTAGTCTGCCTGATATTGTGGAAGATCAATTAGTAGAGCTTATTAAAGAGTTAGGGATTAAAGAAGTTGCTGTGTTGCCTGGGCGAGATAGGGAAACAATGCCTTCAATTGGTAAAAAATCAAAATTTATCTTAGTGCAGCCCTTCCTTACAGATACAACCGAGGCTCTAGAAAAAAGAGGTGCCTCAAGAATAAATGCACCATTTCCGTTTGGTGAGGAAGGAACAACTCTTTGGCTAAGATCAATAAAAGAAAACTACGGTATAAGTGATGATAAATTTGAAATTGTGACTTCAGCTCCAAGAAAACGAGCCCAGTTAGGGCTAAAAAAACTTAGAACTAGTTTGCAAGGTAAAACAATTTTTTTCTTTCCTGATAGTCAACTGGAAATCCCATTAGCTCGGTTTTTATCTAGAGAATGTGGGATGAAGTTGATTGAAGTGGGATCACCATATATCAACCGCTCACTAGTTGATAAGGATCTCGAACTAATAGAAGACATGCCTGTAATTTCAGAAGGACAGGATGTTGACCTTCAATTGGATAGATGTCGAGAAAATAGTCCCGATATAACTGTTTGTGGCTTAGGTTTGGCAAATCCCCTTGAAGCAGAAGGACTTACAACAAAATGGGCAATTGAATTGGTCTTTACCCCAATTCATGGCTATGAGCAAGCACAGGATTTAGCAGAGTTGTTTGTAAGACCCTTAAAAAGAAAAGAGGCGCTTTTAATATGAAGCTAAGTATTTGGACATACGAAGGCCCACCTCATGTAGGAGCGATGAGAGTGGCCACCGCGATGGAAAAGCTTCATTTTGTTTTGCACGCTCCACAGGGGGACACCTATGCAGACTTATTGTTTACAATGATTGAAAGGGGCAACAAAAGGCCACCTGTCACCTACACTACTTTTCAAGCAAGAGATCTAGGAGCAGATACGGCTGATCTATTCAAGAAAGCATGCAAAGAGGCGGTTGAAAGATTTAAGCCAGAGGCGTTGTTGGTAGGCGCATCATGCACCGCTGAACTTATTCAGGATGATCCAGGTGGCCTAGCAGATGCCCTAAACTTAGAAATTCCAGTGATACCACTAGAACTTCCTTCATATCAAAGAAAAGAAAACTTTGGCACAGATGAGACGTTTTACCAAATAGTGAAAGCACTTTCTTGTACTCAGGAAAAGACCAAAAAATTTAGTGTAAATATATTAGGTCCAACCGCTCTCGGTTTTAGGCATAAAGATGATGTAAGGGAATTAAAAACTATTTTAGAAGATCTTAATATTTACTTAAATACTGTTGCCCCTCTCGGAGCATCGCCATCAAGTATTAAAAGTTTAACAAAAGCACATGCTAATGTAATGCTTTATCCAGAAAGCAGTGAGTTAGCATGTAGGTGGCTGAAAGAAAATTTTGGAATGCCTTATACTGAACATACACCTATAGGTATAAACTCGACTAAGGACTTTATCGAAGAACTAAATAAAATCAGGGGAGTCAAGGATAGCTTTTCTGACACCTCACGTCTGAATTTCGACTGGTGGTCGAAATCTGTCGACTCAAATTATTTTACCGGGAAGCGTGTTTTCATTTTTGGAGATGCAACTCATGTTGCTACTGCATCAAGAATTGCCAAGGAAGAGATGGCATTTTCGATAGTAGGTATTGGATGCTATAACAGAGAGTATGCAAGAAAGATAAGAAGCCTAGCGAAAGATCTTTCTGTAGACGCGTTGATTAGTGACGATTATTTAGAGGTAGAGAGACGCATCGCTGATTTGCAACCTGAGCTTATCTTAGGGTCTCAAATGGAGCGCCACATTGGTAAAAGACTGGGAATACCATGCGCGGTTATCTCTGCTCCCTTTCATGTACAAGATCACCCCGCTCGTTTTTCTCCTCAAGTCGGTTGGGAGGGTGCGAATGTCATCTTTGATACGTGGGTTCATCCACTGGTCATGGGGCTTGAAGAGCATTTGTTGGGAATGTTTAGAGAAGACTTCGAATTTAATGATACAGCTGGTCCCAGCCACCTATCTAATTCAAAGAGCAAATTAAATGAAGAAAAGGAAACAGGAGCAGACAATGAAATTAGATGGGCTCCCGAAGCAACAAAAGAGCTAAAGAAAATTCCATTTTTCGTGAGAGGAAAAGCTAAAAGAAATACAGAGAAATTTGCATTTGAGAATGGACATAGTGCAATTACAAAAGATTTACTATATGAGGCGAAGGCGCATTATGCTAGATAGATCATATAAAAAAGATCCGTATACACTAGTAATGCTAACCTTAGATGCGCATTCTATTGGTTCAGTAGAACGAATAAAGAGCAGGTTTAGCAAAATTTATCCTGAGCTAGAGATAATTGTGCACGCAGCAGCATCCTGGGAAGAAGATCCAAGTAGTTTGCTTAAAACAAAGGAGGATCTTGCAAGGGCAAATATGGTTCTTATCACTTTAGTTTTTTTGGAGGACCATATTTCAGCAATCCTTCCAGATTTGAAAAAAGCCAGGGAAAAATGTGATCTTATGCTTGGACTAGTCTCATCAAAAGAAATTGTGAATCTTACAAAAATGGGTGGCTTAGATATGTCTAAACCCTCCTCAGGAGTGCTAAAGTTCTTGAAAAAGCTAAGAGGAGATAAAAATAAAGTTACTGGTGGGGAAAAACAAATGGCTATTCTTCGCCAGATCCCGAAAGTCTTGAAATTTATACCTGGAAAAGCCCAGGATTTGAGAGCCTATTTCCTATCCATGCAATATTGGTTGGCAGGATCTGAAGAAAACATTGAGAGTCTTTTTTGCTATTTATTGTCGAGATATAGCTCACTTCATAATAGTTCAAAGGTCGAGATTAAATCACCTGTTGAATACCCTGAAACAGGCCTTTATCATCCCGATATACCGAAGAAAATTACTGAAAATATTTCAGAAATCCCTTTTGCAAAACACTCAATAGGTACCGTAGGTCTTCTTTTGATGAGATCCTATGTTCTCTCTGGAGACACCGCACATTATGATCAAGTTATAAGAAGTTTAGAAGCACAGGGTTTAAAGGTTATTCCAGCGTTTGCCGCAGGTTTAGATGCTAGGCCAGCAATAAATAAATATTTTGTGCAAAATGCTAAGGTATCAATCGACACATTTCTATCTTTGACAGGGTTTAGTTTGGTTGGCGGACCGGCATACAATAGTAGTAAAGCTGCGGAGGAAGCTTTAGCTGAGTTAGATGTACCCTATATTGCAGCACATGCTATTGAGTTCCAGAACCTTAATCAGTGGGATAAAAATGATGGTGGACTTAATCCAATAGAGACGACTATTTTAGTGTCTTTACCAGAGTTAGACGGAGCAACTAACCCAACAGTTTTTGGAGGAAGATTGGGTGAAGAAGGAGGCTGTAGTTGTTGCGTGCAATTAAGAACTGGTAACGAGAAAGCATTCGATATGGTTCCTTGTTATGAAAGGATAAAAAGCTTATCCGAAAAGACTCGCAGACTAGTTAAACTTAAGAGAAAAGAAAATTCGGAAAAGAAAGTAGGAATTATTTTATATGGATTCCCTCCTAATGCTGGTTCTATTGGAACTGCTGCTTACTTGAGTGTATTCGAGAGCTTATACAATGTACTAAAGTCAATGAAAAGCGAAGGTTACGAAATTGAACTTCCTAATTCTACCAACGATTTAAGAGAAGCCATCTTGGATGGAAATTCATGCAAGTACGGTCAAGAAGCAAATGTAATTGAGCGTGTTGACGGTGCTGAAATAGTTGAAAATGAACCATATTTGAAGGAAATAGAGGAAGTATGGGGACCAGCTCCGGGAAAGATTCAATCAGATGGCACAGGTGTTTTCATTCTTGGGAAAAAGCTTGGTAACATAGTAGTGGGTATTCAGCCGACCTTTGGGTACGAAGGAGACCCAATGAGATTATTATTTGAAAAAGGCTTTGCTCCTACTCATGCTTTTTCTACGTTTTATAGATGGATGCGAAATGGCTTTAAAGTTGATGCATTTTTGCATTTTGGGATGCATGGTGCTTTGGAATTTATGCCAGGAAAAAAAGTTGGGTCTAGCTCAAAGTGTTGGCCCGATCGATTAATAGGTGATATTCCTAACATTTACCTATATGCAGCAAATAATCCTTCTGAGGCTTCACTAGCTAAGAGAAGAACAAATGCCGTTGTAATATCCCATCTTACTCCACCTCTTGCAAAAGCAGGTCTCTATAAAGGTCTTATTGAACTAAAAGAGAGTGTTATTCAGTATCGAGAACTGGCTGATGATGATGGTAATAAGAAAAAACTAGAAAACCTTATAATTGATCAGGCTAAACTCGTTAATTTTAAAGATTTCGATACCATCGAGAATTTATGGCTAAAAATAATAGAAAGCGAGGATGCTTTAATTCCCGATGGGTTACATATTGTGGGCCAAGAGTTAAGCGAAGAAAAGCTAAAAGAGTATGATGGATATTTAAGAGAAAGTCATAATCATCAAGAAGTGGGCAAGCTTTTAGAGAAGTTAAAAAAGCAAACAGAAGTCGAAGGAATAATTAATGCCTTAAATGGCCAATTTATTAGGCCGGTTCCGGGGGGTGACTTGATTAGGTCACCCGATATTGTTCCAACCGGACGAAATGTACATGCCTTTGATCCATTCAGAATGCCTTCTCTTTTTGCCATGAAAGAGGGAGAGCAGCAAGCAGAACTATTATTGTCGAAGCACGAAACCTATCCTAATTCGGTCGCAATGGTTTTGTGGGGTTCAGACAATATAAAATCTGACGGACTATCTATAGCACAGGCAATGGCTCTAATGGGCGCTATGCCATGGTTTGATGATTACGGAAGATTGTGTGGCGCAGAGCTTATTCCACTATCTGATCTTGGAAGGCCGCGGATAGATGTCTTAATGACTCTCTCTGGCATTTTTAGAGACCTATTGCCATTACAGGTCAGAATGCTTGCTAGTGCTGCTTATAAGGCTTCTCTTGTAGAAGAACCTTTGGATATGAATTTTATCAGAGCAAATACTTTAAAACATCAAAAAGAAATGAACATTGATATTAAGTCAGCTGCACTCAGAGTTTTTTCAAATGCGGAGGGTGCATATGGCTCAAATGTGAGTCACCTCATCGATACTTCTTCTTGGGATGATGAGGAAGAGCTGGCCGATACTTTTAACAATAGAAAAGGATTTGCCTATGGCTTGGATGGGAAATGTACTAAACAGTCTGAACTACTTTCATCTGCTTTGAAAAAAGTCGATTTTGCTTATCAAAACTTAGAAAGTGTCGAATTGGGTGTAACAACTATAGATCACTATTTTGATACACTTGGTGGAATAAGCAGAGCTGTAAAAAAAGCAAATGGAGGAGATGCAATCCCGGTTTATATAGGAGATCAAACTAGAGGTGATGCAGCTGTAAGGACCTTATCTGAGCAAATTAATTTAGAGACTAGAACTAGGTCATTGAACCCAAAATGGTTTGAGCCTCTTCTTCAACATGGTCATGAAGGTGTTAGACAAATTGAAGCTCAAATTACCAACACATTAGGTTGGTCTGCGACCACTGGGCAAGTTGATCCTGACCTCTATGATCAACTTTCAGAAACATTTGTTTTAGATGAGGAGATGAGAAGAAAGCTTTCGGAACTAAATCCTAAGGCCAGTCTTAGGGTGGCAAATAGACTGCTTGAAGCGCATGAAAGAGAGTATTGGCAACCAGATCAAGATACGCTTGATGCGTTAAGAAAAGGTGCTGATGAATTGGAAGATAAAGTTGAAGGTATAGGCCTTGCAGCAGAATAAAAAAGGGAGGTTAGTATGAGTCCACTAGACCAAAGAAAAGAAGTGCCTAATCTTAAAGAGGATGGAGAAGGGTCAGTTCAAGTTAAAATGGATCCTAATATGAAGATAGAGGGTGCTAAGGTTTTTGCAGTCTACGGTAAGGGGGGCATTGGCAAGTCTACAACCTCATCGAATTTATCTGCTGCTTTTTCAAAGCTAGGAAAGAATGTTTTGCAAATTGGATGTGACCCTAAGCATGACAGCACTTTTACATTGACTGGAAGGTTGGTGCCGACTGTCATTGACATTCTTAAAGAGGTAGACTTTCATGCGGAGGAACTCAGGCCTGAAGACTTTGTTTATGAGGGCTATAATGGAGTTAAATGCGTTGAAGCGGGAGGTCCGCCTGCAGGAACGGGGTGCGGAGGTTATGTTGTAGGGCAAACAGTAAAATTACTCAAACAAAACCATATGCTTGACAATACCGATGTCGTAATTTTTGATGTTTTGGGAGATGTTGTATGCGGTGGTTTCGCAGCGCCATTACAGCACGCAGATAGAGCATTGATAGTGACAGCAAATGATTTTGACTCGATCTACGCTATGAACCGAATAATCGCAGCTGTGCACGCAAAATCAAAAAATTACAATGTACGGCTAGCCGGTTGTGTCGCGAACAGGTCAAAAGATACAGATGAGATAGACAAATATTGCAAAGAGGTGGGTTTCAATAGAGTTGCACATCTTCCAGATCTAGATGCGATAAGGCGGTCACGTCTTAAAAAGAAGACCTTATTTGAGATGGGTGATGATGAGGATATTTTAGCCGTACAAAAAGAGTATATAAGACTAGCAGATCTTCTATGGAATGGAACCGAAGGTTTAGCCCCTTCAACAATGGAAGATAGAGATATTTTTGAACTTTTAGGATTTGATTGATGCAGAATACTTATCTTGCTAAACGAGCAAGACTAGAGAATTATTTCAATGAAGTATCCAGTGATGCTTGGGATAAGCTTACGTCGAATGAACCTGTTTCCTTTGTACGCCAATTAGTTAGAGAAGGGCGTGAAAAAATGCAAGCGGCAATAATCGAAAAGCTTCCCAAGGATTTAAGAGGTACAAGAATATTGGATGCCGGATGTGGTACCGGAGTACTTTCACGGATGCTAGATGAAAAAGGAGCAGAAGTTGTTGGCGTCGATATCTCTGAAAAATTGATAGAGGTAGCTAAAAACAGAAGTAGTTTAAATAAAAATATTGAATATTTCGCAGGAGATATGAAAGAACAAAGCTTTGGTAACTTTGATTATATAATTGCAATGGATAGTTTGATTCACTATTCCACCGAAGATGTCATATCCTCGATAAACGATTTTTCTAGTAGAGCAAATAATTCAGTTCTTTTTACTGTTATACCGAGCACCTTTTTTCTTAATTCAAAGTTGCTTTTAGGAAAATTTTTTCCAAAGTCTGAAAGATCGCCAGAAGTCGTTCCAATTGAGTGGGGTCAGTTAGAGCAATTAGAAGCCCTGAAGATAAATGCTTCTCTTACAAAAATAAAAAGAATAAAGAGCTTTTTTTATGTGTCAGAAGCATGGGAGTTGGCAAACAGATGATTATGTCAAAAAAAATGATAAAAGAGCTAAGTAGTTCATTATTACCATTTTCTGATGCTGTGTCGAGCGAGCTACCGATGTCGAGTTTGCTAAGACTTTCATTATTTCAAGTATCTGTGGGAATAGCTACTGTCTTATTAGTTGGCACCCTTAATCGAGTAATGATTGTGGAGTTAGGTGTAGTAGCCTCGTTGGTAGCAACCATGGTAGCTATTCCTATATTATTGGCTCCTTTGAGAGCTGTTTTGGGGTTTAAGTCTGATAATCATAAATCGCTTATTGGATGGAAGAGAATGCCTTATATTTGGTATGGAACAATGTGGCAGTTTGGGGGGCTGGCAGTTATGCCATTTTCGATAATTGTTCTATCAGGTGATCAAACAGTGGGTCCATGGTGGGCTGGACATATTTTAGTAGCTTTTTCATTTTTGGCTACAGGTATGGGCGCACATCTGACTCAAACGGCGGGATTAGCTTTAGCAGCTGACAGGGCAACGGATAAAACAAGGTCGCAGGTTGTTACACTTCTTTATGTTATGTTTCTTCTAGGGATGGGTCTAGCTGCCTTGACTTTTGGACTCTTGTTAGCAGATTTTACAAAGTTCAAACTAATTCAAGTTGTCCAGGGAGCAGCCGTTGTAACCCTTTTGCTGAATTTAGTTGCGATCTGGAGACAAGAAAAACTTATACCAGTAGAAAAGAAAAATATCTATAAGACTGAGGCTGGATTTATTCCCATAATGGGATTATTCCTTAAATCTCAGGGAGGGCGAGGTTTGCTATTAGTTGTATTCTTCGGAACTTTAGGTCTCTCTATGCAAGATATCTTACTAGAACCATATGGCGGGGAAATATTGGGATTGAGTGTCGCAGCTACCACAAATCTTACTGCAGTATGGGTTTTTGGAGCTCTATTTGGATTGTTTTTAGCCTCTAGGTCCCTAAAAAGAAAAAAAGGAGGGCCAATTAAATCAATAGTTTTTGCACTCTTTACAGCTATTGGTGGGCTATGTTTCGTAATTATGTCTGATCCAATGAAATTAGCTTCACTTTATTTTTTTGGATCATTTTTAATTGGTTTGGGTACTGGTTTATTTGCAGTGTCGACTTTGATAATTGCAATGACCATACCTATTTCAAAGGGGACGGGACGTGGTCTTGTTCTCGGTTCATGGGGGGCAGCTCAGGCAACGGCCGCTGGCTTGGGCATAGGTTTAGGTGGAATTTTAAATGACATTTCTAGGTCAGTTGTTGGTTCGGAGGGCTTGAATTTAGTTGTCTCTTCTAACGCAGCATTTTCGTATTTAGTTGTGTATCATTTAGAAATCTTCCTTCTATTTTTAACTTTAGCTTTTTTGGGACCTCTTTCTCAATACCTGTCTAGCCTTAGGCATGATGGTAAAAAATTGGGAAAATTTGGTTTTTCAGAAATGCCAACTTAACCATGAAAATCAGGAGAATATCAAATGGAACCTTATAACGTAATATTTTTTGGGAATGTGGATTTAGCACAAATTTCCCTTTATGCATTTTGGTTATTTTTTGCAGGCTTAGTTATATATTTGCAAAGAGAGAATATGAGAGAAGGGTATCCCTTAGAGAATGAGGAGGGTGATCTTAGTGCTAATCAAGGACCCTATGGAGGTCCGTCAGAGACAAAGACATTTAAGCTGCCACACGGTAGGGGTAGCATTACTGTTCCAGAAAATGGAAAAGAAAAAAGAAAATTGTCTATTAAGAGGGAAAACATTGCAGGTGGAGCACCATTTTCGCCTACTGGAAATCCTATGACGGATGGCATAGGCGCCGCAGCTTGGGCTGAGCGAAGAGATGTTCCTGAACTGGATGGACATGGTAAGCCCAAGATAGTGCCCATGCGAACATTGAAAAAATACGAAGTATCAGCGGGAAAAGATCCACGAGGTATGAACGTTATATCAGCTGACAAAAAAATTGTCGGTAAAATTTCAGATCTTTGGGTCGATGCTCCAGAACAGCTTGTAAGATATCTTGAAATAGAGTTGAAAGATAAAACGTCATGCTTGTTACCCATGCCTTTAGCACTAATTCGGAGCGATGGAGTTCATGTAAACACTCTTTATGGGAAACATTTCCTAAAAGTGCCAAGAACAAAAGCTCAGACTAAAGTTACGATGTTAGAAGAGGATAAGATCTCTGCTTATTACAGTGGTGGTCAACTCTATGCCTCTTATGACAGATTGGTATCTGCATTTTAGGGAGAAGAAATGGAATATAAATCTAAATTAGAAGCGCATAAAAATATTTTGGATGCAATTCCAGAAGGCGAGAGTATTCTGTGGAAAGGAAAACCCTCTTTTTGGGGGTTTTCTTGGTATTTTTTTGGATTAAAGCTTTTAGCCTTTTATTTGATAATACTCTCAGTCGTATTCGCCGCGAGATTGACGGTTACTGATTTCTATACAGCTTTTGCAGTCGACTTCTTACCCTTTCTTTCAAGCGGTATTTTAGCTTCGTTTATACTCATGGCTCTCGCTGGAATACAATCTCAAAGTTCTGTATATATTATCACCGAAAATAGAGTAATAATAAAAAGTGGTGCAGCCTTATCTTTTTTAATTTCTATACCATTTAAAAAAATAAAATCAGTAAATTTGCAGAAACGTAAAGGGTCTTTAGGAACAATTTCCTTTGAGTTAAGTTCTGGAAAGAGGGTTCCCTATATTTCATGTTGGCCAAGCGTGCGGCCTTGGAAACTCAAAAACACTGAGCCTGCTTTCTCTTGTATAGAAGATGTAGACGAGGTTGCTACCATTTTAAGAAAGTCGGTAATGGCAAGGATGATAAGTCTTCAGACGCCCACAAGCGATCCAGATTTCAAGTCTCAAATAGAGCAAGGCGTATAAATGCGAGATAAAACAAAGCACAGAAAGGATGATTTGGTGCCAAAAGGGTTTCTGTGTGCCATATCTATTATGGTTGTGTTGTCCTTGTTGGTTGTATTCTCAGCATCTTTATTTCCTGGAAATAAATTTGATGTGCCTGATAAGATAGAAATTTTGGAGAAAGAAAATTTGATATTGGCAAAGCTAACCGATGGGTCAGTGTCAATAGAAAATTTACAAAATGAAGAACTACTAAATTCAAACGATGGTAAGAGTGGATTTTTATCAGTGATTATGACTGGATTAGAGTATAATAGGAAAAAGGTAGGACTTGAGTTGTTAGATTCTTACCAGATCGAAATCAAAAGGTTTGCCTCTGGTAGGATATCTCTAGAGGATAGCAAAGCAAGTTGGAGTTTAAATGTAACGAGTTTTGGTAGTAAAAATAGTGAGCTATTTTTATCAATTTTTTAAAGGGGGGAAAAATGAGTTTTTTTAGAAAAAGAAGAGATAGTGCGCCGTGTACTATCGAAGTATCTAATACCTTTGAGTCTTTGCATGCACATGTAAGATTTAATAATGGAGCGATCGTATATCCAGGCGATGAGGTTATTGTCCATGGTGATCCTGTAAAAGCACCCTACGGAGAAGTAATTACGGAAGATAGAGAGGCTACAATTCTTAGAGCGACTTCCATTGAGAGACTTTGGACTAGGGTAGTTGGCAAATTAGAATTTATGGAAATCTGTGAGTTTTCGTTTTCAGAGGAGGTTTCTCTATGAGTACTATTATTGATGACAATACAACCGATATGGCTATGGAGGAAACACTTATTAGCCCAAGGTTTTATACAACAAATTATAAAGAATTGGATAAAATTGATGTTTCATCAATAAGAGATGAATGGGATCCATTAATTAAGGAAATGCGCTCAGACCCAAACAAAAGACATTTTCAGAAAACGTCTGAGTGGGACGATTTTGATTTTAAGGATTTAGAGCCAGGATTAAGGAAAGAGTTCATTGACTTTTTGGTTAGCTCTCTCACCTCGGAGTTTTCCGGCTGTGTTCTTTATAAAGAGATGAAACGTCAGGGAAGTAACGCAGATATCTGTGAACTATTTGCCATGATGGCTAGAGATGAGGCTCGGCATGCCGGTTTCATTAATGATGCTTTAAGAGAAGCAAATATTGCTGTTAACTTGGGCTTTTTAACGAGAAAAAAGAAGTATACATACTTTGCTCCAAAGTTTATTTACTATGCGACTTATCTGTCAGAAAAAATAGGCTACGCTAGATACATTACGATTTATCGTCATTTGGAAAAGAACCCGAGTTCTAGATTTCATCCAATATTTAAATGGTTTGAAAAATGGTGTAATGACGAATTTAGGCACGGGGAAGCATTCGCATTGCTGATGCGATCCGATCCGAAGCTAACATCAGGTTTGAATATTTACTGGATAAAATTCTTTTTAGTTGCCGTTTATGCAACGATGTATGTAAGAGATCATGCTAGACCTGAGTTCCACAAAGCGCTGGGAGTAGACATTGATTGGTATGATGACCAGGTTTTAAGGATGACTACTGAAATTTCAAGACAAGTGTTTCCTATCGAAATAGATCACGATAACCCCAAGTGGATGATTGGATTAAAAAGAGTCAAAAAAGCTATGTTAGCCTATGGAAAAGCTAAGCAGTCAAAGGGTGTAACTGGAGTACTTAAGCGACCTATAGCAGCATTGAATCTCGGCATAGCATTTGTGAGATTATATGCTATTCCTGCAAAGAGGAACTCTGTACCCGAGACTAGCAGACTCCAGCCGAGTTATTAAAAGAAGAAAGAAGTTCATGAGCTCAATAGTCAGTATATTTTTTGTTTTATTTTTATGGTGGTTCTTAACGGGCGTAATTCTATATACAGCAAAGCGATTAGATTTAGGTGATAGTAAGACACGGTTCACAGTAGTTTTAGTTACTTTGCCTCTGTTTTTTTGCGCATGGTACTTTTATTTTTATAGTTTGGATGGCATGAGCTATGCAGAAATCTTCTGTTCTTTCTTGGCAAGCTTATTTATCTGGGGATGGGTTGAATTAACATTTCTAACAGGTGTTGTTGCGGGCATTCCACTTTTAGAAAAGCAAGAAATAGACGGAGATACAGAACGTGAGCGTTTTGTAAATGGTTTCCGATCAATAGCACTGAATGAATGTTTTCTGCTTTCCTGTTTGTTTATTATGGCTGTTATGTCAATTGGTTCAGAAAATAATTTTGGATTAACTACATTTTTAATACTTTATGTGGCTAGAGTTTCAGCAAAGCTCAATCTTTTCTTTGGAGTGCCATATATAAATTTACATTTTTTGACGGTCCCACTAAAGCATATCGCGACATTTTGTAGAGTTGCACCTATCGGTTTTTTCTTTATCGCTTCTACTGTTATGTTGTGTCTAATGTTTCTATTCTTAGTGGGATTTACGTTTGCTGCTGAGCCCATGTCAGATATCCAGTTTGGATATTTGTTGCTGAGTACCCTCGCGGGATTGGCGGTACTTGAACATCTATTTATGGCCTTACCTGTAAAAGATGCCATGCTTTGGAATTGGGTATTACCAAACTTAAAAAAGTCATCAGACACAATTACGCTGGCAGAACCAAATTCAAATTTTCCTAAGGAGAGTAAAAATGAACTACGATAAAATTTTTCAGGAAAGACTTGAAAAGTTAAAACAAGAAGGCAATTATCGGGTTTTCGCTGATCTTGAAAGATACAAAGGATCTTTTCCTCGAGCAAAAAATTATATTGGAAACAAGGAACGTGATGTCACTGTGTGGTGCTCAAACGACTATCTGGGAATGGGTCAGAATAAAGATGTAATTGCAGCGATGAGTGATGCATTGGAAAAGTGTGGTGCAGGAGCTGGCGGAACAAGAAATATCTCAGGGACAAATCATTATCACGTTTTGCTTGAACAGGAATTGGCAGACCTGCATGGGAAAGACTCAGCTTTGCTTTTTACCTCTGGCTATGTCTCTAACTGGGCGTCGCTTTCGGTCTTAGGTGCAAATTTAGAAAATTGTGTAATTTTGTCTGATGAACTAAACCACGCATCAATGATAGAGGGGGTTCGGCATTCGCGAGCAAAAAAAATTATTTGGAAGCATAATGATGTAAATGATCTAAGAAATCATCTCAGCAGCCTTGACCCTAATGTCCCAAAAATCATTGCGTTTGAGTCTGTGTATTCAATGGATGGTGATATATCACCTATCTCAGATATATGCGATGTTGCAGATGAATTCGGAGCGCTAACGTATTTGGACGAGGTGCACGCTGTAGGTCTTTATGGCAAACGAGGAGGGGGAGTCTCCGAAAGAGATGGGGTTGCTGACCGAATTTCGATAATAGAAGGAACACTCGGGAAAGCTTTTGGGGTTCTTGGTGGTTACATCAGTGGTTCAGAAGAAGTATGTGATTTTGTAAGATCTTTCTCAAGTGGCTTTATATTCACAACTGCACTACCCCCGGCAATTGCTGCGGGTGCACTTGCCTCAATCAGACATTTAAAATCTTCTGAAATTGAGAGAGCAGATCAAAAACGAAAAGTAAAATATCTCAGAGAAAAGCTTGATCAGCATAATATACCTCACTTATCTAATCCTAGTCATATAGTGCCTGTAATGATCAAGGATCCCATTAAATGTAAAATGATAAGCGATATTTTAATGGAAAATTATGGGATTTATGTACAACCCATAAACTACCCAACTGTTCCTAAAGGAACTGAAAGGTTAAGGATAACTCCATCTCCTGTTCACTCTTTTTCCGATATTGACTTTTTAGTTAATGCTATGAACGAGCTCTGGAGCCAGTGCGCACTTTCACGTGTTGTAGCTTGATTAGGTTTTTACTTTATTCAGAGTTCAGGCTTACAGATCTTTTTCAGAAGTAAGGAATGCTGTTTTTATATTCTTTCTATCTGCCTTTTCAAAATCGACTAATGCCTTATCGGCCTCTAGTTCCGTTATAAATCCATAGCCAAATTTTTCGTGGAATACTCGATCACCTACATTAAATATTTTATTTACGTTTGATGCACTATTGAAAAATGGAGAGGAATTATTAGCCATGTTGTTTTGAAGTCTGCTCCAGCCAGGCGATCTGTAAAATGACGGTTCTTGTTCGAGAAAATTTGACTGGTTCAATGCGTTGGAAGATTGGAACCCTGACGGTGTCAAGTCTTCAACATAGTTATTGGGTAATTCCTTTATAAACCTACTTTCTAGATTGAAGTTGAAATCGCCAAACTTATATCTGCTCTCTGCAGAGCTAATTGTACATAATAGTTTTGCTCGAGTAATTCCTACATAAGCTAGTCTACGTTCTTCCTCTAAACCGTTTTGACCATTATCATCCAAAGATTTTTTGTTAGGAAAAGTTTCTTCCTCCCAGCCTGGAAGGTATACTTGTTTGAATTCAAGTCCCTTAGAGGCATGTAAGGTCATTAGGGATACTTTATCTGGATTTCTGTCAACTTGGTTTTCCATGACAAGTGAGACATGATCAAGAAACGCTTGAAGATCAGAGAAATCATTCAAGCTCGATACCAATTCTTTTAGGTTTTCTAACCTGCCCTCTGACTCTGGTGTTTGTTCATTTTGCAGCATATCTGTATACCCCGATTCGTCCAGAACCTGCTCGACAAGATCAATATGATTTTTCTTATCGGATGAACCCACATCACGCCATATATCTAACATATCAATAAACCGCCCAAGGTTCTCTTGTATCTTTTTACCTACTAAGCCAGTCTTGACCGCATGACGCACAGCATCTATCAACCTAAAATTTTTTTCTCTCGCAATATTATGTAGTTGTTGTAGTGATTTCTCTCCTATCCCTCTTTTTGGTACATTTATTATTCTTTCTAAAGCTAAGCTGTCTGCGTCAGAATTTATTATCCGAAGATAAGCCACGGCATCCTTAATTTCTTGTCGATCAAAAAAACGAGTGCCGCCTATTATGATATGTGGAATATCTCTTCTTAGTAGGAGATCTTCAAAATCTCTAAACTGCCATGTTGCTCTGAACAATATCGCAATATCAGAAAATTTTATTTTTTCCGACTTTATTTTATTGTAAATATCATCACAAATCCAAGATACTTCATCCTTCCCATCGATATGTTTGATTATTTGGACTTTGTCTCCCACATTCGACTCAGTCCATAATGTTTTCCCGAGTCTTCCCTGGTTGCTTTCTATTAGACCACTTGCTGCGCCTAAGATATTTGAAGTTGATCGGTAGTTTTGTTCCAATCGTATAACTGTGGCGCCGGGGAAGTCTTTTTCAAATTTCAGAATGTTTCCTATCTCTGCCCCTCTCCATCCATAAATGGACTGATCATCGTCGCCTACACAACAAATATTTTTGCTTCCTTGTGCTAATAATCTTAGCAATAGGTATTGCGCCATGTTCGTGTCCTGATACTCATCAACGAGGATATACTTAAACAAGTTCTGATAATTAAAGAGGAGAGAGGTATCTGTTTTTAATATTTCTATGACATGAAGAATCAAGTCACCAAAGTCAACAGCATTGAGCGTACGTAAGCGGGATTGATAAATTTCGTAGAGTTTTTTTGCTTTCCCATCAAATTGAAGGTCGTCATCTGGAATGTTTTGATATGTTAAAGCTTTATTCTTCCATTGATCGATGATGTAAGCCAGCAATCGAGGGGGCCATTTTTTCTCATCAATTGACTCAAGCTTTATCACCTGCCTTAATAAACGAATTTGATCATCAGTATTAATAATAGTGAAATTGGAGTTTAAGTTTACTTTTTCAGCATGTCTCCGAAGAATCTTTACACATATTGAATGAAAAGTGCCTATCCACTTTAAGCCCTCAGAAAGATGTCCAATATGTTCCTCTATTCTGAATTTCATCTCATTCGCTGCTTTGTTCGTGAACGTAACGGCTAGAATGTTGTGTGATCTTACATTAAGACTTTTTATCAAATAGGCAACTCGTGCAGTCAAAGCCTTTGTTTTCCCAGTGCCCGCTCCTGCCAATACCAGAACTGGCCCATCCGTCTGACGCACCGCCTTCTCTTGCTCACTGTTGAGATCGCCTAAATATGAAATGTCTTTCATGCTATTGTAATTAACAACCCTAAATTACTTTATCAAATGAAAGTTTAATAATTTAGCTTCCTAAAGAATATGCCAATTATTTTATTTGTTTTTCACAATTTTCCATGTATAAAAAATTTGTTGCGGGCGTAGCTCAGGGGTAGAGCGTTACCTTGCCAAGGTAAATGTCGTGAGTTCGAATCTCATCGCCCGCTCCAAAAAGCTTCACAGACAACTTTTTTATTATGAAGGCTGGCTAGACAGATAATGGCTTTTTGCATTTGACTTTCTTATTATTTTTTGTCTAAAACAACCTATCCCAAAGAGAAACTCGGGAAAGAATTGATAATAAAAAGAAACTCAAGAGAACAGTATGATTATTGGAGCGTTAAAAGAAAATAAGAAAGACGAGAATAGAGTAGCACTAACACCAGAAAGCGCTCAACTTTTGTCAAAGTTAGGTCACAAGTGTCTGATCGAAAAAGGTGCTGGTACTAGTGCAGGTTTTGCTGACGCTGAATATAAAGCAGCTGGGGTAAAAGTTATGGCGTCTTCAAGCGATCTCATTAAAAACAGTGAAGCGCTTATAAAAGTTAATCAACCTACCACTGCTGAAATAAAAAGATTTAAAGTCGGACAGATTTTAATTACTTTCATATGGCCAGCTCAAAACCCTCAGCTTGTAAAAGACTTAAATAAGAAAAAGATAACCTCTCTTTCTATGGATATGATCCCTAGAATAAGTAGAGCTCAGAAGATGGATGCTCTCTCATCGATGGCAAATATTGCCGGCTACAGAGCTGTGATAGAGGCCGCAAATAATTTCGGTCGATTTTTTACTGGACAAATAACAGCGGCTGGCCGAGTTCCACCTGCTAAGGTCCTTGTAATAGGAGCAGGGGTTGCTGGTCTTGCTGCAATTGGAGCAGCCCAAGGCCTAGGTGCTGTAGTAAGAGCATTCGACGTGAGGCCTGAAGTTGCTGAGCAAATTGAGTCTATGGGAGCCGAATTTTTATTTCTTGATTTTGATGAAAGTAGCTCAACCGATGGAGGTTACGCAGCACCTTCGAGTCCCGAATTTAGGAAAAAGCAATTGGAATGTTTCCGAGAGCAAGCTCCAGATATAGATATATTGATTACAACAGCGCTAATTCCAGGAAGAGATGCACCGAAATTATGGCTGAAAGATATGGTAGCTAAGATGAAGCCAGGCTCAGTAATCGTTGACCTCGCTGCTGAAAAAGGTGGAAATTGTGATTTAACCAAGGCAGATAAAAAAGTTGTTACAAAAAATGGCGTTACGATTATAGGCTACACAGATTTCCCAAGTAGGATGGCAAAACAGTCATCATCTCTCTACGCCAATAATGTAAGACATCTTTTTGATGATCTAACACCTGAAAAGAATGGAAAAGTAGCTGTAAACCTAGACGATGATATTATCAGGGGGTCGCTTGTAACTCATGGTGGAAAAGTAATGTATCCACCACCTGCGCCAAAGGTGAAAGCGGTGCCAACTACAAAAAATTCAGAAGTGGTAGAAAAAACACCCGAGCAATTGAAAATAGAAGAAGCTGCTGCTACTAGAAAGGCTGGTGCCTTTCAAGTAGGAATGTTAATTCTGGGAGGTTTGGTCATGGCTCTTTTAGGCCAATATGCTCCTCCAGCATTTATGCAACATTTCATAGTATTTGTTTTGTCTTGCTTCGTCGGCTTTCAGGTTATTTGGAATGTAAATCATGCATTACACACACCATTAATGGCGGTAACCAATGCGATATCCGGTATTATCGTCGTAGGCGCACTTTTGCAGGTTGGGTCGCCTAATTTCGTCGTGGAAATACTTGCTAGTATTTCCGTTTTGATCGCAACAATAAACATCGTGGGAGGATTTCTTGTTACAAAAAGAATGCTCGCCATGTTTCAGAAAAGTTAAGAGGTTCTCTTATGCTAAGTACAGAGTTAGTAACAGCGGCGTATATCGGTTCAAGCGTATTATTTATCCTCTCTCTAGGTGGTTTGAGCAACCAAGAAAAAGCCAAAAGAGGTGTTTGGTTTGGTATTGTGGGTATGGCTATTGCCATTTTGGCAACTGTATTAGGCCCAGAAATGAGTGTATCTAAGTATTTAATTCCAAGCCTCATTGTAGGTTCAATAATTGGATTGTTTGTTGCCCAAAGAGTTCAAATGACGGGGATGCCTGAATTGGTAGCAGCCCTACATTCTTTTGTTGGTTTAGCAGCAGTTTTTATTGGTTTAAATCAAGAAATCAGCCCTACCAAAATGTATTTTGGAGCCGATAAAGTGATACATGATACAGAAGTTTTTCTTGGTATTTTTATTGGTGCTATTACTTTCACAGGATCCGTAGTAGCGTATGGGAAGCTTGCTGGGAGTATAACCGGGAAAGCAGTTATTTTACCCGGTCGACATCTCTTAAACATTTTGATGGTTGTTGTTTGTTTAGTGCTTGGTTGGATGTACCTTAACGACACAGTCTTAGCGACATATCTCAACCAAACGGGGATATGGACGCTAGTAGCTATGACTATAATTGCTTTCGTTATCGGTGCGCATTTGGTTTTGGCCATTGGTGGTGCTGATATGCCCGTTGTGGTATCAATGCTAAATAGTTACTCAGGATGGGCAGCTGCAGCTACAGGTTTTATGTTAGGCAACGACCTGTTAATTGTTACCGGCGCGCTTGTTGGGTCCTCTGGAGCCATCCTTTCTTATATTATGTGTAAAGCAATGAATAGAAACTTTGTATCTGTTATATTAGGAGGATGGGGAGGAAGCGGCGAACCATTGGCTGATATAGAGGGAGAGATGGTTGCAACTGACAATGACTCCGTTGCCAGTATGCTCGAAAATGCAAAAGAGATTATCATTGTCCCAGGTTACGGAATGGCTGTTGCTCAAGCTCAATCGTCTATTTCTGAGCTTACCAAACGCCTTCGTAATAGAGGCAAAAATGTTAGATTCGCAATACATCCCGTTGCAGGAAGATTACCTGGACATATGAATGTACTACTTGCTGAAGCAAAGGTACCATACGACATAGTTCTCGAAATGGATGAAATAAATCAAGATTTCCCAGAAACAGATGTAGTTATAGTTATTGGTTCTAATGATATTGTAAATCCCGCTGCTCAAGATGATCCAAATAGTCCTATTGCTGGGATGCCCGTACTGGAGGTATGGAAATCTAGGGACGTCATAATCTCGAAACGCGGCAAGGGTACAGGTTATTCGGGTATCGAAAATCCTCTGTTTTACAAAGAAAATAGTAGAATGTTGTATGGAGACGCAAAAAAGTCGGTCGACGAGCTATTAACAAAAATTAGCTGACTTTTTAAAAATCAGTTTTGGCTCCACCGTCTTTCTTTCTTCGTTGAACAAAATTGTATAATTCTGACTCTATTTTTGAATCAATCATTGGGGGTTCAAACTCCTCTAGTATCTGCTTCCAAAGATTGTTTGCCCTTTTCTCCGTCGATAGTTTCCCATCTGCTTCCCAAGCCTCATAGTTGCGCCAGTCTGATAAGATTGGTGCATAAAAAGCATCCTTGTACCTTTCTTGGGTGTGTGTAGCGCCGAAGAAGTGCCCATTATGACCCACCTCTTGTATAGCTGAGAAAGCCAACTTTTTCTCACTAGCATTAGTAATTTCAGGGTCAAGATATTTTTGAAGTTGCTGAATAATCTCGCAATCAATAATAAATTTCTCATAGCTAGCTATTAATCCACCTTCTAACCAACCTGCTCCGTGATAAACCATATTTATTCCTCCAGAGATAGCTGACCACAAACTGTTGGAGCTTTCCCATGTAGCCTGAGCGTCTGGAGCATTTGATGCGCACGCATTTGACGCACGTAAAGGAATTTTGTAAAAGCGAGCCATTTGGCCTGTAATCTGCGTTGCTCTGATATACTCAGGTGTTCCAAAGGCAGGCGCTCCACTTTTCATGTCGACATTTGATGTAAAAGTCCCCAAAACGCAAGGGCTTCCAGGGCTTATGTATTGAAGTAGTGCAATTGCTGCTAATGCTTCAGCCAGTGCCTGTGCAACTGATCCAGCTATCGTGACAGGAGACATCGCTCCGGCTAAAGTAAAAGGTGTAACTACCACAGGCTGATTTTTTTTCGCGAATCTCATAGCACCGTCAAGCATTGGCCAATCATGCTTCAGTGGGGAAGTAGAATTAATGTTTGTAAAAATTCTTGGTTTTGAAAAGAATTCTTTTTCATCTAAACCAGAAGCAATCTTTGCCATTTCCATCGCGTCTTCCACTCTTTCTGGACCAAGTGAATAGGCGTGAACCACTTTGTCGGTAAGAGTGAGTTGTTCATATAAACAATATAAGTGTCGGATTGAGGGATGAATATCTACTGGCTCTACTGGATATCCTCCAGAGAAATGAATGCAATTGAAAAATTGAGTTAACTTTGTCAAATCTTTAAAGCTATCAAAATCCCCAGGCCTTTTTCCTCTATCCAGATCTAACACGTTTGGAGGAGAAGAAACATTTCCAAATACAATATGTCGGTCTCCAATTTTAATTTTATTTTTGTGATTTCTTGGTGTGATAGAAAAATGTGGTGGAACTGTTTTCAACATGTCCATAACCCATCGGCGATCCATTTTTACCTTTGAGTCACTAAGCTCTACTTTACATCCTGCTTTTTGAAGAATATTGCATGCTTCTGGATTTAAAAATAGGACTCCTATCTCCTCGAGAATCTTCATTGCCGTATTGTGTATTGCGACCACCGCCTCTTCGTTGAGCGGCTCAACAAAATTATCAAAGTTATATGGTATCTTCCAATTCTGTTGCTTGAGCGAAAGCCTCGAGGCTCTAATTTCTTTGTTAGAAATACGTGAAGATTTTCTTCTCATTATAAATTCCTAGCAAATATTTTGTGCCTTATTATAAGATTATTACCTAACTAGGAAAGTCTTTTTGAGCCACTCCTCCAATTCATCAATACTATCAATTATAAAGGGGGTATGGGCACTTAAATCTTTTTTATTGGCAGTTCCTGACAATACTCCAAGACAAGGCATACTTATTTTATTTGCTGCGACTAAGTCATAAGTACTATCACCAATCATCAGTACCTCTTGGGAAAGTAAATTTGTTTTTCTTAAAAAAGCCTCTAGTTGTCCGGGTTCTGGCTTAGAACCATATCCACTATCATAGCCGATTATCATATCGAAATATTGAGTTAAATTATGCTGCTCAAGATGTTTTATAGCATTGGTTTCACTGTCATTTGTTACCAGACCGAATGTTATTGTCTCCAAGTTGTTAAACAATTTCTGTAAATTAGTTAATGGTACTTGTCTAGCATCGCCAGAACCTTCAAATAGACCTTCATGGATCCTTTTTTTCATTACTTGCGGAAACTTTTGGAAAATCGCATCTACAACCTCATCCACGGAGCCATGCACAAATATACTTTCCCTCACGAATTTATCAGAAGCTAGGTCAAAGTTTATTGCTTTAGCCAATTTCAGTTTGTCCAGATTATGTTGATTACTGAACTTTGTGACAAAGCCTTTAGCCCACTCTGACCATGATCTTTGAATGTCAAATAAGGTGCCATCTTTATCAAATATAATCCCTTTAATTTCCTTCATCATCTTTTAAACAGCCTATTAATTGGGAAACTAAATCTTGCCATGAAGTTGGCTCTATAGATGCTCCAACAGCTTTAGGCATATAAGGCTTTACTAAATCACAAACCGAAAAATGGACACACACTGTTTGCTGATTGTCATTATATACACTTTCCACCTGATAAGGATTGTCATCAATAAAAAAGGACTGGGCTTTATGGTTTTTTAGGATTTCCTTCACAGCGGGCCCCTTCATTCCTTCATTGCTTATTAGTGGGTAATCCATATTGAGGCTTTTAAGGTTAGCTACCCTATCATCATGAACAGAATGGGGTACATTACTTAAAATTATAATCTGGGCATATGCTTGGAGTTTCATTAATGCTTGGGGAGCTCCTTTTGCAGCCGGTTGGCTTTTTGTTTCCTCATTTATAAAACCCCATACCAGGTCCTTTGCTGTATCAGGATCAGCCACCTCATCTGTATCAGCTTTTTTTATTGCGTTATCTAAGCGATATCCTGTCAGATGTAAGCGGTGGTTGTGTTTTTTTATATAAGTGGCAAATGGTTCAGCGAAATGCACAAGCACTTCATCAGCATCGAATATCATTAGCGGAAGATTTGGATCAATGTTCAGGTTTGAGATTTGTTTTTTTGTATTTGGTGTCATAATTTAAAGTAAGTTCAAATTTTATTCTTTTTTGTAGGCTAGATGAAGAAAAATGCAATACAATAGTGTAGTAAATTATTTGTGAAAGAAAGTAAAAATGAATGATAATAAAGATGTACCAATCCGTGATGCTGCAACGGTTATACTATTAAGACAAAAAAAGGATAGTACATACGTTTTAATGGGACAAAGGGGAAATAAGGCAGCTTTTATGCCTAGTAAATATGTATTCCCTGGAGGAGCCGTGGATGAAGACGATGCTAATGTTGAATTATTTAAAAGTATCAATAAAATAGCTATCGATTTACTTCACCAATATTCTGAAAAGAAAATTGCTAAAGAATTGAGTGTAGCAGCAATAAGAGAGCTGTGGGAAGAGGCTGGTTTACGACTATGCGCAAAAGTTGAAAGCATTGTTAACGTAAGCCCCGGTTGGGAAGATTTTTGTAATGGTTGTTATTTGCCCGATGCCAGCAATCTGGAATACGTGTTTAGAGCTATAACCCCGCCAGGAAGACCAAGGAGATTTGATGCACGTTTTTTTATCTGTAGAGCGGAGAATGTGCATGGAAACTTAGATGATTTTTCATCAGCTTCAACAGAATTAAGTCATTTACACTGGATTGACATTAACGACGTCAAGAGCCTCAATTTACCTTTTATCACAGAGGTTGTTCTCAATGAGGTCAAAGAGATTATTAAAGATGGTCCAAACAAAAAAGGCGTTCCTTTTTTTAAACATGGGGCTTCTTCCGATTTTATTTTTATAACTTAAAAATGTTTATTGACTAATTATATTAGTTTTAATATTTAACTACTAATTAAGGAATTAAGATATGGCTAAACCTTCTACTATAAAAATCAGACTCAATTCTACTGCAGATACTGGGCATTTTTACGTAACTAAAAAGAACTCAAGAACTATGACAGATAAAATGGTTGTCAAAAAGTATGATCCAGTAGCAAGAAAGCACGTAGAATATAAAGAAGGAAAAATTAAGTAAGGTAGCAGCCTTACTAACAAACCGCTACCTAAGAAATTAGTCTCTGTTTCCCATAAACTGAAGAAGAAACATAAACATATTTAAGAAATTTAGGTATAAAGACAAAGCCCCCATTATACCCATCTTCTCTGCATACTCTTCACCGTACGCTGATCTATATTGTAGATATGTGTTTTTGATGTTCTGAGTATCATATGCAGTCAACCCAGCAAATATTAAAACTCCTATTGCTGAAATTGCCAAATGCATGACTGGACTTTGAAAGAACCAATTCGCAATGGAAGCCACAATTATACCGATCAAACCAATAAACAGAAAATTTCCTAAACCTGATAGGTCTCTTTTGGTTGTATAACCATAGAGGCTAAGCGCCCCAAAAGCAACCGCGGTAGTAAAGAATGTTTGTGCTATCGATATTGCGGTATATGCCAAGAAAATGTAGGATATTGAAAGCCCGATTAACGCGGCAAAGATCCAGAAAACTAATTGAGCTGTCTGGGTTCGCATAGAGTGGATTTTAGCACTAAACATAAAAACAACGCCGAGTGGTGCTAACATTACGACCCACTGAAGCCATGTTCCAAATATTGCCATTACTAATGCTGGTGTCGTGCCCACTGCGTAAGCTACAGCCCCTGTTATCAACATCGCTAATGACATAAGTCCATATACTTTGTTCATGTGGGCTCTAAGCCCCATGTCTATGGCTTGAGATGAATCTACATATGATTTTGCAGTTTGATATTCTGCCATTTTTACTGACCCCTAATTAATTATTGAGTTAAAGATACTTTAATATCAGATAAATAAGCTATTTTTTCAAGTATTCAATGAATATTTGATTAAAAAATATCAAATAAGATGGTACAAAATACTAAGCAATCAGCTGATCTAAGTAGCGTGGAGTTTAAAATCTTTACCGAGCAAGAGAAAAAAAGCCTTTTTGAGAATGCGATAGATATAGTCTACGAGGCTGGAAAAATAACAAATAGCTATTTTAAACAAAATCTGATTATTGAGAATAAAGCCGAGAATTCTTTCAATCCTGTTACAATTGCAGATAAGTCAGCAGAAAAAAAAATAAGGGAAATGATTGAAAAGCTTTACCCAAATGACTCAATAGTTGGTGAAGAGTACGGAGAGAAAATTGGTTCAACTGACTTCACGTGGATTATAGATCCCATTGACGGAACAAAAGCCTTTATTTCGGGAATTCCAACATGGGGAATACTGTTATCTCTGATTAGAAACAGTAAACCAATAATGGGTGTTATTTATCAGCCATATACCGGCGAGCTTTTTTGGGGAGGCTTCGGAAAAGCTTTTAAGAAAATCGACCTAACTGACGATAGTCCAAAGTCTATAAGCGTCAGAAAGTGTAAAAATTTAGCTAGTGCAATTGTTGCGACGTCGTCTCCAACTATACCAAACCAAATATTTCAAACCGGTTTAACCGAAATAATGAAGCTTTCGAAATTAGATAGGTACGGATTAGACTGTTATGCATACGCTATGTTAGCTGAAGGGTATATTGATGCAGTAATTGAGGTTGGCCTTCAAGAGTATGATATTAGAGCGCCGGAGGCAGTTGTTTTATCTTCTGGCGGTATCATAAGTAATTTTGACGGTTCATATCCATTGACAGGAGGCGACGTTATTGCCTCAGGTGATCCTCGCGTTCATAAGCAAATTATCAGTATTTTAAGTAAGTACGCTGGATGATTACGATTTAAGAAATGTATGTATCAAAGATAGAGCCTTTTTTCTAATCTTTTCTTTTTCAATCAAGATTTCATGTTGAGATTCTTTAATTGTTATCAAATCTATGAAGTCGAACCTCTCAATTAATTTTTTGGCTGCGTTATTGTCCGTTATTTGTTCCTGTTCAGCAAGCAATACCAATATTTTTCTATCTGGTATATTTATATGATTAAGTGAATCAATTTCCTTCAATATTTCAATAAAATAGCCGAGGGTTGGTGTGCCACTATGTAAATTTTTGTTTTCTCCTAATATCGTCTGCAAACGTTTAAATTGTTTAAAGTCAGATGTAAGAGTATTTTTCTTGAAGTCTACCGTCAGAGAATACGGCTTATATTTTTCTGGACTTTGCTCGGTAAGCATTGTTAATCCCAAAAAACGCAGTGTTTTTTCGAACTTCAGAGCAAATCTTTGAATTGTTTTTGGTACGTTGGGAAAACTTCCCCAGAGTGGCGATAAGAAAATGTATCTTTCAAAAGATAGTGGCTCTGATGTAAGTCTTCTCAAACCTAAAAGACAACCCAAGGAGTGGGCGACTAAGTACCATGGAGTGGTTAAAGCTGTCTCTTTTGCTAAACTAATAACATTATCTAGGTCCAATTGATATTCCCTAGCGCTTGAAATATGTTGGATTTTGGGCTTGGAAGGGAATGGTCGTTCGGAAAGCCCCCAACCTCTCCAATCGAGTGTTATAACGTTAAAGCCTTTTCTAATAAAAAACTCAAACGTTTCTGAATACTTTTCTATGAATTCACGGTGACCATTTAAGAAAAAAACTGTCCCATTAACTTTTTTTTTGGGGGTTTTCCAAATGGCTATTCTGAGCTTTCTCCCATCTTTAGATTTTCTGAATATGGTCTCCCCATTTTCAAGCATAAATCTCTCGAGATTTTTATCCATAGGAACTTTAGGCTAAAAGGCTACTTAACTCCATCGCAGCACTCATTGAGCCTTCCACTTTTAATGATCCCGTCATATAGGCCTCTGTTGCGTTCATATCACCATCAAGAATTTTTGTAAATACATCCAGAGAAGCGATCAATGTACAATCAGTCTCTTCGTCTGATACTCTTACGCCATCGCTATCCACTACTATTGAGCCCTCATCTTCAATTTTAAACTTAACGCTTGAGTCAAAAGTTGCCCCGGCCATTTTATCATTTATAGCTGCAACAGCCTTCTCTAATACTTCACTCATAATATTCTTTCTTTTCTAAAATTCTATTTTTATTTGCTTAGAGGTTTCCTATAACATAACTATGTATGAAATGTGATTTAACCTATGCTTGAAAACCTCATATCGCTCAATTATAAAATACTTTTCTATGAATTTCAAACGAAGCAATAAAAATACCTCTATTTGTCGGGCAATTCTAGGGCCGACCAACACTGGCAAGACATATTACGCATTAGAAAGGATGATTTCTTACAAAAATGGAGTAATAGGGGTCCCCTTAAGGCTTCTCGCGCGTGAAATATACGATCGACTTGTTTTATTGAAGGGGATTGAAAACGTAGTGCTAAATACAGGTGAAGAAAAAATACGTGGAAAGTACGAGCGATATTGGGTCTGTACGACTGAAGCGATGCCTGTTGAAAAGACATTTGAATTTGTAGCAGTAGATGAAATCCAATTATGTTCTGACTCAGAAAGGGGGCACATATTTACGGACAGGTTAATAAATGCGCGTGGACAATTTGAAACACTTTTCTTGGGATCCACAGTTATAGAGCATCTGATAAAAATCATAATACCCGATGTGGAAGTAGTTAGTAGAGATAGACTTTCAAGATTGAGTTATTCTGGAAAGAAAAATATTTCGAAATTGGGTCCTAGATCAGCAGTTGTAGATTTTTCAGTTGATAGAGTTTACGAGATGGCTGAACACATTAGAACATCTAAGGGTGGGGCAGCAGTAGTGCTAGGAGCGCTGTCTCCAAAGACTAGAAACGCGCAGGTTGAGTTGTACCAGAACGGAGACGTTGATTACATAGTGGCCACAGATGCAATAGGCATGGGATTAAACTTGCCAATTAATAACGTTTATTTTGCAGCTATGCAAAAATTTGATGGACGTCGACTAAGACCGCTAAACACTTTAGAAATTGCTCAGATTGCTGGTCGTGCAGGGCGTTACACCTCTGACGGTTTTTTTGGTGAAACTGGAAGCCTTAAGCAAATCCAAGAAATTGTTATTAATGATGTTGAGAATAATGTCTTTCCAATGCTCAAAAAGATAAAATGGCGTAACACTGCCCTTGAATTTAATGATATTAGATCACTTGTAAAATCTCTGGATTTGATAGCAAGTGACAATTATCTAGAACGCTCTCAAGACGGATCTGACGTTAATATTTTAAAATTTATCACGGCAAACTATTCTGAAGGTGTAAAGGATTTGAAAAGAGATGACGTTCAGCTGTTATGGAAGGCATGCCAGATACCAGATTTCAGGAAGATCTCTAATCAAGACCATGCAGGTCTAGTTATAAAAATATTTGACTTTGTTAGAACAAAAGGTTTCATTCCTTCAGATTGGTTGAGTATGGAGATTGCTCGTCTAGATAATGTTCAAGGTGATATAGACGTATTATCTAAGAGATTATCTTTCATTAGAACTTGGTCATTTGTTGCCAACATTAACAAATGGCTACTGGACAACGAATATTTTATCGGAATTACCAGAAGTATTGAAGATAAGCTATCAGATGCCTTGCATCTAAAACTTACACAACGATTTGTTGACCTTAGAAGGTCTGTATTGATAAAAAAGGGAATGGAAGAATGTTTTGATGAGAAAGATTTCGAGTTAAGAGATGATAGCTGCGTTTATATCAAGGGCCATCTCTTTGGTAAAATGGATGGGTTTGTATTTAATCTTTCTGGGGCAGATTCTGTATTGGAGAATAAAAAATTGATGCAGGTGGTGAGACCTTTTTTACGTCAACATCTTAATCGCTTAGTAACGAGTTTTTATGAGGCACCAGAAAGTGAAATTTTGCTTTGTGTAAATGGGCAAGTGATTTGGCGAGGTAGCAAAATTGGTCAGCTAGAGAAAACTCAAAAAATATTGAACCCAAAAGTTAAACTGATCAAGTCAGATGAATTGGATAAAAGCAGCCTGGAGAAAATTCAAAGAAAACTCGACATTTGTATTGAAAATAGAGTTAAGACACTGATGCCTAATCTTTTGACTCTTGCAAACAATAATAAATTGATGGGAGCTACAGCTGGATTTGCACATATTTTTGTTAATAATTTGGGTGTTCTTATGAAATCTGAGGTTATGAAGCAATTCAATAGCATGGATAGCGAGAGCAAAGTCGAGCTAAGAAATTGTGGCATAAGGTTTGGGTATAAGACAATATATGATAAAACGCTTCTTAAGCCAGAAGCATCAAGGTTAAGAATTGCTTTATTTAATGTTTTCTGTGCTACCCCTGAGTCTGCATTATTTCATCCCCCAGCTGGTCTGGTTACAGTTGAATACGACAAACATATATCCAAGAAACAATATTTGGTTGCAGGCTTTTTTGTGGCTGGCAATAGGGCTATAAGAATAGACATGCTTGAAAGACTGTTTTTTATGATCAAAGAGTATTCCAAAGATGAGTGGATAGTAATCCAACCAGCCATGCTATCGATTACTGGATTAGGGTTAGAAAAATTTACAGAGCTCATTAGAAACCTTCGATTTGATATCAAACATGAGAAAATAGAGAAAGGTAATGAGGTTATAACTTTTGAGAAGGATGATGAGCACTACAAGGTTTTGTTTAAAAAACAGGATATAAACAAAAGAGTAAAAATAACGGCAGCTTCTGAAACATTCAAAAAGACGAAGCAAAATAGAAAAAAGAATAGGGTAAAAAAACAAATGCCAACAAATGACTCCCCTTTTTCGTTGTTAAAGGTTTTAATAAAAAATTGAGCCTCTCTGAAAAACCAACGTTATCCCAGTGTCGGTTGGATTTATGGCTGTGGGCGGCACGGTTTTACAAAACAAGAAGTATAGCAGCATTAAATATTAAAAAAGGTTTGGTGCGTCTATCTGGGAAAACCAAAACAAAGCCAGCCTCTTTAATAAATTTAGATAGTCAATTGATTATTGAACAAAACTTTGTTAGAAAAACAATCTTGGTTGAAGAGATAGCTGTCAAAAGGGTTTCCTCTGAAAAAGCTAAAAATTTCTACAAAATAATATTCGAAGATAGCCAGGAAGGCGCAAAATTTTTTCAAGCCAGAACAAGATATAAACCTGATAAAAAGATAAGGAGAAATTTAAGGGCACTCAAAGGAAAATTACACTTCCTTTCCGATAATTAAATCCTATTATTAATAGTAGATTTAATAGGAGAACCGATTGACCTATATAGTCAATGATAAGTGCATAGGGTGTAAATATACCGACTGCGTCGATGTTTGCCCAGTGGATTGCTTTTATGAGGGTGAAAATATGCTTGTAATTCATCCCGATGAATGTATTGATTGTGGCGTTTGTGAACCAGAGTGTCCAGCAGATGCAATAAAGCCTGACACGGAACCTGACGCTGCTGAATGGGTTGAATTCAATAGAAAATATTCTGAGCAGTGGCCAAACATTACAATTAGAAGAGATCCATTGCCAACTGCAGACAAATTGGATGGCGAGTCAGGCAAATTTGAAAAATTCTTCTCCGATAAAGCCGGAGAAGGTGATTAACTTTTAAGTAGCTATTTTTTTTTAACTATGGTACACCAAATTTTTCATTTTAATGGTGATTGTTTATGGATAGTAACGTATCAGATGTAGATTTTAAAATTAATGACTTTGTGGTTTATCCCTCTCATGGGGTAGGGCAGATAGTTGACGAGGAAGTACAGAATATTGCAGGCTTTGAGCTTAAAATGTATGTCATAACTTTTGATAAAGATAAAATGACTCTAAAGGTTCCTAAAGATAAAGCAGAATCTACCGGCATGCGAAAGTTGTCAAGTCCAAACATCATTGGGAAAGCATTACAAGTAATTGGTGGTAAAGCAAAGGTCAAACGTGCAATGTGGTCTCGACGTGCACAAGATTACGAACAAAAAATAAATTCTGGGGAGCTTATTCAAATCGCAGAAGTAGTAAGGGACCTTCATCGAAACGATGAACAAAGGGAGCAATCTTATTCAGAAAGGCAACTCTACGAAGCTGCTTTAGAACGATTAACAAGGGAGATTGCCGCTGTAGACGGTGTTGGAGAAAAAAAAGCTCAAGAGAAGGTGGACAAGGTTTTAGATGGTAAAGCGGCGTAGTAGTTTTAATAACCTGTCATTTCTAAATAACCAACCCCTGATAAATCACCACTAAATGAAATTGGTCCCTCCCAATAGGGAAAATTGGTGTCCATCCAAGAGTGAACATTCAGAGGCTCGGTATTGATAGTCAGGCCATTTTTGCCAAGAAAGGAGATTTTCCATTTGGTAGGAATTTTTCTGCCTTTAACAGTTGAATAACTCGTTTCCTCAAGTTCGATTTCAGAAGCATTAAGCGACTTTTGGGTTCCATCTTGGTTAACCCATGATCCAGATAGAAAATCATTGCCAGAAGCATGTCGCACCCTAAAAAGCATCACTTTCCTTCCATCATTGAGATGTAAAGAAAACCAATCCCAACCGAGCTGATTCTCGTTTAGCAGGTTGCTTGACCATTCACGATCTAACCAACCCACTCCCTCTACAACATGCCGCTCTCCATTCAAAGTGACCCACCCCTCTACATTATAGAAGGGTTGACTATAATAGTGGGAAGCAGCACTTGTTTCAGATTTTTTGCTATAACCGGCATTACCTTGTAGAACTGGTTTAATTTTAGTTGAAAATTTTAATGAGAAGGCAAAGTCTACACCGCTAGATTCTAATTGCATAGTTTCTAAATGGTCGTCTCCTGTAATGCTCCAATTATCTATCCAGGCTTTAAAAGGATTTAGATTAACACCTGCTTGATCACTTTGTTCACGAGCAAAACGTTCTTCAAAATAATGCAGTGTATCTGTAGTTATAGCGCTATGGGCCACCCAAAAACCATTTAGTTGACTAGGTTTTTTGCTCGATATTGGTGTGAGATTACTCTTAAATAAGGTCCATTGTATACCCAAATTTTCTATGGATTCAGACTTTAGATTTGAAGTCAAATACCACCATTCAATTCTAAAGTTTTTGTGTGGGCCATGATCCCTTGGGAAAGTAATCTGATAGTCTGGATCTGCTAAATTAAATTCGTTATTATGAGTATCAGCCGATGCGTTATAACCAAATACCAAAAAACAAAACAGAAATACTAATATCTTGCGGCTCATAATGGTCTAAATATTTTTCTATCAAAATTTGACTGCGTTTTCATATTTGACATTCTAAAAGATAAAATAGTCGAGAAAACTGAAGCCATAGTGGCAATAATCCAGATTTGTAGCCAGTATTTTGGGAAAACTTGTATTGGAATCCTCCATCCAAAAAAATTTGGGTTTATCACTTCCGACAATATAAAAGTTATCGTTACACCCATTCCAATCGAAAGGAAACAGACCATATTGGTCAAAATGAAGATCTTCAATAGCTCCAAGCGTATAACCTGGTTTACAGAAAAGCCAATCAGATAGACCGGTAGGAGATCTTTTTTTCTTAATTTATTTATACTAATTAGATTAGTGTAGAGCGTGAATGCTGCCACAAATAAAGTTATTAAGGCGAGTTGAAAACTTATCTTGAAAGTATTATCAAAGATTCCTAGAGAAATTTTTCGTACTTGTTGCGGATTGATAATTGCTTCTGGATTAATCACAATCTTTGATGATAACTCATTGAAAAAATTTAAACGATTGCGTTCTTCAAGTTTAACTGCAATGGTACTCGGAATCTGAGATGAAAAAAATGTTCTAAAAAGTTTAAGTTGCATCATTAACTGATTATGTGGGTTGCCATAATCTGCGTAAATTCCACCAACCTGGACACGAAACTTTTTGTCATTAATCTCTAATTCTAAAAGATCATCTAATTTTATTTTTTCTCGGATAGATAACTGTTCGCTAACAAAGATTACCTCCCCGCTTCTGATACTATTCCATGCATTTCTTTTTTTGTCTAATAAAGGCCAATTTTCTTCATAAACAGAGGAAGGATTGAACCCATAGATCTCGACAGCCTTATTATTATACCTACCTTTATTCTTTATAATAGGATAAGTCTCTCCATTATATTTTTTAACCACATCTTGTACTTTATTAAGCTGACCTTCATTCGCTATATTGATATAATATTCAGCGAAGATCCTATTCTCCAGCCACTCGATAAAAGTTGATTTGAAGCTTGTTACCATTCCGTGAACTCCAACATTTATTGATAGAGCTAAGAAAAAAGCGATGTAGCCTGCAAAAAGAAGCGTGCCAAATTTTTGAGTATCTCTGAGCAGCCAAAAAGATAGTGCAAATCGTTCCGGTAGGTTTTTGGCAATGAAAAACAAAAAAAGTTTAATAAACAAAGGTAGTAAAATACAACCGAGAACAATTACTGATCCCAAAAATAGGAAGTTGGCGATTTTTATGTTGGAACTTATTGATAAGTAGTAAAAAATGAAGGTTAAAGGTAAAAGCATTACATAAAAAATGATAGAAAGCTTTTTTCTCCAGTGGAATTTCTTATGACCAGTCGGCTCTACTGGTTTTAAATCATCAAGCCTTAACAGTGCCCTGGAGCAAGCTAACAAAGTGCCTAGTCCTGCGATTAATACACTATAAAAGTACCAACTAACTGTTAACTCAATTTTTCCATCTACTGGACTATTATAAATATTTGAGATTGTGTTATTTATATCTGGAAGAAGTTCTCGGGCTAGTAGAAAACCGCCAAATGCTCCAATCGAACCAGAAAATAATGCAATTAAAAGTAACTCTATCACTAGTGTCAAATTGATTAGAGTTCTTTCAATCCCCATCGTCTTCATAATTTTTACGGTGAGTCTTCGCTGGTCATATGCCATACCGATGCTGGTATAAACAATAAACATTCCGACAAAAAAGGAGAGAAATCCGAATGCTCTAATGTTGAATGTAAAGCTTTCGGAGATAAAACGGAATTCTCCAGCACTATTATCGTCGATCAACATTAAATTTTTAAGTGGGAGCTTATTAAGAGTGTTTAAGCTTCTATTTATATACTCGAAGTATGTAAATCTTCCCTCCATATTCAGTAGACTTTGGACCGAAGTAATATCACCGATTAGAGTATCTTCGGGTAAATGAGCGAGTTCTATCCTAGTAAAATTAGAAAGGTTGTTTGTTATCTTCTCAAAAGTCTTACCAGAGCCAAATAATAAGGCCTCACCATTTGCGTGCATTTCTAAAAAATTGGTATCAGCAAGATTTTTACCACTGGGTAGTATTTTTTTTCCATCTGTCAAAAGATCGATGCCTACAATAATAATCTTTGTGTTTTTTAAAGGTGCTCGTATCACAGGGTTTACAATCCATCCATTGAGGCGCAATCGAACATAATCGCTCTGACTTACATAAGGTAATTCCCTATCAATAATTATAGGCTTGAAAGCCGTTTGTAAGAGATCGATCGATCGTTTTTGTGCTTTAATGGTTTGGTTGTTCACAATGTCTACGCTCGACCAAAGAGTTGAAGCTATTGCTATACCTAATATAGTGAAAAAGAGTTGCCCTTTTGCTTTTTTCCAATTCGCGACAATTACTCTAAGTACTAGAAAAAATTGGTTCATTTATTTGATATTTTTCTTGATTTAAGCTCTAGGCAAACTTCTAATTTGGAGGCGATGGCAATTGAGTGCGTTATCACTACTAGGCTGGTATTATACTTTCTATTTATGTTTAAGAGCATGTCTAAAACTATTTTTGAATTCTTTTCATCCAAGCTACCGGTCGGTTCATCCGCAAATAAAATTTTTGGTTGAGCGGCTAATGCTCTTGCTATAGCTACCCTTTGCTGTTCTCCTCCAGAAAGATTTTCCGGCCACTCTCCTAGTAATCTGGCAATTTGGAGATCGTCAATAATTGTGTTGATATATTCGTTATCATGCTTCCTATTAACCCTAGATTGGAATTCAATATTCTCTTTAACAGAGAGACATGGAATCAAATTATATTGTTGGAATATAATCGCTGTCTCATTCAGTCTCAATAAAGCTTGAGCAGATGCTTTAAGATCCCAAAAGTTTTGCTTTCCAAAAAAAACCTCACCGGTAGAAGGTTTCTCGAGTCCGGAAGCGATATGCAAAAGTGTTGACTTGCCAACGCCGCTCTCACCAATAAGAGCGTAGCTAGTAGAAGGGTAAAAGTTGATATTTACATCGGTAAAAAGCTCGAGAGGTCCTGAGTTTGTAACAAAGATTTTTGAAACATCCTTTATTTCCACAATATGATCTTTCATTGCCTTAATATCTTTCTGATATGAGAAATATTATTTTTGTTTGAAATAGTGGAGCTTTCACATCTTTCAATGAGAAACTATTTTAAGTCATTGTGACGCTATTTATTGTTGAGCTTGTTAACACAAGATGATCCCAGAAGATAATCAAAAATCAAGCGATGCTAATTAGCAAGCCTTTTAGACAGTTTTATATTCTTGTTCTCTTCTTCTTTATTAAACGGTATCACTTGAAGACCGATCTCTGTAACCTCTTCATTGATCACTCCCGCCATTTTTGGACGTCTCGTATCAGGAACCCATCGGTCTGCCCACAAAGAGAGAGAAAGAAAAATTTTGACTAGATCTTTGCACCTTTCTGTAGGAACATACTCAGCTCTCTTCTTGTTGTCAGGTACATAACGCGAAATCAATTTTTTGCTTGCCATAGACTTTAATCGCTCTGTCAATAGGTTTCTTGAGATATTGAGGTTATTTTGAATGGATTCGAAGTTTTGATTACCCATCATGATATCCCTTGCAATCAAGAGTGTCCATTTGTCTCCCAAAATTGATAGGGCCGTTGCGATACTACATTCATTTCGGTGGTTGCCTCTATTTGACATATAAATTTTCCCAATTTTAGTTTACGCTACGTCAAATTGCATTGTATCATGAACCTTGACGAAGAAGTCAACATTTTTATTTAATGTGTTTCTACTACACAAAATAATCTTGTGGCAAATAATTAAAAAAAAACATGAAATGGTATACAGATTGCAGAAATTTGTAATATTAATAATTAGAATCAACGTATACCAAAGAGATACATAATGAACGAATTTGTTTATCAAAAAACGTCAAAAAGCGATTTGTTATTTAATAAGGACGTTAAACTTGAACCGGAAACCCTGGAGGAGGGTTCTAAGGACCTCTATGATATAATTAAGTTTTGTTGTGCTGTAAAAGAAAATCCAATCTCACCAAACCTAAAGGAATGGTCAAGAAAGGAGTATACCTCTAATTTAAGCTCTATGGTTTATAATAACTCAAACTCAGAAAATGCTGACTATGATGAACAGACTAAGAAGGTGCTTAGTTATGCTCAAAGAGCTCAAATTTATGCAATGACAGCAATTACCGCCTTAAACTCTGGAAATGGAGAAAAAGCAGTCTGGAATGCTGTTAGGTCTGAAAAATACGTATCTCATATCCAAGCAATGATGAAAATATCTGCGCCGGGATCAGACAGACAACGACATAAGAACGAGGATGCTGACATGAAAGGGTTAGCAAGAAATGATCTTGAAGCAAATGACTTGATAGATGAGTTTGAAAAACTTATTCAGATCTATGATAGTTATGGTGCTTTTAGAAGATTAGCTGCAAAAAAATTGGGTGTCCCAGCTATGAAAGTTACAATAAAGGAAATCAACGAAATCACAAAAGAGGTCCATAGGGCTTACGAATATAGCCCGAAGAGACGAAGAACATATAAAATGTAATTGTAACTAGCTTTTCTTTCTCTCCTATTAGCCTTGATTTAATATAGTTTTAGTGTATTTTTGCATGAGAAACTTTAGGTACAAAACTATGAATAATTTTACTAATTCTAGCTCAGTTATCTCTTCAGATACCGTTATAAAAGGAAAAATTGACTTCAAAGGGGAACTTTTGATTGAGGGTAAAGCCTCTGGCGACATATTGGGAGATAATTTAACCTTAGGTCCAAGCGCAAAGGTGGACGGCAAAATCATTGTAAAAGCTATTACTGTTCAGGGAAATTTTACAGGATTTATTCGATCCGACACTGTAAAATTAGATGCTGGATCTACCGTTAAAGGGGATATCGAACACAGCGAGATTTCAATTGAGACTGGCGCAAACTTTAATGGTAAGGTGATAAGGATAGCTAAGTCGCAAAGAAAATCAGGTGAGAATGAAAGCGAAGAAGATAGTTCAATATACTCTTTAACTGATAAGGCAATTGCGAAATAAATTACTAGTTTTTAAGCTTTTAATCATAACTTTTTTTTTCTGCTTTACTGCTGGACCTTACGTTGTTGTAGAGAATTATGGGAACTGGAAGACACTTAGTGTTGCCACTAAATCCGCGTACATTACCGGTTTATGGGATGGTTACATAGTTTTTTTTGGAAAAGAGCTTCAAGAAAAATATAGCGCTAATTGCAGTAACGGTCGCATTACTAGGGTTTCAGATCTTGTAGAAATGGTTGATAGCCTTTACGAAGAAGAAATAAATAGAAGTTTTTCTCCAGCTATTTTATTAAGAGAAAAAGGTCTACAAAATATTTGTCGCAACTAAATTTAACTTTAATTTTCAATATGCATGGTTTTAAGGCAAGCCTTTGGCAGATCTTCCGGTAAGTAGCATCTTGCGTGAGAACATTTATATTTTTTCTTGATTTTAATAGTCTTTTTTATAACTTTCTTTTTCGGTTCAAGCCTATCTGTGACCCACCAAGCCAACTGCTTGTCACAACCATCTACATTTTTATACTTATTCCAAAGTGGTGTGTTGATGCAATCTGGCGACCCCTCAGGACACTTTAGCCTAACATGAAAATGCTCACTATGACCTTTCTCTGGCCGTATCTTCATTAACCAAGACCTATTTACTGATTTTGCGTTTTTACACATCCAAACTTTTATTGCTGCGTTAACAAAAATTTTATTTACTCTTTCATCTTGCGCCGCAGCTTTCAAAATGGCCATATGTTCTGGAGTCCAATTGGAGTTAACGTTTTTTTGATTCTTTGACACTACATTCAGCTCTTTAAAAGACGGTTTTCCGTACCTGCGGTCATTATGACTGTCCTCCACTGATAGGTCTAGAGTCGCTGGTTTTCTGAATTTTATATCTACCTCTAACCCTACTTGGTGAGCGGCGTGGCCATAAGGGGTAGGCCCCCCTCTTGGGTTGCCAAGATCACCTATATATAGCCCCATCCATCCAAAGTCTGCAACTTTTTGAGAAAGGTCCTTTGTAAAATCTATTAGCCTTGGGTGTCCCCAATTACGTCCTCTTTTTGAGTTTATGTGTTGCCATGTTTCACCCTTAACTGGCAACTCAACTCCGCCGTTGAGACATCCTTTATTATATTTTCCAACGCTTTCAGACGTTAATTTTGTTGGTGTTATGAAGTTACCAAAAATTTTTTTTGCCAATACTTTATCCGATGCATCATGGGCGAAGGCGACGCTCAAAAGGGCCGAGATACAAAATATTTTGAAAAAAAGAAATCCTTTTAATATAGTCATTTGTCGTCAGTACTCCTCAAAATATAAAGGTATAATAATCATACTAGTTTTACTAAGCATTAGACTCTAAATTTTGGAAGTTCAATATAAAATCTTTCAGAATAGGAATGTTCTGTTAAGCTTATAATAAAACGCACATTTAATTCATCTGTTGCTGGAGGAAATACTATGAACAGAATAGTTAATTCAATTGAGGCCAAAGACATTGAAAATCATTTCCATCCGTATACTAACCCCCAAACTTTAAAAGAAACTGGTCCACATGTGATTTGCAGGGGAGAGGGTGTATATGTTTACGACAATTCAAATACAAAATTTATAGAAGGCATGAGTGGTTTGTGGTGTGCGTCATTGGGGTTTAATAATAAAGATTTAGTTGAAGCTGCAACTAAGCAAATGGAAAAGCTTCCCTTTTATCATAGTTTCGCGGGTAAAGTGCCGGAAGTCGCTGCTAACTTGGCTGAAAAACTTGTTGGAATAGCTCCAGAAGGATTAGGAAAAGTCTTCTTTTGTAATTCGGGATCTGAGGCTAATGATACTGCAATCAAAGTTGTCTGGTACTATCAAAACGCTCTAGGTCGACCTGAAAAGAGAAAAATCATTAGTCGGAAAAGAGGCTATCATGGCGTAACTATGGTTGCAGGAAGTTTAACAGGGCTACCGTATGCTCAAAACGGGTTTGGGTTGCCCTTAGACTTTGTTAGGCACACTTCTTGTCCACATTATTTTATAGAAAAACTTGAAAACGAATCTGAACAAAACTTTGTAGACAGAATGTTAAATGACCTTGAGGAACTTATCCTTGAAGAAGGTCCTGATACTATCGGGGCATTTATCGCAGAGCCAGTAATGGGAGCTGGTGGCGTTATTATTCCTCCTGAAAATTACTTTTCTAAAGTACAGGTATTACTTAAAAAATATGATGTGCTTTTCATTGCAGATGAAGTGATCTGTGGATTTGGTAGAACGGGAAATATGTGGGGCTCGGATACGTTTAACCTAAAACCAGATATCTTAACTTGTGCCAAGGCTTTATCTGGTGCTTATGCACCCATATCAGCCTTGCTCATTAATGAAACTATTGTTTCTGAAATAGAAAACCAGGCCAACGAACTCGGGATTTTTGGTCATGGATTTACTTATTCTGCTCATCCTATGTCTGCTGCAATAGCTCTTAGAACGCTTGAAATTTATGAAGAGAAAAAAATTGTGGATCATGTGAGAAAGATGGAAAAAATTTTTACTGAAAGGGTGAGAAGCTTAAAAAAATATGATTTTGTTGGAGATGTCAGGGCTGTTGGGTTAATTGGTGCAATAGAATTTGTGTCTGAGCCTGGTTCGAATAAGAAACCCGACCCCAGTAGAAAAGTTTCAGCGAAAATACAGCAAAAAATCCAAGAAGCAGGTGTTATTTTAAGGTCACTTCCAGGCGACAGTTTGGCATTTTGTCCACCCTTAATTATTGAAGAAAGTCAAATCCATGAAATGTTCGATAAAATTGACAGTGTTTTGGCAGGAATTGATTTCCAAATTTTATGATATTCTTGAAATATATACCTTTAAATGCTAAAATCTGACTAAATTTATCGGAATTAAGATAATTTTCTGAGGTTATAGAACGATGGCTGATGATTCAGAACAAAAAATAATATTGTTGACGGGTGCAAGTAGAGGAATAGGCCATGCCACCGTCCGAAAATTTTCTGAAGAAAATTGGCGCGTAATTACATGTTCCAGGCGGGCGTTTGACACAAAATGTCCCTGGCCTGGGGGTGAGGTGAACCATATTCAAGTCGATCTATCAAATCCAAACAACACGCTCGAGGCTATTGATGAGGTCAAAAAACGATTAAATGGTAAATTGCACGCGCTTGTTAACAATGCTGGCATATCGCCCAAAGGCGAGAATGGAGAAAGGCTGGACACTTTAGGAACGGACCTAAGTACATGGGGAAAGGTTTTTCATGTTAACTTTTTTGCCTCGGTAATTTTAGCGAGAGGATTAAAGGAAGAATTATTGAGTGCGCAAGGGGCGATTGTAAATGTGACATCAATTGCAGGAAGTAGGGTGCATCCTTTTGCTGGCGCTGCCTACGCGACATCAAAAGCAGCTTTGGGAGCCTTAACTAGAGAGATGTCGAAAGATTTCGGTCCCTTGGGTGTTCGAGTAAACGCTATCGCGCCCGGAGAAGTTAAGACGGCAATTTTAAGTGAAGGTGCTGACAAGATAGTCGCTGATATTCCAATGAAGCGACTCGGCCTGCCGGAAGAAGTAGCTGACACGATTTTTTATTTATGCTCCAAAGAAGCGAGTTATGTCTCAGGCGCAGAAATAGAGATTAACGGAGGCCAGCATGTTTAGAATGATGTACCAATTTAGGTTTTATCACGCTTGAAACATATATCTGAAACATTTTTATGGTAAACAAAATTTACGACGATAAAAAAATTCTTAAAGACATATTTTTAGGGTCTCTAGAATTAGCAGATCCGGTAAAAAAACTTGAAAAGATGAAGTTTGATTCTCCTTTAGGAAGGCTTTTTTTCGTTGCTGTTGGAAAAGGTGCAGGACGCCTGGCAAAGGCTTTTTTTAGAACGTATAAAGGAAAAGCCGATGGAATTGTTGTCATTCCTGAAAATGAAAAATGTGATGAATTAGACTGTGAGGTGATTAAAGCTACGCACCCTATCCCCTCTCAGAAAGGTTTAGACGCATCCTATAAACTCCTAAAAGCAATTTCAAAGCTTGGAAAAGATGATTTGCTAATTTTTTGTATTTCAGGAGGAGCTTCAGCTTTATTACCTTTACCTCCAGAAGGCTACTGTCTTGAAGATGAAATTCATTTAAACAAGGTACTACTTGGCTCTGGTTTGTCGATTAGAGAAATGAATTTTTACCGAGGAGAGTTTTCTCAAATAAAGAGAGGTAAACTCGCATTAACTGCTTCTCCTTGTCCGATAATTAATTTAGTAGTATCTGACATTCCCGGTGGAGATTTATCTCTTGTTGGGAGTGGCCCAACATTTGTTCCTGAGATGAACAGAATTACCACTAGTAATTTGGATTTTGGTTCAAAAATTAATAGGTTTTTTTCAGAAAATAGAAAAAGATTTAGTCCTCTCAGAAACAAAGATTTGATCGTGCTAAAATCTGTGTGTCTAGGGTCTAGTGCTACATTATTGGATAGCGTGAGTGAATATATAATGAAAAATTATGAATTAAACACTTTGGTGCTATCCTCAAATTTTGAGGGTGATGCGGCATCTTTGGCTAAGTTTCATGCATCAATACTGAAAGAGATAAGACAATTTGATCGACCAATCAAAAAGCCAGCAATTATTGTCTCGAGCGGTGAAGCCCACGTCGAGTTACCTAAAAATCATGGAAGAGGGGGTAGAAATTCACATTTTGCGTTAGCGTTGGCAAAAGAAATTGAGGGTGTCCCTGGAATCACAGCTCTAGTGGCTGACACTGATGGAATCGATGGGTTTGAAAAAAATGCAGGAGCAATTATTTCGGGAGAAACTATCAAGGTGTTGAATAAAAAAGCGCCATCAAAAGATTTTTTGAGGGACTACGACTCGTTTTCGGCGCATAAGATAGCTTCAAGCCTATTTTATTCTGGTGCTACTGGAATAAATTTAAATGATATTAGGATTGCAATACTAAGGTGAAGGGAAGTGTCATAATGTCTCGCTTTTAGTACTTTTTGTCACAAGGCCAAAAAGCCTGTTGTTTTATCGATTTTTTTTTCCTAAACTTTAGTAATTAATATTTTCTTCAAAAAATCTTGGGAGGGATAATGACGGAAAATAGCGCTACTCTTGACACTATGCCGAAGTTGCTGGCTAGGAATGTTAGTAAGTTTGGAGACTCACCTGCTTTTAGAGAAAAAGATCTTGGGATATGGCAAACCTGGACGTGGAAAGAGTCCAGTGAAGAAATACTAAAATTATCAAAGGGACTTATAAAGCTTGGCGTTCAAGAGGGTGACCACGTTGCTGTAATTGGAAGGAATAGACCATCCTTATATTGGTCTCTTTTAGCTTGCCAACACATTGGCGCAATACCCGTACCTCTCTATCAAGATGCGGTTGCAGAGGAAATGGAGTACATCCTTTCTCACTGTGGTGCTTCGTTTGCAGTCGTCGGAGATCAAGAACAGGTCGATAAGATACTAGAAATTTCGGATCGATTGAAAGGATTCAAAGATATAGTATTCGTAGATCCCAAAGGGCTCAGAAAGTATGATAATAAAAATTTGCATAGTCTTGCTCACATTCTGGAAATGGGATCTCGCGACAGCGCTGAGCTGGATAAAGAATTAAAGCGTCGTGTGGAGAAAGTAACCGGAGATACGACATGTGTTTTACTCTACACGTCTGGAACAACAGGTAAATCTAAAGGGGTCGTGCAAACACATCAAGCAATTATTGGAGCATCAGGGGGAGCCAATCAACATGATAGCTGGACGCATGATGATTATTTGCTTTCCTATTTGCCAATGGCTTGGGTTGGAGATTTCATGATTTCAGTGGCGCAAGGTATGGGAGCAGGTGCTTGTATTAACTGTCCGGAAGGTCCCGAGACAATGCAAGTTGATTTGAGGGAAATTGGCCCATCAATATTCTTTGGCCCGCCTCCATTGTGGGAACGTCTTAAGACCTCGGTTTTTATAAGAATTGAAGATGCTGCATTCTTTAAAAAAGTTGCATTTAAATATTTCATGGCACACGCAGAAAAAGTAGGGCGGGATATTTTGGAAAAAAGAAAAGTTGGACTGTTAGACAGACTTAAATATTCTCTAGGTAACTTCCTGATTTATGCACCGCTCAAGAATATGCTGGGTTTCTCGAATGTGAGAATAGCCTACACTGCAGGAGATTTAATAAGTGCAGAGCTTTTTGATTTTTATCGCTCACTTGGCATAAACCTGAAACAACTTTACGGACAAACCGAGGCTTCAGTTTTTCTCACAATGCAAGGTAATGATGAGGTCTTTTCGGATACTGTCGGAAAACCAATTGAAGGAGTGGAGTTGAAAATAGCGCCTTCGGGAGAGATTTTGTATAAATCTGTTGGGTCTTTTAAAGAGTACTACAAAAACCCCAAGGCTACTGGCGAAACAAAGAATAAGGATGGATGGGTAGCAACTGGTGATGCAGGATATATTGATGAAAATACGGGCCAATTGCGGATTATTGATAGAGCTAAAGACGTAGGCAAACTAAAGAACGGAGCACTCTTTGCACCAAAATATGTTGAAAACAAGCTGAAGTTTTTTCCAAATATATTGGAGGCAGTATTGTTCGGTGATAAAAAAGAGTTTTGTGTGGCGTTTTTAAATATTGATATGACTGCTGTTGGAAACTGGGCTGAGAAGAACAATATTTCATACTCTTCCTATCAGGAACTAGCGTCAAATAGCGAAGTGGCTAATATTCTGAAGGAGCACGTAGAAGATGTTAATATGGCATTGGCAAAGGACTCTATGATGTCTGGCTGTCAGATAAGAAAGTTTTTAGTTTTACACAAAGAGCTTGATCCTGATGATGGTGAGATAACAAGAACTCGAAAAGTTAAGAGGGCTTTTATAAACGAAAAATATGATGATCTCGTCAGCGCCCTTTACTCAGACAATGGGTCTGTTGATACGAAAACGGAGGTAACTTATGAAGATGGTCGCAAAGGTTATTTGGAGGCAACACTTTCAATAGTAGACGCGACTATCTATCAACTTCAAGAAGCAGCAGAATAGGAAAAGACTAGGGATTTAATAAAATGAACGAAAAAGCGCCCAAAATAATGATGGAAGTTAAAAATATTAACCTTAGGTTTGGAGGGGTAGTTGCAATACAAGGTGTCTCTTTTGATATCCATGAAGGTGAAATACGAGCAATAATAGGTCCCAATGGGGCCGGAAAATCGTCAATGTTGAATGTGATCAACGGGTTTTATCACCCTCAAGAAGGCGAAATTTGGTTTGATGGCCAAAAAAGACCGTCTATGGAGCCATACGAGGTGGCGAAGACCGGCATTGCAAGAACGTTTCAGAATATCGCACTTTTCAAAGGAATGACGACCATAGAGAATGTGATGACTGGTCGACAACTACAGATGAATAAAAATATTTTTTGGCAAATGCTAAGATATGGGCCTGCGATAGAAGAGGAGGTTCAGCATCGAAAAAGGTGTGAAGAGATAATAGATTTCCTTGAAATTAATCATATCAGAAAAACTCCCGTGGGGTCCTTACCGTATGGATTACAAAAGAGAGTCGAGTTGGCAAGAGCGTTAGCGATGGAGCCAAACTTACTTTTATTAGACGAGCCTATGGCAGGAATGAATGTCGAAGAGAAACAGGATATGTCGAGATTTATTGTGGAGGTTAATGAAGAATTTGGAACGACAATAGCTCTTATCGAACATGACATGGCTGTTGTCATGGATCTAGCAGACCGAGTAGTGGTTTTAGACTATGGGAAGTTGCTGGCTGATGGGACGCCAAAAGAGGTCCAATCGAATCAAGCGGTTATTGATGCATATTTAGGAGTACCTCACTAATGGAAATATTACATATGATTTTTATTGCGCCTTTCTTAGATATGGTAGCGTTACCCGACCTATTTTTTCAGGGCCTTTGGGATGGTTTTGTAGGCGGAACTTTATACGCGCTTCTTGCGTTAGGGTTTGTGTTAATATTTAAGGCCTCAGGAGTTTTTAATTTTTCACAACCTATTTTAATGGTTTTGGCGGCATTAGCTTTGGTTAGCTTTTATGAAATGGGTATCAACCCATGGATAAGCGTGGCTTTAGTGCTATTGTTAATGTACGCACTTGCCTACGGGGTTGAACGGGTAATATTGAGAAATCTAGTTAACCAAGATGGTAATATTTTATTCATGTCTACCATCGGTTTAACATTCGTCATTATTGGGGCTGCGCAATGGATCTTTGGAGGTGTGCCAAGATCGATGATACACGCAGAGCTAGGGTTTCCGGTTGGGAGTAGCGAGTGGCCTATGTTTGGGGGAGCGGTGTATTTTGAGCATATCGATATCTCTGCTGTCGTTCTTGCTAGTAGTTTGATAGCTATTTTAGCAGTATTTTTTAGTAAAACAAAGATAGGTCGAGGTCTTCGTGCGGTGGCAGATGACCATCAGGCAGCTCTTTCTGTGGGGATTTCACTCAACCAAATATGGGTCATCGTTTGGTTTGTTGCAGGAATTGTAGCGCTGGTTGGGGGACTTTTTTGGGGTGCCCGGTCGGATGTATCATTCGCATTACAAATTATCGGGTTGAAAGCATTACCTGTGTTGATTATCGGAGGGTTTACCTCGGTTCCTGGTGCAATTATCGGAGGCCTGATAATTGGATTAGGTGAAAAAATATTTGAAATATATTGGGGTCCCATGATGGGGGGAAGTGTCGAAGGTTGGTTTGCATATGTAATTGCTTTGGTTTTTCTTTTGTTCAAGCCGCAGGGCCTCTTTGGTGAAAAAATTATTGAGAGGGTTTAGGTATGTTTTATAAAGAGACTGGACAATTTAAATCGAGGTATAAGGACGAATTAGCTGCCTTTCCATTATTCGAGGATAAGATCGGAATTGGTATACTATGTGTTTTAACCTTTTTAGTAATACCAATGTTTGGTCTTCCAGGGCTCAATTATGAGTTTGCGATGGGGGCAATTATGATCCCTTGTATGGTTTTTATAATTATGACTTTAGGTTTAAACATACTACTCGGATTCGCAGGACAGATTTCTCTAGGAACCGGAGCGTTCAGTGGAGTTGGGGCGTATGCTTTCTATAAATTTATTACAATTTTTCCCGACATCAACATAATTATAGCTCTTGTGTTATCAGGGTTGGTAAGTGCTGTGGTAGGTGTCATTTTTGGCCTCCCATCGCTGAAAATAAAAGGCTTCTACCTGATAGTAGCAACTCTTGCGGCCCAATTTTTCCTGACGTGGGCTTTTATACGAGTGGCATGGCTGTATAATTATAACGCAAGTGGGGCGATTGAAGGTCCGAACAAAGAGATGTTCGGTATAATTATGATAGGCCCACAATCTGCTGGAATGACCCGATATTATTTCGTTTTGGTAACACTTATTGTCCTTACGTGGCTTGCCTCCAATGTTATAAGAGGCCGAATTGGCCGGTCATGGATGATGATTAGAGACATGGATATTGCTGCTGAGCTTATTGGCATCAGACCCCTTGTGGCGAAACTTTCCGCTTTTGCTTTTTCTTCATTTTATATTGGAATTGCGGGCGCTTTGATGGTTTTCTTTTGGTTGGGCGCAGCCGAGGCAGAGAGCTTTGATATCAACCACAGCTTTCTGTATTTATTTATGGTAATAATCGGAGGTCTTGGATCAATAACCGGGTCATATATGGGTGCGATATTTGTGTGGGTCGTTCCGGTTTTAATTAAAGAAATTGGAAAATCTGTATTTGGTTTTGATGCGTTCGTGATGGAAAACTTTTCAACAATATTATTAGGTGCTATGATAATAATAATTCTTATACTGGAGCCTCATGGTTTAGCTCGACTGTGGCAAATCACAAAACAGAAGCTTAGATTGTGGCCGTTTCCGTATTGATAACGAGTTTGGTGGAAACTGGGCCGTTCCACTTTTTCGGGTATACAGGCCCAAAATAAATGTGCAGCGAAAGCTGTTTAATAGGGAGAAAAAAATGAAAAAACATATTATTGGTGCTGCCGTCGCTTTAGGCACCTTAATTTCAACGGTAAGTATGAGTTTCGCCGAGGAGCTTTTGGTTCCCCACCTTACTTATAGGGTTGGACCATTCGCTGCTAACGGGACTATGGGCGCTAACGCTATTACTGATTACTTCACAATGCTTAACGAAAGAGATGGTGGAATAGGTGGATTAAAAGTTAATCCGGAAGAGTGCGAGACAGGGTATAATGCTCAGAAAGGTGTCGAGTGTTATGAATCCTACAGAGGTAAGAATCCTTTAATGCATATACCAAATTCAACAGGTATCACGCTTCAGCTGCTTCAAAAAGCCCCTGAGGACGAAGTTCCGATTTTTACAATGGGTTATGGATTATCAGCCGCTGCAAAGGGAGAGACCTTTCCTTGGGCCTTTAATTACCCTGCATCCTATTGGTCTCAAATGACCTCAATTCTTTCATACATAGATAGTGAAACAGGACTGAAGGGTAAGAAAATAGCTTTCTTATACTTGGATGGTGGATATGGACGTGAGCCATTGCCTCTTTTAGACAAACTAGAGCCTAAAATGGGTTTTGAAACGGTTAGAATTCCTGTAGCTTTTGCTGATTCTCAGAACCAGGGATCGCAGTGGTTGACTATTAGAAAAGAAAAGCCTGACTGGGTTATCATGTGGGGCTGGGGGGTGATGAATATTACCGCTGTAAAAGAAGCTGCAAAGACAAGATTTCCACTTGATAGATTTATTGGGAATTGGTGGTCTGGTGGACACGTTGATGTTGAGGCTCTAGGCATGAAAGCTAAAGGTTATAAGGCTTCAAACTTTACGCCAGCCGGAAGGGACTTTCCAGTTGTTCAAGACGTCATCAAGCATGTCGTGAGCAAGGGTTTGACGAAAACGGAACCTGATATGCCAGGCAAGGTGCTCTATAACAGGTCACTATTTATGGCTGTGGTAATGGCTGAAGCTATAATTGAGGCCCAAAAACTAACTGGCAAGGCGAATGTAACAGGTGCAGACGTGCGTAAAGGCTTCGAGATGATTAAGTTAGACGAAGCACGACTGAAAGAGCTTGGGTTTGAAGGTTTTACACCAGTAATCGGATCCTGTGCAGACCATGAAGGGCAGGGATCAATCTTTGTGCAACAGTGGAATGGTAAGGATTGGGAAAAAATCACAGATTTTATTCCTCCAATGACTGATATAGTGCAACCTCTTCTTACTGAAGCGGCTGATACCTACAAATCAGATAAGCCTGGTTGGAAGACACAGAACTGCAGTTAAATAAAAAATTAAGAGACCCACTATTCGAAATGGTGGGTCTCTTTTTTAAAAAAGGCACAAAATGTTTGATGAAAAAAACACAGAAACAGTTCTCGATGTCAGTAATATCGAGGTTGTTTACAACAATATTATACTCGTTTTAAGAGGGGTTAGCCTTTCCGTTGACAAAGGTGGAATTACAGCTCTTTTAGGTGGTAACGGTGCTGGCAAAAGCACAACTCTCAAATCGATCTCAAATTTACTGCGTTCGGAGAGGGGAGAGGTAACAAAAGGTTCTATCGCCTACAATGGTGATAACATAAAGGATCTTAATCCCGCTGACATGGTTAGAAGGGGTGTTATTCAGGTCATGGAAGGAAGGCACTGTTTTGAGCACTTAACGGTTGAAGAGAACTTGTTGACAGGTGCGTACACTAGAAAGGGTGGACGAGCTGAGACTCAAGAAAGCTTGGAGTTAGTGTATAACTATTTTCCAAGGTTAAGAGAAAGACGTAAGTCATTAGCGGGCTACACTTCTGGTGGTGAACAGCAGATGACAGCTATTGGTAGAGCTCTTATGTCGGTTCCAGAAACCATTCTTCTAGATGAGCCAAGTATGGGACTTGCACCACAGCTCGTAGAGGAAATTTTTGAAATTGTTAAGCAATTGAATGAGAAAGAAAATGTATCCTTTCTGTTAGCAGAACAGAATACAAACGTAGCACTAAAATATGCGCATAAAGGCTACATCTTAGAAAGTGGAAGAGTTGTCATGGACGGTCCAGCCAAAGAACTGCGAGAAAACCCTGATGTAAAAGAATTTTATTTGGGGATGTCAGAAGAGGGTCGTAGCTCATTTAAAGAAACTCGTTCGTATCGGCGCAGAAAGAGGTGGCTATAAGGCTTTTATGACTGAATATTACGATAATTTAGAAACACGATCTCACGACGAAAGAACAACTGATTTATCTAAGCAACTGCCTTCTCAAATACAAAACGCTAAAGAGAAATCCGAGGCGTTTGGCAAAATACTGGCCGATGTACATCATCAAGACATTGTATCAATAGACAATCTAAAAACATTACCAGTGTTAAGAAAAAGTGAACTTGTACGATTACAGGGAGAAAATCCTCCATTGGGCGGTTTAATTGCCGGAACTGTGCATGATTTTAATCAGATCTTTCAGTCACCCGGACCAATTTACGAGCCTGGCATGGTAAAAAAAGATTGGTGGCGATCCGCTAGAGCATTGAATGCTGCAGGAATAGGAAAAGGCGACATTGTGCAGAACTGTTTCTCTTATCATTTCACGCCTGCTGGCATGTTAAGTGAACAAGGTATTTTGGCGGTAGGTGCAACAGTATTTCCAGCAGGGACTGGACAAACGGAATTACAAGCCCGGGCTGCTAGTGAGATTGGTGTCACGGCGTATATTGGCGTACCAGATTTTTTGCAAATAATTTTTGACAAGGGAGATGAGCTGGGATTAGACCTTTCCAAAATCAAAAAAGCTTTGGTAGGGGGTGGGCCTCTTTTCCCAAAAACAAGGCAAAATTACAAGGATAGAGGCATAATGTGTTTGCAAAACTATGGGACAGCAGATTTAGGTAATGTTGCATATGAGACGTTACCGGACGCCCCAATGATTGTTGATGAAGGTGTAATCGTTGAAGTAGTTACACCAGGTACAGGTAATCCTGTTGCAGACGGTGAAATTGGTGAGGTGCTAGTTACATCATTGAACCCGGATTATCCCTTGATAAGGTTTGCAACAGGCGACTTGTCGGCTGTTGCTCCTGGAAAAAGTGAGTGTGGCCGTACAAATGTTCGAATCGTGGGTTGGCGCGGAAGAGCAGATCAAACAACAAAAATTAAAGGAATGTTTGTGAGACCTGAACAAGTAGCTGATTTAGTCGCAAGATCTCCAGAAATAAAAAAGGCTAGGGTCAATGTTAGCCGAAGCGATAATAATGATGTTATGTCAGTTCTTTTAGAGATTGAAGGAGAAACAAATAAGGACTATGATTCTATTGTAAAAGAAATACTTAAACTCAAAGGTGAAGTGCAAATTATGTCGCCAGGCACTCTTCCCAATGATGGAAAGGTAATAGACGACCAGAGAACATTTGATTAGATAGGGGGTTACATGAAAAAAGTAGTTATTGTTGGGGCTTCAAGAACGCCAATGGGAGGCTTTCATGGAGAAATGAGCCAGGCAACGGCGCCCGAATTGGGCGGTAGTGCAATTAAAGGCGCAATAGAAAATGCTGGTGTAAAAAATGAAAATATAGATGAAGTCATAATGGGAAATGTTTTGTCGGCAGGTCAAGGGCAAGCTCCAGCTAGACAAGCATCCTTTAAAGCGGGTCTTTCAGAAAATGTGCCGGCTGTTACCTTGAATAAAATGTGTGGATCCGGTCTTAAGTCTGTTATCTATGCGCACGATCAGATTAAGGCTGGTACCAGCGACTTGGTTGCAGCGGGAGGAATGGAGAGCATGACTAACGCTCCTTATCTGTCTCCAAAAATGAGAGCTGGTGCGCGAGTTGGTCATCACCAAATGTATGACCATATGTTCCTAGACGGATTGGAAGACGCTTATGAGCCTGGAAGATTAATGGGCACATTTGCAGAAGACACAGCTGAGTTATTTCAATTCACGAGAGAGCAGCAAGATGATTATGCTATCGGCTCGTTAAATAATGCTCTCAGTGCTCAAAAAGAAAATGCTTTTGATAAGGAAATTTCACCAGTGACTATCAAAACAAGAAAAGGTGATATAACGATTACAGAGGATGAGCAACCTAGGAATGCACAACCTGAAAAAATTCCAAATTTAAAGCCTGCGTTCAAAAAAGACGGGACAGTTACAGCAGCTAATTCCTCCTCAATTTCGGATGGTGCTGCTGCACTATTGATTAGTTCTGAGGAAAGAGCTAACGAGCTTTCGCTTCCTGTAAGAGCTATTATTTTAGGGCATACTGTCCACGCCCATCAACCTGGTATGTTTACCACAGCACCTATTCCAGCTGCTAAGAAGTTGTTAGAAAGAATAGGATGGTCAACAGATGAAGTTGATTTGTGGGAAGTAAATGAAGCTTTCGCAGTTGTCCCTATGGGTTTTATGAAGGAGCTAAATATTCCAAGAGAAAAGATAAATGTTAATGGTGGAGCTTGCGCCTTAGGACATCCAATAGGAGCTTCGGGGGCTAGAATTCTAGTAACTCTTCTAAATGCCTTAGAAAAAAGAAATTTGAAAAAAGGTGTCGCTGCCATCTGTTTAGGCGGTGGCGAGGGCCTAGCAATGGCTATAGAAAGACCATGAAAATTTCAGCGGAGACAGGAGTATTAGTTACTGGGGGAGCATCCGGATTAGGGTTGGCGGTCGTCGAAAAATTTGTTTATCTCGGAGCAAAAGTGGCAGTCTTTGATATGAATGAAGAGGAAGGGTTAAAAGTTGCGAGTCAACATGGAGTTACTTTTGAGAAGGTCGATGTGTCCGACCCTAAATCAGTAGCAGACGGTCTTAGTTCAATAAGAGGGAGTATTGGACAGGAAAGTGTTTGCGTGAATTGTGCCGGTATTGGGTTTTCTCAAAAAACGGTTTCAAAGGGTCGAAACCATCAATTCGAATTATTTGATAAAACAATACGTATAAATCTAATTGGTACGTTTAATGTTGCGTCCCAAAGTGCTCTAGGGATGTCAGAGCGGAATGCCGTGATAAGCGATGATCAAGAAAAAGGCGTTATAATTAATACAGCATCGGTTGCTGCATTTGATGGTCAAATTGGACAGATTGCTTACTCAGCCTCCAAAGGTGGCGTAGTTGGAATGACATTACCAATGGCGCGTGATTTAGCGCAAAATGGCATTAGGGTCGTTACGATTGCACCGGGCCTCTTTAGTACGCCTATGTTACGTAGTTTACCCGAGGATGTTCAGGATGCTTTGGGTAAATCGGTACCCTTTCCCCCTAGACTGGGGTCACCTTCAGAATTTGCTGATTTGAGTGTTCAGATAGTTCAAAATTGTATGCTTAACGGAGAGACAATTCGATTAGATGGTGCAATCCGTATGGCACCAAAGTAGAGGATTGTATAAAGATGTTTAATGCAACCATGGATTTTGGCTTAGGGGAAGATATAGATGCGCTCAGAGAAACCGTTAGGAAGTTTGCGCTAGAAGAAATTGCTCCAAAGTCTGCAGAGGTAGATAGGTCCAACGACTTTCCCATGGAGCTTTGGGAGATGATGGGAAATTTGGGCTTGCATGGAATAACAATCTCTGAAGAGTTTGGCGGTGTCGATATGGGTTATCTTGCTCATTGTGTAGCGGTTGAAGAAATCAGTAGAGCCAATGCGGCAATAGGAATGTCATATGGAGCGCACTCAAATTTGTGTATAAACCAGATTTATAGATGGGGAAACGAGCGACAAAAGAATAAATATTTGCCGAAATTAATAAGTGGTGAGCATATAGGATCGCTTGCGATGTCGGAACCAAGTGCGGGCTCTGATGTTGTTTCAATGAAGCTAAAGGCAGAAAAACGAAATGATTATTATTTACTAAATGGATCAAAAATGTGGATTACTAATGGGCCTGACGCCGATACGCTTGTTGTATATGCAAAAACGGATGTCTCGGCAGGCCCTAAAGGCATAACAGCTTTTCTCATAGAGAAAGATATGCAAGGTTTTTGCACTGGAAAGAAGCTGGATAAGCTAGGTATGCGTGGATCGAACACGTCAGAGTTAATTTTTGAAAATTGCGAAGTTCCCTATGAAAACGTCCTCGGTGAAGAGGGGAAGGGTGTAAATGTTCTTATGTCTGGACTTGATTATGAAAGAGTAGTTTTAGCAGCGGGTCCGGTTGGAATAATGGCTGGTGCGATGGATGTGGTAGTGCCTTATATCCACGAAAGAGAACAATTTGGTAAACCTATCGGTACGTTCCAATTAATGCAGGGAAAGATCGCTGATATGTACACTACCATGAATGCATGCAGATCATATGTCTATTCTGTAGCAAGAGCATGTGATGAAGGACAAACTACGAGAAAAGACTCAGCTGGGTGTATACTTTATGCGGCTGAGAAAGCAACCCAAATAGCACTAGATGCAATCCAATGTCTTGGTGGGAACGGGTATATTAATGATTATCCCACAGGCAGACTTCTACGTGATGCAAAACTCTATGAGATCGGCGCGGGTACTTCAGAAATTAGACGTATGCTTATTGGAAGAGAGTTATTTGAAGAAACAAAGCTAAGCTAATGAAAAACGTCGGGTCTGAAAGACCAACTAATTCCAAGGAATTCACAGAAAATTATTCTGCAATGGAGAAAGCCATTGAAAAAGTGGATAGCTTGGCAAAAAGGCTGATAGCAGGTGGCTCAGAAAATTCAAAAGCGCGCCATGTAAAAAGAGGTAAAATGCTGCCAAGAGACAGAGTAGCAAATCTACTTGACACGGGTTCATTTTTTTTGGAAGTTGGGCTCTTTGCTGCGAACGGCGAGTATAAAGATGAGGTACCTTCCGCTGGTGCGATAGCAGGCGTTGGGCTCGTTTCGAAGAGACTTTGTATGATTATTTGTAATGATGCAACAGTGAAGGGTGGAAGTTACTATCCTTTGACTGTAAAAAAACACCTAAGAGCACAGGAAATTGCAGCTGAAAATAATCTCCCATGTATTTATCTTGTAGATAGTGGTGGTGCAAATCTACCGTCTTGGGATGACGTGTTTCCTGACAAAAATCATTTTGGACGAATATTTTACAACCAGGCGCAAATGAGCGCGAGAGGTATACCACAAATCGCGGTTGTTATGGGGTCGTGTACTGCTGGTGGGGCATATCTGCCTGCTATGTCAGATCAAACAATAATTGTGAAGAACCAGGGCACAATATTTTTAGCTGGCCCACCTCTTTTAAAACAAGCAACTGGTGAAATTGTCGATGCAGAAACGCTAGGTGGTGGAGACACTCATGCGAGATTATCAGGTGTTGCCGATTATTTAGCCGACAATGATGAGCATGCGATATCTTTAACCAGAATGATTATAAGTGATTTATCATCAATTCCGGAATACAAACGCTTAAATTATAATCCACCAATGCTTGATCCGGATGACCTACTTGGGTTTGTGAATTCTGATCCAAAGAAAGGCTTCGATATATTCAATTTGATTGGGCGCATTGTTGATGGATCCAAATTTTCAGAATTTAAAGCTACTTATGGAGAAACACTCGTATGCGGTTTTGCTCAGGTTTGTGGAGTTGAGGTCGGTATTATAGGAAATAATGGAGTTTTGTTTTCTGAGAGTTCAAAAAAAGGGGCTCACTTTATAGAACTTTGTTGTCAAAGAAAAATACCCTTACTTTTTTTACAAAATATAACGGGATTTATGGTCGGGAAAAAATATGAGCAAACTGGGATCGCAAGCGATGGTGCCAAACTTGTTCATGCCGTATCTTGTGCAAATGTTCCTAAAATAACTGTTATAGTGGGAGGCTCATATGGCGCTGGTAACTACGGAATGTGTGGTCGAGCTTTTGGGCCTCGATTTGTGTGGACATGGCCTAATGCAAAGGTTGCCGTCATGGGGGGCGAGCAGGCTGCTGGAGTAATGGCAGAAGTAAATATTGTAGCAGCGAAATCAAAGGGTAGGAAACTTTCAGAGAAAGAAATAAATAGCATTAAAAAACCAATTTTGGACATGTTTGCGCATAAGTCTGAAGCTACTTTCGCGTCTGCACATTTGTGGGACGATGGAATTATCGACCCCAGAAAAACTAGAGAAGTCGTTGCGTTATCTCTCGAAATTGCAATGAATGCACCTGTTCAAGACACAAAGTTCGGTGTCTTTAGGATGTAATGATGTTCAAAAGTATCTTAATAGCTAATCGAGGAGAAATTGCTTGCCGTTTAATTAAGTCAGCTAGACGCCTCGGGATAAAAACGTATGCGGTCTATTCAGAAGCGGACAAACATTCTTTGCATACAAAAGAGGCGGACGTTGCAGTTTGTATTGGCCAAGCGGAATCAAAAAAAAGTTATTTAAATATAAAAAGAATTATTGAAATTGCGTTGGAAAATAAGATCGAAGCGATACACCCTGGTTATGGCTTCCTTTCAGAGAACTATCTTTTTGCAAAAAAGGTCGAGGCAAGTGGAATTAAATTTATTGGCCCCAGTTGGAAGTCAATTAGAGCAATGGGTAATAAGAATAACGCGAAAGAAATTATATCGTCAGCTAATATTCCATTGGTTGATGGCTTTTTGGTTGATAAGGAAAAACCTGTAGAGAATAAAAATAAAGTGAAAGAAATAGGCTTTCCAGTTATTGCCAAAGCCGCGGCCGGTGGTGGAGGTAAAGGAATGAGGGTTGTTTATCGAGAAAGTGATCTCCAAGACTCTATTGAAGCAGTTACCAGAGAAGCGCGAAGTAGTTTCAAAGACGACGAGGTGATAATTGAAAAATATATCAAAGGCGGAAAACATATTGAGATTCAAATTGCAAGAGATAATCATGGAAATTGCATACATCTACTCGAACGTGATTGTTCATCACAAAGGAGATACCAGAAAGTTTTAGAAGAAGCTCCATCTTTATCAATTCCCGAACCAACAAAACGAAGAATGTATGAGGCAGCAATAGATATTGCTAACAAAATAGATTATCGAAGCTTGGGAACCATAGAATTCATAGTCGATGTCCAGTCTCATAGGGACGATTTACCTTTTTTCTTTCTTGAAATGAATACAAGACTACAGGTCGAGCATCCTGTTACTGAAGAAATTTTAGGTGTGGATCTTGTTGAGTTACAGATCAACATTGCCGCAGGAAAAAAACTAGATATAGATATTGATAAAGTTATACCCAGCGGACATGCGATAGAGGCCAGAATATATGCAGAGGATCCTAAAAATGACTTTTTACCCAGCCCTGGGCTCATTCAAGCTTTAAATCTTCCAAAAGAGGGGAGATTTGATTTTGGCGTAAGATCTGGTGACTACGTAAGTACATTTTATGATCCAATGTTAGGAAAAATTATAGTGCATGCTAAGGATAGAGATGAAGCTAGGACCAAGCTTATTGGTTGTTTAGAAGAATTAAAGGTTCAGGGAATTAAAACAAATACGGATTTTCTGAGCTACATTTTGAATGGCGAAATATTTAGTAAGAATATAATCCAAATCACAGACCTTGATGATCTGGCTCTAAAATATAAAAACCTTTCACCAAACCCAACTGATTTAGTAGCGGCTACTCTAATTATTTTAAACGCAGAAGCACAATTGCAAAATAAAATGTGGAGGCTATGGGGAACTGGTACTGCAAATATTTTGTTGAGACAGCAAGAAAAAAGCTATCCGATAAAGATTAATTCAAGTGATGGAAGAAAATTCCAAGTAAATTTTGGAGATGAAATTTTTGTGGTAGAAAACGTTTGCTCAAGTAAAACAAATATTTCATTTGAGGTAAACCAAAGAATGATCAGGTTTGATTTCCAAGCAAAAGACAAAATACTAAATTTATACAGGGAGGGAATAAAATTTGTTTTTGAAAATATCACTAACATATATCAAAGCAATGAAGTTGATGGGCAAGAAAGAAAAATTATTGCACCTATAACCGGCAGTATCGCAAAAATTTTGGTGAAAAATGGGCAGGTGGTATCAAAAAATGAAGCAGTCGTATTCATAGAAGCAATGAAAATGGAGTACAAGTTAGTTGCGCTTAAAAGTGGGAAAGTTATAGGATTAGAAAATAAAAAAGGTGACTTGATTGAAAAAGGTGAGATACTTTTAGAAATAGAGTAAGATGGTTGAGACAATAAGCATTTTTGAGGTAGGGCCCAGAGATGGTCTGCAAAACATCAAAAATGAAATTCCAGTAAATAAGAAAATTGAACTAATTAATATCCTGAGTACTACGGGAATAGGCAAAATAGAATGCGGTAGTTTTGTGAGTGCAAAGTGGGTTCCTCAGATGAGGGGCACCAATGAAATTTTTGAGGAAATAATAAGAGGGGACGGTGTTAAATACACTGCTTTGACACCAAACCTAAAGGGTTTTGAAAATGCATTGCACGCTAAGGTAGATGAGGTCGCAGTCTTTGCTGCTGCGTCAGAGACTTTTTCTCAAAAAAATGTTAATTGCTCAATAGACGAAAGTTTAGCGAGATTCCGAGATCTTTTCAAAAAGGCTCGTGAAAAAAAAGTGCCAGTAAGAGGATACGTATCGTGTATAGTTGACTGCCCCTATGAGGGTAAAATTTCTCCAGAGAGTGTACTCAAAGTTGCGTCACAGCTCCTAGACATGGGTTGTTATGAAGTTTCCTTAGGAGATACAATAGGCAGGGGTACACCTAAAACTATAGAGGAACTTCTAAAGGTGCTATGTTCCGAGATAAATCAAAAAAAACTTGCAGGACATTTCCATGATACATCGGATACGGCTATAAGAAATGTCGAAATCGGGCTAAAATACGGACTATCAACCTTTGACTCCGCAGTAGGTGGACTTGGAGGGTGTCCTTATGCTCCCGGTGCAAAAGGCAATTTAAATACGCGCAGTTTAATTGAGGCGTTTGGTATCAACAGCTTCAATGAAGATTTAGATTTAGATAAAATAAAGTTTGCGGAAAAATATATAGGCAAGATCAATCAAGACTAATACTTGTACTGAAATCATGGGTTTGTGTTTGTTTACGTAACGTAATGTATCTTCTTCCTCTAATTTTAACTACTAGAAGTATCTTGCTTATAGTATAGTAAATAGAGGGTCCAGTTGTTAGAAATAGATGTATCAGCCACTTGAAAGAGCTACAGGCACACTGAAGGCTACAATTAGAGGTAGTCAGAATAGAATTGGCGAACTTTATCAGGAAGGCTCGTCAAGGCTCTTTTTCCCTAAAAACTTTTCCAAAATTAAGGAGTGTGTTGTTATTAATACAGCCGGCGGTATTACAGGAGGTGATAAATTTGAATGTTCGATAGAAGCTGCTGAAGAGAGTTCGATTGTCGTAACGACACAGGCGTCCGAGAAAGTTTATAAAGCGAGCAATGGATCAGCAGAGGTCGAAGCAACTTTTTTCGTACGTAAAAACAGTAAATTACTTTGGCTACCACAAGATACCATTCTTTTTTCAAAAAGTGATCTCTCAAGAAAGATTACGATACGTATCGAAGATAATTCAGAATTTCTTGCCTTTGATCAGATAGTTCTTGGTCGGTCTGCGATGGGAGAAAATATTAAAAAATCCAATTTTTATGATAAGTGGAAAATTTATAAGGGAGATAAACTGATATATTTTGACCAGTCAGGTTGGAAAGAAAGTGTCCCACTACACTGCGCCGGTTTAAAGGGTATAAAGTCTTACGCGTCATTTTATTATGTAGGGGATAAAGCAGTGGCTTATGAACAAAAATTAAAAAATATGAAAAAAGATAATGAAAATGTATATTTTGGAAGCAGTCTAAGAAATAATTGCTTGCTAGTGCGAATGTTTGGATCAGATGCAAAAGCAATTAAAGATAGAGCTATAAATCTACTATTGGAGATTTGGCAAGTAGATACACCTAACGTGTGGAAAGTATAAATAAGGGAGATATAAATGAATCTGTCGCCTCGTGAAAAAGATAAACTAATGATAGCAGTGGCAGCAATGGTTGCAACTGACCGTAAAAATAGGGGGGTGAAACTAAACCATCCGGAAGCTATAGCTCTTATAACAAATTTCGTAATGGAAGGAGCGAGAGACGGTCGGTCAGTAGCTGACCTTATGTCAGCTGGAGGAACCATAATTTCCAAAGAGGATTGTATGGAGGGGGTAGCCGAAATGATACATGAGGTTCAAGTTGAAGCAACTTTCCCAGATGGGACTAAATTAGTGACAGTGCATCACCCAATCAGATAGAGGAAAAAATGATACCAGGAGAAATAATTATATCAGAGAAAGAGTTAGAGATTAATTCAGGCTCAGAAGCTATAGAAGTCGAGGTGTCCAACACAGGAGACCGCCCTATTCAAGTAGGAAGTCACTATCATTTTTTTGAGACTAATGAAGCATTAAAATTTTCCAGAGAGAAATCAAGAGGTATGAGGCTTGATATTATCTCTGGAACGGCGATACGATTTGAACCGGGCCAAACTAAAACTGTAAATCTAATTTCTTTTCATGGGGATAGAAAAGTATACGGATTTAATAAAAAAATAATGGGTGATTTATAATGGCGCAGAAAGTTTCTAGAGAAAAGTATGCAAGCATTTTTGGGCCAACAACTGGAGACAGAGTAAGATTGGCTGACACTGAACTATTTGCAGAGGTTGAACACGACTACACTTTATATGGTGACGAGGTGAAGTTCGGTGGTGGCAAAGTCATAAGAGATGGAATGGGACAGAGCCAAGTGACGAGAGCAAATGGAGCAGTTGATTTAGTTGTAACTAATGCATTAGTAATCGATTATTTAGGAATATACAAAGCAGATATCGGCGTAAAAAATGGAAAGATCCACTCTATAGGAAAAGCTGGAAATCCAGACATTCAAAATGGCGTGAATATAATAGTTGGTCCAGCAACAGAGGTCATCGCTGGGGAAGGAAAAATTTTGACGGCCGGTGGCATGGATGCTCATATTCATTTTATTTGCCCCCAACAAATTGAAGACGCACTTCATTCGGGCCTTACTACAATGTTAGGAGGGGGAACTGGTCCTGCGCATGGAACGCTTGCAACCACATGCACGCCGGGTCCTTGGAACATTGGAAAAATGTTGCAATCAGCTGATGCCTTTCCAATGAATTTATCTTTCGCAGGGAAAGGGAACGCAAGTCTACCTGAGGCGCTAAGGGAACAAGTAAGGGCAGGCGCTTCTTCTCTAAAGCTCCACGAAGACTGGGGCACGACGCCAGGAGCTATCGATTGCTGTTTAAATGTAGCTGACGAATTGGATGTGCAAGTAATGATTCATACCGATACGCTCAATGAGAGTGGATTTGTGGAAAATACTATTAAAGCAATTGGTGGACGAACGATACATGCGTTCCATACTGAGGGAGCTGGAGGTGGACACGCGCCGGATATTATAAAGCTTGCTGGAGAAGAAAATGTTATTCCCTCCTCGACTAATCCTACAAGACCGTACACTATCAATACTATCGAAGAGCATTTGGATATGTTAATGGTATGTCATCACCTTGATAAATCTATACCTGAAGATGTTGCTTTTGCAGAAAGCAGGATTAGAAAAGAAACAATTGCAGCAGAAGATATACTTCATGATGTTGGTGCTATGTCTATTATTGCTTCCGATAGCCAAGCAATGGGCCGCGTGGGAGAAGTTATTATCCGAACATGGCAAACAGCTGACAAAATGAAAAAGCAGCGAGGAAGGTTATCGGAGGAGAAGGGTGAGAATGATAATCTACGAATAAAAAGATATATAGCGAAATATACCATTAATCCAGCGATAGCACATGGTATGTCAACTCATATAGGCAGTATAGAAATTGGAAAAAGAGCTGACTTTGTTTTATGGAATACAGCTTTTTTTGGTGTAAAGCCTGAAATGGTACTGATAGGGGGTGTTATTACCTGTGCTCAAATGGGAGATCCCAACGCGTCTATCCCAACTCCTCAACCAGTATATAGCAGACCGATGTTTGGTGCGTATGGAAGGTCAATGGAGACAAACTCAATCATATTTGTTTCTCAATCGGCAAGTGAAAATAAAGTCCTAGATGAGCTTACCTTAAGGAAAAAAATTGTTCCTATAGAGAATACAAGAAGCATATCCAAAAAAAGTATGAAGCTAAACGATCTATGTCCAGAGATTGAGGTGGATCCTGAAACTTATGAGGTACGGCTAAATGGAGAATTAATAACTTGTGAGCCCGCTAAAGAATTACCTATGGCACAGAGATATTTTTTATATTGATATGGATAAAGTAGAAGAAGTTACAGATCAAAGTTTGGGATTTGATGATACTATTTCTTTAGATTTTGATGCACGATTTAAACGAAAAATAAAGCTTGTTTCGGACAGTGGGTATGAGTTTTTTTTATCGTTAGATAAAGCGACTGAATTACCAGTTAATGGTACATTAATTTTAAAAAGTAAAAAAAAGATAAAAGTATTAGCTGCTAAAGAGGCACTTATGCGTATAGAAACTGAAAATACGATTGATCTAATGAAAGCTATATGGCATATCGGTAATCGACATTTAAATTGTGCTATCATTAGCGAAGCCGTTATATTGAGAGAGGATAGGGTAATTGCGGATATGCTTGAAAAACTAAACTGTAAAGTTTCATATTTTCAAGACTCCTTTACCCCTCTCTCAGGCGCTTATGGGGTAGGCCGAACTTTTACCCATACCCACTAATTATCTGAAGTATCATGTATAGTAAAAACCAATTAATGTTTCAATGGCTCTCACCAAGCTTTCCTACAGGGAGCTTTAATTTCTCACAGGGGCTTGAGTATGCTGTTAGTCAATCTATGGTTAAAAATGAAGCTGATTTAGTTATGTGGATTGAAAATAATTTAGAAAATGGTTTTTTAAGGAATGACGCAATATTCTTAAAGCTGGCTTATCAAATCTCGACAGATAAAGATTTAGATGATTTAAAGGAATTATGTTTGGCTTTTTCTTGTTCTGCCTCAAAACTTAATGAGCTAGTTATGACCGGAGATAATTTCGCCAAAGCTAGCGACACACCTTTGGGTCTTCCCTATCCTATTGCCCTTGGCACCGCAGCGAAAAAACATAAATTAAAGATAGAGGAATTAGTGCCTTTATTCTTGCAATCGAATATAAGTAATTTGATCGCCGCTGCTCAGCGCCTCCTGCCTTTAGGCCATAAAAGAGCAACAAACATTTTGAAAAATTTTTTCGAAAAAATAAATGAGATATCACGAAAAGTGCTTGTATCGGGGGACAAGGATTTATTTTCTTCTTGTTATTTGACCGATACGTGCACACTATTGCATGAAGAATTTCAAGGAAAAGTATTTAAGTCTTAGGGGAGCTTTGAAATGGGAGATGCCTTTAGAGTTGGTCTCGGTGGACCGGTTGGAGCTGGTAAAACTAGCCTTACAGCTAGTTTATGTAAGGTCTTTTCAGAGTCCCTATCAATGGCTGTCATTACAAATGACATATACACGAAAGAGGATGCTGAAATATTAATGAAAAAACAAGTGATCAACTCGGAAAGGATTTTAGCAGTAGAAACGGGTGGATGTCCCCATACAGCAATTAGAGAGGATGCGTCTATTAACCTACAAGCAGTAGATAAGCTGTCCGAAAAATTTTCTGATCTCGATCTTATCTTATTGGAAAGTGGAGGAGATAATCTCTCTGCAACTTTCAGTCCAGAACTTGTGGATTATACGATCTTTATGATAGATGTCTGTATGGGAGAAGAAATACCACGAAAAGGGGGGCCTGCAATAATGAGATCCGACCTTTTAATAATTAATAAAATTGATTTAGCGGAATATGTGGATGTTTCTGTAGACCAAATGCTTCAAGATGCTATTGCTAAAAGAAAGGGCAAACCTGTCTTACTCACAAATTTAAAGGAAGGAAAAGGCGTTGACGCTGTAAAATGTGAGATTATGAAAATGGGAAATCTTAAAGTGTGAAAAATAAATTTAAAGAAATTGAAGTAAACATCAATGCTCAAGGCGTGTGTGAAATTACGTTGAATAGACCAGATAAGCATAACGCTATGAGTAGAAAAATGATTGATGAGTTAGAAGAAGTTGGGCAGAATTTAAAATCGCAGGACAGTATTCGAGTAGTTTTTCTTAGAGCAAATGGGAAAACATTTTGCGCTGGAGGAGATTTGAATTGGATGAAAGACCAAGAAAAAAAATCAAAAGAGGGAAAATTGGTTGAGGCTAGAGCACTGGCAAAAATGTTGGCAACAATGAATAGTCTTCCAATGCCATTGATTTCTATAGTCTCTGGAAGTGCATTTGGTGGAGGCCTAGGCCTAATCTCTGTATCTGATACGGTAATTGTTTCTCAAGCTTCAAAGTTTGGCCTCACAGAGACAAGGTTAGGATTGATCCCCGCGACAATTGGACCATTTGTAATTAAGAAATTAGGGGAAAGTTACAGTCGTAACGTATTTTTCAGTGGTAAAATTTTTGATGCTGAATTGGCCTACAAGATGGGTCTTATTCATTATGTTTGTAAGGATAAAAAAGAAATTGAGTCATTAAAATTGCAGGAAATCGACAACATATTGAAATGTTCACCAGACGCAATTAAAAAATCAAAAGAGCTATTGAAGAGTCTTACAGGAGAAAAAGCAGAAAATTTTTTCGAGATAACAACAAATATTCTTGCAAACAGTTGGGAGTCGGAGGAAGGTAAGCAGGGTATTAAGGCTTTTTTTGAAAAGAAACCTGCGCCTTGGGTAAAAAAAGGAGAGAGTAATGGACAATAGACCTATCAGCAGATCGGCGATACCAAATTTGGAGGATTTACCAGAGGACGTAAAAACGAAGATTCAATCTGTGCAAGAAAAGACAGGCTTTGTACCAAATGTCTTTATGATAATGGCAAGAAAACCTGATGAGTTTAGGGGTTTTTGTACCTACTACGATGCTATTATGGAAACAGAATGTAATATAACAAAAGCCGAATTGGAGATGATTGTTGTGGCTACCTCCGCACAAAATGATTGTCTTTATTGTGTAGTTTCTCATGGAGCGGTTTTGAGAATAAGATCCAAAGATAAAAATATTTCAGACCAAATAGCTATAAACTATAAAAAGAGTAAAATAACTGAGAGACAACGTGCTATGCTTGATTTTGCCGTGAAAGTAGCAAAGGAGTCGCAGGGCATAAATGACTCTGATTTTAAAATTTTAGAAAGTTTTGGTTTTGATATTGAAGACGCGTGGAGAATAGCCTCAGTTGCGTCTTTCTTTGCTATGAGTAATCGACTAGCTAACACATTTTCAATGTTACCTAATGAGGAATTCTATGCTATGGGCCGATAAAAATTTTAGTAACTATTCTATAAAAGTACTAAACAATTATTTTCGGCTCTGATGGAACACTTGTTTCTTGATGTTGCTTTTGAAGTTCTATCAATTTGTCGATAAGAGGTTTACTTGCTGGACAAGTTTTTCTAGTTTTTAAAGAAACGTGTAGAAGTAGATGTTCACCAGTAGCAAAAAGTTCTTTTTCTTTATTTCTTAACATATGAAAAACATGCAGTTTTTTCTCAGTTCCTTTTATAACTTTAGTTTCTATATATACTTCTTGCCCTACCTTAAGCTCGTTTAGGTGTCTAATATTTGTCTCAACGGTGAAGTAGGAATTGCCAGCTTCGATATAGGCTTTATCACAGCCTATATGGAGCATCACAGCATCTGATGCATCGCCAAAACAGTTGAGATAGCGATATTCCGTCATATGACCATTATAATCTGCCCATTCAGGAGGTATCGTTTTTGTATAGGTAATTAGCAGGTCACTACTTATTTTTTCACTAGCTTTTTCTGCCTCTTTTGATTGTTCATCAAATAGATCTTTTTCATAGCTCGCTAATGTTCGTCCAGATCCCCAACGGTTGTTGCGAAGAGCTTTCTGTAATTCAACCAAGTTGTTGTCCCTAATATCTTCTAACTCGGAGATGCTATACATATCTGATTGAGCATCTGATTGAGAACAAATTTTATCTATTAAATCAGAATTAAACTCTGGTACATTTGTCAATCTGGACCAAGGCCATTTTAGTGCAGGACCAAATTGATCAAGGAAATGACGCATGCCTTTATCTCCTCCAGCAATACGGTAGCTTTCAAACATTCCCATTTGAGCAAATCGTATTCCAAAGCTAGATGTGATAATATCGTCTAGCTCCTTAGTAGTGCAAATATCATCTTTTATAAGCCACAATGCTTCACGCCACATTGCCTCTAGCATCCTGTCAGCGACAAAAGCATCGATTTCTTTTTTGATTATTATAGGTACCATGCCTATGTACTCCAATAAATGATGCACGTCATCAACAATATTCTGATCTCTTTCTTGACCTGGAACTACCTCGACCAAAGGCATCAGATACACTGGGTTGAAAGGGTGTGTAACAAGCAAACTCTGAGGATTTTCCATATACTTTTGAAGGTCAGTGGGCTTGAAACCTGAAGTAGATGACAAAATAATTGAATTATTTGAAATCTGCTCAATTTCTTTATAAAGTTTATGCTTCAATTGTAAATTTTCTGGAACACTTTCAATTATAAAAGTGGACGTTTTTAGAGCATCTTCCAAAGATTTTTCAAAAGTAAGACTGCCCATTTCTCTTAAAGGGGCCTTTGTTAATTGAGAGAAATATTTTTTAGCCCTTTCAACGGACAATCGTGTTCTATTGTAGCTTTCTGGGCGCTTATCAAAAACGTTCACATTTATTCCATTAACTAATAAGCGGGCAGCCCAACCAGACCCTATTACGCCAGCTCCTATGCATGTCACGCTTAAATTTTTCATAATTATTGTTTTTTCAAACGAAGCTTGTCACGAACTTCTTTTGCTGACATGACCTTACTGCCGGAGTTTTCGATGACATTTGCAGCTTTTTCAACCAACTGGTAATTCTTTGCTAACCGTCCTTTTTCCAACCAAATATTATCTTCCAACCCCACTCTGACATTTCCTCCTGCCAGAGTGGCCATTGCAACATAAGGGATCTGAAATTGCCCTATGGAAAATGCAGACCAACTCCATTCCTTTGGAATATTATTCACTAAAGACATAAACGTATTTATATCATTTGGTGCGCCCCAGGGTATACCCATACAAAGCTGTAAAAGAACGGGATCTTTTATCAGACCATCGTTCACAAGTTTTTTTGCCAGCCACAGATGTCCTGTATCAAAAACTTCAATCTCAGGAAGAATACCTAAATTGGTGATCTTTGAAGCCATCGCCATTAGCATTCCCGGCGTGTTGGTCATTACATAGTTATCTTCAGCAAAATTCATTGTGCCACAATCTAAAGTGCAGATTTCTGGCTTACATGTAACAAGATGCTTTATTCTTTCCGACGCCCCTATCATATCTGTTTCTGGTTCTTTAAGTGGCAGTGGGTTTTCAGCGTCGAGACCAAGGTAAATATCGCCTCCCATTCCGGTAGTTAAGTTCAAAACGACGTCCGTTTCGGAGTCTCTAATCCTTTTTGTTACTTCTTCATAGAGATCAAGCCGACGACTTGGTATACCGGTATCGGGATCTCTTACATGACAATGTACAATAGCCGCTCCAGCTTTAGCGGCTTCAATCGCACTATCTGCAATTTCCTTTGGCGATCTTGGTACTTCTCGACTTTTATTTTGTGAACTTCCAGAACCAGTTACAGCACAGGTAATAAATACATTTTTATTAATAGCCAGAGTCATTCTTACCTCATTGAATTAAAGGAAGGTCTTTGATTAATCCTTCTCTAAACTCATGATCAGAAATATTAACTAATATTTTTTTGTTATTGTCCCAGTACCCATATTTGATCATACCAACCCCAATATTTTTCTTAAAATGTGGTGAGAATGCTCCTGAAGTTAAGCTTCCGACTATAGTTCTTTTATTTATATCAAAAACTTGTAAAGGTCTTGATATTGTTGGAAGTTTAGGCCCATTATAAATAACACCTCTTATACGTCTTTTAATGCCATATCTGATCTGTCGTTGGAGAACTTTTTTCCCAATATAATCTGCTTCTTTATTTATATCCAAGAACTTATCCATGTTACATTCCAGAGGTGTGTTCTCCACGGTCATTTCATTACCAAAGGATAATAATCCTGCTTCAACTCTATCTATTATGTTTGGAGATCCTGGCCTTATGTTTTCTGATCTACCAGCTCCTAAAATTGTTTCCCATAGAGATGAACCGAGTTCTGGTCGAGACAGATATATTTCATAACCACCAATTCTAGAGTAACCGGTTCTGGCTATTAGTTGGGGAGAGCCATCAAGTGAAAAATAGTCGAAATTGAATTTTTTAATTGAATATATTCGCTCACCAAAAACTTTGGCCAAAACATCGGCAGCTTTTGGTCCTTGTACTGCCAAAGGCCACACGTCAGGTTCTCTTATTCTTACGTTTAAGCCAAAACCAATAGCTAACCCTCTAGCCCACAATAACACATCTGAGTCTGCAACGGATAGATAGAAATGATCGGCACTTATTTTGATAAGAATAGGATCATTGATTATACCACCATTTTCATCGGTCAAGGGAATGTAAAGACATTTTCCTGGTTGAAGTTCTGAGATTGATCTAGGCGTCATTAACTCAATAAGTTTGAGTGCGTCTTTACCTTTAATTTCAACTTGCCTTTGACAGCCAACGTCCCAAATTTGAGCATGTTTTTGTAGGTGCAAATAATCATCTTCAATTGAGTTTTTAAATGACTTAGGAAGTAGTGTATGGTTCACAACGGAAAATCCCGTTACTCCATGCTTTTCGACAGAGGTAGTAAAAGGCGTTCTTCTGATCCTTCTAGAGAAATTCAGCTTATTTTGAATATTCATTTTTATTCTCCCGACCACCAAGTAGAGGCGCCGTTTTGAGATACGATGATAGGAATATGGAATTTTTCATTTTCTGAATTGAAAGATACCCTGAAAATTATATCTCTACAGTATATACCTTTTTTCTTCATATGAATATCTGATAGTTTAAATTCAATCTCAAAAATTTCATTGCTTTTAAGGGGAAAGTGAAAGCTCTCTGAAATGCGTCCCCCCGCATCAGTTTTATTAGAAAATATATTCTTTTTTGCTCCATCAGGCTCAATATGTGTAAGGGTAACTGTTAGACCAGCGATATGAGTACCGTTTTCGGAATTTAATACATGTGTACTTATTAAGGGCATTATTATTCTATAGAAGCCTTATCTCTTTTATCGCTTGTAGCCGCAACAATTGGGCTGATAACGCCTTTTGTTTTTACGTTAACACAAGCAGGTTTCCTGCTGTCTATTGCTCGCCTTACAGCTCCTTGAATATCATCTTTGTGAGTTACCAGCTCTCCATAACCGCCCATTCCCTCAAACATTCCATGAAATGGTATATCTCTGAAATCTGTTGCAAAATGAGAACCATCTTTGAACAATCTTTCCTGTTGTTGCGATATACAATCTAAACCACCATTGTTATCGATAATTATAACAATCGGCAGGTTTTCTTGAAAGGCTGTCTCAATGGATAAACCCCCGCTGAGGAAAGCACCATCTCCAGAAATCAATACAATCGTCTTTTCTTTATTGAGCCGCTTTGCCGACAGTGCAAATGATACTCCAACGCCTAGCATTGAATAGGAACCAGGGTGCATTATTTGAGAAAGAGCTAATCCATTGGAGGCCATTATACTAACAGCAATTTCTGACCAAAAGTGTGTATTACCTCCATCAAAAACTAGAATATCTTCGTCTGTCATACACTTTTGTACCGAAAGAGAAAGCTCTAAAGGGTGAATTTTTCCGCCACTCCATGCTGGAGAATTCGTTGTTTCAACAAGATTGTTTAGTGACGCAGTCACCCATTTTTTTCTTTCCTCAATATTTTTAGCTAGCCAATCTTTTTCCAAAGAGAATTTATCTCCGTTGTGTGACTCTAGTAGACATTCAAAAAAAGCTCCAGGATCACTCAAAAGCAAATGGTCAGCCGCTCTATTAAATTCTATTTCTTCATGCGATCCGTTGACACATATTAACCTCGAACTCGCTGGAAATAATGGTGGATTACCGAAATTCATTTGATTATCCAAGCGACCTCCAACCATTATAATGCAGTCAGACTCATTAAACGCAAACTTTGAAGGATGGTACTGATGTACATCGGCAAGCCCTAGAAAGGCCTTGCAATTTTCATTTAATAATTTTTGGTGATATGGCACATTAAAAATTGGTATTTTGATTTCATCACCCACTTGCTTTAACAGATCTTCATTTTTTGACCACCATATCCCATGTCCACCGATAATTATGGGTTTTTTTGAAGACTTTATAATACCCATTATCTCATTTAGTGCTGAGGGCTGAGGCCATGCTTTATAGGTCTTTGGTTCTTTTCTAGTAAATGGACGCTCCATATCTGAGGCGCTTTCATCATAGGACGAAAACATTATGTCTACAGGCATACTTAAATGGACCGGGCCTGGATAACCACTTGTCGCTATTCTCCAAGCTCTATCCACGAACTCAGGAATTCTATTTCCATCTGTTATTGATGCACTGTATTTTGTAAGCGGTCTTGCGATAGAAACGTCATCTATTTCCTTAAATCCTCCAGCACCTTGCTTTTTAAGAGTGGATGAGCCTGTAACAAAAATTACAGGAGATCGTTCCCCCCACGCCTCCATCATGGCAGGTATAGCATTCGCAAACCCCTCCGGACCAACCAAACAAACAGAGGGTTTTCTCGAAAGTCTCGTATGGCCGTCTGCCAAATGACCTGCAATTTGTTCATGTGGGCAATTTATCACAGGTATTTGATGATTCATGAAACCCTCAAGTGCTGGGTTGCAAAACCCACCTGCAAGTGTAAATACATGGTTTATTCCTTTCTCTTTGAAAGATTTAGCTAAAAGCTGTCCTCCTCGAAGCATATTATTATCTTTCATCTGGTTAATCCCCCTTATGCGAATAAACTATTTTCATTTTATCCATCGCGCTAACTCCTAGATCAGTGGATGCAAAAGGACCACCATGCAATTTGTTCCCTTCGTCTGCCAATTCTTCTGTTAAGTCATCTGCAAAGATTTTATTTGCGTAAATCTCAGCATTATCTTTGGGTTTGAAACCAATATGCCCTGCGTCTATGTTGCTCAAATTCGAACGATCGTTGTCTGACACTCCATAAATAACTGAATAACCGGTGTGTGAAGTATCAATTGCTCTAATAACCAATTGAACCAAGTCATCATAGGAGAGCCAACTCGTTAAGCTTCTTTGCGTTGTTACTGGTGAACATGTAGCAATTCGCAAGCATACCGCTTCAATACCGCATTTATCGTAATACATACGGGCCAAATTTTCAGTAAAACACTTTGATAGCCCATAAAAACCATCAGCGCGATGTGCAGTCTTTGGCTTTAATGTTTTAGTTCTTTTATACATGCCAACTGCATGCGCAGAGCTTGCGTAAACTACCCTTCTACACTTATTTTGACGAGCTGCTTCCCAAATGTTATAGGAGCCAATGAAATTAGCACCTAGCATATCCTTAAATGGCACTTCGTCTACCAAAGCTCCAAAATGGCAGATAAGCGAAACGTCTTTTGTTAGGCCACATATTTGATCAAAATTTGATAAATCAGCTGAGACATATTTTTCATTTTCATTGAGTTTTCCAATATTTTCTTTTATGTCAGTCGAAATAAGAGTACTGCAAACGTTTGAAATTGGCTCTCTAAGATAAGAACCCAATCTACCTCTTGCGCCTGTAAGCAAAATCTTTTTTTTCATCAAAACCTCTACAAGAAATAATTATAAAGGAAACTTTTTTTTTTAGGACTCATTTATCTCAATTTCTTGTTTGATTGCCAAAACTGATGAAATAGTAGAGACACAGTACGGCACGCAGAAAGTTAAAAGAATTTTAAACCAATCGACTGATTTCATATCCTGAAAAATTATTCTGTCGCCATGGTTTATTAGGGCAAGGATACAACCAACGATTAGAGCAATCCGTAAAGCTCTTCTTATTACACTTTTTCGAAGGGCAAGCTTTAAAAAGCTATCGTGTGTTTTTATGTTTTTCAAAAGTTGGGCTCATACGAATAATCAATAAATTTTTCTCGAAAGTAATTATCAACAAAAAAACTCCAAAAAATAACCGTCAATTAAACTCTGGGTCAGACAGGTCTTGTGATCTATAACATGCAGTAACGGTATTTGCTAAAAGACAGGCTATAGTCATTGGTCCCACTCCACCTGGCACAGGAGTGACTCCAGCCGCTAAACCAGCCATATCAGTAAAACAAACGTCACCCACCAAAGTCGTTTTTTCGTGTCCATCAATATTTTTTGTTACTCGGTTTATTCCAACATCTATGACTGTGGCCCCCGGTTTTACCCATTCTTTTTTAATCATCTCAGGTCTCCCTACTGCAGCTACGATAATATCAGCTTGTGCACATATAGTTTTTATATTCTCTGTTCGAGAGTGAGCTATGGTTACAGTACAATTTTCCTGTAAAAGTAAATTTGCCATCGGCTTACCAACTATATTTGATCTACCCACGATTACAGCATTTTTACCCGAAAGGTTTCCAAGTCTGTCTTTAAGTAGCAATAAACACCCTAATGGTGTACAGGGGATCATTGACTTTTGACCCGTATTTAGAAGACCAACATTTGATATGTGAAATCCATCCACATCTTTTTTTGGATCGATAGAATTTATCACTTCTTTTTCATTCAGGTGGTCGGGTAAAGGTAGTTGACATAGAACCCCATGAACATTCACATCGTTATTTAGTTTATCTATAAGGTCAAGCAATACATCGGAAGAAGTCGATGCGTCCAGCTTATACTCATAGGAGTTCATTCCTGCCTCTAGGGTTTGCTTACCTTTATTTCTCACATATACTTGGCTTGCAGGATCTTCCCCAACAAGTATTACTGCTAAACCTGGAGTTACCCCGTGTCTTTCTTTTATGATATCTACATAATTTTTTACTTTGGCGCGTAGAGTTTGCGAAAACTGCTTTCCGTCAATAATTTCATTCATTATTTTCCTCGACTTTTTAAAATAAGCCCTCAACGTCGCCTTTTTTATTGAGCATTATGGCCTCCGCGCTTGGAACTTTGGGAAGTCCAGGCATAGTCATAATTTCTCCACAAATAACAACAATGAAACCAGCCCCTGCCGACAGTCTAACTTCTCTTATTGGTATTGCGTGCCCGTTTGGCGCACCTCTTCTGTTAGGGTCTGTAGTAAAGCTATATTGCGTCTTCGCCATACATATAGGGAGATCACCATAACCATCATTTTCCCATAACTGTAGTTGATCCCTAATTGTCTTGTTTGCAAGAACTTCATCAGCCCTATATATTTTTTTAGCAACTCTTTCGATTTTTTCAATCAGAGGCAAATCGTCTTTGTATGTATACGCAAATTTACTTTTGTTTTCTGCAATCTCAACAACTTTGTTCGCAAGAGGTAGGATTCCAGTAGAACCTTCTGCCCAATGCTTACAGACGAAAGCTTCAGTACCCTTATCAGCAACATACCGTCTAAGCGCTTCAATTTCGGCATTTGTATCGCTAACAAAATGGTTTATTGCAACAACGACTGGTATTCCGAATGATTTTACATTTTCAATATGTCTTCCTAGGTTTGCACAACCTTGTTGCACAGCTTGAATATTTTCGGCACTCAGATCATTTTTTGAAACTATTCCACCGTTCATTTTCATAGACCTAACTGTGGCAACGATTACAGCAGCGTCGGGCTTTATCCCAGCTTTCCTACACTTTATATTAACAAATTTTTCGGCGCCAAGGTCGGCTCCAAAACCCGCTTCGGTAACTACATAGTTAGCTACCTTAAGAGCAGTCTTTGTGGCGATAACAGAATTGCAACCATGGGCAATATTAGCAAAAGGTCCTCCATGGACAAAAGCAGGATTATTCTCTAATGTTTGAACGATATTGGGTTGCATAGCTTGTTGCAAGAGTACTGTCATTGCGCCATCTGCTTTTATATCTTTACAAAAAACTGGAGATCTATCTTTTCTATATGCAACGATTATTTCACCCAATCTTTTTCTTAGATCTGAAAGATCATTAGCTAAGCATAAAATTGCCATTACTTCAGAAGCCACTGTTATATCAAATCCTGATTGCTTTGGATATCCATTAGCAACACCTCCCAGGCTTGTGACCACGTCTCTAAGAGCCCTATCATTCATATCCATCACCCGTCGCCAAACAACTCTTCGGAGGTCAATGTTTTGCTCGTTACCCCAATATATATGGTTATCTATCATTGCTGCTAATAAGTTATGAGCGCTCGTAATTGCATGAAAGTCTCCGGTGAAATGTAAATTCATTTCTTCCATAGGTACAACTTGTGCGAGTCCTCCACCAGCAGCTCCCCCTTTCATACCAAAGCAAGGTCCTAAAGATGCTTCGCGAATGCATATAGCTGTTCTCTTCCCCAAAGCACAAAGTCCATCTCCTAGGCCTACCGTGGTAGTGGTCTTACCTTCACCTGCAGGTGTTGGGTTTACCGCTGTTACTAAAATCAGCTTACCGTTTTGATTATTTTTTACCGATCTAATGAATTGAACTGATACTTTTGCTTTATCATGCCCGAAGGGAATTAATTCTTCCTCTTCTATACCTAATTTTTTTGCTACCTCTTTTATGGGAAGTTTTGTTGCCTCTCTTGCGATTTCGATATCAGATTTGACTTTCATTTCAACTCCCTATTATTTAAATATTTCTCGAAGATATCTCTATGGATTTAAGAAAGGAACCAGAAGAAGAGCTAGGCGAGAACAATATAAATTTTTTTTCTGTTTCTCTAAATATAATCACATTTAAGTGATCCATAATAGTTCTTTTAACATCTCCAATAGCAAAAATTTTTTGAGATAAATTTAGAGGACAAATTCGTTCTAACATCTCAATGACTCTATCCCCATCAACTTTAACCCCACACCACCCTCCGGTTTGGTCAGTTATGTAAAAAGCTTGCTTCAACAACGGGACAGTTTTTTTTGCAAATGACGAATGCGATGGATTACAAATAAAAAGTAAGTCAAGACCAATTCTAAAACCTAAAATACCACTTCTATTGATGATTGAATTTTCAATGTTTGGCATTGGTTCCCCTAAGGATTTCTTGAAATTTAGTTGACATTTTCTCTCGCTTTTTAATGGAATTGCAAGTGATATGAGATCATCGAATTGATACTCGGCAATTTTTATTTTATTTATGATCTTGGAATAGCCATTTAGTGGCTTTTCTATTTTAAGCTCTAGTTTAGCCACGTTGTTTAACCCCTTCTGGATCGATAAAGTGAGGCGAAACAATCTCTACTTCTGTTGTTTTATTTTGAAGTAGATTAACGGCACACACCTTTTCACCAATTCTTGTTTCACCGCGCTTAATAAACCCTAAAGCTATGTAGTGACCAAGTGTTGGAGAGAAGGCTACCGAAGATAGCCAACCCTCATCATTTTCCATTGTGGGCTTTTTCCCAGCTGAAATTAGGTGTGATCCAGCTTCAAGCTTTTGGTTGCGTTGAACAGGCTTAAAGCCTGACAATGTTGCGATATCAGATCTGTTGAAGCCTTCTCTCTCGGATAGCATATTTCCTATGCTGTCCGCTTTTTTTGATATCATCCTTGATAAGCCAAGGTTCTGTGCCGTTGTCTGACCATTTATTTCATTACCAGCAGTATGACCTTTTTCTATTCGCATAACTCCTAATGCTTCAGTTCCATAGGGAATGGCGTTGAACTCTTTACCGGCTGAAAGAAGGGCGTCAAATAAAGCATTTCCATATTGTGTAGGAACGGCAATTTCATAAGCTAATTCCCCGGAGAAGGAAATTCGAAAAAGCCTTGCCATAAAACCGCCACAGATGGTGAGTTCACGACAAGCCATGAATGGAAAATTTTCATTAGTTATATCTTTTGGTTTATCGACAATCTTTTGCAATAATCTGCGAGAGTTTGGTCCAGCGACCGAATACTGGGCCCAAGAGTCTGTAGTAGAAATTAAATGAACATCTAGATTTGGAAGGAGGCACTGTCGAACAAATTCTAAACTTCTAAAAACTAAAGCGGCATTAGCGGTCGTAGTTGTCATTATAAAATGATTTTTACCTAACCTTGCAGTAGTTCCATCATCATATGCAACGCCATCTTCTCTTAACATTAATCCGTAACGTACTCTATTGATAGGTAACTTGGCGAAGGCATTCGTGTATACAAAATTTAAAAACTCTGAGCAGTCTTTCCCTTGAATATCGATTTTTCCAAGTGTAGTTACATCGCAAATTCCAACAGAATTTCTTGTCTGTAGAACCTCTCTATCGACACTTTGTCGCCAAAATGTTTCGCCCTTTTCTGGAAACCATTGAGCTCGTAGCCAGTTACCTGTCTCTACAAAAACTGCATTTCGTTTGGAGGCTACATTATGTGATGGGGTTAACCTTGTTGGTCTAAAATCCTTTCCCCTAGAACGTCCAGCAAAAGCCGATATAGCTACAGGTACATAAGGTGGTCTAAAAATAGTAGTGCCTACTTCAGAAATATTCGTTCCCTTCAATTTAGCCATAGACGCTAACCCAAGGATATTAGATGTTTTTCCCTGATCGGTTGCCATACCCAACGTGGAGTATCGCTTTAAATGTTCCACACTTTTAAAACCCTCTCTGAAACTTAACTCTATATCTTTTTGGGTAACATCGTTTTGCAAATCTATAAAGGAGTTAGAGGGATTTGAGCTGCTAACAAGATCAAGTGAGCAGCCATACTGCTCTTTCGAGCTAGTTATTGTAATGCGGTTAGGCATGCTCAAACCAATTTTTTTAATCAAAGATAAAATAACTCTATTTGTATCTGAAATGATATTTTGGATTTCAAATATTCCTCTCGCGGCCCCAACAGGAATTATGTCATCTTTTTGTGCATTATCAACTGATAGAAAGTTCTTGTAAATATTATCCCAAACGGGTTTACCTCGCTTGTGGCATGTCAAATGAATGTTGGAACTCCACCCGCCTGATACTGCAAGACAGTCAACATCCAATTTTGATCCTGAACTTAACTTAATTGCTTTAATACCTTTTCTTCCATATGTCTTTGTAATTTTTTGTCCCAGGTAAGATGAAATGCTTGAAGACGGCGCTTCAATCTCTTTGCGAGTGTCGATTATTGCCTTAATTTCGAGCCCCATATTTTTTAGATCGTCAGCTGTCTTCCAACCATCATCATTATTTGTGTAGATTGCAATTTTTTGACCGTAGTGGGCACCAAACCTATTCGCATAAGTTCTTACCGATCCTGCAAGCATTATACCGGGTCTATCGTTTTGAGGAAATGCAATAGAGCGCTCAATAGCTCCAGACGCTAAGATGCAGTGTTTGGTATATATCTTCCAATTTATCTGTCTTGGTTTGGAACTTTTTTCTAATTTATGATCAGTTTTTTTCTCGATGGCTGCAAATATACCATGATCAAAAGCAGCAAAGACCGTGGTTCTATTTAAGATTCGAACATTTTTTAAACTTTTTAATTTTTTTACTGCTTGACCAATCCAAATCGAAGATTGTTTGCCATTAATAACTAACCTTTCTGAATTGAGTCTTCCACCCAAAATAAAATCTTCCTCGACAATTAAAACTTCACTCCCTGTTTCTGCCAAGAGAAGGGCAGACATTAACCCTGAGATACCAGATCCAATTATTAGAAAGTCACAATGGAGATACCCCTTGTCATAATGTGACGGATCCGCCTTTAGTGATAATTTCCCTAAACCTGCGGCTCTTCTAATAATCGGTTCGTATAATTTTTCCCAAAACCTTCTAGGCCACATAAACGTCTTGTAATAGAAACCTGCACCTATGAAATTTTTTAGAAAATCATTTATTGCCATAAGGTCAAAATTAATTGACCCTAAAAAATTTTGGCTCGAGCCTTTAAGACCATCAAATAACTCCACGTTAGTAGCTTTTGTATTTGGTTCTTTATATGGGCCATCTCCAAGCTCTACCAATGCATTTGGTTCTTCAGATCCGGCGCTAAAAATGCCTCTTGGACGATGATATTTGAAAGATCTTCCAACAAGTTTAATGTTGTTGGCAATAAGTGCAGAAGCTAACGTATCACCTTTATAGCCGAAATATTTTTTCCCATTAAAAGTAAAAGATAGTTTTTGTTTATTTGTTATTGGATGTGAACTATTTCGCATTTGCTTTTCTTTTAAGATATCGAGCTAGCTCAACTTTTAAAATTTCATGGGTTACGGTATTTCTTGTTACCACCAGCCAAGATCTATCACCTTGCTCATGGTACCAGAGCTCTTTGTGTTCCCCCGCAGGATTTTTTCGTAAATAGCCATAATCTATAAATTTAGTATTAGAGTTTTTACTCTTCCAATTTGGTCTATTAAGTAACTTTGCATCACCCATATAAATGAATTCGGATGAATCCCTAAGGCCAAGTAATGGATGGTCAATAAGCATTTTTTATCCTCATTTTAATGCAAGTTGGGTTGGTTGCCTTGGCCTTTTTCGTCTATCAACATACCTTTTTCAAACCTATTGAACAAAAAATCTTTGGCATTATGATGTGATGTTCCAGTTGCCAAAAGATGTGCATAGCAAAAGCCACTTGCTGGAGTTGCTTTGAAGCCTCCATAGCACCAGCCACCGTTAAAATATAAGTTTGTTATGTTTGTTTTATCAATAATTGGGGATCCATCCATTGACATATCCATTATCCCCCCCCAAGTTCTAAGAAGCCTAGCGCGTCCGATCATTGGCATCAGAGCCACTCCTCCTTCACACACATCTTCTATTACCGGTAGGTTTCCTCTCTGTGCGTAGGAGTTATAGCCATCAATGTCACCTCCAAAAACTAATCCGCCCTTGTTAGATTGGCTCACATAAAAATGACCAGCTCCAAAAGTAATTACTCCTGGAATTACAGGTTTCAAGCCTTCCGATACAAAAGCTTGCAAAACATGACTTTCTATAGGTAGGTTTATTCCAATTTTGCCCATCACTTGACTTGATGATCCAGCAACGCAGACTCCAACCTTTTTACTTTTAATTACTCCTTTTGTAGTTTCAACTCCATAGCAGCGTCCATTTTTGACCAAGAAATTAGTTGCCTCACAATTTTCTATTATATCAACGCCACGTGAGTCCGCTTCTTTAGCATAACCCCACACTACTGCATCATGCCTTACAGTTCCTCCTCTTGGTTGCCATAAACCACCCTTAATGGGAAACCTAGAATTCTGAAAATCAAGAAAAGGAACCATTTTTTTTAGACCGTTTACTCCTAATAGTGAGGCATCCGCCCCTGACATAAGCATCGCATTGCCGCGCCTTACGAAAGCGTCTCTCTGACTATCTGAATGAAAGATGTTCAAAACACCCCTCTGACTTACCATTGAATTATAATTTAATTCTTGCTCTAAATTTTCCCAAAGTTTCAGAGAGAACTCATAAAAAGGTTGGTTTTGGGGTAATAGGTAGTTAGATCGTATGATCGTCGTATTCCTACCTATGTTTCCAGATCCAAGCCAGCCTTTTTCAAGAACTGCGATATTAGTAATTTTAAATTTCTCTGCAAGATAATAGGCCGTTGCTAAGCCGTGCCCACCTCCACCAACTATTATTATGTCATAACTCTTTTTCGGATCGGGGTTCCTCCACAAGGGTTTCCAACCCATGTTACCTCGTAATCCTTCCCATAAGACTTTAATTCCAGAATATTTCATCGTTTTGCAATTTCTTTTAACTTCAAAATAACTTTATATAGTATGTCGTTATAGTTTTGGTCGATTAGATATAGTTTCAAAAAATGTTGTTTACGACAAATAAAACTTCTCCAACTTTTGATTTTTATAAAATATATTAATTATCAAATGGATTGAAAAGTAAAGAAAGTAAGAAAAATTAAGATTCTAGTAATAAATCATGTCCCAGAGGTCGATCTAGGATCCTATGAGGAATTTATTAGGACTGATAGACACTACTTTGAACGATTTTATTTTTCTTCATTAAAAAAACCACCCTCTGCCGACAAATATGATGCTTTGTGGGTTATGGGTGGTCCTATGAATGTTTGGGAAGAAAATAGATACCCGTGGTTAGTCCAAGAAAAGTTATTTATCAAGAATTGGGTTTTGAAGCTGGAAAAACCATTTTTCGGAATTTGTTTAGGGCATCAATTACTTGGTGAAGCTTTAGGTGCTCCAGTAGTCAAATCACAAACTCCGGAGATCGGGTTCAAGGAGATTTCTGTGAATCGGAAATTACCTTTAAACAATTTATTTAGGAACTTTTCTGAAGATATGCGTGTTTTGCAAGGCCACTCAGCTGAAATATCGAATTTTTCAAAAAAAAAGGTATCAGTGCTAGCTTCTTCAGACAACTGTTCAATTCAAGCACTTTCGTATTTAAATCACGCATTTTCTGTCCAGTTTCACCCAGAAGTTATTGACGATACGATTCAAAATTGGATAACTAATCCAAAAATAAAACAAGATTTTCACGACGCTCTTGGTCCAAACGGTCTTGAAGAAATAATTAAGTATCAACAAAAAAATAGGCGAACACTTATTAATGAGGCAAAGCTTATTTATAAAAACTGGCTGAATCTAATTGAAAAAAATTGATTTTCTTATTACTCGAGTGATTTATACACACTTAATTCAAGCCATAACTTTTCTGCAAGCTCATTTGCATCCCCAATTCTCAATGATAGACCTCTTGTAATAGCAACTAAGACAGGGTCGGCCTCATCTAACTTTTTTTGTAGATTAGCCCAGTCAATTTCATATACAACGCAGTCAGTTTTTGCCTTTGCCGTTACTGTTCGAGGAGAATTGATTACTCTGCCTACTTCACCAAAAATTTCTCCAGGTCCAAGGTTTCCAAGCTCGAGTCCGTGTTTGGATCTTATACTGATATGCCCACTATGAATTAGATAAACGTTTTTTGCCTCATCTCCGATAGAATAAATTAGAGCTCCCTCGTTAAATTTTAGCTGCTTATGTTTAAATTTAGGTAACACCTTTTCCCTCTATTGGTGGCTTTCAATTTCGAATAATTCCCAATCACCTTCAAGGCCTTTCAGAGAATAGTTCCCCATCGATGTAACAGAAAATTTTGTTCTCCCTAATAGATCTTTCAAATTTTTAGTGATTATAACTGTATTACTTTGACATTTTTCTAGCGCTCTTGCTGCAATATTGACAGCTATTCCAGTTATGTCATCATTCCTCCATACTACTTCACCAACATGCAAGCTACATCTAATTTTCAATTCAATTTCATTTAATTTTTCAATGCTAGACATTGCACTTTCTATAGATCTTGCAGGTCCGTCAAAAACTGCTAATACCCCATCACCTGTGTTTTTCACTAATTTGCCACTAAAGCTTTCAATAGTATTTCTCATTATTTCATCGTGTTTATTCATTTTTTCTGACCATTGTTTATCACCCATTTCGGTCATCTGTTTGGTTGAGTTCTCGATATCAGTAAATAGAATCGTAGCGAGATTTCTATCAGCCATTTTTAAATCACAACCGGTTTCGGAAAAAAATGATTTCAAGTCCTTCACAATGTTGTCTCTTTCTTCATGCCAAGGTAGATGTCCTCCAATCGGATACTCAATGTACTTTGCGCCTGGAATGTTATCTGCTAAATATCTTCCATTCAATTTTGAGATTGTAGCATCATCTCGGGAATGCAACACGAGAACTGGCAAATTAATATCAGGTAAGGTGGTCCTTACATCGATCTTAGAAAGAAGTTCTAAAATACTTTGGAGTGTTTTAGGGTTGCAGACCATTCTTTCTAATTTTGCAAGAAATCCTTTTTTTTCTGGCATTTTTTGTGGGCAAAAATAATAGCCAGAATTGCCAGACCCCCAACTTGATAACATATTCTCTACCATCACCTTATACTCAGGTACAAATTTATAGTCGTCTGCTTTAGTAAATTTGGCAGTACCTCCAAATACCGCAACAGATTTCACTTTATCGGTGTGAGTAGCTGCGTATACTAAAGATATTGCAGCGCCTTCGGATAGTCCAAAAAGAAAAAATTTATTCAAATTTTCTGCTTCTACTATAGCAGAAATATCATCCATTCTTTCCTCTAGGTTTGGTGCTGACGAGTCTTTATCTGATAACCCCTGGCCTCTTTTATCAAAAATAATAAGCCTGAAGGACTTACTTAACTCTCTAATCCAAGCAAGGTACTCGCTATCCTCGAGCACAGCCTCTAGATGCGAGATCATTCCTGGCACATACACGAGTGTATCTTCGGATGAGCCCCAAACTTGGTAGGCAATAGTAAGCCCACCGGATTCAGTATATCTTGAGACATATTCCTCTTCCATGATCTAAATGATACAGAAAATCATTGATAAGTGATATAGTTAAACGACTTTCTTTTAAATTATTTGTTGAAATACCTGTTGTATTTTTCTAAAACAAATAAAGGGGGATGTGGCTGTAAACAATTTTATTACAATGGAGGCCTCTACTGACTCTCTACGCATTGCTAGGATACGCTTTTGTCACCTTGGTAGTGACATTGTTTATAAGGCCGTTTCTTAACATAGAGCGTTCAATATTCGCTTATTTTGCTCCCTTCGGATTGGTTTACATAGTGCTTATGTTTTTTGCGCCGACGAATAATTTTTCGGCGGGTTGGCACAGGTATATTGGAATAACTATAGGTGCAGTATTGCTATTGCTTTTTTACTTCAAGGTTAGAAGTTATGTAAATAAAAAAAGATATGAAGAGGAACTGGCAAGGGCTGCAATGGAAGAAGCTGAAAACTCGTGAGGATTTTCTCAAAAATTTACGTGGATAAAAGTGATTATAGATTTAAATAATGTCGTTAGTGATCCAGGGGTTGCAAAAATTCTAACAACTCTATGCTCCAGTGCCATTCGTCTTGCTAAAGAAATTTCATTAAGTGACAATGGGGGAGGTCATAGACTACCAGTTGGATTAAATTCTGATGGAGATAGTCAAAAACAGCTTGATGTAATTGCTGATGATATTTTTTGCAGTTCATTAGAGGCTGCTGGAGTAGGCTTTTATGTGTCCGAAGAACGTGAAGCGATAGAAATGCTTAACAATAATGATGACTTAGGAGTAGCTATCGATCCACTAGACGGGTCTTCCAACATTGACTGTAATGTTTCAATTGGAACAATTTTTTCTATTAAGAAAGTGAAGAACAAAAGCCGTCCCCAAGATGATTTTTTTCTGTTAGGAAATTATCTAGCTAGTGGATACTTTATTTATGGACCCCAGACATTATTGGTCTTTACGGTTGGTAATGGTATTGTTAAGTTTTTGCTTAATGTAGAAGATAATCAATTTGTTTCCGTAAAATCAGACCTGAAGATTCCTGAACAAACTCAAGAGTATGCTATTAATAGTTCAAACTCCAGATATTGGCCCACACCTGTAAGGAGTTACATAGAAGAATTAATAGATGGTGCTATTGGTCCTCGAAAAAAAAATTATAATACACGATGGGTTGCTTCTTTAGTTGCTGAGACCCATAGAATATTAGAAAGAGGAGGCGTGTTTCTCTATCCAGGCGATGATAGGGAAGGCTACTCAGAAGGGCGATTAAGGAAAATATACGAGTGTGGCCCCATAGCGTTTTTGATTGAACAAGCTCGAGGGTTAGCAACAAATGGAATAGAGCCAATAGTTGGGTTAACCGCAGAAAATTTACATCAAAGAACCCCCTTTGTGTTTGGATCTAAAGAAGAAGTTGAAACTATAAAAAAGTTTTATGAAGATCCTAAAAGTGCTCATGCACCTCTTTTTAGAACTCGAGGACTATTCAATAGGTAGTAATAAATGAGTATAAAGCACCCAATAATATCAGTTACAGGCTCCTCTGGGGCAGGTACGTCTACAGTAAAGCATACTTTTCAACAAATTTTCAGAAGAGAAAGCGTAAAGGCCGTAACATTGGAAGGGGATGCATTTCATAGGTATAATAGAAGGGAAATGAAAAAAGAGTTAGAGAAAAGACATGCTGCTGGTGATGCTACCTTTTCCCACTTCTCCTTCGACGCCAATTTGCTGTCAGAATTAGAGGATTGTTTCAGAAATTATAGCGAACAAGGTACATGCCGGTATCGACATTATATTCACAATTCAAATGAAGAAAATTTGTATGGAGCTAAACCTGGGAATTTCACAAAATGGAAAAAGTTTGAAGAACCATCAGATCTATTATTCTATGAGGGTTTGCACGGAGCGGTAATAAATGAAGAAATCAATTTGGCAAGATATGCAGATTTAAAAATTGGTGTTGTTCCTGTTATTAACCTAGAGTGGATACAAAAAATTCATAGAGATACAGATTCCAGGGGCTACAGTACCGAAGCTGTGACAGACACAATATTGAGAAGAATGCACGCCTATGTTCATTGTATTTGCCCGCAGTTTACAGAGACAGATATAAATTTTCAGAGGGTACCGGTAGTCGATACATCGAATCCATTAGTAGCTAGGTGGATACCAACTGCTGACGAGAGTTTGGTTGTTATCCGTTTCAAGGATCCTCACGGAATTGATTTTCCTTATCTTGTATCGATGATTCATGATAGTTGGATGAGTAGAGCTAATTCAATAGTAATACCAGGAGGAAAATTAGATTTAGCAATGCAACTAATACTTACACCCTTAATAGGTAGATTGGTAAATCAAGCAAGACGAGCAATATAAGAAGCGAAAAAATATTAAAAAATAAGGAAGAAAAATGGCGCTGATAACTTTAAGACAACTGCTAGACCATGCAGCTGAAAACCAATATGGAGTACCTGCCTTTAACATAAATAATATGGAACAAGGCTTGGCAATACTAAAGGCCGCTGATAAAACTGACTCTCCAGTGATTCTTCAAGCAAGTAGGGGTGCAAGGGCCTATGCTGGTGACATTATGTTATCACACATCGTGGTGGCACTTGCCAAAATGTATCCAACAATTCCAATCTGCATACACCAAGATCATGGTAACAATGAGGCTACATGTATGACCGCTATTGGGCATGGTTTTACATCTGTTATGATGGATGGATCTTTAGAAAGTGACCAAAAAACACCAGCGAGTTATGATTATAACGTTCAAATCACAAAAAAAGTTGCCGAGATTGCGCATTGGGTTGGAGCATCCGTGGAAGGAGAGCTTGGAGTTTTAGGAAGTTTGGAGACTGGTGAAGCAGCCAAAGAAGATGGGTCTGGAGCAGAAGGCAAACTTGATGCCAGACAGCTTTTAACAGACCCAGACCAAGCGCTCGATTTTGTTAAAAAGACTGACGTGGATGCTCTCGCGATTGCCTGTGGTACTAGTCATGGCGCATATAAGTTCAGTCGGAAACCGGATGGAGATATATTAGCTATGGATGTTATTGAAAAAATTCATAAAAAGATACCAAAAACCCATCTCGTGATGCATGGGTCCTCTTCAGTTCCTCAATACCTACAGGACTTGATTAACAAAAATGGTGGGGAGATAAGTCAAACATATGGTGTTCCAGTAGAGGAAATTGAGAGAGGCATAAAGTCGGGTGTTAGGAAGATAAATATAGATACTGATTGCAGAATGGCAATAACGGGTCACTATAGAAAAATAGCAAGAGAAAAGCCTGCTGAATTTGACCCTAGAAAGTTTGCTATTCCCGCTAGTGAGGAAATGGAAAAGCTATGTGCTGATAGGTTTGAAAGGTTTGGAACTGCAGGACATGCAAAAAAAATATTAGTTAAATCCTTGGATCAAATGGCACAAAGTTATTCAAAAGGTGAGTTAAAACAAATATAGGTAAAAAGGAGGAACAAATGCCTGATGGTGATAAAAAATTAGATGCTAAAGCTCGATACTCAGCTGGGGTTTTAGAATACAAGAAAATGGGGTATTGGGAGCCTGATTATTTACCCAAAGATACCGATGTCATAGCACTGTTTAGGATCACTCCTCAGGATGGAGTGGATCCCGTTGAAGCTGCAGCAGCAGTTGCTGGTGAAAGTTCAACTGCAACTTGGACAGTAGTCTGGACAGATCGTTTAACAGCATGTGAAAAATACAGAGCTAAAGCCTACAGGGTTGATCCAACGCCTAACAATCCAAAGGAGTATTTTGCGTATATTGCCTATGAATTAGATCTTTTTGAACCTGGATCTATTGCTAACCTTACCGCATCAATCATTGGTAATGTTTTCGGCTTTAAACCTCTAAAAGCACTAAGACTAGAAGATATGCGATTACCGGTAGCCTATGTCAAAACTTTTCAAGGCCCAGCCACGGGAATAGTCGTAGAAAGAGAGCGACTCAATTGTTACGGACGCCCGCTCCTGGGAGCAACTGTAAAGCCTAAGCTTGGACTTTCCGGGAGAAACTATGGGAGAGTTGTGTACGAAGCCCTAAAAGGGGGATTAGATTTTACCAAAGATGATGAAAATATAAACAGTCAGCCATTTATGCACTGGAGAGATCGTTTCTTATACTGTATGGAAGCTGTAAATAGAGCGAGCGCTGCCACTGGAGAGGTTAAAGGAACGTATTTAAATGTGACTGCTGGTACGATGGAAGAAATGTATAAAAGAGCCGAGTTTGCTAAGGAATTGGGATCCGTCATCATCATGATTGACTTAGTTATTGGTTACACCGCAATTCAATCCATGGCAAAGTGGGCTCGAGATAACGACATGATTCTGCATCTACATCGAGCAGGCCATGGCACCTACACAAGACAAAAAACTCATGGTGTTTCTTTTAGAGTGATAGCAAAATGGATGCGGTTGGCAGGAGTAGATCACATCCATGCGGGTACCGTTGTTGGCAAGTTAGAAGGAGATCCTGCAACAACAAAGGGCTACTATGATATCTGTAGAGAAGAACAGAACTCAGTGTCTTTGGAAACAGGAGTATTCTTCGATCAAGACTGGGCGTCTTTAAATAAAGTAATGCCTGTCGCCTCTGGAGGAATTCATGCGGGGCAAATGCATCAATTAATCCATTATTTGGGAGAAGATGTCGTTCTGCAGTTTGGAGGTGGAACTATAGGACACCCGCAAGGAATAGCGGCAGGCGCGACAGCAAATAGAGTCGCCTTAGAGGCTATGGTATATGCCAGAAATGCGGGTAGAGATTATTTGGCTGAAGGCCCTACAATTCTTGCAGAGGCAGCAAAAACATGTACACCTTTGCGAGAAGCTCTGGACATATGGAAGGATGTAACTTTTGATTATGCATCCACTGATGCACCCGACTTCGTTCCAACAACATCTGTATCTTAAGGAGAAGAATAATGAGAGTTACACAAGGCACATTTTCATTTTTACCCGATTTTACTGATCAACAAATTCATGAACAAGTACAATATTGTATAGATAACGACTGGGCAGTAAGTATCGAATATACTGACGATCCACATCCTAGAAATACCTATTGGGAGATGTGGGGACATCCAATGTTTGATAATCCGGATGCGGCAGCGGTAGTTTACGAGTTAAATGAATGCCGAAAGGTTTATGGTTCTTACTATATAAGAATTATTGCGTTTGACTCATCTCCAGGCTGGGAGTCGATCAGGCTTTCATTTATTGTTAATAGACCTTCTGAGGAACCTGGGTTTAAATTGAGTAGAACTGAGGTTAAAGGAAGAAACATTCAGTACTCTATAACACCTTATTCTAGTGATAAACCCCAGGGTTCGAGATATAAATAGGATTACCTAATGGAAAATGAAGGACAGGAAAAAGAGTCTGAGATTGTCAACGAGGTAAATTTAAAGGAAGATTTCCAGGCAAGTGGCGTCGCTGATATTCTTGCAGAACTAGATAATAGCTTAATTGGTCTCACGCCGGTGAAAACACGCATAAAAGAGACGGCTTCATTGCTTTTGGTCGATAAAGCTAGAGAAAAGCTAGGCTTAGTTAATGAGTCGCCAACTTTACATATGAGTTTTTCTGGTAACCCAGGTACTGGTAAAACTACAGTCGCTCTCAAGATGGCTAATCTCCTTTTCCGTCTGGGTTACGTAAGAAAAGGACACTTGGTAACCGTGACAAGAGATGATCTTGTAGGGCAATATATCGGACATACGGCTCCAAAGACCAAAGAAGTTCTCAAGAAAGCTATGGGAGGGGTTCTATTTATCGATGAAGCCTACTATTTATATAGGCCGGAAAACGAAAGAGATTATGGTCAAGAAGCTATAGAGATATTATTACAAGTGATGGAAAATAATAGGGATGACTTAGTTGTTATTTTAGCAGGCTATAAGGATAAGATGGATAAGTTTTTTGAAAGCAATCCAGGATTTAGATCACGTATAGCTCACCATATAGACTTTCCCGACTATTCAAATAACGAACTATTGGAGATTGCCGAAGTTATGGTTGCGAGCATGAACTACCAATTTAATGAAGAGAGCAAAAAAGCTATGGCTGAATACATAAAAATTCGAAAAAAACAACCGCACTTTGCCAATGCTCGCTCTATTCGTAATGCTATTGATCGTGCAAGACTTCGTCAGGCAAATAGAGTCTTCAATAACTCAGAGGGACCAATTGGTGCCAGCTTTCTAAGTCAGATCGAAGATATTGATATTAGGCAAAGTAGAGTGTTTTCGGGTGGCATAGATAAATAAGTTAATCGTCATTGTATGGGTCAAACACATCTGCTTCATCATTATCGATGTCAAACTCGTTTTTAGTTTGAAGAAAAACATTTCTTGCAGCTGAGTAGCTATCCGCAGAGTTATATAATGTAGCATCTATCATAGGAGCAAACTCATATCTTCTCTGAAAAACATTTGCCACTTCCACACCCAGCATAACCACACCATCGATGCCTGCTGTTATTGGCTTTGAAGGATTAAGTACATAATCTGTTATCAATCCAAATGATCCTCTAGCTGAGTTTGGTCCAAAGAGTGGCAATTCTACATACGCGCCTTGAGGTATATTGAATGAACTAAAAGTTTCATCAAAACCTGTAGATTTTGGATAAATATTCCACATAGACGCCACATCGATCAACCCACCAATTCCCAGCGTAGAATTAATAATAAATCTGCTGAGATCAGTTCCTGCACTGCCAAAATCTCTTTGAAAAATATGATTTATAAACCTCTTCGGTTCGTTTAAATTTCCCCGGAAGTTTGATATTGGTATGCGTATTAATTCAGGAACATATTCTCCATATACGTTTGAAGTGGGTCTTATAGCGTATTTGTCTAGTCCTTTATTGAATTCATGGGTTGTTCGATTAATGTTCTCAATTGGGTCATATGGTTCTTGCTCAAAAAACCCTTGAGCAAAAATTGCCGAATTTAAGAGCACAGCTGCTAGAAATACTAATACACATAATATTAATCGCATGATTTTTTACCTAATATACCGTTCTATACTAATCAAAAAAGAAAATAGCTTTACTACACAGAATCATAAGATATGAATACTCAATAAGTTATTCTTATAATATCGAAACAAATATGGAAACACCTCTTTTTTTATATAATTCCTATTCAAGGACAAAAGAAGCTTTTAGGCCCCTAGACGAGAAAAATGTTCGTATGTATGTTTGTGGGCCTACAGTTTACGATCGGGCTCATATAGGTAATGCTCGACCAGTTTTAGTATTTGACATCTTGTTTCGACTTCTTCGATATCTATACAAAGAAGATAATGTTACTTATGTTAGAAATATCACAGATATTGATGATAAAATTAACGCTAAAGCTTTAGAAAGAGGCGTTAACATTGAGAAAGTAACGGAAGAAACAATAAGTTGGTTTCACAAAGACATGGACTTTTTGGGAGCGCTCAGACCCAATCATGAACCCCGAGCAACGGATTATGTTTTTCAGATGAAGGACATGATCTCTAAACTTATATCTTTGTCTTTTGCCTACCCTACAGAAGATGGTCATGTGTTTTTTGAGGTAGAGAAGTTTTCAGATTATGGACGCCTTTCTAACAAAAAATTAAACGAGCTAAAAGAAGGTGTCAGGATAGAAAATGAAAACACAAAGAAAAATCCACTAGATTTTGTTTTGTGGAAACCGTCTAATTCTGAAGAGCCAGGCTGGGAAAGCCCATGGGGAAGAGGACGCCCCGGATGGCATATCGAATGTTCAGCGATGGCCAAGGATATATTAGGAGATCAATTTGACATTCATGGAGGGGGTATCGATTTGATTTTCCCTCATCATGAGAATGAAATTGCCCAAAGTACATGCTCAAATAACATGAAAAAATTCGCAAATTTTTGGCTTCATAATGGCTTTCTTAAGATCGAGGGTGAAAAGATGTCAAAATCACTAAACAATTTTTTGACTGTATATGATTTAATCCAAAAAGATTTTTCGGGACCTGCGATAAGATATAATATGCTTTCCACTCATTATCGACAGCCGCTAGACTGGAAATTTGAGAGGCTGGCAGAAGCCGAAAAGACTTTAGTAAAATGGAATAATAGAATTGATCCAATGAATGAAATCGGACTTCCAAAGCAAATTCTGAATGCTTTAGTAGACGATCTTAATACCCCACAATCTATCCATGAAATGCATCAGCTATTTAATAACGAAAAGTTTGACGATTTAAGAAATGCTTGTACCTTTTTTGGATTTTCTTCAAATGACAGAAAAGAAAGTGCCCTAATACCGGCGGATTTATCCGAAAAGGTTGATAAGTTAATTGAAAAAAGAAACAATGCGAGGATGTCAAAAAAGTTTTCGTTGGCAGATAAAATAAGAGAAGACTTGCTTAGTGCCGGTATTATAATAAAAGATAGCGGTCAGGAAACTACTTGGGAATCAAGTCAGAAACTTAAAATAAAAAAGCTTAAGGAATTATGACCACAAAAGAGCGGCTTTACATTTACGATACGACACTGAGGGACGGGCAACAGACCCAGGGCGTTACCTTCTCTCTGGATGATAAACTGAGGATAAGTCAGTTATTAGCAGATATTGGTATTGATTATATTGAGGGGGGTTGGCCTGGCGCTAACCCTACAGATAGTGAATTTTTTGATAGAAAAAAAGAACTTTCTAAATCCAAGCTAGTAGCGTTTGGAATGACTAAAAGATTTGGAAGATCTGTTGAAAATGATGAAACGCTGGCACAAGTGGTATCTGCCGGAACAAGCGTTGTGTGTCTTGTAGGGAAGAGCCATGATTTTCATGTGCAAAAAGCTTTGGGAATATCACTTGATCAAAATATAGAGCTGATAACGTCTTCGATCAAACATTTAAAATCTTTAGGTAAAGAGGTACATTTTGATGCAGAACATTTTTTTGATGGTTTTGCTGCTAACAAAAAATACGCTATTTTAATAGTTAAAGAAGCGATGGCTGCTGGAGCTGATTGGGTAGTGCTATGTGATACCAACGGTGGCTGTATGCCTGACCAAGTAAGAGAGACTATTGAGAGTTTGATTGAAAAGGGTGTTAATGCTAGCAGACTTGGCATCCATGCACACAATGATACGGAAAATGCTGTGGCAAATTCGTTAGCAGCTGTACAAGCTGGAGTAAGACAAATACAGGGCACTCTTAATGGACTTGGTGAAAGATGTGGCAATGCAAATCTGATTTCTCTGTTGCCTACTCTTTTGTTAAAGCCACAGTTCGCCGAAAAATTCGTTACTGGGGTGACATCTGATAGCCTTAAAGAAATAACCAGAGCATCAAGAATTATGGATGATGTGCTTAATAGAGTACCAAATAGATTTGCTCCTTATGTAGGTAGCTCCGCCTTTGCTCATAAGGCGGGTCTACATGCTAATGCTATATTAAAGGATACTGAAACCTATGAGCATATAGATCCAGAGTTGGTCGGAAATGAGAGAATTATACCTGTATCTAACCAGGCTGGTTTATCAAATTTGAGAGAAAAACTCCAGCAAGCAGGTATTGAAGCAGATGACGACACAAGCAAGCTGTCTATGTTACTCAAAGAAATTAAAGATAAAGAAAGCGAGGGATATTCTTTCGACTCAGCAAACGCGTCTTTTGAAATTTTTGCGAGAAGATTGTTAGGTCAAATGCCGAATTTTTTTGAAGTAAAGAGATACCGAGTTACCACCGAGCGAAGAAAAGACACTATAGGCAACACAAAAACATTGTCTGAAGCAGTGGTTGTTCTAAAAATTGGAGATAAAGAAACCCTTTCTGTATCTGAAAGTATGGACGAAGAAATGAATGACTTGGGACCAGTTAATGCACTGTCCAAAGCTATCTCCAAGGACTTAGGGCAGTATCAAGATATTATTAACGGCGTACGCCTAATAGACTTTAAAGTCAGAATAACCTCGGGTGGAACTTCGGCAGTCACTAGAGTGCTAATTGATAGCGAGGATGAAAAGGGCTTAAGGTGGTCTACTGTGGGCGTTTCTGCAAATATTCTTGATGCCAGTTTTCAAGCTCTTCTAGATTCAATTAACTGGAAGTTGATCAAGGAAGGGGCATCTCCAAATTGATTGATACCAACTGGCTGAGCAATCTTAAAAAATTTGATCGCGAAAGGTTTGAATCTCTTAGATATTTAGATTCTGCGAGACGAACAGAAATAGCGGCGATATATTCATTTAATCTCGAATTGGCAAATATAGCTTGGAACGTTAGCGAGCGTGAGCTTGGATATCTAAAATTGCGCTGGTGGGAAGATTACATAAATGATATGAAAGATGGAAATTCATTTGGAGAAAATGAATATTCACTAATCCTTTCTAGGCTTCTTGCAGAGGGTAAGCTGCACAAAAATAATCTACTTAGACTCATTAAAGCACGTGAATTTGACTGTTCAAAAGAGCCCTTTGACAGTTACGAACAGCAAATCAAATATATTCGAGACACCTCACAGAATCTTTTATTCATGGGCCTAAGTTGTCTGATCGAGTTCAATGATAACTCCCTTAGAAGAAATCTGTCCGAATATTTCGGGTTATCCCTTGGTTTAGCACGATTTATTTTAGCAGCAGGACCCCTGAGTCAAAACAAATGTTACTCACTTTTTTTGCCCACTGGAATAGATTACAGTACATATTTTGAAGGCAGAATTAATGATAATATTTCAGGAAGAATACGTTCTGATATTGATTTAACATTTAATTTGTTTCATAGGGGGAAAAGGGAAATTAAAAGCATGGGACTAAAAAAAAATATTCTCTCTGTGCTTTATACTGTTAACAATTTTGTGCCAATTTTAATGGAAATTAAAAACAACCCACAATTAATTTATAAAACGGACCATAAGCCTAGTTTTAGAGCAAAATTTATTGATAAGATAAATAAACTTGTCGAATAAGTAAGAAATGTTAAGTACTGAATTTGTAAAAGATATAGCGCCAAGCGTATATAAGTTAGAGAAAAGATTTAGGCTGGTTGAAAGGAACTTTGGACTTCCTTCTTTTGACCCTAGAGAGAAAGGACTTGTGGCGCTTAAAAAAACCATTGTAGGGCAACAACTTTCTGTAGCCTCAGCTGCGGCGATATGGGGTCGTTTTATAGAGGCAGACATTAAAGACGAAGAAATTTTAAATAATCAAGCTGATAATCAATTAAGGGACCTTGGATTTTCAAGACAAAAAATTTCTTATCTAAAAAGCCTTGCTGAAAGTGGACTTGATTTTGATAAAATGGAGAAAATGGAAAACGAGGACGTTATAAACATTTTGACTGGTATTAAAGGAATTGGATTATGGACAGCGGAAATATACTGTATTTTCAGCTTAAGAAGATTAGACATTTTTCCGGCGGGTGATCTTGCTTTGCAAGAGGCTGCAAAAAATTTATTAAACTTGAAAAATAGGCCTTTAGAAAAAGAGATGAGAAAAATAGCTGAAAGCTGGGTGCCTTATAGATCAGTATGTGCAATAATATTGTGGCATTTTTATAGGAATTTTAAGTCCAGGGAGTCTACATTATGGTAAATGAATTAAACGTAAAAGAGAGGGGGCCTACTTCAGGATCGGTAAAAAAAGTTGTTATTTTTCTGCATGGATATGGAGCTGATGGAGCGGATTTGTTTTCTTTGAGTGACCCTTTATCGGAGCAGCTGCCAGATTGCTTTTTTGCTGCGCCAGATGCTCCTAGAAAGTGTGGTGCATCCCCCTTTGGATATGAGTGGTTTCCGATACCTGAAATGGATGGATCAACCATTCCTGATATGATGCAAGCACTAGCCTTTTCAGAAAAATTAATAATAAAATTAATAGACGGTTACAAAAAACGATTTGGTTTAGATTCCTCTGATTTTGTTTTACTTGGATTTAGCCAAGGGTGTATGATTTCTTTAAACATTGGCTTGAGACAGTTAAACGATCTAGGAGGTATCGTTGGCATCTCAGGGAGGCTTCTTATGCCGGACTCCTTAGAGGAAAGTAATAAAAAGAGTTATCCTCCTGTAGTATTAATTCATGGGGATGCGGATGAAGTAGTACCACTTTCATCAATGTATGATGCCGAAAAAGTTTTGAATAAGATAAATGTCAGGCTCTCTACTCATGTTAGTAAAAATATTGGACATGGGATTGCTCCAGATGGATTATCAAAGGCTCAAGAGTTCATTAAAAAAATTTTTAGCTAGTTTTTTTATGACAAACACTATCTAATAATCATGAGATGTATCCAACGTCGCATACGTCAATCTGGGAGAAAAGAAGTTTATGCTGGATAGTCAAGCTAATGTTAAGCCTGCTTTATTTGAAAAATCAAAACAGCGACCTGCATTAATTTTAAATGCTGACTATAGACCACTGTCCTACTTTCCACTTTCTCTGTGGCCCTGGCAAGAAGCTATTAAAGCAGTATACTTGAAAAGAGTAAATGTAGCAGCTGAATATGAAGAGGTGGTTAGATCAGAGAAATTAACACTCCCACTTCCATCAGTAATAGTGCTTAAGAATTATGTTGTGCCTACAAAAACTGTGCCCTTTACCAGAGCCACCTTATTTTTGCGAGATGAATTTACATGTCAATATTGCGGCTATAAGGGAAAAGATCTTACTTTTGATCACGTTGTGCCGAAGTCGCGAGGAGGTAAAACGCGTTGGGACAATGTTGTTGCCGCTTGTCAATCTTGTAACTTGAGAAAAGCTGCGAAAACGACATCTCAGGCGGGATTTAAGTTGAAGAAAGCACCGACCAAACCATCTCCAGAAGTTTTATTAAATAAGGGAAAGAAATTTCCTCCTAGTGATATGCATAAATCGTGGATCGACTTTCTTTATTTTGAAAAAGATTTTGATTGAAAAAATTTTAAAAAATTAAGAGAGGAGACCGTCCAGCCTATAAAAAGGGCTATGGACATAATGAGATTCCAGCTTGCCATCGATAGTCTCATGAAAGTCCATGTAATTTCATTACATCTAACGACCGATGTATTTAAGATATCTATCAACAATGCTTCAGCGCTTTTCTCACTCATCGAAGAAAGATTGGACGATGAACAAGATTGGGGGCCTAGAAATATACCTTGTTCTACGCCAACGTGATATGACGATAAAATAATGCTAAACGCCATAACCAATGTGTTTAATGGATATATAAACAAATTGTGTTTCCTAAAAAAAACCAGCCAAATTGACGTAATAGCTACCAGTATGTGTGGGTATCGCTGTACCAAACATAAAGAGCAAGGAGTAAATCCAAACACATACTCTGACATCAAAGCAAACAAGATCATACTCATAGAGATTGCCCCAAGAGAGATATGATTTAAGTAGGTTTTTATCATAAAAAGCTCAATAAAAGAAATATACTCAGAGCAACGACTACGATTATTAAGATAAGTAAACCAAGTCTATTTTCAATAAAACTTTGAACTCTTGATCCAAACCAAAATATTAAAAATCCTATAAGTAGAAACCGTAAGCCCCTTGAAAATAGTGAGAATAAAAAGAAGTAAAAAAAATTCATGGAGCTTATCCCAGATATAATCGTAACTAGTTTATATGGAATGGGTGATACTCCCGCTATAAAGACAGCTAGAGAACCATTTTCATTATAAAGTTCTTTGAAACTGTTTATTTGGTCCGTCAAAGCGAAGTACTCAGTTATATGAACTCCTATTTCGTCCCAAAAAATAAAACCTATATAGTAACCGGTTATACCACCTAAAACCGAGCAAGCGGTGCACAGCATACAGTATAAAAAAAACTTTTTTTTATTTGCTAGTACTAGAGCGATCAAAAATGGGTCGGGGGGTATGGGAAAAATGAAAGCCTCCGAGAATGCCCAAAGACATAAGATCAATAGAGATATTCTGCTATTCAATGCCCTTTTTATGTTTATACGATTTTTGAGTTTGGTATAAATAATATAATCCCTTAAATTAATTGAACTCTTGACTTTTTAAGTTGAAAGCAAGTTAATGCAAGTATATTTTTATCTTTATGCCCAAGTGGCGGAATGGTAGACGCAGCGGACTCAAAATCCGCCGGTAGTGATACCGTGAGAGTTCGAGTCTCTCCTTGGGCACCATCTAATAAAATGACATCCTATTGATTTGTAAGCATACTGCTCATTCTATCTTTTGTATAAAGAGGATGGTGGCAATGTTTTGGGAAAATTATCTTTTGTAACGTTGTTGTGGCCGTTCTTGGCAATCCAGCGTGTATAATTATAGATGGATTCATAACATACCTTTAACAAACCTTATGAAGATT